>NZ_SAUF01000001.1:0-600000 GCF_004023665.1 Afifella aestuarii
CCCCCCCCCCCGTATCCGGGTCATCTCCTGTGATGAAGGATCCTCCTTAACGTCTCACTGCACCGACCCCGCCGAAGGTGAGTTCGGCGATCGCCGGCGGTGCGGCTTATGCTGCCGCAGCGTCACCAACGCCTTAGAAAAGGCGATCTTGTGGAGACACAATTAAGTTCGAGAAAGATTTGGCCGAGAGGGCGCGGCCTCCGCGCGGAGAGCAGGTTGGTGGCCGAGCTTCGTCCCCTCACCAGACCGGCGGCGTGGTGACCCAAAGGATGCGCGTCCTCGCCTCTGCGAGGTTGCGGAAGCGGTGCGGCAGTCGGCTTTCGAAGGCGAAGGCATCGCCCTCCTTCAAACGGTAGACACTGCCGTCGACGAAGAGCTCCAGGCGGCCTTCCAGCACGACGCCCGTCTCTTCGCCATCGTGGCTGTAGGCTTCCTCGCCCGAGCCGCCGCCAGGCTCCAGGACGATCTCCATCATTTGTAGCGTGCCTTCCTCGTTCGTCGTGAGGAAGGATTTGACCATGCCTTTGGCGCCGAAATCCACCTGCCGGCGCTCAGCCGCACGAACGATGCGCCGGGCTTCGAGTTCGGACTTCGCCTCCATGTCGCCGAAGAGCGTGAAGACCGGCATGTCGAGCACATTGCAGATCGCCCTCAGCGCCCGCACGGAAGGCGAAGAAATGCCCCGCTCGATCTGGCTCAAGAGACCGACCGAGATTCCGGCGCCGTCGGCGACCTGCTTCAGCGAAAGACCGCGGCCGCGGCGGGCTTCGCGGACCGCCGAGCCGAGCGAACGGTCCTCTTCCCCCGGCTCGTTGTCGAGTTCCTGAACGGCCAGGGCTTCGCGCGGGTTCGAACCCATCATCCGTGCGCTCTCTTTTTCATCACCATGAACACAATATGGGATTTCTGCTTTCTGGGAAACCGTTCGGCAGCGGGGTTCGCATTCTAACTCCCCCTGGCTCCTCGAAGCCAATGAACACGCCGACCCTGCCACAAAATCATTCAATTCGCGGGTTTGCGCGTTTATCGGATTTCATGATAATGAACGTATGCGCGTTTTCTTGACGCGTCCGATCGTTAGGCCTCGCTTCAGTTGCGGCGCTTTTATCGATCACAGCGGAAGAAATAAATGGGGAATTTCATGAATATGAAACACGTCGCCTCGCTCGCCTTCGGTCTCGCGATGGCGTTTGCAGCCCCTGCCTATGCCGAATCCGTCAATGTCGGCGTCACCACGACAGGCGTTCCCTTCACCTTCGTCGACACGGCAAGCCAAGAGCCGACGGGCGCGATGGTCGATCTCGCCAAGGCCATCACGGCGGATATCGGCGACGAGGCCGAGTTCAAGGTCGTGGCGTTTTCCGCGCTGATCCCGGCGCTTTCGAGCGGCAAGATCGACCTCATCTCGGCCGGCATGTTCGCCACCGACGAGCGCAAGAAGGTGGTCAACTTCTCCACCCCCGTCTATTCCTACGGCGACGCCATGTTCGTCGCGGCAGACGATACGACGGACTACACCCTCGATGATCTGAAGGGGGAGACGGTCGGCGCGCAGATCGGCACGACCTTTGCCGACAAGCTTCAGGCTCTCGGCACGTTCGGCGAGGTGAAGCTCTACGATTCCATCGCCGACATCATGCGCGACGTGAAGCTCGGGCGCATCAAGGCGGGCTTCGGTGACAAGCCGATCGTCGCCTACCAGATCTCTGAAAAGCCGCAACTCGGCGTGCGCCTCGTGGAAGGCTACGAGCCCATGCAGAAGGGCGATGTCGCTGTGGCCGTCTCCAAGGAAAATTCCGCCCTTCTGGAGAAGGTCAATGGAGCGATCGCGAAGCTGAAAGAGAGCGGCGAGCTCGACAAGATCTTCGCCAAATACGGCCTGTGAGAGGGGCTCTCGAACGTCGCGGTATGATGATCCTTCTCATGCGTGAGGCGGCCTTCGGGCCACCTCACCGGCGAGGTCTCGCATGAGCGACTTCTTCGTCAGTGCGCAAACCTACCTGCCCATCCTCCTCAAAGGCATGTGGCTGACGATTTCCGTCACGCTCCTGTCGCTGGCGCTTGCCACCGCGCTCGGGCTGGTCTGGGCGTTGTTTCGCACCTCGGGCCTCCGCTGGCTTTCCATCTCGACACGCATCGTGGTGGAATTCGTGCGCGGCATCCCGATCCTGGTCGTTCTCTTCTACATCTATTTCGTGATGCCGGAATTCGGCCTCGACCTCACCGCCTTCCAGGCGGGCGTGGCGGGCCTCGCACTCACCTATTCCTGCTATATTGGGGAAACCTTCCGGGCGGGCATCGAAGCCGTCGACCGGGGCCAGGTGGAGGCCGCCAAATCGATCGGCATGAAGACGCCCTTGATGATGCGGCGGGTGGTGCTGCCGCAGGCTTTCAGGATCGTGGTGCCGCCCTACGCCAACAACATGGTGATGCTTCTGAAGGATTCCTCGCAGGTGTCGGTGATTTCGGTCGCCGAACTCACCATGCAGGGCAAGATGCTCGCCTCCTCCACCTTCGACAACATGACCGTCTTCACGCTCGTCGCACTTCTCTATCTGTGCCTGACGGTCCCGCTCAATTTCGCCATGCGCTATGTCGAGGTGAAGATGGGGCCGGCGCGATGATCAAGCTCGAAAACGTCCACAAGAGCTTCGGCGACCATGAAGTCCTGAAGGGCGTCGACGCGGAGATCGACAAGGGGCAGGTCGTGTGCCTGATCGGGCCGTCGGGTTCCGGCAAATCGACGCTTCTGCGCTGCATCAACGGGCTCGAAACCTACCAGGCCGGCCGGATCAGCATCGACGACGAGACCGTCGACGTCACCGCCCCTTCGATCCACGATCTGCGCACGCGCGTCTCCATGGTCTTCCAGCGCTTCAATCTCTTCCCGCACAGGACGGCGATCGAGAACGTCATGGAAGGGCCGCGCTACGTCCTGAAGCAGGACAAGGCTGCGGTGCGGGAGAAGGCGGAGCGGCTGTTGACGCGGGTCGGGCTCGCCGACAAGCTCAACGCCTATCCCGCGGCCCTTTCCGGCGGCCAGCAGCAGCGCGTGGCGATTGCCCGGGCGCTCGCCATGGAGCCGGAGGCGATCCTCTTCGACGAGCCGACCTCGGCGCTCGATCCCGAAATGGTCGGAGAAGTCCTGCAGGTCATGCGGGCGCTGGCGGAAGAGCACATGACCATGCTCGTCGTCACGCACGAGATCCTGTTTGCGCGGGAAGTCGCCGACCGCGTGCTTTTCCTGGACGGTGGCCGCATCGTCGAGGAAGGTGCGGCCGACGAGGTGCTGCGGCAGCCGAAGAACGAACGCACCCAGGATTTTCTACGCCGCGTCACCCATCCGGTTTGATCATCGAACCTTCGGAGACTGCCATGTCAGAACATGTTGCTTCTCTTTGGGCCGCCACCGCCACGCCGGCGCCGGAGACACCGCCGCTCATCGGCGAGGTCAGTGCGGATGTCGCCGTCATCGGCGCGGGCTTTACGGGTCTTTCCACCGCGCTCAGGCTCGCCGAAGGCGGGGCCAAGGTCGTCGTCATCGACGCATACGAGCCGGGCTTCGGCGCGAGCGGGCGCAATGGCGGCCAGGTGATCCCCGGCCTCAAATACGATCCCGACACGCTCGACAAACTCTACGGCGAGGCCACGACAGAATTTGCCGGGCGCACGGCAGATACGACGTTCGCGCTCATCGCCAAACATGGCATCGCCTGCGATGCCGCCCAGCACGGCTGGATCCAGGCATCGCTCAAAGAGAGCCACCTGCCGCTCCTGCGCACCCGCATGGAAGAATGGCAGCGGCGCGGGGCACCGGTGGACATGCTCGACGCGGCGGGCATGGCGGAAAAGACCGGCAGCGAGCGTTTCGCCGGCGGCTGGATCGATCGCCGTGCGGGGCGCCTGCACCCGCTCAATTACGCCCGTGGGCTTGCCAAAGCCGCGATCGCGGCCGGCGTCCGCGTCTGCGGCGACAGCGAGGCGCGTTCGCTCACACGCACAGAGAGCGGCTGGATGATCGCGGTCGGCTCAAGGGGCAAGCTCCGCGCCAATGAGGTGGTGGTGGCGACCAACGGCTATACCGGCAGCTTGTGGCCCAAGCTGAAGGCGACGGTGGTGCCGGCCACCAGCATCCAGATCGCCACCAGACCGCTTCCCGAGGACCTTCTCGCCAAAATCTTGCCCGAGCGCAGCGTCGTCTCGGACAGCCGGCGCATCGCCAATTATTTCCGCATCGGCCCGGAGAACCGCTTCATGATCGGCGGGCGCGGCCCCTTCGGCGCCCCGGAAGTGCCAGGCCATTACCGCCGGCTGATTGCGGCCATGCACACGCTCTACCCGCAGACGCGGGAGCTCGCGATCGACTATTTCTGGGCCGGACGCGTGGCGATGACGCGCGATCACCTTCCGCATGTGCATCAGCCGGCGCCCAATCTCACCATGGCACTCGGCTACAACGGCCGCGGCGTCGGGCTTGCGACCTCGCTCGGCCAGGCGATCGGCGCGCATCTTCTCGACCGCTCAGCACCCCTGCCGCTGAAGCTCACCGACATCACGCCTTTGCCGGCGCACGGCCTGCACCCGATCTACGCCACGGCGATGATCAACTATTATCGGCTGAGAGATTTTTTCGAGAAGTAGGGGCGACAACTTTCGGCGCCCGTTCGCGAGGATGGGCGCCGAGCGTCTCCGCCAAGCCCCAAACCGCACGCCTACGCAGGCGGCAAAGCATCAAAAATGTCGTTGGATGAACGCTTTGGCGGGGTGCCGGCGCGCCGTATTCGGCGCGCCTCCCGAAGAGTGGTGCCCAGGAGAGGACTCGAACCTCCACGCCTTGCGGCACACGGACCTGAACCGTGCGCGTCTACCAATTCCGCCACCTGGGCTCGGGAGCGGGCACCCCCTTAAGCCCTGGCGAGGGGTGAAGTCAATCGGAAGTGTCGCTCGATGACGGACTTTCCGTCGCGCGCGGCTTATCGGCGATCTGAAGGGCCGGCGGGGACCCGGATGGGGCCGGCAAAGCGGGGTCTGCGGCCTGGCGGCTCTTCACCCTTTGCACCAGCCGTCCCTTGCGCCGCTCGCGGATCCTGACCCGCTTGATGCGGCGCGGATCGGCCTCCAGGATCTCGATCTCGAAACCGTCGAGCGCATTGACGATCTCGCCCCGGACCGGGATGCGACCAAGCAGCGTATAGATGAGCCCGCCCACGGTCTCGACCTCCTCGCCGAGCTCGCCCATCTGGAAGGCGGGGCCGATCACGTCGGCCAGCTCGTCGAGTTCGGCACGGGCATCGGCGACGAAGACGCCTTCCGCCACTTTGGCGATATCGGCATCTTCCTCGTCGTCGTGCTCGTCTTCGATTTCGCCGACAATGGTTTCCACGAGATCCTCGAGCGAAACGAGACCGTCGGTGCCGCCATATTCGTCGATGACGAGCGCCATCTGCGTGCGCCCCGCCTGCATCCGCTCCAGGAGCATGCGCGCCGGCATGGAAGGCGGCACGAAGAGAATGGGGCGGATAATGCCGGACGAGCGCAGCGGCTGGCTGAGATCAACGGGCGAGAAATCCAGCGAGGCTGAGAAACGGAAGCGGCGTTCCGTCTCCTCCTCGGCCGCCGCCATGCTTTCAGGCTGCTCCAGATCCTTGCGCGCATGCTCAAGCATCCAGCCCATGACGTCCTTCAGATGGACCATGCCCATCGGATCATCGAGCGTTTCGCGGTAGACGGGCAGGCGCGAATGCCCGGCCTCCTTGAAGGCCATCAGGACGGTGGCGAGCGGCACGTCATGGTCGACCGCGTCGATATCGGCGCGCGGCACCATGACATCGTCGACACGCATATCCCCGAGCTTGAGGACGGCGCGCAGCATGGCGCGCTCTTCCGGCGCGAAGGCTTCTCCGTCGACTTCGTCGGCGGCGAGCACATGTTCGATTTCGGAGCGCGCGGAGCCGTTCGACTTGCCGCCGATCAGGACCTTGAAGCTCGCGCGCAGGCGATCTCCCACACTTTCGGGCGTAGATTCATCGTAAGAAAGCCCCGCAGGACTTCGAGATCGGTCGTCGTTCATGATCCTGGGACCGGAAAGGCAGCATCGGCCTGACGATAGGGATCGGCAATGCCGAGCCGGGCCAGCGCGTCCTTCTCCAGCGTTTCCATCTCCTCTGCTTCACTGTCTATTTGGTGATCATGGCCCAGCAGATGCAAGCAGCCATGCACAAGTAAATGGGCGAAATGGTCGAGAAAAGCTTTCTTCTGCTCTTCGGCTTCACGCTCGATCGTCTCAAAAGCGAAGACGATGTCGCCCAAAAGCGGTCCCGGCGGCTGCGGATAGGACAAGACGTTCGTCGGCTTGTCCTTGCCGCGCCAATCGCGGTTGAGGCGCGCGATCGTCGCATCGTCGGTCAGGACGATGCTGAGCTCCACAGGCTCAAGGACACCTTGCGGAGGCGTCCAGCCGGCCACGGCAAGGGCCGCGTCAACGGCCTTGTCCATCAACGGGTCGAGCTCGCTCTGCGAAGGCCAGGCCTCCGTCTCGCGAATCACGTCGATCGCAACGGGAGACATGTGTCCTCAGAGCTCGCCCTTGGAGACCGCACGGCTTTGCTTGTCATAGGCATCAACGATGCGCTGCACGAGAGCGTGGCGCACCACGTCCTCCGCGCCGAAGCGCACGATCTCGATGCCTTCCACGCCGTTCAGGATGCGCGTCGCTTCCATGAGGCCGGAAATGTCGCCTTCCCTGAGATCAATCTGCGTCGGATCGCCGGTCACCACCATTTTCGACCCTTCGCCGAGGCGGGTCAAAAACATCTTCATCTGCATCGCGGTGGTGTTCTGCGCCTCATCGAGGATGACGACGGCATGGGAGAGCGTGCGCCCGCGCATGAAGGCGAGCGGCGCGATCTCGATCGTGCCGGAAGCGAGAAGCCGCTCCACCTTGTCGGCGGCCATCATGTCATAGAGGGCGTCGTAAAGCGGCCTGAGATAGGGATCGACCTTCTCGCGCATGTCGCCCGGCAGAAAGCCGAGCCTCTCGCCGGCTTCGACCGCGGGGCGCGATAAGATGATGCGTTCGATGTCGCCGCGCTCCAGAAGGGCGGCGGCGAAGGCGACCGCGAGATAGGTCTTGCCGGTGCCGGCCGGACCGATGCCGAAGATGAGCTCGCAACGGTCCATCGCCCGAATATACGTGTCCTGGCGCGGCGTGCGGGCGGTGACGGAGCGCTTGCGCGTGCCGATCTGGGCAAGCTGCACGCGCGAGCCCGTCTCCAGGCTCGGCAGCGACCATTGTGCGCCCGGCGTATCGGCCATGCGGATCGCACCCTCCACGTCGCCCTGCAGCACGTCGTGACCTTCCAGGAGACGCTGATAGAGCGTGTTGAGGATGGCGCGCGCCTGACGCAGCTCGTCCGGCTCGCCGATGAGGCGCACGACATTGCCGCGGGCGACGGCTTCCACGCCGATCCGCCGCTCGATCAGGGCAAGGTTCTGGTCGTATTCGCCGAAAAGAGCGCTCGCCAGACGGTTGTCGTCGAAGACGAGTTCGATCTCTTCCGAAGTCGCGGATCTTTCCCGCTTCGGCCGCGGACGCGACACTGCCATCAGGCGGAAAGCCTTTCCAATGGGGGGCTCATCAGGCTGGCGAAAAGAGAGTTGGCGCCGATCTCATCCACCTTCACGGTGACGATCTCGCCGATCAGATGCGCCGGCGCATCGACATGCACGGCCTGCAGGAAGGGCGAGCGGCCGACGAGCTGGCCTGGACGCCTGCCGGGCTTTTCCAGGAGCACATCGATGACCCTGCCCTGCATGGCCGCATTGAAGCGCGTCTGCTGTTCGCTCAAAAGCGCCTGAAGGCGCTGCAGACGTTCCGACTTCACGGCTTCGTCCAGCTGCTCACGCTCGGCCGCCGGCGTGCCGGGACGAGGCGAATATTTGAAGGAATAGGCCGAGGCATAACCCACGCGGGCGACGAGATCCATCGTGGCGGCGAAATCGTCCTCGCTCTCGCCCGGAAAGCCGACGATGAAATCGCCCGACAGAGCAAGATCGGGGCGCGCCTCGCGCAGCCGGTCGACGAGACGGAAATACTCATCGCGCCCATGACGGCGGTTCATGGCTGCCAGGATCTTGTCGGAGCCCGACTGCACGGGAAGATGCAGATACGGCATCAGCTTGTCGCAGTCGCGATGGGCGGCGATCAGATCGTCAGCCATGTCGCGCGGATGCGAGGTCGTGTAGCGGATGCGCTCCAGCCCCTCGATCTCCGCCAGCTCAAGCACGAGACGGGCAAGCGACCAGTCGGACCCGTCCTCGGCCTCGCCGTGATAGGCGTTGACGTTCTGGCCGAGAAGCATGATCTCGCGCACGCCGGAGCCGACGAGACGCCGCGCTTCGGCGAGGATCTTGGCGACCGGACGGGAGAATTCGCCGCCGCGCGTATAAGGCACGACGCAGAAGGTGCAGAACTTGTCACAGCCTTCCTGCACCGTGAGGAACGCCGTCGGATTGAGCGCGAGCCCGGGACGTGCGCGGGCGCGCGAGGGAATATGGTCGAATTTGTCTTCCGCCGGGAATTCGGTTTCCACCGCCGCGCCGCCTTCACGGGCGCGCGTAAGCGCGGCGCCGAGACGATGATAGCTCTGCGGGCCGACGACGACATCGACGATCGGCGCGCGGCGGATGATCTCCTCGCCTTCGGCCTGCGCCACACAGCCGGCGATGGCGATCTCCACGCGCCGGCCTTCCTCCTTCGCCGCCTCTTTCAAGGGGCGCAGGCGGCCGACCTCGGAATAGACCTTCTCGGCGGCCTTTTCGCGGATATGGCAGGTGTTCAGGACAATAAGATCGGCGTCTTCCGCCGTCTCGACAGCATCATAGCCGTCACGTGCCAGCACGTCCGTCATACGATCGGAATCGTAGACGTTCATCTGACATCCGTACGTCTTGATGAAAACTTTGCGTCTCGCCGTGTTCATGAAAAACGGCGCGTGCTCCTCGCCAAGCGCATCATATACCAGCTTTAACCGAATTGAGCCGCGCTCGCTAGGCCCTTTCAGGCTTAGGTTCAAGCGATATTTCTTCGGCCATGCGCATCACTTTTTGGGGATCGCGGCCGGCATTGAGCTCAGCCACCACCTCTTTGACGAGCGCGCCCGCCGCGCGGGTGACACGCTTGCGGTCCCCGTCGCGCGTGATCGTCACGGGCGGCAGGAAGGCGACATGCACGTCGACGGCCCCCTGTGACATCAAACGGCTCAAATGCGGCAGGAGATCCATATCGCCATACCAGGCGACCCACGGCCGGTGCTGGCGACCGAAAGGCATGCCGAGCATACGGGTATAGGCGATCGCGACCGGCTGCAGCGTGACGGGCCTGCCGTCCGAAAAACTGCGCTGGGCGGCACCGACGATGGCGGAGCGAAAGGCGAGCACCTTGTTGCCATCGGACGAGGTACCTTCCGGGAAAAGCACCATGACATCGCCAGCGACGAGACGCCCTGCGATCTCATCGGCCGCCTTGCCGGTCTGATGGCGCCTCTCCCGGTCGATGAAGACGGAACGCTGCAATTTGGCGAAGAGACCGAAAAGCGGCCAGTCTGCCACCTCCTTCTTGGCGATGAAGGAGACCGGGGCGATCGCGCTCAAGACCGGGATATCGAGCCAGGAGATGTGATTGGCGAGGAGAAGCAGCGGGCGTTCGCCGGCGATCTTCCCATGCACGAAAAGGTGGATATCGAAGAGGCGCAGAACGAAGCGGTGCCAGTAAAGCGGCACGATCTTCGCCCAACGGCCACCGAGCCAGAGGCCCAGCGCCTGTGCCGGAATGGCAAAAGGCAGAGACAGGAGGAAGAGAAAGGCCGCCGCGGCAAGCCGGAGATGTGCAAACATCCGAGCCCTACCCTGCGATCGGCGCCGGCACGGCGCGCACCAAGCGTAGCGAGAGACCGCCGCAACGGCAGGCACTCGCAGGATGCGGACAACGCGGCGTGTCGTGCATGGGCTTGCCTCCGGAGCTGCGGCTAGAGGAGATCCCGGCGCATGACAAGCGCCGGCAGGCGGGTCTGATCATCGCGGGCATAATAGGCCGGCCTTTTGCCGACCTCCTCGAAGCCGAGCTTGCGGTAGAGCGAGACGGCCGCCGCGTTGCCGGCCTCCACCTCCAGATGCAGAGTCGCCACCCGCTCGTGGTAGAGCCGGCGCATCGTCTCTTCGACGAGCCTCTGGGCGATGCCGCGCCGCCGATAGGCGTTCAAGACGGCAAGCGTCAGAACCTCCGAATCGTCCGCTGCCTGACGATAAAGGATGAAGCCGGCCGGCGCCCGACGCGTCACGCGGCCGGTATGGAACGCCACCAGCGCCTTCACGCCATTCTGAGACAGGAAGGACGCGAAATCGCCATCGGTCCAGGCGTGACGGAAGGCGTCGGCGTGGATGCGGGCGAGAATCGGGCTGTCCTCGGAGGTCGCCTCGCGCAGGGTAATCTCGGTGCGGGGTATCATGATGTCTTAAGGCGCCGTCTCAGGGATTTGTCCGTCTGCGGTTTGGCGTCGGGAGGACGCAGGTAAAGCGGTCTTGGCGGGCTCACCGCATGCCCTGAAAGGGCAAGACGGGCGACCATGGCGATGTCGGCGGAGGGACGCGCATCGGCGACGATCGCGGGAAGACCGTCGGCTGCGAGCATCCCCGCAACACCATTGGCGCCCGCGCCACAAAGCACGAGCCCCTCGAACGCATAGGGCGCAAGAAAGGCGGCCGCTTCGTCCTGCACCTCCCGTTGCGAGGCGATGATCTCCTCTCGGGAGGAAATCTCTTCCATGCGCAGGAAGACGTTGCCACGGCCGGCATCAAGGATCGCTGCGACGAGACCTGCCGCACGATGCGCGGCCTCGCCGTGGCGCACGCCCTCGCACAGCGCCTCGAGGACATCGACGCCGAGGGCAGGGATTTGGAGTGCGAGCGCAAGCCCGCGGGCGGCCGCAACGCCGATGCGGATGCCGGTGAAGGAGCCCGGGCCGAGCGTGGTCGCAACCGCCGTCAGGTCGGAATAGGTGGCGGAAGCGTCAGCCAGGCATTCCTCGATCAAGGGGAAAAGCCGCTCGGCATGACCGCGGCCGATCTCCACCTCGCGGCGGGCATGACAATTGATCTTGCCGTCTTGGAGGGTTGCGAGCGCGACGGCGCAAAAAGGTCCGGCAGTGTCGAGGGCGAGAAGCATCACCCCCGCTCTACTCACGGGGGCAATCGCTGTCGAGATGAAGAAAGCGAAGGGCTGACCCGATCAGACCGGGCGCACCTCCTGAACGTCCGGCACGAAATGACGCAAGAGGTTCTCGATGCCGTGCTTCAACGTCGCCGTCGACGACGGGCAGCCGGCGCAGGCGCCCCGCATGTTGAGAAACACGACGCCGTTCTTGAAGCCTTTGAAGGTGATGTCGCCACCATCATTGGCCACGGCCGGGCGCACGCGCGTCTCGATCAATTCCTTGATCATGCCGACCGTCTCACTGTCGGCATTGTCGAAGAACTCGTCGCCGTCCTCTTCCTCATGCGCGTCGGCGAGCACCGGCTCGCCGGAGAGGTAATGCTCCATGATGGCGCCGAGGACGGCCGGCTTCATGTGCTGCCATTCCGCATCGTCCTTGGTGACGGTGATGAAATCCTGGCCGAGAAAGACCCCGGCAACGCCGTCCACGGCGAAGATCCGTTCTGCCAAGGGCGAGGAGGCGGCTTCTTCCGCTGTGCGGAAATCGCGCGTATCGGCCGGCAGCACGTCCCGCCCGGGCAGGAACTTCAGAGTTGCTGGGTTAGGCGTTTCTTCGGTCTGGATGAACATCGAAACCTCATCGCACGCGACAAATGCGCGCCTTCACGTCGTGGACCGGAAATGGACCCGGCGCCCCTCTTCGTCAAGGGCGGCGCAACGAGCAGCATCTCGCGGCAAACCCCTGATCCGCCTGCCGAAGCGGCAGCCCGTCAGGCAACGAGGGCGAGAACGAAGCCGTCCCAACCCTTGGCGCCGACGGTCTGGATCGCCGTCGCGGAGAGCCGCGGCTCTTCACCGATCATCTCCAGGAAGCGGCGCGTGCCGACGACACCCGGCTCGGAGGATTGCGGGTCTCTCACCTTCCCGTCGCGCACGACATTGTCGCCGAGGATGACGGTGCCGGACCGCGAAAGCTTCAGCGCCCATTTAAGATAGGCCGGGTTGTTCGGCTTATCCGCGTCGATGAAGATGAAATCGAAGGGGCCTTCTCCCTCCTCGACAAGGCGCGGCAGCGTCTCGAGCGCCGGGGCGACACGGATCTCGACCTTCTCCGCCAGCCCGGCGCTGGCGATGTTGGCGCGCGCCACCCCGGCATGCTCTTCCGCCGCTTCGAGGCTCACGAGACGGCCATCGTCCGGAAGGGCACGGGCAAGCCAGATCGTCGAATAGCCGCCGAGCGTGCCGATTTCGAGAATGCGTTTCGCTCCCGCCATGCGGGCGAGAAGGTGAAGGAGTTTGCCCTGGGCCGGGGAGACATCGATCGCCGGGAGGCCGGCCGCCTCGTTGGCGGCGAGCGCCGCCCGAAGCGCGTCATCCGACCCCACGACGGTCGCTTCGAGATAGCTGTCGACCGCCTGCCATTCCTTTGTCGTCATCGTTGTCTCCCGCTCGGCCGTCAGACTATGCGGATGGGCTGTCCCGAGGTCCAGCCTGAGCGAGACCTGCGGGCGGCTTCAACCCTTCGTGAGGAGCCCCGATTCCCAGCCGAGCATGGCGCGCTTGCGGGTGATGCCCCAATGATAGCCGGTGAGCGCGCCCTTCGCCCCGACGACGCGATGACAGGGCACAACGAAAGAAATCGGATTGCGGCCGACGGCGGCACCGACGGCACGGGCCGCCTTCGGCCGTTCGAGCTTTTTCGCCAAAGCGCCGTAGCTCGTCGCCGCGCCCACCGGAATTTTGAGGAGGCTCTCCCAGACGCGCACCTCGAAGTCGGAGCCGATGAAGACGACGCGCAGAGGCTCCTCGGCTCGCCAGGCGGAGGGTTCGAAGACGCGCTCGGCATAGCGCGCCGTCGCGTCCGGGGCATGGCGATAGCGGGCCTGCGGAAACCGCCCCGTCATTTCGGCAAGTGTCGCCTCTTCCTCGCCCGGATCGGCGAATGCGAGGCCGGCGAGGCCGTAATCCGTCACCAAAAGCAGAGCCTTGCCGAAGGGCGAGGCGTGGAACCCATAGGCGATCTCCAGCCCCTCGCCCCGGCTCTTATATGCACCCGGCGTCATGGCATGGTGGGTGACGAAGAGATCGTGCAGGCGCCCAGGACCCGAAAGGCCGAGCTCGTAGCTCGCGTCGAGAAGATTGGCGGATTGATCGAGAAGCCGCTTGGCGTGATCGAGGGTGACCGCCTGCAGAAACCCCTTCGGCGACAGGCCGCACCAGCGCGTGAAGAGCTTGTGCAGGCGCGTCGGGCTCATGCCGACCTCGGCGGCGATCTCCTCAAGTTCCGGCTGGTCCCGGTAATTCCGGCTGAGATAGGCGATCACCGCGCAGACGATTGCGTAGTCGGTCTCGGGGTTCGCCGGGTCGCGGTTCGTCGGGTCACTGGGCGTCATGGAAGAAGCAAGGGGGCTGTGCATGGTCATAGCGGTCCTCCAGGCTGTACGATGACCGCGCTTCGACGCCGCTGCCACCCGTTTCTTGCGCACCGGGCGGTGGACTAACCCGCCTCCATCATGGTTTCGGCAAAGGCAGGCGGACGCCTGACGGCATGGAGCGCGTCGCGCAGCGCATCGGCAAGGCTCGCCCGGTCGTCGGGATTGAGGAATTCACCGATTGTCACGTTCTCGCCCCGGCTGACGAGGTGAAGGCGCACCACGCCTTCGTCTTCGAGCTCGCGCACCTCCAGCCGGCTCCAATAGGGATCGAGCCTCAGCTCCCGCGCCCGCCCGTTCGGGGCGACCTTGCGGATCAGGAGATCTCTGCGGCTCACGGTCACGTCCTCGAAGGCACGGCCGGAGCGGTAACTGAGCGCGAAGGCGCCCCACAAGATCAGGAAGTCGAGGCCGAAAAAGGCGCCGATCGGCCAGGCTCCGAGACGCCAGAACAACAGGCCGGACAGAAAACAGGTCGCGCCGAAGACCGCCATGACCGCAACGAAGCCCCGCGGGCCGAGCGAACGGTGCGGCGTCAACGTGACCGAAAAGATCTCCGCGTCGCCGGACGTGGCGACAGGCGCGTTGCTCTCATTCATTTGGAATGATTATAGGGAGAAGATGGGCAAAAACACGAGTGTCAAAAGGAAGAAAGCGGCGCCCGCCGCCTCCCTCCTATCCAAAGACGAGATCGTCACCTTGTTCTCGCGGCTGAAGGCGGAGCGGCCGGAGCCGACGAGCGAGCTCTTGCACACCGACCCCTACACGCTGCTCGTCGCCGTGGTTTTGTCGGCGCAGGCGACGGATGCCGGGGTCAACAAGGCGACGAAAGAGCTCTTCCGCGTCGCCCCGACACCGGACAAGATGGTGGCGCTCGGCGAGGAGGCCGTGCGCGAGCACATCAAAACGATCGGGCTTTACCGCAACAAAGCGAAGAACGTCGTGGCGCTGTCGCAGCAGCTCATCGACGAATATCAGGGCGAAGTCCCGCCGAGCCGGGAAGCGCTGGAAAAGCTGCCGGGCGTCGGGCGCAAGACCGCCAATGTCGTCATGAACGTCGCCTTCGGCGAAAAGACCATCGCCGTCGACACGCATATTTTTCGGGTGTCCAACCGGACGGGGCTCGCGCCCGGCAAGGATCCGCTCGCCGTGGAGCTGATGCTCGAAAAAGTCGTGCCCGACGATTTCAAGCTCCACGCCCATCACTGGCTGATCCTGCACGGGCGCTATGTCTGCGTGGCGCGCAAACCGAAATGCCCCGATTGCGTCATCGCCGATCTCTGCCGTTACGGGGCGAAGACGGAGCCGGCCGGATTGGTGCTGGACAAGGGATAAGCGGTCCGATGTGACCGCGCGGCTCTTTCCTTCGTTTCTGAAAGGGGGAAGGCCGGCACCTGTCACCCACCCCCCGACGAAAAAGCAGCCACTGAAAAAGGCGGCCCGAAGGCCGCCTTTCCCGAAGCCCGTGTCGGCGTCGATCCTGTCTCTTACTCGCCGAGACCTTCGAAAAGCGGCGTCGACAGATAGCGCTCGGCGAAGGAGGGGATGATCACGACGATGTTCTTGCCCGCAAATTCCGGCCGCTGACCGAGCTTCACGGCAGCCGACAGGGCCGCGCCTGAGGAAATGCCGACCGGCACGCCTTCAAGCTGCGCCACGAGGCGGGCATATTCGAAGGACTCGTCATTGGTCGCCGGAATGATCTCGTCATAGACCGACGTGTCGAGAACCTTCGGGGCGAAGCCTGCGCCGATGCCCTGAATCTTGTGCGGGCCGGGATTGCCGCCGGCCAGAACCGGGCTGTCGGCCGGCTCGACCGCAACAATGCGGATATCGGGCTTGCGCTCCTTCAGCACCTGGCCGGTGCCGGTGATGGTGCCACCCGTGCCAATGCCGGCCACGAGAGCATCGATCGCGCCGCCGGTATCGTTCCAGATCTCCTCGGCCGTCGTCTTGCGGTGGATCTCCGGATTGGCCGGATTGTCGAACTGCTGCGGCATGACGGAATTCGGCGTCTGCTCGAGAAGCTCCTCCGCCTTGGCGATGGCGCCCTTCATGCCCTTCGGCCCTTCGGTGAGGACGAGCTCGGCGCCCAAGAGCGCCACCATCTTGCGCCGCTCGATCGACATCGTCTCGGGCATGACGAGGATCAGCTTGTAGCCCTTGGCGGCCGCTGCGAAGGCGAGCGCGATGCCGGTGTTGCCGGATGTCGGCTCAATCAGCGTGGTCTCGCCGGGCTTTGCCTTGCCGTCGCGCTCCAACGCTTCCAGCATGGCAACGCCGATGCGGTCCTTGACCGAGGCGATCGGGTTGAAGAATTCGAGCTTCGCCAGAAGATTGGCTTTAACGCCCTTCTCCTTGGCGAGCTTGTCGAGGCGTACGATCGGCGTGTCGCCGATCGTCTCGGTAATCGAATTGTAGATGCGGCCACGACCCGGCTTGCGGGCAGTGACGTCGCGCTGAAGCGCCTGATCGTTCATGGCGTCCTCCGTCGGAAATTTCGGAAATCTCTAGGCCAACAACCTAGGCCCCGCCGCTGTTCCCGGCGAGGTGCAGCTCCGCAATTCGGACCGCCACGAAAGAACGCCATTTCAGAAACACACCCGCGGGGAGCACCAGATTCCATTTCGGCAAAGCACACATGCGTACTGAAGTTTCAGGGCGCCGGCGTCCCGCGACGATGCCTTATCGGCGGCGGCGCTCGATCATGTCGGTGGCGAGCGCCGTCGCCACGCCGAAGATGATATGCATGCCGAAGCGCTTGCCGGCCTGACCCTCGGGAGCGCGAAAGCGGCCATGGGCGATGCCGACCGCACGGCCGAGGCCCGCCGAGGTCACGACATGCAGGAGCGCGCCGAAACCCGCGCCGAGGAGCGCCGGCGAAACCGTCGGAAAGCGCTCGCGAACAACCGAATAGGCCTGACCGAAGCCCGCGGCGGCGAGGAGATGGTTGCCCTGGGCCGATGCCCAGACACGCGCATCGTGCCGGCGCGAGAGGGCCTGCGAAGGCCGATCGAAAAGCGCCTCCTCCTCTTCAGGAAGCGCGATGTCGGCCAATCCGCTTTGACGGCCGGCCGCGATCACGGCGGTCACGATCGCGCCGCCGATGAGGCCGCCCAACATGGCATTGATGGTGCTAGTCAAGGGCTGCTCCTTTTCTTCCGCCTCATGGTTGTCGATACCAACTGCCGGGCTCCCCAAAAGGATGCACGAGGAGCTTCCGGGCAAGAAACGCCCCGCTCACAGCGTCGTGTTTCCTCCCGGGTGGTGCGGGGCGGGTCAGCAGCCGAACACTGCAAAGCCATGCGCCGGCACCACGGCGACACGGTCCGTGCCGTCACCTTCGAGGATCGCCTCGCCCGCAAGCAGCTCACGCGCGGTCGGGACTGGCAGGCGGGCGGGCGCCTCCTGCAGATTGAGGGCGACGAGAATCTTCTCTCCCTCCGCGGCGCTCTCATAAACGAGGGCCTCGTTTTCGAGGTGGTGCACCGTGACCCGCGCGCCGTGCAGCCAGGCATGGCGCCGGCGAAGGCCGATCAGCTCCTGATGCAGGCGGAAGATCGGAGCTCCGAGGCCTGAAAGCTCACCGGGGCTGTCGGGAAACGCCGGGCGGATCGCATCATCGCCGCCGATCCGATCTTCCTTGATGCCGCGGAAGGCCTGTTCGTCGCCATAATAGATGAAGGGCGTGCCAGGCAGGGTGAGGAGGAGCACCAGGGCATGCGTCAGATGACGCTCGTCGGTCAGCTTGGAGGCGATGCGTGTCACGTCGTGATTGCCGAGGAAGGTGACGGGCACGAAATCGTCCAAGAGCGCATCATTGCGCTCCAAGGCCCAGGCCAGCTCGAAGAAATTGCGGTCGTTGAGGGCGCTCCATAAGGCCTTCCACAATTCGTACTGGGTGAGCGAATCAAAGCCCGATTCCCGGACGATGGCCGGGTAGTCGCCGTGAATGACCTCGCCGAAGATGAAGGCGTTCGGGTGCTTTTGACGAAGTTCGGGCAGGATCTTTGCCCAGAACGCCGGCGGCACCGCATAGGCCGCATCCAGGCGCCAGCCATCGGCGCCGCGCGCCAGCCAATGATCCATGACCGAGGCGACGTATTCTGCCACCACCGGCTCGTCGTGATTGAGTGAGACGAGCTGATCGTGGCCTTCGAAATTCTCGTATTGCGGCTCGCGCCCAGGCTGCCAGTCCTGCGGCCATGTCAGGCGAAACCAGGCTGCCTTGTCGCTTTGCGGACCGTGCTCGATCACATCGCGGAAGAACGGGTGGTCACGGCCGACATGGTTGAACACGCCGTCGAGAATGATCTTGAGGCCGCGGGCATGAGCCTCGTGGACGAGGCGATCGAAGTCGTCCTCGTCGCCGAGGCGGCGGTCGACGGCAAAATAATCGAGCGTGTCGTAGCCGTGCGTGGCCGACTGAAAAATCGGCCCCAGCGCAAGTGCCGACGCGCCGAGCTCCACGGCATAGTCGAGGTAGGTCTCGAGCCGCGGAAGGCGGTGCGCCACCGGCGCCGCGCGATCATTCTCCGCCTCAGAGCCCGCAAAACCCAGCGGATAAACATGCCATGCAATGGCGTGTCTCACCCAATCGACCATGCTTCGCCCCTTTTCGCGTCAGCCTGTCGTCGTGCCACCGCAAAGAGCGCGGTCCCGAGATTTGACCACCCCTACGCGGTCGAAAGAACCCGCACGCGGCCCAAGAAGCGGGCAAAGAAAAAGGCCGGCTCGCTGTGAGCCGGCCTTCCGGAATTCTTGGATGCGGCAACGCGGCCGCATCCTGGTGGGCTGTCGCTTACTCGGCCGCGGCGCGAGCCTGGTCCAGCCAATCGTTCCACTCTTCCTGGTGGCCCTTGATCCAGGCATCAGCGTGACGAGCGATGTCTTCCTCAGAATCCTCGCCATCACGCATCAGAAGGTTTTCAGCCGAGATGTCATTGGCCGAAATCTTCATGAGGGAGAAGAGCTTCGCAGCCGCCGGATTGGCTTCCGCAAATTCGCGGTTGGCAGCGATCTTCTGCTCGTTGGCCTGGAAGCCGTAGTTGGAGCCATCCGGCAGCGAGGTGTCGACGTCCTTGCGCTCACCCGGAAGCGAGGAGAACGGCACGTTCAGCCAGACAACGTCTTTGCCCGGAACGAGCACGCCTGAGACCCAGTAAGGCGTCCAGGTGTAATAGAGGACCGACTCACCCTGCTTGTAGCGGGTGATCGTGTCGGCGATGATCGCGGAATAGGAGCCCTGCTTGTGGGTGACCGTGTCGCGCAGGTCGAACGCATCGAGCTGATGCTCGATCACCTTCTCGCAGCCCCAGCCCGGGGTGCAGCCGGTCAGATCGGCCTTGCCGTCGCCGTCATGGTCGAAGAGCTTGGCAATCTCCGGATCCTTGAGCTGGCCGAGATTGGTGATGTTGTGCTCTTCGGCCGTCTTCTTGTCGATCAGATAGCCCTGCAGCGCACCCGGTGAGTAGACGCCTTCGCGGTAGATCTTATCCGTACCGCCAGCTTCCTCGAAGAAATCCTTGTGCAGCGGATCCCAGCTGTCGGCCATGAAGGTGCCGTCGCCATTGGCGAGCGCCACATAGGCCGTCGCATATTCCAGCTCCTTGATCGGCTGGACGTCGTAGCCCAGCTCTTCAAGCGCCTTGTTGACGAGAACGGTCTGGAACGTCTCCTCCGCGATGGAGGATTTGAGCGGAATCACTTCCACGCCTTCGCCCGGCTTGTCCTGGGCAAGCGCAGAGCCCGCTGCGAGTGCGGCCGTGAGGCCGGCAGCAGCCGCAAGCCCGCGCAAGGCTTTCGGTGTCATCGGGTAGTTCATGATGTGATCTCCCTTCGGGGTTTTCATCGTGGCCGCAGAGCGGCCGTTTCTGCAGGTCCGGCTGGGTGCCGCCGGGCCTACGCTTCTTTGGGGTCGGTTTTCGCCTCCTGCGACGCGGCAGAGCCACGTCCGGTGAGGCGGCGCACCAATCCAACAGGACCGGTTTCGTACCATGCGACATTGCCGCGGTCCCGCTTGGTGATACCGAGCGACTGTGTCATCCGATCGATGATGATGGCCAAAAGTACGATGCCGATGCCGCCGACGGTGGCAAGGCCCATGTCGAGCCGGCCGATGCCGCGCAGAACCATCTGACCGAGGCCGCCGACCGCGATCATCGAGGCGATCACCACCATCGACAGCGCCAGCATCAGCGTCTGGTTCACGCCGGCCATGATCGTCGGCATGGCGATCGGCAGCTGCACCTTGTAGAGGAGCTGCCGCTTCGAAGAGCCGAAGCTCTTCGCCGCCTCGATCAGATCGCCCGGAACCTGGCGGATGCCGAGATTGGTGAGGCGGATCAGAGGCGGCAGCGCGAAGATGATCGTCACGATGACGCCCGGCACGTTGCCGATACCGAAAAGCATTACGATCGGCACAAGATACACGAAGGCCGGCGTCGTCTGCATCGCATCAAGGATCGGGCGGATGATCTTCGCCGCTCGGTCGTTGCGCGCCAGGAAGATGCCAGTCGGCAACCCGATCAGAATGCAGAAGAAAACGGATGTGAACACCAGCGCCAGTGTCACCATGCTCTGGTCCCAGGCACCGATCGCGCCAATGAAGGTCAGAGCGATCACCGCGCCGATACCAAGCCGTGGTCCTGCCGCCTGCCAGGCGAGCAGACCAAGGAGGACGATCATGATGACCGCCGGCACGCCGAGAAGCGCGCTTTGAATGGCCGACAGCACCCAGTCGATCGGCAGGCGAACGGCCTGGAAGATCGGGCGGAAATTGGCGACCACCCAGTCGAGGAGGTGCTCAACCCAGTCTTCGATCGGAATGATCGCCCGATCGAACGGATGCATGATATCGAAATGGTGCTGCGGCGGGGGGGCCGCCTGGCTCAACCAATCCGGGGTCGAAGAGCCCGCCCCGGCTGGAACGCCGGCATCGGTGCCGCCGCTCGCGCCCCAGGGATTGGCCGCTCCGGCAGCCGCATCAGCGCCCCCGGAGGCGGCTCCGTCTGGTGTCTGTGCAACAGCGTCGGCGCCGGAAGAGGCCGCGCTGTCAGCACCGCTTTGGGCCGACGAGGCCCATGGATTGCTGGTCTCAGGCATCTTGCGCGGTCTCCCTGTCCAAGGCTTGCAGAAGCAGCGCCCTTGAGACGACGCCGAGATAGCGCCCATTGTCGTCGACCACCGGCAGGCCGCAGGGCGCGGCCGCAACGGCGCCGATGATCTCTCCGATCCGCGTATCCGCCTTCAAAGGCTCGATATCGGGGAGGAAGGCATTCCGCAGTTCGGGCTTTCCCGATTTCACCTGCTCTTCGAGCGAGGCCGCGGAAACCACGCCGTGGAAGTGCTTGCGGCGATCGAGGACATAGGCGTAGTCGCGGTCGGCCTTGCCGATACGCTGCAGAATGCTGCGGATCTGGCCGTCACGCTCCACCGTCGTCACCTGTTCCCTCACGGCCACGTCACCGGCGGTGAGGACGTTCGACACGTTCACGCCGCGGAAGAAGGAGGCGACGTAATCATCGGCCGGATTGTTCAAGATCTCATCAGGTGTACCAACCTGCACGACGCGGCCGCCTTCCATGATGGCGATGCGATCACCGATGCGCATGGCCTCGTCGAGATCGTGAGAGATGAAGATGACGGTGCGCTTCTGCTCTTCCTGCAACGTCACCAGCTCATCCTGCATCTCCGTGCGGATCAATGGATCAAGGGCAGAGAACGCCTCATCCATCAGAAGGATGGACGGATCGACAGCAAGCGCGCGCGCCAGACCGACGCGCTGCTGCATGCCGCCAGAGAGTTCGTTGGGGTAACTGTCGCCGCGGGCCTCAAGCCCGACCTGGGCGAGCGCAGTACGTGCCCGCTCCTCGCGCTGCGCTGCCGGTACGCCGGCCAGTTCCAGCCCGAAAGCCGCGTTCTGCACCACAGTGAGATGTGGCAGCAGTGCGAAGGATTGGAACACCATGCTGATGTGCTTGCGACGGAAATGCATGAGCTCCTTGTCGGACATAGCCGCAATGTCGGAGCCCTTGACGATGATCTCGCCAGCGGATGGATCGATCAGCCGGTTCAACATGCGCACGAGCGTCGATTTGCCGGAGCCGGAAAGCCCCATCACAACAAAGATTTCGCCCTCGTGAACCGTAAAACTGGCGTCGCAGACGCCGACCGTCATCCCCGTCTTCTCGTAAATCCCGTCTTTATCGAGTCCCTCGCGGTGGAGGGAGATCGCCTTAGCGGGGTCGTCGCCGAAAACCTTGAAAAGATTTTTGACAACAAGCGTCTCGCTTTCGCTCAAGTCGCTTGGTCCTTTGCGATTTCAACTAAAAGAGGATTGGGTAGCAGGACAGGTATGGCCGAGGGGCTAGCGAGTCAACAGTTAGCTGCCATCTTTCCGCCTCAATGGAGCCAAGATCGGCGGCTTCCCGGGGCTGCGCGCCGCCTCGAAGAGGGGCGCACAAATTGCGCATCACGGAACAATTTTCATCTCGTGAAACGAGTGCGCGCGGTCTTGTGAATCGATGCGGCGAGGTCAGCCCGTCGAGCCGAAACCGCCCTCACCCCGCTCGCTAAGGCCCGAAAACTCTGCCACTTCCTGCAAACGCGGGGTCAGGACCGGCACGAAAAGCATCTGCGCGATGCGCTCTCCGGGCTCGATCAGAATTGCCTCCCCCGAGGCGTTGCGGTTCCAGGCGCTGATCATGATCGGACCGTGATAGTCCGCGTCGATCAGCCCCACACCATTGCCGAGCACAAGACCCCGTTTATGCCCGGCCCCGGAGCGCGGCAGGATCAGAGCTGCAATGTGGGGGTTGGCAATCGAAAGAGCGAAGCCCGCCGGAATGAGCACCGCGGGCGCTCCGGCATCGAGCGTAAGAGGCGCTTCGAGACACGCCCTGAGATCGACGCCGGCCGCCATTGCGGAATGCGCGAGCGGCAGGCCCCAATCCCGGAGACGTTCATCCAGGATCTTGATTTCAACGCGGGGCGACGCATCGACGCTCATCAGCATTCTTCCTCATCACAGCCGGACATGGCTCATCAAGGCCGGACAGGACGCCGGCGCGTCTGGCGGCAGGCGCTCTTCGCAGGCCATCCCGATCGCCACGGCGTTGCAGGAAGGGTCTCGCGGGTCAAGGGAGCAGACGCCGGACATCACATTTGCAATTTTCTGAATGTGATCCATGTGGTGGGCGTCAGAAACAAGAGAGGATACGATGCGCCATTCCGCAAAGCCCGCCGTCACCGCTTTTTTCGATAAGCGAACGTTTTCCGTGCAGTATGTCGTGGCAGATCCCGCAACGAAGCGCTGTGCGATCATCGACCCGGTGCTCGATTACGACGAGAAGTCCGGGGCGACCGCCAACTTCAACGCCGACAAGATCCTCGCTTTTATCGAACGCGAAGGGCTCGTCGCGGAGTGGATCCTCGACACGCATCCGCATGCCGACCATCTGTCGGCCGCCCATTACCTGCAGGAAAAGACCAGCGCTGCCCGCGCCATCGGTGCGCACGTCACCGACGTGCAGAAGCTCTGGAAGGACCTCTACAATTGGCCGGATTTTCCGGCTGACGGGAGGCAGTGGGATCGGCTCTTCGCCGACGGCGACGATTTCCGCATCGGCGAGTTGGAAGGCCGCGTCATGTTCTCTCCGGGCCACACGCTTGCCTCTGTCACCTACGTGATCGGCGATGCGGCCTTTGTCCACGATACGCTGTTCCAGCCGGATTTCGGCACGGCGCGGGCGGATTTTCCCGGCGCCGATGCCGCAACGCTTTGGACCTCGATCCAGGAGATTCTGAAGCTTCCCGAGGAGACGCGCCTCTTCACCGGCCACGATTACATGCCGGACGGGCGCGAGCCGCAATGGGAATCGACAGTCGGCGAACAGAAGGCGAAGAACAAGCATCTGCAACAGGCGCAGACGCAGGCTGCCTATGTGGAACTGCGTAACAAACGCGACAAAAGCCTGCCGATGCCGAAGCTCATCCTGCACGCGCTGCAGATCAATATGAACGGCGGGCGCCTGCCGGAGCCTGAGGCGAACGGTCGGCGCTATCTCAAAATTCCACTCAACACGCTCGAAGGCGCGGCCTGGGATTAGGGCTTCAGGCCGCGCTTTCCTCCTCACACAAAGGCGTCACCACTCAGGTGATGACGTCGGGCTCGGTGCGGCCGGTGTGCTTTTCGATGCCGGCCACCTCGCCCGCGGCGGTGATGATCTCGGCGAGCGCCTGCTGCGGTTCCTGAGTGTGATCGCCGCCCGCCGGCTCGAAGCGCTCCAGGTAGACACGCAAGGTCGCACCCTCCGTGCCGGTGCCCGACAGCCGGAAGACGGCGCGGCCGCCGCCCTCGAAGAGGATGCGAAGCCCCTGATGCTCGGCGAGGGAGCCATCGATCGGGTCATGATAGGCGAATTCGTCGGCGCCTTCGATGGTGAGGGAGCCGGCTGTCTCACCCTTGAGAGAGCCGAGGCGTGCCGTCAGCTCCGACATCAGCGTTTCCGCACGCTCCGTCTCGATCGCCTCATAATCGTGGCGCGTATAGTAATTGCGCCCGAAGCGCGCCCAATGCTCGCGCACGATCTCGGGAATCGACTGACGGCGGACGGCGAGGATGTTGAGCCACAGAAGCACCGCCCACAGACCGTCCTTCTCGCGCACATGGTCGGAACCGGCCCCAGCACTTTCCTCGCCGCACATGGTGATTTTTCCGGCGTCCAGAAGATTGCCGAAGAATTTCCAGCCGGTCGGCGTCTCGTAGAGGGAAATGCCGAGCTCTTCGGCCACGCGGTCGAGGGCGCGGCTCGTCGGCATGGAGCGCGCCACGCCGGCAAGGCCACGCTTGTAGCCAGGCGCGAGATGCGCATTGGCGGCAAGGACCGCGATGGAATCGGACGGCGAGACCGGCAGGCCGGGGCCGAGCACGAGATTGCGGTCGCCGTCGCCATCGGAGGCGGCGCCCATATCGGGCGCCTCCGGCGCGGCCATGAGGTCGAAAAGCGCCTTGGCGTGGACGGGGTTCGGATCGGGGTGCAGGCCACCGAAATCCGGCAGCGGCTCGCCGTTTCGCACCGTTCCCACGGCCGCCCCCAGGCGACCTTCCAGGATCGCCTTCGCATAGGGGCCGGTCGCGGCATGCATCGCATCGTAGGCGAGGCGGAAGCCGGAGGCGAAGAGACCCGAGATCGCATCGAAATCGAAGAGCTCTTCCATGAGGGCGGCATAATCCGTGACCGGATCGATCACTTCGATCACGAGGCCGTCATGCTCGACCGTCGCCACTTTGGAGAGGTCGATCTCGTCGAGATCGGCAATCTTGTAAGAGGAAAGCGTCTGCGTCGCCTTATAGATCGCGGAAGTGACGTTTTCGGGGGCCGGCCCGCCATTGGCGAGATTGTATTTGAGACCGAAATCGCCGTGCTCGCCACCGGGATTGTGGCTGGCGGAGAAGATGAAGCCGCCCGTCGCCTGGCGCTTGCGAATGACGCAGGAAGCGGCCGGGGTCGACAGAAGCCCGTTCTGGCCGATGATGAGATGCTTCGCGCCCGCGGCGGCAAGCATCCGCACGAGCGTCTTGATCGCCTGACGATTGCCGAAGCGGCCGTCACCGCCGATCACCATCGTGGCGCCTTCAACGCCGCCGATACCTTCGATGATCGCAGCGATGTAGTTTTCGAGATAGCCGGGCTCCAGAAAGGCCGCGGTCTTCTTCCTGAGACCCGAGGTGCCGGGCTTCTGTCCGGCGATCGGCTTTGTCGACACGGTCTCAATGTTCACCTTGTCTCTCCCATCTTCTTCTGGCGCGCGTCTTTGAGCATGCGCCGGTAGAGGTTTCTGTAGAGCCGGGCCGAGGCGGACCAGCCGAAATCGGATTGCATCGCGGCGCGCCGGGCAACACGCCAGGCTTTTCGGTCGGCCCAAAGATCGAAGGCACGGTCGAGCGTATGGCGCAGCCCTTCAGGGGTTACCGGCGCGAATTGGAAGCCGGTCGCCGTTCCCGCCTGCACCGCGGCGGCATTGGCATCGATGATAGTGTCGGCGAGCCCGCCGGTGCGCGCAACGATCGGCAAAGTGCCGTAGCGCAGGCCGTACAGCTGGGTCAGGCCGCAGGGCTCGTAGCGCGAGGGGATGACGATCGCATCCGCGCCCGCCTGCAGGAGATGCGACAGCGGTTCATTGTAGCCGATGACGGTCGCGACGCGGCCCGGATTGTTGAACGCCGCCTGGCGGAAGCCCGCTTCCAGATGCGCCTCACCGCTGCCCAGAACGGCAAGCTGCCCGCCCCGCCATAAGAGCTGGGGCAGGTTTTCTAAAAGAAGGTCCATGCCCTTTTGTTGAGTCAGGCGACTGACGACGCAAAGGAGCGGCGCGTTCGGATCGCTTTCGAGGCCGAGACGCTCCTGCAGCGCCTCCTTGTTGCGCGCCTTGCCCGCCGGCTTCTCGGCCGAATAGGGCGCCGCGATCAACGGATCGTTCGCCGGATCCCAGACGCCGACGTCGATGCCGTTCAGGATTCCGCACATGTCCGCCTGGCGGTGGCGGATGAGGCCGTCGAGGCCCCAGCCAAATTCGGGACTTTCGAGCTCGCGTGCATAGGTCGGGCTCACCGTCGAGACCTTGCTCGACATGGCCATGCCCGCTTTCAGGAAGGAGATCTGGCCCCAGAATTCGGTCAGGTCGCGGTGGTAATAGCGCCCCGGCAGACCGAGCCGTGTGATCTCCGCCGCCGGAAAGACGCCCTGGAAGGCGATGTTGTGAATGGTGAAGAGGGTCGGCAGATTGATCTCATCCGCAGAGAGATAGGCCGGCACGAGGCCGGCCTGCCAATCGTGGATATGCAGAAGCTGCGGTCGCCATCGACCGACGCCATGGGCGGCGATATCGGCGGCGACGCGCGACAAGGCCGCAAAGCGCAGATGATTGTCCGGCCAGTCGTGCCCATTCGGCCCGACATAGGGATTGCCGACGCGGGCGAAAAACGCCGGCACATCGAGCGCCCAGACCTTGAGCCCTTCCTCTGTCGTCGCGGCGAGAAGGTGGCCTTCCTGGCCGAGAACTTTCCCGCCCGGCAAGGGAAGCGCTTCCGCTTCTGTAAGCCTTTCGCAAACTTCCGGGTAAGCCGGCAGCAGAACACGCGCATCGACCCCATCCCCGGCAAGCGCGAGCGGCAAGGCGCCGATGACATCGGCGAGCCCCCCGGTCTTGACCAGCGGATAGCATTCGGAGGCGACGAAAAGGACTTTGTTCACGGCGACAACTATGCCTCGGAATCGAGGCGGTCGAGCATCCGCTGCGTGATCAGACATATGCCACTTTCCGTGCGGCGGAAGCGGCGCGCATCTTCTTCCGGGTCTTCGCCTACGACGAGGCCGCGCGGAATGACGACACCGCGGTCGACGACGACGTTGGTGAGGCGAGCATGCCGGTTGATCGTGGTGTGCGGCAGAACCACAGTGCGGCAAAGCTCGCTGTAGGAATGGGCGTGAACGCCGGTGAACAGGAGCGATTTGTCGATGCGAGCACCCGACAGGATGCAGCCGCCGGAAACCAGCGAACTCACGGCCGAGCCGCGGCGCCCCTCTTCGTCATGCACGAACTTTGCCGGAGGCGTGACCTCGCTGTAGGTCCAGATCGGCCAGTTGTGATCGTAAAGGTCGAGGCCGGGGACGAAATCCGTGAGATCGATATTGGCTTCCCAGAAGGCATCGATGGTGCCGACGTCGCGCCAATAGGGTTCGGGCTCCGCGCCCGACATGACGCACGATTCGGCGAATCGATGCGCCACCGCGCCGCCTTCCTTGACGATCCGGGGAATGATGTCGCGGCCGAAATCGTGACTTGAGTCCGGATCGTCGGCGTCGCGGCGCAAATGCTCGAAAAGCACCTTCGTATGGAAAACGTAGATGCCCATGGAGGCGAGCGCGAGGTCCGGGTTGTCGGGCATGGCGGGAGGATCGGACGGCTTTTCGACGAAATCCACGATGCGGTTGCCGGCGTCGACATGCATGACGCCAAAACCCGTCGCTTCCATGCGCGGCACGGCGATGCAACCGACGGTAACCTCAGCACCGCTATCGACATGCTGCGCCAGCATGATCTCATAATCCATCTTGTAGACGTGATCGCCCGCAAGAATGATGATCAGTTCCGGCCCATAGTCTTCGACGATATCGATATTCTGCGTCACCGCATCGGCGGTGCCGACATACCATTTGTCTTCCGCCACACGCTGTGAGGCGGGCAAGAGATCAAAGGTCTCGTTGCGCTCGGGCCGAAAGAAATTCCACCCTCGGTTGAGATGTCGGATAAGGCTGTGGGCCTTGTATTGAGTCGCAACCGCGATGCGCTTGATGCCGGAATTCAAGGCATTCGACAGCGCGAAATCGATGATTCGGCTCTTACCGCCGAAATAGACGGCGGGCTTCGCTCGATTGTCCGTCAGCTCCATCAGACGGCTGCCCCGGCCCCCAGCCAAGACAAAAGCCATCGTGCGCCGGGCCAAGCGGCCGCCCAGCGCATCCGGATCGATTCTGCTCATTGAAAATCTCCCCCGCCGAACCATCCCCCGCCGGCGCGCGGACTCACCATGGGCCGAACGCAAGCGAGGCTCAAGGGCGAGACCGCGTTCTGCGTGAACGTCTTAAGGCTGCACATCGGGTTCCCGCCAGGACATCACCGCATCACGGCTGCGGCCTTTCTTCGCGGAGCGCTTCGATGGTGCGCCGATAGAGTTCACTGGCGCGCAATTCGTCGAGATCGACGCGAAGACGCCGACGCCAATTCGGGTGTTCGTCCATGGTCCCCGGCACGTTCGGCTGATCGCGCGCTCCAGCAAGATCGTCGAGGGAAACGGCAAGAAGCCGCGATGGGCTTCGCGCCAGAAGCCTGGAGATTTGCACGGCGGCCTCGCCTGCGGAACCTTCCGCATCGTCGGCGTCGATCTCGCCAAGCCCGTGCTCGGCAAGAAGCCGCGCCACCGCACGACGGTCTCCCGCCCGCTGCTGCCTTTCATTGTCCGCCTGATCCGGGCGCAGGAGATCGAGCCCCAGGCGCACGTCGATGTCGTGCCCGGTCCACCAGCCACGGAGGCTCGGCGTGTCGTGGGTGGTGACACAGGCAAGCGCAGCCGGCGGATATTCCTGCGGTCCCCGGAAACGGCTCTCCTCGCGCTCGAACAGGAATACCTTGTAGGCATGGAGCGCCGTATCGCGCATCACTTCGCGGAAACCGTCCGGCACCACGCCCAGATCCTCACCGATCACGAGACTCTCATAGGCCTGCGAAACATCAGCCAGCACAGCGAGCATCTCCTTCAGCGGATAGCGCATATAGGCGCCCTTCGCGGGGCCTAGTCCCTGCGGGATCCAGAACTGACGGTAGAGCCCCATCGCATGGTCGATGCGGATCGCGCCGGCATGGCACATCATGCTGTCGAGCAGCGCCCGGAAGGGTTCGAGATCGTCGTCCAAGAGCCCGGCGGGCGAGAGCGGCGCCAGCCCCCAATCCTGGCCATTGGCGTTGAAATAGTCCGGCGGCGCTCCGACGGTGATGCCGTTCACCGTGGTGCGGGTGTCGGTCCAGGTGGCCGAGCCGTCGGGGGCGACACCCACGGCGAGATCGAGGTAAAGCCCGATCCGCATGCCCGCGCGCCGCGCCCGCCGCTGCGCCTCGGCCAGCTGCGCGTCGGCGGTGAATTGCAGCCATATCTGAAAGAGCACGGCATCGCTGTTTTCTTCCGCGTAGCCGCGAGAGGCAGCACTCTCCGGGCTGTGAAACTCGTCACTCCAGACATGCCAGCCGCCAGGCGTCGGTGAGGCGAGCCCCCCGAGCGACAGGGCCTCGAACAAGGCATGGTCGTAGAGCGCCTGGCCCCCACGCTCGCGAAACCGCGCGAAATCCTGATCGACCAGGATCCGCTCGCGCTCGCGGTTGAAGATCCGCCACAACGCTGAGAGCTTGTGGCGCGTCACGCCCGGATAATCGACGAGCGTCGCGGCACGCGCCTCATTAAGCCAGCTTTGCGGCGGCCGGTCCTCCTGCGTGAAGCCCGGCACGTCATCGACGGCGATATAGAGCGGGTTCAAAAAGCGCCGGCTCGAAGGATAAAATGGGCTCACCCGCTCCGGCAGAGCCAGAAAGAGGGCGTGCAGCGGATTGACGCCCAAAAAGTCGGCGCCATCGGCGGCGAGCATTTCGGCAAGCCGTGCGAGATCCTCAAAGTCGCCCATGCCCCAGTTGCGCAACGTGCGCAGCCCATAAAGCTGGCAGGCGACGCCCCAGCAGCGACCGTCTTCGAGAAAGCCGGGCACGAAACAGGCCTTATCCGGCGCCTCGAGCCCCCCGAGAGCCGGCCGCAGGCTTGGCCGTTCGCCGGTTTCCGCGGCGTCGATACCAAGCGCGGTCAGGATTGCCTCTTTGGTGTCATCGCCCGCGAAGACTTCTTCGCCTGACAATGCCCAATAGCGCGTCTCGATCCCGAGGGCGTCGGCCAGCCTGTCGAGAGTGTCACTCATTCCTTCGCCCTTTCGCCGAGGTCAGCCCCGGTCTCTTTGGTCAGCCCTCAAGAAGAATCATCGAGCGCGCAACCATCGTCACCTCCGCGTCAGGTGCAAATTCCGCGCCGCCAACTTCGCCGTGAACCGTTTCAAGCCGCCTCTGCCACATCTCGACGCCCTTGGCCTCCGGCAGCCGGAAGCTCAAATCGTTCGGCGCAGCGTTTATGATAATCAACACGCAGCTCGTGCCTTCGTCGCACAGCATCAGGCCGATGCATTTGCGCAAACCATCCTGCCAATCCTCCGCAGACATGAAGCCGCCCTCGGGCTTCAGCCACTGCACGTTGGGGATGTCGCGGCCGGGAACCTCCTCGCCGTGCAGAAAGCGGGTCTGGCGCAGGAGCGGATGGGCCTTGCGGAAGGCGATCGCGGCCGCGGTGAAATCCCGCAAGGCAAGATCGCGTTCGGGCAGGTCGGCCCATTTCATCCAGCTCGTTTCATTGTCCTGGCAATAGGCGTTGTTGTTGCCGTTCTGCGTACGCCCCTGCTCGTCGCCCATGACGATCATCGGCGTTCCCTGGGACAAAAGAAGCGTCAGAAGGAAGTTGCGCCGCTGCTGATCGCGCAGCTGCAGGACGGCGGGATCATCCGTCGGACCTTCGACGCCGCAATTCCAGCTGCGATTGTCGTCGTGCCCGTCGCGGCTGTCCTCGCCGTTCTCCTCGTTGTGCTTGTCGTTGTAGGAGACGAGGTCGTTCAGCGTGAAACCGTCATGCGCGGTGATGAGGTTGATGCTCGCCCACGGCTTGCGGCCACGATGTTCGAAGAGGTCGGCAAAGCCGAGAAGGCTGCGTGCGAGATCGGGCAGCATGCCGTCGTCGCCCTTCCAGAAGGACCGCACCACATCGCGGTAGGCGCCGTTCCATTCCGTCCAGCCTGGAGGAAAATTGCCGAGCTGATAGCCGCCCGGCCCGATATCCCAGGGCTCTGCGATCAGCTTGGTGCGCGACAGGACCGGATCCTGGCGGATGGCATCGAAGAAGGCCGCATCGTTGTGGAAGGTGTCGCGGTCGCGCCCGAGCGCCGTCGCGAGATCGAAGCGGAAGCCATCGACATGGCATTCCTCGACCCAATAGCGCAGCGAATCCGTGACCATCTGCAGAACACGCGGATGGCGCAGATTGAGCGTGTTGCCGGTGCCGGTCGTGTCGAAATAATAGCGAGGATCGTCGCCCAGAATGTAATAGCTCGAATTGTCGATGCCGCGGAACGACAAGGTCGGGCCGAGCCGGTTACCTTCGGCTGTGTGGTTATAGACCACATCGAGGATCACCTCGATATTCGCCTCGTGCAGCTTGCGCACCATGGTCTTGAATTCATGGATGCTGGCGCCCGGCGAGATGAAGCGGGGTGCCGGGGCGAAGAAGGCCGCAGTGTTATAGCCCCAATAGTTCGACAGGCCTTTGCGCACCAGGAATTCGTCATCGAAGAAGGCCTGAACCGGCATGAGCTCGATGGCGGTGACGCCGAGCTTGACCAGATGGTCGATGACATCCGGATCAGTGAGAGCGCCGAACGTGCCGCGCACCGGTCCCGGGATTTCCGGATGCAGCGCCGTCAAGCCACCGACATGGGCTTCATAGATGATGGTGTCGGACCAGGGTGTCTTCGGCGCCACGTCCGCGCCCCAGGTCACAGCCGGGTCGATGACCACGCATTTCGGCATCGAGCGCGCCGAATCACGCCGATCGAAGGAAAGATCCTCCCGCGACGAGGACACACGATAGCCGAAACAGGCCTCGTGCCAGCGCAACTCGCCGTAGAGCGCCTTGGCATAAGGATCGATCAGAAGCTTGTGCGGATTGAACCGGTGGCCGGCCTTGGGCTCGTAGGGACCGTAGACGCGATAGCCGTAAAGCTGACCCGGACGCAGGTCCGGAAAATAGCCGTGCCAGACCTCATGCGTGTGTTCCGGCAGAGGGATACGTTCGAGCTCGCGTCGTCCTTGCCGGTCAAACAGGCACAGCTCGACCTTTTCGGCATGCGCCGAAAAGAGGGCAAAATTGACGCCAGAGCCGTCCCAGGTCGCCCCCAATGGATGGGGCGTACCGGGCCTCACGCGAAGCCGCGACATGCATTGATCCTTCTAAAAAGAAAGTCGAAATAGGTTTCAGGGCTGGTATCTCAAGACGATCACGCCGAGCGGCGGCAGGGTGAGAGCGGCCGACGCCGGCTGGCCATGCCACCCGACATCCTCGGCGCGCACTTCGCCGTCATTGCCGACATTGGAGCCGCCATAGACACCCGCATCGGTGTTGAGGCATTCCTCCCAACGTCCCTGGAAGGGCAGGCCGACCCGGTAGCCGTGCCGTACGACCGGCGTGAAATTGCAGATGACGGCAACGACATCCTCGCCGCGCTCGCCGCGACGCAGATAGGAAAAGACGCTCTGATCGGCATCGGAGGCGTCGATCCATTGGAAACCGGCAGGCTCGCAATCGCGCTGATGGAGTGCGGGCAGATCGCGATAAAGATGGTTGAGGTCGCGCACGAGCCGCTGCATGCCCGCATGCCCCTCGCCGCCGAGGAGATGCCAGTCGAGCGACTGATCGTGGTTCCACTCTCGCTCCTGAGCGAACTCGCAGCCCATGAAAATCAGCTTCTTGCCGGGATGCGTCCACATGAAGCCGAAATAGGCTCTGAGGTTGGCGAAGCGCTGCCATTCATCGCCCGGCATTTTGCCGAGGAGCGAGCCCTTGCCGTGCACCACTTCATCGTGGCTGATCGGCAGAACGAAGTTCTCCGAGAACGCATAAAGCAGGCCGAACGTCATCTCATGGTGATGGTAACGGCGATGCACCGGGTCGTTGTGGATGTAGGCGAGCGTGTCGTGCATCCAGCCCATGTTCCACTTGTAGCCGAAGCCGAGGCCGCCCGTTTCGACGGGCCGCGACACACCCGGCCAGGCGGTCGATTCCTCGGCAAACGTCGTCGCACCCTCGAAGCCCCCGAAGACATTGGTGTTGGTGTCGCGCAGGAACGAGATGGCTTCGAGATTCTCGCGGCCGCCATGGACATTGGGAACCCAGTCGCCCGGCTCGCGGCTGTAATCGAGGTAGAGCATGGAGGCCACGGCATCGACGCGCAGCCCGTCGATGTGGAACTCATCCATCCAGTAAAGAGCGTTCGCCTCCAGGAAGTTGCGCACCTCCCGCCGACCGAAATTGTAGATGAGTGTGTTCCAGTCGCGATGAAAACCCTGGCGCGGATCGGCATGCTCGTAAAGTGCGGTGCCGTCGAAACGGGCGAGTCCGTGCTCGTCCGTCGGGAAATGCGCCGGCACCCAGTCGATGATGAGGCCGATGCCTTCTGCGTGGCAACGCTCCACGAAGCGGCCGAACGCCTCCGGCGAGCCGAAGCGCGAGGTCGGGGCATAGAGCCCGATCGGCTGATAGCCCCAGGAGCCGGAGAAGGGATGTTCGGAAACAGGCAAAAGCTCGATATGCGTGAAGCCCATATCCTTCACATAGGGGATGAGCTGATCGGCAAGCTCATCGTAATCGAGATAGGTGTTGCCGTCGCCGCGGCGCCACGAGCCGAGATGCACCTCGTAAATCGAGATCGGCTGGGCGCGATCGTTGCGCGCGCGCCGGGTCTGCATCCAGTGCTCGTCGTGCCATTGGCGATCGGGAAGACCTGTGACACGGGACGCTGTCGAGGGGGGCACTTCCTGAGAGAAGGCGAAGGGATCGGATTTCAGCGGCAGGAGCCGCCCTTCGTGCGAGAGGATTTCGTACTTATAGTATTCGCCCGGCCCGATACCCGGAAGGAAGATTTCCCAGACGCCGCTTTCGACGCGCTTGCGCATGACGTGGCGGCGCCCGTCCCATTCGTTGAAGCTGCCGACGACGGACACACGCTGCGCATTCGGAGCCCATACCGCAAAGGTCGTGCCCTGAACGCCGTCGATCGTGGCCGGATGCGCGCCCATCTTCTCGTAGAGGCGGCGATGATTCCCCTCCGAAAAGAGGTGCAGATCAAGCTCGCCGAGGATCGGCGGAAACCGATAGGGGTCGTCGACGGTCCAGGATTGATCGCCGGCATAGAAGCGGATGCGGTAAGGAAGGCTCGGATCCTGTCCCTCGAGCAGGGCCGCAAAGAAGCCCGCCTCGAGGCGCTCCATCGGGGCCAAAACCTCATCGCCTCCCATGCTGAGGATTTCCGCCCTCTCGGCGCCGGGATGAAACGTGCGGATGCTCAGGCCGGCAGAGGCCCGGTGCGGACCGAGAAGCGAAAACGGGTCTCCATGGCGCCCTTCGATCAGCGCAGCGATCGCAGAACGGTCGATCTCCGGAAAGGAGATCAGGATCTCTTTGCGCCAGGTGTTCATAGCTTTGCCTCAGTGGTGATCAGGTTAAGAACGCCGCGCAGCGGAATGTCGATCCAATCAGGGCGATTTGCCGCCTCATAGAGGATCTCATAAAAGCCCTTCTGTAGGAGGAAGAGCCGCAAGAGGCGCTCTGCCGCCGCCTCGTCGTTCGGAAGTGTCGGCACGCCTTCCATCCGGGCGAAGTAGCTCGCACGGAAATCAGCAACAGCCTTGTCGCGCCATTGCTGGGCGCGTTCGCGGATCGCCTCGGGCACTTCCATATGCCGTGCCAGAAACTGGCGTTCGGCTGCGGCTGCGGCATAGTCGAAGGAGCGCAGCATGCCGGCGACGTCCCGCAGGGGCGAGGACTTCGCGCGCCGTTCCGCGAGCGAGCGTTGCGGCTCGCCTTCGAAGTCGATGATGACGATATCGGCCTGGGAAACGAGGACCTGGCCCAGATGATAATCGCCGTGGATGCGCGACTTGCCACCCGACGGGGGGCTTGACGCCAGGTCTTCCAGCTCGGCCTGAAGCGCTCCGCGCCGTTCGGCGAGATCGGCCGCCATCTCGCGCGTTTCGGCAGGCAGCGTCGCCGCCATCGCCTCGAGCCGCTCGATCGCCTGATCGGCGAGGCTTGCGACATCGACGGCCATCGCGCCCACATCTTCCTGCTCCAAGGGCTCTACCTTGAAAGCCGGCAGATCAGTTTCGGCGGCAAGCGCCACATGCATTTCTGCCGTGCGCAGCCCCATATTCATGGGCAGGTCGAGCGGATGCCCGAAGGGAATCGGGGCTGCCGCCGGGGCGGGCTCCGCGGCGGCCACGGCGTTGAGCGCCGTCGCCTCCAGATCGCGGTCGAGCGCATCGACGAGAACGGCCCAGCCGTCGCCCTGATTGCGCACAAAGGAGAAGACCGCGGCAAGCGCCGTCGGCTCACCGTCGTTCGGACGGTATTCGACCGTTCCAAGGAGCTGCGGCGTGTTGTCGAAGCCGGCGACATCGGTGAGGAAACGCGCGACCTCGACCTCGGGCTGATCGCCCTCGCGCAGCCGGCGATAGACCTTCAGGAGCGCGCGGTCGCCGATAATGACGGAGACGTTCGACTGCTCGACGCCAAGCGGCCGGACATCCGTCTCCTCGGCGGCTTCTGCGAGATCGGCCTGACCGGCAAAGACGAGCTCGCCGTCGCTGGCGGCAACCGGCTCCCCGGCCGCCATCGCCCTCAACAGAGCTCTCGCGAAATCCTCGTCAAAGGCCGCATCGACAAGTGCGCCCACGCGCGGACCCCGTCTGATCTTGGCCAGCGTGTAGGAGAGCTTGGGTGCGCCAAAATGCAGGTTCTCTTCGCCCCACAGCGCGGAGAGCGGCAGGAAGTAACGCTGCGTCTCCTCGTTGCGAAGCGTCACGTCGACGGTCGCAATGACGGTGCGCCCCTCCGCCACGCTCGTCAGAGGCGACAGCGAAACCCCGTCGATGGTGCCGCCCTTGCCGGCGAACCAGCGCTGGCGCTGCAGGAACTCAGGCAGCGCCTGGGCTTCGAGCTGGCGGCCGTCGCGGCCGGAGAGCGCGGCGCTCAAATCGGCGCGTGTAGTGACGGTGATGAATTCGGGCATGACGTCGGGTGCGGGCGTGTGCCATTGCGGCACGTCCGTCTCCTCGGTGAGAAGAAACCAGAAGAAACCGTAACCGGGCAGCGTCAGCATGTAGGGCAATTCACCGATCGCCGGAAAAGCGGAATGGCCGGAAAGCTCTACCGGAACCCGGTGACGGAAGCGCGACAGATCGAGCTCGACGGCCTGGGCGGAGCGGGAAAGATTGGCGACGCAGAGAATGTCTTCGTCTTCGTAACTGCGGATATAGGCGAGGATCTTCCGGTTCCCCGGATAGAGGAAGGTCATCTCGCCACGGCCGAAGACCTTGTGCTGCTTGCGCACGGTCACCATGCGCCGCATCCAGTTCAGAAGCGATGACGGGTCGGATTGCTGCGCCTCGACATTGATCGCTTCATAGCCGTGGATCGGGTCCTGCACCGGCGGCAGATAAAGCTGCTGCGGATTGGCGCGCGAAAAACCGCCATTGCGGTCGCCCGACCATTGCATGGGGGTGCGCACGCCGTCGCGATCGCCCAGAAAGTAATTGTCGCCCATGCCGATCTCGTCGCCGTAATAGAGAACGGGCGTGCCCGGCATCGACAACAAGAGCGCATTCATCAACTCGATCTTGCGGCGATCGTTCTGCATGAGCGGCGCCAGACGGCGGCGGATGCCGAGATTGATGCGCGCCTTCTGATCAGACGCATAGGTGCGCCACAGATAGTCGCGCTCCGTATCCGTGACCATTTCGAGCGTCAGCTCGTCGTGGTTGCGCAGGAAAATCGCCCATTGGCAGGGATCCGGAATTTCCGGCGTCTGACGGATGATATCGGTGATCGGATGGCGGTCCTCCTGCGCCAGCGCCATGTACATGCGCGGCATCAAGGGGAAGTGGAACGCCATGTGGCATTCGTCGCCCTCGCCGAAATAGGGACGCGTATCCTCCGGCCATTGATTGGCTTCGGCGAGCAGCATCCGGTCGGAGTAATTCTCGTCGAGATCGCTGCGGATCTGTTTCAGGACGACATGCGTCTCCGGCAGGTTCTCGTTGTTGGTGCCGTCGCGCTCCACGAGATAGGGAATGGCATCGAGCCGGAGCCCGTCGACCCCCATATCGAGCCAGAAGCGCATCACCGACAGCACTTCCTTCATCACCCGCGGATTGTCGAAGTTGAGATCCGGCTGGTGGGAATAGAAGCGATGCCAGAAGAATCCTTCCGCGACGGGATCCCAGGTCCAGTTCGAGGTCTCCGTGTCGAGGAAGATGATCCGCGTGCCCTGGTATTTCTGATCGGTGTCACTCCAGACGTAGTAATTGCGCGCCGCCGATCCGGGCTTTGCGTTGCGCGCCCGCTGGAACCAGGGATGCTGGTCGGAGGTGTGGTTGATGACGAGCTCGGTGATCACCCGAATGCCGCGCTGATGGGCCTCCGACACGAAGCGGCGGAAATCGCGCATCGTGCCGTAAGACGGATTGATCGCGCGGTAGTCCGCGATGTCGTAGCCGTCGTCGCGGAGGGGCGAGGGATAGAACGGCAGGAGCCAGATCGCGGTGACGCCCAAGCTCTCGATGTAATCGAGGCGTTCGAGAAGACCGCCAAAGTCACCCACGCCATCCCCGTTCGAATCGAGGAACGCTTTGACGTGCAGCTGATAGACGATCGCGTCCTTGTACCATTCGGTGTCGGAGCGATCGATCACTCCGTCGATGCGATGATGGGGGCGCTCGGAACGATTGGATTTTTGCATGTTTTCTGTCGGACCTGCGTTCACGTGAGCCGCTCTTGAGGCGAAATCAGGCGCCAGGCCGCATAGGTGCGCTCGGACGGGTTGAGCCAGACATGTTGCATCTTGCCCTGCCAGGTGAAGCGCCGGTCGAGGACCAGATCCTCGGCCATGATCGGCGCATCGTCAGACAGCCCAAACTCCCAAAGCGGCACCTCGAAATGCGCGCCCTGCGCGTTCAAGGGATCGAGATTGACGGCAAACAGCAGGAAGCTCGACAGATCGTCGGTGTATTTGCCGTAGTAGAGAATGTTGTCGTTGTACGCGTTGTAGAACGACAGATTGGTGAATTGCTGCAGAGCCGGATGAGCCCTGCGCCAGGCATTGAGGCGGCGCACGTCGTCCTTGATATGACCAGGCCTGTCCCAATCCCAGGCACGGATCTCGTATTTCTCCGAATCGAGATACTCTTCCTTCCCAGGCATCGCCGCGGCCTCGCAAAGCTCATAGCCTGAGTAGATGCCGTAATTCGTGGCAAGCGTCGCCGCCAGGAAGAGACGCACCTGGAAGCCGGCGCGCCCGCTGTTCTGAAGATAGAACGGGTTGATGTCCGGCGTATTGGTGAAGAAGTTCACCCGCATGTAATGGCGGCATTCCTCGGTGGTGAGCTCCGTCAGGTATTCCGTCAGCTCGGCCTTGTTGTTGCGCCAGGTGAAATAAGAATACGATTGGGTGAACCCGACCTTGGCGAGACGTTTCATCATCTTCGGTCGCGTGAAGGCTTCCGCCAGGAAGATCGTGTCGGGGTGGCGTCGGCGCACTTCGGCGATCATCCACTCCCAGAATGGCAGGGGCTTGGTGTGCGGATTGTCGACACGGAAGATTTTGACGCCATGCTCGACCCAGAACAGCACGGTATCGCGTAATTCGTGCCAGAGCCCCGGGATGGCATCGCGGTAGAAATGGACGTTGACGATGTCCTCGTATTTCTTCGGCGGGTTTTCGGCAAACCTGATGGTGCCGTCGGGACGCCAATCAAACCATTCCGGATGCTCCTTGATCCAGGGATGGTCGGGCGAACACTGGATGGCGAAATCGAGCGCGATCTCCAGCCCGTGCTCCGCCGCCGCCTTCACCAGACGGTGGAAATCCTCAAACGTGCCGAGCTCGGGATGGATGGCCTTGTGACCGCCCTCCTCCGAGCCGATGGCATAGGGACTGCCGGGATCGTCGGCACGCGCCGTCAGCGAATTGTTGCGCCCCTTGCGGTTCGTCTTGCCGATCGGATGGATCGGCGGGAAATAAAGCACATCGAAGCCGAGATCGCGCACGTACGGAAGCTGCGCGATGACATCGTCGAAGGTGCCATGGCGGGCAGGATCCCCCGACTGGGAGCGCGGCATCAACTCGTACCAGCTTGAGAAGGCGGCGCGCTTGCGGTCGACGAAGAGATCGAGGAGCCGCAGGTAATACGAGAGGTTGCTTCGCGGTCCGCCGGCCGTCATCAGGCCAAGAAGATCCTCGCCCATGAGTACGGAAAACTGCTGCGCCGGATCGGCAAGGCGGGCGATATCTTCGGTGACGCGCTGCAGCCTTGCCCGCCTTTCGGGATCGAGCCGGTCGCTTTCAGACAGCGCCTTCTTCAGAATATGCAGCCCCTCCTTGAGTTCGGAGGTCACATCCTGACCGGCATTCTTCTTTTTTGAGACGTCGGAACGCCAGCTGCGAAAGAGATCGCGCCAGGCAATCACGGTATATTCGTAGGTCGTGTTCTCGACGGGTACGAAGGAGGCGCGCCAGCGATCGTTCTCATAGAGGCGCATCGGCGTTTCAGACCACGTCTTGTCACCCTTTCGGCGCGTCAGAAGCGCTGCGTCGATGAGGTCGTGGCCATCGGAAAAGATATCTGCCTCCACGACCACGACTTCCCCGATGGCGGCTTTGGCGGGAAAGCGGCCGCCGTCGATCTCGGGCGTCACCGCCTCGATGGCGATGCGGTTGTCGGCGAGGGCGTGCAGCAGGCGATCGGCGGGTTTGAGAGCCTGTTCCATGATCCTGTCGGCTTGGACGTTTCCAATAGGGCGCCACCGACGGAAGGCCGCCGGCGATACAATTCGAGCTAGGTCAGGCCGGAGCGAGGTCCAGCCTGTTCTCTAGGCTAACGAGGGAGTCGGTGGAGAGTTGCAAGCGTTTTGCCTGCAACTCTCCTCAACTGCCGGCGAGCGTCAGAAGCGTCGCATTTCCGCCCGAAGCGGTGGTGTCGATCGACACGACGCGCTCGGTGGCGAAAGCCGCCACGCCGTCCGCGAGAGACAGAAGCGGCAGCCGCGCGCCCTGGCGTTCGGCAAGGGCGATGCGCAACGTTCTCGCCTGCGTCCCGCCGCCCTCATACGCGACGAGGCCGAGCCCTTGAAGGCCAGCAGCAAGCGCCACGGCCTCGCCCTCCACCACGACGACGAGACCCGCCGGGGCGCCGACACGTTCCAGAGCCGTCTTGAAGGCCACCACGGCGGCATCGACGATGCCGGCCGGCACGACGGCGCGATTGCCAGCGGCCAGGGCCGTCACGACCTGCGCCAGAAGCGCGCCCGGCCGTGCTCCATCCTCATCTGCCGGGTTTTCATCGCGCTGGGGGGCGCCCAGACAAAGCGCCAGCCCACGGCCATGCAGCGACAGGCGATTGGCCTCACCCGTCGGGCCCGGCAACGCCACGACGCCGGCAATCTCGGGCCGCGCCGCCTCAATCACCTCATGCGCAACGTGTCGGGCAGGTTCCGGCAATTCACCGGCGGCGCTCGCCAGGACCATGATCCGGGCGGAGTTGGCCTCCCATTCGCTCATATCCGGCAGGGTCGCGAGATCGGCGGGGGCCAGGGTGGCGACCTGCGGCCGCTCATCGTCGCCCTGAAGCGGAGCGGCGGTCACCTCGACCGGCTGTGTGAAGCGGGCAAGATAATGCGGGCCACCGGCCTTCGGACCGGTACCGGATAGCCCTTCGCCACCGAAGGGCTGCACGCCGACGACCGCACCGATCTGATTGCGGTTCACATAGATGTTGCCGACATGGGCATGGTCGCAAATGCGCTCCACACGCTGGTCGATACGCGAATGGATGCCGAGCGTCAGACCGTAGCCCGACGCGTTGATGGCCGCCACGACCGCGTCGATCTCCTTCGCCTTGAAGGTGATGACGTGCAGGACCGGCCCGAAGATCTCGCGCTCGAGCTCGTCGAAACGATCGAGGCGAAGCGCAACGGGCGCAACGAAATTGCCCTCACCCGGCATTTTCTCGTGGGTGAAGAGGAGCCGGCCTTCGCTTGTGAGCTTTGCCACATGGGTTTCGATCGTCTGCCGGGCTTCTTCATCGATCACAGGGCCGACATCGGTCGCGGGATCCCACGGATCGCCAATGACGAGCTCTTCGGTCGCCCCCTTCAGCATCTTCAAGAGCGTCGGCGCGACGTCCTCCTGCACGAAGAGAGCGCGAAGCGCCGAACAGCGCTGTCCGGCCGATTGGAAGGCCGATTGCACGATATCGCGGACCGCATGCTCCGGGAGCGCAGTCGAATCGACGATCATCGCATTGAGGCCGCCGGTCTCCGCGACGAGCGGTGCCCGCACGGGACCCGCTTTCGCCAAAGCCCGGTCGATCAAGATCGCCGTATCCGTCGAGCCGGTGAAGCAGACGCCCCCGACCCTCGGATCGGAGGTGAGCGCGGCTCCCACCACGGCGCCCTCTCCCGGCACGAGATTGAGCACGCCTTTCGGCACGCCCGCCTCGTGCAGAAGCGCCACGGCCTTTGCCGCCGTCAGAGGCGATTGCTCGGCGGGTTTCGCGACGACGGCGTTGCCGGCCACAAGCGCGGCCGAAAGCTGACCGGTGAAAATCGCCAGAGGGAAATTCCACGGCGAGATGCAGACGAAAACCCCGCGGCCGTGCCGCTTTGCATCGCCTTCGGAGAAGAGCCGGCGCGCCTCATTTGCGTAATAGCGCAGGAAATCTGCGGCTTCGCGCACTTCCAACACACCGTCGAGGCGCGTCTTACCGGCTTCGCGGGTGGCAAGGGCGATGAGTTCGGCCGCGTTCTCCTCATAAAGCGTCGCGGCGCGCTCCAAAATCTCGGCGCGCGCATTCGCCCCGATCCCCTGCCAGGCCGCGACCGCATCGGCAGCGACGCCAAGGGCGTGTCTGGCCGTTTCCGCATCCGCATCAACGACGATGCCGACCTTTTCGGCCGGGTGCGCCGGGTTGAAGACATCTCGCGCGCTGCCGCCGCTTTCCTCGCCACCGATCACGGGAGCTGCACGCCATTCCGCCGCCTCGAAAGGCCTCATGGCTTCGGACAGCGCCTCCAGATCGAGCGGATTGTTGAGATTCCAGCCTTTGGAGTTCCTGCGCTCCGGCTCATAGATGTCGGGCGGCAGCGGGATCAGCGGATGGGCGACCGGCTTTGCCTGCTCGACCAGCGAGATCGGGTCTTCGACCAGCTTTTCCGCCGGCACGTCCTCATCGAGAAGCTGATGGACGAAGGAGGAATTGGCGCCGTTTTCGAGCAACCGGCGGACGAGATAGGCAAGCAGATCCTTGTGGATGCCAACGGGCGCATAGATGCGGCAGGGACGGCCCGTCTCTTTCCTCAGGCGTTCGTGCAGCGCCTCGCCCATGCCGTGCAGACGCTGGAATTCAAAGCGCGCGTCGGGCGGCGCGATTTCCAGAATGGCGCAGGCGGTATGGGCATTGTGCGTGGCGAACTGGGGGAAAATACGGTCACAGTGCGCGAGCAGGAAGCTCGCGCCGGCGAGATAGGAGACATCGGTCGATGGCTTGCGGGTGAAAACCGGATAGGCGGCAAGACCGAGGATCTGCGCCTGTTTGATCTCGTAATCCCAATAGGCCCCTTTGACGAGGCGCACGGCAAAGCGACGGTCGAGACGTTCCGCCAGATCCACGATCCAATGAAGGACCGGCAGAGAGGCTTTCGAGAACGCCTGGACGACGAAACCAAAGCCATCCCAATCGGCGAATTCGGCCTCAGACAGCGCCCGTTCCATCACCTGTAGCGAGAGATCGAGACGGTCGGCCTCTTCCGCATCGACGGTGAGACCGATGCCGGCGGCCTTCGCCTGGCGCATCAGCTGGACGAGCGTCGGTACCAGCTCGGCCAGAACCCGCTCCTTCTGCACCGTCTCATAGCGCGGATGGAGCGCCGAGAGTTTCACCGAGATCGACGGATTGTCCGTGACACGCTCGGCCTTGGCGGCCTTGCCGATGGCGCTGATCGCGTTCGAATAGGAGCGAAAATAGGCCTCGGCGTCTTCGCGCGTTCGCGCCGCCTCGCCCAGCATATCGTAGGAATAGCGATAGCCTTTGGCGCGCATCGGCTCGGCGCGGCGCAGGGCCTCCTCGATGTTGCGCCCAAGCACGAATTGCGCGCCCAACACCTTCATCGACTGTGCAACGGCGGCGCGCACGACGGGCTCGCCGACGCGCTGCACCATGCGACGCATCGTATGGATGAGATGCGCCTCGGTCTGCTCGTCCTGCCCTTCCGATCCGTAAAGGCGGCCGGTCAGCATCAGGCCCCAGGACGAGGCATTCAACAAAAGCGATTCACTTTGCCCGCGATGGCTGCCCCAATCGGCACCGCCGATCTTGTCGCGGATGAGCGCATCGAGCGTATGCGCATCCGGCACACGGAGATAAGCCTCGGCGAGGCACATCAGCGCCACGCCTTCGTCGGTGGAGAGACCATATTCGGAGAGAAAGCGCTCCATCAGATGCGGCGCCGGATCGGCCCGCAGGGCCGACACCATCCCCGCAGCCTTGGCGCCGGCGCGCTTGCGTGCCGCTTCGTCGAGATTTATCGCGGCGAGACGGCTTCTGACCACCGCCTCCTCGTCTTCATAGGGCGCGCGACGGATGGCAATACGAGAATCAGTGGCCATGGAGGCTCCGGAAGGCAGAATGGGTAAGGGTCGGTGACCTTCCGCAATGCTGCCCGCAAATAGGACTTCTTTTCAACTCACCGAAATACCAAGTCGGGCATGATCACCCGCGAAATCGCGGCAGCCGAGACTTCACTGACGAGAAGAGGCCGCCTGAGAGATTCCTGCCCTGTCCCGGCGCGCATAACGGCGCCAGGACGGTCCGGCGGGATGCTCAGCGGTTGTTGAATTGCGGCGAGCGCTTTTCTGTGAAGGCGAGCATGCCCTCTTTCTGGTCTTCGGTCGCAAAAAGGGCCTGAAAGATCCGACGTTCGAAACGAATGCCTTCCGCCATCGTCGTCTCATAGGCGCGATTGACGCTTTCCTTCGCCATCATGACGGCGGGAAGAGAGAAGGACGCAATCTTCTGAGCGGCCTTCACCGCTTCTTCCAAAACGTCCCCGACGGGCACGACACGGGAGACGAGGCCGGCGCGCTCCGCTTCGTCAGCCTCCATGAGACGCCCGGTCAGGCACATATCCATTGCTTTCGCCTTGCCGACGAAGCGGGTGAGGCGCTGGGTTCCGCCGGAGCCCGGAATGACACCGAGGCTGATTTCGGGCTGACCGAACTTCGCCGTTTCCGCCGCGATGATGAAATCGCACATCATCGCGAGCTCGCAGCCACCGCCGAGCGCATAGCCGGCCACGGCCGCGACCAACGGCTTTCGTCGCTGGCCGACCTTGTCCCATTCGGAGATGAAATCGTCACGATAGGCGGTGACGAAATCGAGCTCCCTCATTTCATTTATGTCGGCACCCGCGGCGAAGGCTTTCTCCGAGCCGGTGATGACGATCGCACCGATCTTGTCGTCGGCCTCGAATTCGTCGAGTGCTGAATTGAGTTCAGCGACGAGACCGGCCGACAAAGCATTGAGCGCATTCGGGCGGTTCAAGGTGATGAGCCCGGCGCGTCCGCGCCGCTCCACCAGGATATAATCGTAGGCCATGCCCCCTCCTGACTGACGTTCCCTGGCGATAGCCGTAAAGCGGTTGCACAAAACCGGCAAGGCAACCTTGGCCTTACCTCTGACAGACAGGACAATAGAACGTCGACCGGCCCGACTGCACGATACGGGAAACCACACCCGAACAGGTCGGCCGCGGGCACGGGAAATCTTCCCGGTCATAGACGGCAAAGCTCTCCTGGAAGCGGCCGACGGAGCCGTCGGCCTGGACGTAATCGCGCAAAGAGGAGCCGCCCGCGGCGACCGCATCGGCGATGACGGCGCGCACCGCCTCCACCAGCCGTGTCAGACGCGAGCTCGGCTCCCCATCACGGCGGACCAAGGTTCCGGTCGCGCGCCGGGGTGAAAGCCGCGCACGCCAAAGCGCTTCGCAGACATAGATGTTGCCGAGCCCGGCGATGACGCGCTGATCCATCAACACCGCTTTCAAGGGCGCCTTGCGGCCGGCGAATTTCGTCGCGAGCAGCGCGGCGGAGAGAGCGTTGCCGGTCGGTTCCAGGCCGAGATGGGCGAAAAGCGGATGCTCCTCAAGATGGCCCGCTTCGCCGAGGGCCATGAAGCCGAAGCGGCGGGCGTCGTTGAAGACGAGGTCGAGACCTCCATCCAAATGGAACACGACGTGATCATGGATGGTCTTCTTTTTGTTGTCGAAATAGCGCCCTTCGGCCGGCGTCAGATTGAGGGATCCCTCAAAACGGAAGGACCCGGTCATGCCGAGATGCATGATGAGAATCGGGCCACCGGCCTCGATGTCGGTTTCCACCAGGAGATATTTCGCGCGGCGGCCGACATGGTCGATGCGGCGGCCTTCGAGAGCGGCGGCGAAGCCCGGCGGGAGAGGAAACCGCAGATCCGGACGCCGCAACTCGACTTTCTCGATCGAGCGACCCTCCAGGACCGGCGCCAGTCCGCGCCTGATCGTTTCCACCTCCGGCAATTCCGGCATCGCCACTTATCCTTCATCTTTCCGCGTCACGCCGCATGGCGTGTCGCCAACGCTTTCGTTATGGTCCGCGACAACCGCGCCGCAACACCGGCGCCTCCGGATTTGTCCAGAGGATCAGCTATGAGTGAAAAGACCCAGTTCGGCTACCAAGAGGTGCCGATGGAGGAAAAGCAGGGGCGTGTCGACGACGTCTTCCATTCGGTCGCCCGGCGCTATGACATCATGAACGACCTGATGTCGGGCGGTCTGCATCGGCTTTGGAAGAACGCCATGGTCTCCTGGCTCGCGCCGCCCCATTCGGGACGGCCCTACCGGGTGCTCGACATGGCGGGCGGCACCGGCGACATCGCCTTTCGCATCTCCGACCGCTCCCGCGGTCACGCCGAGATCACGGTTGCCGACATCAACGGCTCGATGCTGGAAGTCTGCCGCGAGCGGGCCGAGAAGCACGGCTACACCAACCTTTCTTATGCGGAAGCGAACGCCGAGGAACTGCCCTTCGAGGACAAGAGCTTCGACGCCTATACGATCGCCTTCGGCATCCGCAACGTGCCGCGCCTCGACAAGGCGCTGTCGGAGGCCTACCGCGTCCTGAAACCGGGCGGGCGCTTTCTCTGTCTGGAGTTCACGCCGGTTTCCACGCCGGTGATCGCTCAACTCTACGAGGCCTATTCCTTCCGCGTCATTCCGATGATCGGGCAGGTCGTCACCGGCGACCGCGAATCCTACCAATATCTGGTGGAATCGATCCGCGTCTTCCCGAACAAGGAGCGCTTCGCCGGCATGATCTCCGACGCCGGCTTTGAGCGCGTCAGCTATCGTGACTATACAACCGGCGTCGTCGCCCTGCATTCGGGCTGGAAGCTCTAACGCGATAAAGTTCTAAGGTCGCACAGCGTGCTCAATCTCATCCGCCTCACACAGGCGGGCTTTCATATCGTCCGCGCCGGCGCGCTCGGCTTCGTCGATGTCGACGAGGTGCCGCCGGTCGCGGCCCGTTTTGTACGTTTCGCGCGGCTTTTCGAGCCACGCGGGCTCTCGGATACCGAACGCGGCCGGCGCCTTTCGGCCCGGCTTCACCGGCTCGGTCCCTCTTATGTGAAGCTTGGACAGTTCCTGGCGACGCGGCCGGATATCGTCGGCAACGATGCCGCCGAAGCCCTGTCGGGCCTCAAGGATGAGATGCCTCCCTTCCCGACGGAAGAGGCAAAGGCGATCATCGAGATCAATCTCGGCCGCAAAGTGGAGGCGATTTTCACCTCCTTCTCAGAGCCCGTGGCGGCCGCCTCCATCGCCCAGGTCCACCACGCCACACGCTTCGTCGACGGCGAAGAGCGGGAGGTCGCCGTCAAGGTGCTGCGCCCGCATGTGCGGGGCGGCTTCCAGCGCGATCTGGAGACGTTTTATGCGGGGGCACGCTTCCTGGAGCGACTGTCGGCGGAAGGCAAACGGCTGAAGCCGGTCGCCGTCGTGCAATCGCTCGAGCGCACCGTGCTTCTGGAAATGGATCTCAGGCTCGAGGCTGCGGCCTATTCGGAGCTGTCGGAAAACATCATCGGGGAAACGGAATTCCGCGTACCGGCCGTCGATTGGGCCCATACCGGCCGCGACGTCCTGACGATGGAATGGATCGACGGCATCAAGCTCCGGAATACGGCGGGCATCATCGAGGCTGGAATCGATCGCCAGAACCTCGCCCGCATCGTCGTTCAGTCGTTCCTGCGCCATGCCCTGCGCGACGGGTTCTTTCACGCCGACATGCACGAGGGCAATCTCTTCGTGGACCGGGAAGGACGTCTCGTCGCCGTCGATCTCGGAATTATGGGGCGCATCGGGCCAAAGGAGCGGCGCTTCCTCGCCGAGGTCCTCTACGGCTTCATCAAGCGCGATTATCTCAAGATCGCGAAGCTGCATATCGAGATCGGCTATGTGCCGCCGATCCATTCGGCGGAAGATTTTGCGCAGGCGCTCAGAGCGATCGGCGAACCGATCCACGGCCAGCGCGCGAGTGAAATCTCTATGGCGCGGCTTCTCGGTCTCCTCTTCGAGGTGACGGCGCTCTTCAACATGCAGACGCGGCCGGAGCTGATCCTCCTGCAGAAGACCATGGTCGTGGTGGAAGGCGTCGCCCGGCGTCTCGATCCGGATTTCGACATGTGGGCAGCGGCCGATCCCGTCGTCACGGAATGGATCTCTCGCCATCTCGGGCCCGTCGGGCGTCTTGAGGAAGCGGCGGATTCCTTGCGCGAGATCGGCAAGTTCGTCGAGCATCTGCCGGACACGCTGACACGCGTGGAATCGGCCGTCGACCGTCTCGCGGCGTTCTCCGCCGGCGGCATCAAGCTCGACGATCAGACGGTGGACCGGCTCGCCGACGCCGGTACGCACGAGCTTTTCTGGACGCGTTGGGCGGTTCGGCTCGGCGGGCTCGCGCTCGTCGTCATGGCCGTCGCCTCTCTGTGGCGCTAAGACGGCCTGGGCGAGCGGCCTTTTCGACGGAGCGGCAGGCATGACGAAGCTCAAAGACAAGCGCATCCTGCTCGTCATCGGCGGCGGGATTGCCGCGTATAAATGCCTGGAGCTCATCCGCCTCTTGAAGAAGGCGGGGGCCTCGGTCAGCACCGTGATGACCAAGGCAGCGCAGGAATTCGTCACGCCGCTCGCCGTCGGCGCCTTGAGCCATGAACCGGTCTTCAGCGAACTCTTCGACCGCCAGGCGGAGGAAGATATCGGGCATATCCGCCTGTCGCGGCAGGCGGATCTCATCGTCGTGGCGCCGGCGACAGCCGACCGGCTGGCGCGGCTTGCCACGGGCCTTGCCGACGATCTCGCAGGCGCGGTGCTACTTGCAAGCGACAAGCCCGTGCTTCTCGCCCCTGCCATGAATCCGAGGATGTGGGCGCATCCGGCCACACGGCGCAACGTCGCGCAGCTTCACAGTGACGGATACGGCTTCATCGGCCCGGAAGCCGGGGAAATGGCGGAAAAAGACGAGAGCGGCGAAGGCCGGATGAGCGAGCCGCAGGCGATCTTTTCGGAGATCGAACGGCGCCTCTGCGGAGCGCCGGAAGGCATGGGGGCATTGTCCGGTCGGCGCGTTCTCGTCACCTCAGGCCCGACGCATGAACCCATCGATCCGGTGCGCTATCTCGCCAACAGATCTTCCGGGCGGCAGGGGCACGCCATCGCTGCCGCCTTCGCCAAAGCGGGTGCCCATGTGACGCTCGTTTCCGGGCCCGTCGCAATCCCGGCACCTGCGGGCGTGGACCTCGTGGCCGTGGAAACCGCCCGGGAGATGCTTGCGGCGGTCGAAGCCGCACTTCCCGTCGACATCGCAGTTCTTGCCGCGGCCGTCGCTGACTGGCGCACGGCGGAAGAAGCGAACCGCAAGCTGAAGAAGACGCAATCGGGCGCTCCGGCCCTCACCCTGGTGGAAAACCCGGATATCCTGGCCACGCTCTCCCGGCACGAGAGGCGTCCGCGCCTCGTCGTCGGCTTCGCTGCGGAGACCAACGACGTCGTTGCCCATGCCCGCGGCAAACTTCAGCGCAAGGGCTGCGACTTCATTCTCGCCAACGATGTTTCGCCCGCCACCGGCATCATGGGCGGCACGGAAAACGCCGTGCAGCTCATCGGGCCCGCGAGCCACGAAGAATGGCCGCGGATGAGCAAGGAGGCCGTGGCGGAGCGGCTCGTTGCACGGCTCGGCGCGGAGCTTTCCACCAGGATGTGATGCGCCTCGGCCGCGCCGATCGCGGCCGGGCTTTCACATCTCGTCGGCTACTTGCCGCCCTTATTGATCTCGTCCGCCGAAGGCGTCTCGACGTTCCAGATCTCGCGGGCGTAGTCGCGAATGGCACGGTCTGCGGAGAACCAGCCGACCCGCGCCGTGTTCAGGATCGTACGCCGCGTCCAGTCTTCCGTGTCCATGAACGCCCGATCGACCTTGCGCTGCTCCTCGAGATAGGCGGCGAAATCCGCCGTGACGAAGAAATAATCGTCATAGGAGAGCCGATCGACAATGGCCCGGAAGCGGTTCGGATCTTCCGGCGAGAAAACGCCTGAGCCGATCGCATCGAGAACCGTCTTGAGGGTCTCGTTGCCTTCGATGACGGCGCGCGAATCGTATCCGGAGATGCGATAATTGGCGACGTCCTCCGCCGTCAGGCCGAAGATATGGATGTTTTCGCGCCCGACCCGATCGCAGATCTCGACATTCGCGCCGTCGAGCGTGCCGATGGTCAAGGCCCCATTGAGAGCCAGCTTCATGTTGCCGGTGCCGGAGGCCTCCATACCTGCCGTCGAGATCTGCTCGGAGAGGTCGGCGGCGGGGATGATGCGCTCGGCGGTCGAGACGTTGTAGTTCGGCAGGAAGACGATCTTCAGGCGGTCGCCGACGACGGGGTCGCTGTTGACGGCCCGTGCGACGTCGTTGATCAGCTTGATGATCAGCTTCGCCATCTCGTAGCCGGGCGCGGCCTTGCCGCCGAAGATCTTGACGCGCGGCGTCCAATCGGCCGCCGGATCGTTGCGGATGGCAAAATACTGCGCCACCGCCTCCATGATGTTGAGAAGCTGGCGCTTGTATTCGTGCATGCGCTTGATCTGCACGTCGAACATGGCATCCGGCGAGACATGGATGCCGACGCGGCTCTGGATCTCCGCCACCAGACGGCATTTGTTCTCGTGCTTGGCGGCTCTGAAGCGCTCGCGGAAGGCGGCGTCCTCCGCATAGGGCGCCACCGCTTCGATGGCCTCCAGATCGCCGATCCAGTCCTCGCCGATGGTCTCGATCAGGAGATCGCTCAACGGCTTGTTGCAGGAATGCAGCCAGCGGCGCGGCGTGACACCGTTGGTAACACCGAGGATACGGCTCGGATAAAGCGAATCGAGATCGTGGAAGACCGTCTGCTTCATCAGATCCGCATGCAGAGCCGAAACCCCGTTGACGCGGTGGCTGCCGACGAAAGCGAGATGCCCCATCCGCACGCCGTGGCCGTTGCTGTGGTCGACGATGCGCACGCGTTCCAGATCGAGCGTGCGCTTGGCAGCGGCCGCTGTTCGCAGATGCTGCTCGTCGATCCAGCGAATGATGTCGAGGTGGCGCGGCAGGACGGAGCCGAAAAGCTGCAGCGACCAGCGCTCCAGAGCTTCCGGCATCAAGGTGTGGTTGGTGTAGGAGAGCGTGTTGCGGGTGATCTGGAAGGCAACGTCCATCGACAGGCCGTGCGCATCGACGAGAAGGCGCATGAGCTCGGCAACCGCGATCGCGGGATGCGTGTCGTTGAGCTGGATCGCCACCTTCTCCGGAAGCTTCGTGATGTCGTCATGCGAGGACAGGTAGCGACGCAGAAGGTCCTGCAGCGATGCGGAGGTGAAGAAGAATTCCTGGCGCAGGCGGAGGTTTTTGCCCTCCTCGGTGGTGTCGTCCGGGTAAAGGATGCGCGAGACCGTCTCCGCGCGCACCGCCGCCTCCATCGCGGAGAGATATTCGCCGCGGTTGAAGCGATCGAGATCGACGCGCTTGGCGGGCTTGCCGGCCCAAAGCCTGAGCGTGTTGACGTGGCGCCCGCGCCAGCCGGCGATCGGCGTGTCGTAGGCGGCGGCGAGCATGACCTCGGCCGGCTGCCAGATCGGCTTGCCCTCCTGGGTAGTGATCACGTCACCGCCGAAGGGAATGTTGTAGACGACCTCGGGGCGCTCGAATTCCCAATTGTGGCCGGTGACCAGCCAGTCCTCCGGCTCTTCCGCCTGCCAGCCGTCACGAACCGACTGACGGAAGAGACCGTTCTCATAGCGGATGCCATAGCCATGGGCCGGGATGCCCAGGGTCGACATGGAATCGAGGAAACAGGCGGCGAGGCGCCCAAGGCCGCCATTGCCCAAGGCTGCGTCGGGTTCTGAGCGCAGGATCTCGTCGTAATCGGCGCCAAGCTCCGTCAGCGCTTCGCGCACCGGCGCCTCGAGCCCGAGATTGATGATCGTGTCTTTGAGCAGACGGCCGATCAGAAATTCCATCGACAGATAATAGACCCGCTTCTGGTCCTGCTCGTAGGCACGGCGGGTTGAGGCCATCCAGTGATCAACCAGCTGATCGCGTACCGCCAGAATGAGCGCTGCGCTCCAATCCTGCCGGACCGAATGCTCCGGATCCTTGCCGACTGCATATTTCAGCTTCTCGATGATGAGCCTTTTCACATCTTCCGCATCCTCGATGCGGCGCGAAAGAGTGACGGCTGTCGCTGCATTCATGATCGCGCTCCTCGCGATTGTCGCCCGGCGCGTCTGCGCTTCGAGGCAAGTTGTCACCCACACAACGGGCCGTGACAGCTGACCGGCCGGGCGGGTTCAATGACGTTTGTGTTCGTGGCGTTGCAATCTTCGGGCAAAACCACCCTATGATTGCTTGCCTACAGGAATTGGCCGGTCCTTGCCTGCCTCAATTTCCTGCAGCACGTGACTGAATTGCGCGCGCAACTTGCTCTTTTCGACCTTCCCCATGGCGTTTCGGGGCAGGTCTTCCACGAAAATAAGGGTCTTCGGTTGCTTAAAGCTTGCGAGTTTCTGGACAAGAGCGGCGCTCAGCTTTTCCGCTTCGGGCGCTTTCCCCGGCGCGGGAACGACGAGCGCGATCACCGCCTCCCCGAAATCGGGATGCGGAACCCCGATGACTGCTGACTCCAAAACGCCGGCGCAGGCATCGAGGACAATTTCGATCTCCTTCGGATAGATGTTCAGACCGCCGGAAATGATCAGGTCCTTGGCCCGCCCGACGATGTGAACATAGCCGGCTTCGTCGATCAGGCCGAGATCTCCGGTGCGAAACCACCCATCATGGAATTCCTCCGCCGTCTTCTCCGGCATGCGCCAATAGCCTTTGAAGACGTTCGGTCCTTTCACCTCGATGACGCCGATCTCGCTCATCTTCTTCGGCGAACCCGTTTCCGGATCGGCGATGCGAAGATCGACGCCTGGCAAGGGCAGGCCGACCGTTCCAGGTCGGCGGTCGCCCTCATATGGGTTCGACGTGTTCATGCTCGTTTCCGTCATACCGTAGCGTTCCAAGACGGCATGGCCGGTCCGTTCGAGAAAGGCAGCATGGGTTGCAGGCAGGAGGGGTGCGGAACCGGAAATGAAAAGTCGTACTTCCTGCACCAGCTTGTGCACAAGGCGCGGATCGTCAAGAAGACGGGTGTAAAAAGTCGGCACCCCCATCATCACCGTGGCTTGCGGCAGGGCCTCGATCACCAGGTCGAGATCGAAGCGGGGCAGGAAAATCATCGACGCCCCGGCGGCAAGAACGACATTGCACGCCGTGAAAAGACCGTGAGTGTGGAAGACCGGCAGCGCGTGGAGAAGGACGTCATCTTCCGAAAACTGCCAAAGGTCCGTCAAGGTGAGGGCGTTGGAGACGAGGTTGTCGTGGCTCAGCATCGCGCCCTTGGAACGGCCGGTCGTGCCGGAGGTGTAGAGGATCGCAGCGAGGTCGTCGTCGGCCCGCGCCACCGTCTTGAATTGATCGCCGGCCGAAACACCGAGGCGATCGAGACTGCCTGAGGCTTTTTCGCGCTTCTTGCGCACACCGAGCGTCTCAAGCCGTGCCCCGGCTTCTTCCGCGACCGGTGAGAGGATCTCCGCTTTAGCGGGATCGCAGACGAAGAGTGCCGGCTCGGCATCTTTCAGAAAATACGCGACCTCGGCCGGCGTATAGGCGGTGTTGAGGGGCAGGAAGACGGCCCCGGCGCGAACGGTCCCGAGATAGAGAAGCACCGCCTCAATGCTCTTTTCGACCTGCACGGCGACTCGGTCGCCGGGCTTTACGCCAAGTTTGACGAGCGCATTGGCAAAGCGGGCGGAGCCGTTCTCCACGTCGGCATAGGTCAGCCTTCGCCCGTCCGTCAGGCGCGCAAAGGGCGCGGCTTTGGTCGCGGCGGGAAAAAGGGCGGCGAGACGGGTATAGAGATTGCGATCCATGACCGCCATTCAGGCAGCTCACACGTTTTTGAACAAGAGGTGGCGCGGCCGCAGGCACAAAGACCTTCAATCGCCCGTGATCGCCTCAGCAAGAAGACGCTTGCCGTCCTTCACGTCGCGCGCGAAATCGCGCCAGCTCGATTCCACTGCGACGGCCAACCATTGGTCGAGCGCGGAGCGCGGCATCTCTTCCACCTCAGCGCCCGCCTTCCGATACATCTGCACCAGTCGATCGTCCTGGGCGCGGGATTCCCGCGCAGCCCAGGCCGTGACTTTTTCGCCCGCCGCTTTGAGGGCAGTGCGTTCGTCCTCACTCAAGGCTTCCCAGCTCGGGCGCGCGATGACGATCGGCTCGTAGCTGAACCAGAGAGCGTCGCTGCCGGGCGCCGTCAGACATTTGGCGGCACGCGCCAGTTCGGGGTCGGCAAGGACGGAGGACGAGGCAAGCGCGCCATCGATGACCCCGCCCGCAAGGGCTGCAGCGAGACGCGCACGCGGCGCCCGCGCCACCGACGCTCCGGATTTCGTCAGGACGGTACGCAGAGGCTCGCCCTCGGCATGCAGGGTCTTGCCGCTCGTCGATGGCGGCCCTTCAAGACAGGCCCCGGAAGAGACGAAACCGCCGGCAAGCCAGGCATCGGCGAGAACGATCATGCCGGCATTGTCGAGATGGGTCTTGAGGTCGGCCATGAAGGCCGACCGGGCAAGGGCGTCCGCATCGGCATGCCGGCGCGCCAGACCGGGCATCGACGCCGCCCCGAAAATTGGATCAGAAGAGGTGGCCGCAGCGAGCGGCAGAGCCGCAACATCGACGCGGCCGGTTGCGAGCCGGTCCCAGAGAGCCTCGGGCTCGAAGGCCTCCGGCTTTCCGTCCCCTGCCTCGCCCCTCGCCAGGCGCCTCAAGACGAGGTCGGCCTTCTCTTCGCCGAGCGCATGTTCGAGTTCGTCGATCATCGCCCCGGAAAAGCTCTCCGCCCCGCCCGCCGTCACCTGCCCGGTGCGGAGCATGGCTGCCGCGGCCGGGAATTCGGAGGCGAGGAGGCCGGCGAGGCTCAAGACCGCGACGAGAGCGTGGTGAACAGGTCGGGTGCGGACAGATGCGGCACGGACGGAGGAAATGACAGCACGGGCTCTTTGAAAAGGCATCGAGGCTCCAGGCAGGCTTCCGTCGACCGCCTTGCACCTTTTGGGGCTCTGGCGCTGAAATCGGCCGGCGATGGTTACGAAAACGCACCGTCCGCGGCGAATTGGACGATTGAAGGGCGGGAGGGGGAAAGCCCGGCTTGATTTCGCGCGGCTTAGGCCGTCATCTCGCGAACGCACCGGCAAGCGATTCGAGTTGCACATGAATAGGCTCGCTCAGGCGATCATTCTTTCATGGGGGTGGCGCCGACGGGGCATCGCTTTTTCGGCCGGAGCGGTTTCGGCCCTCGCACAAGCGCCCTTCTTTCTCTTCCCACTCCTGTGGCTGACGCTGCCGGTTCTAGTCCTTCTTGTCGACGGCGCCGTGTCGTCGCGGTTTTCCGGACGCACCGGCCGGTTGATGGCCGCTTTCGGGGCCGGATGGTGGTTTGGCTTCGGCTATTTTCTCGCCGGCCTCTGGTGGGTCGGATCGGCGTTTCTCGTCGAGGCTGACCAGTTCGGCTGGCTGATGCCCTTCGCCGTCGTACTTCTGCCTGCCGGCCTTGCGATCCTCTGGGGCCTCGGCGTCGTGGCGGCGCGGCTCATCTGGTCGAGCAGCAGCTGGCGGATCTTCGCGCTCGCTTTCGGGCTCGGCAGCGCCGAATGGCTGCGCGGCCATCTCTTCACTGGGTTCCCTTGGAACGCCCTCGGTTATGCCCTGACGGCCGGCGAAGTGATGATGCAGTCGGCTTCGCTTGCCAACATCTATGCCTTGAGTTTTCTCGCCGTCGTCGTCTTCGCCGCGCCCGTCACGCTCCTGAGCGGCGAACGACGCAAATACGTGGCGCCACTGCTCTCGGTGGCTGCGGTTCTGGCACTGGCGGGCTACGGGCTTGTGCGCCTCGGCTCTGCCTCCGATGCGACCGTCCCAGGCATCAATCTGCGCATCGTCCAACCAGCCGTCGACCAGGCCCAGAAATGGCTGCCGGAGAACCGAAACCGCGTCTTTCAGGATTATCTGACGCTGAGCGCCGAGCCGGGCGGCCATCCCCTCGACGGGCAGACGCTGGTGGTCTGGCCGGAAACTGCCCTGCCCTTCATCCTGACGGATGAGCCCGCAGCCCTTGCCGCCATCGGCAGGCTGCTGCCGCAGGGCGCACATCTCGCCACCGGCGCAGCGCGGCTTGAAAACGAAGCTGACGGAAGCCGCCGGGTTTTCAACTCGATCTACCTTGTCGACAGCGACGGAACGATCGTTGGATCGTACGATAAGGTGCATTTAGTACCGTTTGGAGAGTACCTTCCGCTGCAGAATTTGCTCGATCGCATCGGGCTTCGGCAGCTGTCTCTGCTTGGTGGCGGCTTCTCGTCTGGCACCCGCCGACGGACCCTCGCTCTGCCGTCGACGCCGCCTTTCGTCCCCCTGATTTGTTACGAAATTATCTTTCCTGGTGAGATTCTCGCCGACGACGGGGATCGCCCAGGTTTCTTTTTGAACGTCACCAACGACGCCTGGTTCGGGAACACTCCGGGGCCCTATCAGCATCTTCATCAGGCTCGCGTGCGTGCGGTGGAAGAGGGCGTACCAGTCGTGAGAGCCGCCAATACCGGCATTTCGGCGATCATCGACGCCTATGGCCGCGTTCGGGTGAGCGCAGCACTCGGCACCAAGACGTTCATCACCGGCGGTCTCCCTGAACCTGCTGAAATCCCCCTGACCGCACGCTGGGGTGGCATATTAACGTTAGTTCACTTGTTAATCTGTTTTTCCGCCGGATTTTTGGCTCTCAGCCGAGAAAACGCGCGCGTACCATTGACTCCTAGGTCCACCCGGCAGAAACGGTGACCTTAGGTTACGAAGTGATCGGACGCCACGAACCGACCCAATCGCGGGCATGATCAGCCCGAGAAAAATTGGCCGTAGCGTGTAAGGAAAAACATGAACGATAAGCGGAAGCCGAAGTCGCCGGACGAGATCGACGCTCATATCGGCAGGCAGGTCCGGATGCGCCGCAAGATGGCCGGCCTGTCTCAAGAGAAGCTTGGCGAACAGCTCGGCGTCACGTTCCAGCAGATACAGAAGTACGAAAAAGGTGCAAACCGTATCGCTGCGAGCCGCCTCTTCCAGATCGCAGAAGTTCTCGGAAGCCCTCTGTCTTATTTCCTGCCCGACAACACAGGAAATGGCGGCGAGGAAGGTTTCGCGGAGCGTCAGACTGCTTTCGTGATGGACTTCGTCTCAACGGCCGAGGGCGTAGAACTTAACCGTTCTTTCACCCACATCAAAAGCAGCAAGGTTCGCCGCCGCCTGATCGAGTTGGTTTCTGAAATCGCTCGCGACCAAAGCGACGAGCCGAGCCAGCAATAGCTGACGGACGCCGCCACAACCGGCGATCTGCGTCCCAGCTTCTACGGTCTTTCCGTCGAAAGCAGCGTCGAGGTCGCTCACAACCCCTGAGCGGCCGCCCGGCCGATGCGGTGAAGTTCGGCACCGTGACGGCGCAGCCATCCGCGTGCCTCTTCGTAGCCGGGATACGCCTCGCCAACGAGGCGCCAGAAGCGCGGTGAATGGTTCATTTCCCGCAGATGGGCGACTTCGTGGGCTGCGACATATTGCAGCACTCGTGGCGGCGCCAGCACGAGGCGCCAGGAAAACGACAGCGTTCCGGTCGATGAACAGGAGCCCCAGCGGCTCGTGGTGTCGCGCACGGCGATGCGCCGGTGCCGCACGCCCAGCGCAGTGCAATAGCCGGCGACCGCCTCGTCGAGATCGTGGCGCGCCTGGCGCTTCAGCCAATCCGAAAGTCGCCGCTCCAGGTGGCGCGGATCGCCCGGAACGATGACACCGCGCCCTTCATCCGTGTCCGCCACCCGCACGAGCCCGCGAGATGGGCCCGTCTTGATGAGGCATTGTTCTCCCCGCAGCGAAAAGTACGCTCCCGGCGCAAACGGGGTTCCGCCTTCATGGGCTTGCATCCGTTTGGCGAGCCAGTCGCGGTGGCCGGCCAGAAAGCGCTCGCCCGCCGAGAGCGGCACGGAGGCCGGAAGCGTCAAAAGCGGTTCGCCTGTCGCAGCGTCGAGCCGCAGGATCATACGCCGGGCCCGGCTGGAACGGCGTACCTTTACGGCAAGCTCGCTCTCCTGAAAGGCAAGACGGCAGGTTTCGGGGGTTTTGCGGCGGGAGAATCGCATAGCGCGCACTATGCCTCGTCTACCGCCGTCGCCAAAGGCGTTGCTCGTTTCGCCCACGCATCTCGGGCAAGCCGGCGGTCTCAGCGCTCAAGATCATCTTCGACCGCCCAAAACGACAAACGGGGCCCTGCGGGCCCCGCTGTCTTCGCAATCCGTTCCTGGACTTTAGAACGCGCCCTGCGTTCCGTCGTCCGTGCGCCGGCGGTACTCGGCCATGAAGCGATCGAACTCTTCCTTGTCCTTCGCCCGCCGCAATTCCTTCACGAAGGTCTCAAACTCGGTGCGCATGCCTTCGACCTTACGGCGCTCTTCCTCGATCCGCTCCAACTCACGGGCACGGTACTCGTCGAAAGCGATATTGCCGGTGTCGCCGACACTGAATCCGGCCTGGCGCGTGATGCCGCCGAACTGGCTGCGGAATTGATTGCGCATGTCCTGTCCGAACCGGACCAATTCCTGGCCCCAGATCATCCAGGCCAGCATGGCAAGGCCGAGCGGCCAGAACAGAGCAAAACCGATCACCATCAGAAGAATGTTCAGCGGTGACCAGCGGCCCCGAGTCGAACAGGCCCGATTGGCAGTAACAGTTTGGTTCATCGAACTCCCCTCAAGCAGTGGATGAACTGGAGATGGGGAGCGCAAAATCGGGATTCAAGAAAAACCGGAAGCCGTGCGCCCCAAAGAGCTCTCGAGCTCTCGCGACGGCGATCGCGGCACTTCGACCGGTCAGTGCGTCGACGGCGAGGTTCCGGCCAACGGAAAAGCCCGATCAGTGCCGGGTATCGGCGGCCACGCCCATCATGCGCCGCGCCTGTGCCACCCAGCTCTCGAGCGCCTCGCCCGCATGAGGTGACATCTCCCCTTGCAAGGCTTCGATCGCCTCGCTCGTCATTTCGGCGAGCTGGCTCACCTGGAAGATGCCGAACTCGTTGAGGCTGTCAGCTGCGGCCGGTCCGAGACCGACGATCTCGTTCAGATCCGTCGCGACCGCCGGGAGGTTGTCGACGGCAAGCGCCGAGAAGCCCATCGCATCGGCAAAACGCGCATGATAATCCTCGCGCGGGTTGCTGCGCACGGCCTCCGCCGCCCCGTTCAAGGGCTTGGCGTCCTCCCGCGCGAAGCGGCGGATGAAATCTGCGATGACGGGCACGATCTCCTTGCGGAACCGGGTGCCATTGAAGACGCCGTAATGGCCGACCTTTGGCTGCAGGTGGTGGTACTTCATCTCCGCGGGCAGGCTGGAGCACAGGGACTGCGCCGCTTCCGTCTGGCCCACACCGGAAATGTCGTCGCGCTCACCTTCCACCGTCAGAAGCGCCGTCTTTTTGATGAGCTCCGGGCGAACGAGGCGGCCGCGATGGCGCATCTCTCCGCGCGGGAGATCGTGGCGGATGAAGACGGTCTCCACCGTCTGCAGATAAAACTCCGCCGTCAGATCCATCACGGCGAGATATTCGTCATAGAAGTCGCGGTGCTTCTCGGCGCTGTCGCCGTCGCCGTCGACGAGGTGCTGGAAGAACTCGTGATGGGCGCTCACATGCCGGTCGAGATTCATGCTCATGAAGCCCGAGAGCTGCAGGAAGCCCGGATAGACCGCCCGCATGAAGCCCGGATGCGGGAAAGGCACGTTCATGATGACGTGGCGCCGGAACCAGTCGACGCTCTTGCCGTCGGCAAACATGTTGACCGCAGTCGGATTGCGCCGCGTGTCGATCGGCCCGCCCATCAGCGTCATGGAGGCGGCCTGACAGGGATCGTCGTCTTCCGCCATCACGGCAGCTGCGGCGAGGACCGGGACGGACGGCTGGCAAACCGCCATGACATGCGTTCCGGAGCCCAGATGATGCAGCATCTCGACGATGTAATCGACGAAATCGTCGAGATCGAAATGCCCCTTGGACAAGGGCACCATGCGCGCATCGGTCCAATCGGTGATGAAGACCTCGTGGAAGGGCAGCATCGCTTCCACCGTTCCGCGCAGCAAAGTGGCGTAGTGGCCGGACATCGGCGCGACGATCAGAAGTTTCGGATCGCGCGGGCGGTCAGACGGCAGGTCGCGCTTGAAATGGAGGAGATCGCAGAAGGGCTTCGACCACACCACGCGCTCTTCGATGGCAACGGTCTTGCCGTCGACCTCGACATCTTTCAGGCCGAACTCCGGCTTGCCGTAGCGCCGCGTCGTGCGCTCAAACAACTCCGCCGCAGCCGCGACCGACCGGCCGAACGGGGTCTCCGCAAACGGGTTGAATGGATTCTGGAAGGCGAGCCGCGTCACATCGGCCATGGCCCGCCACGGCGCAAGCACGGCGTGATTGAGCTCGTAGAACTGATAGATGCCCACGTTTCCCGCCCTTTCTTTCGCCGTGACGCCGATGTCCGGGGAATTGCGGCGTCGCAGCATAGTCTTCTGCATCGCAGAATAGGCCGTTTAGTTTCAAAGGCAACTGCGGCACGCCAAAAGTCTTCGGGCGCGATGCTTGCGCGGACCTGTTATTCGCCAAGCTGAAGCAACGCACCCGACCGGCGACCTGAGCGCAAAAACGCTGCAAAAGCAACGGATGCCGCAGTCAAATAAACAAGATTGAGGCCGCCGGCCCACAACATCTCGCCAACGTCGAAACGATTCTCCAAAACGAGAGCCCGCATGCCCTCGAAAACATGCGTCGGTGGAAGCGCGAGCGAAATCGGCTGCAGCCAGGCGGGCAGAACCGTCACGGGGTAGTACACACAGGCGAGCGGAAGCAGGAGGAACGAGACGCTCCAGACGAAACTCTCCGCGCCGAGCCCGTTGCGCAGAACGATGCCGCAGGCGAACAGCCCAACCGCCCAGCTGGTTATGATGAGATTGGCAAAAAAAGCGGCGAGCGCCAGACCCATCCCCAGAAGGTTGAAGCCGAAGAAGACGATCGCCATCACCGTGACCGGCACCAGCCCGATCAGGAGCCTGATGATGCTCATCACTCCGAGGGCGGCCAGAAGCTCGTACATCCTGAGCGGCGTCATCATCAGATTGCCGAGGTTGCGGGACCACATCTCCTCCAGGAAGGAGACCGAAAAGCCGATCTGGCCCCGCAACAGGATGTCCCACAAAAGAACCGAGCCGATGAGGGCGCCGCCGGCGAGTGCGGTGACGGACGTCTTTTCCGCGAGATAGGCCTGCAAAAATCCCCACATCAACAACTCGACGGTCGGCCAATAGACGATGTCGAGGAGCCTCGGCCAGGAATCTTTGAGAAGATACCAGTAGCGCAGAACGAGCGCGAAGATGCGGTTGAGGGAGGCAGAGAGCATCGTATCGTCCTTGACGGTTCCGGCGGCGAAGAGGCTCGCAAAGAGGCTGGGCGAAGCGGCCGCCCGGCAATCGTAGACCCGCCGCCGCAGCGCGAAAAGCCGGCAAGAAGCCGGAGAAAAATGCCGCTGACCGGGCCCCGACCCATCACGTCGCCCCTTTCCGCGCGCCGCCCCCTCCCTTCGGCGACCATCATTGCCTAAGGTCCTCGCCGACAAATTCAGCGAAGAGGAAGCCTCATGGTCTATGGCATCATCGGCGTCGGAGCGATCGCTGAGGCGATCGTGGAAGGCTTGTGCAGCGTCGACGTGGGCGCACCCGCAATCGTGCTGTCGCCGCGCAATGCCGAGATTGCCGCCGATCTCGAGCAAAGATACGCAAGCGTCACGGTTGCGGAGGACAATCAGGCCGTCATCGATCGCTCATCGGTCGTGATCCTTGCCGTCAGGCCTCAGGACGCGGCGGTGGCGCTCAAGGATCTCGTCTTTCCCAAAGAGCGCCCGGTCATCAGCCTGTTGGCTCGCACACCGCTTGCGCAGCTTTCTTCGCTCGTCGCGCCGGCCACAAAGATCGCGAGAGCCATCCCGCTGCCGCCCGTGCGCGCACGCTCAGGCATCACGCCCGTCTTCCCGGCCGGAGGGGAAGCCAAAACCCTGTTCGATCGGCTCGGCAGCGCCGTCGAGCTGCCGAGCGAGGAAAGCTTTGAGGCTTTCGCCACGGCTTCTGCGACGGTCGCGGCGCATTTTGCCTATCTCGACACCATCGCCGGATGGCTCACGGCTCAGAACGTGCCTCAGAAGGCCGCGTCACAGTATATGGCGGCGGTCTTCGCCGGTGTGGCGGGCTCGCTCCACGAGGACAAGCCGGACTTTGAGCGCCTCGCCAAGGATCACGCGACGCCTGGGGGCATCAACGAAGCGTTTCTCACCGCCCTCACCTCGGCCGGTGTCTTCGACAAGGTGAAGGACGGGCTTGAGACGCTCGCCGCAAAGACTTCGCTTTCCTAGAGGTCTCAGACCGCCTCAGGCCGCCTCGCCCTGCCTGCGGCCGCGGGCGACATCGAGGAAGACATCTTCCATGGTCTCGCGGCCATAGCGCGAGATTAGCTCGGACGGGGCCCCCTGATCGACGATCACGCCGCCCTTCATCATGACGACGTCATCGCAGAGACGCTCCACCTCGGGCATGTTGTGCGAGGCGAGGAGAATGGTGGCGCCGCGTTCGCGGCGATAGCGCTCCAGATGGGTGCGCACCCAATCGGCGGTGTCGGGATCGAGCGAAGCGGTCGGCTCGTCGAGGAGGAGGACCTCGGGCCGATTGATCAGGGATTTTGCGAGCGCCACGCGGGTTTTCTGTCCGGCGGAAAGCTTGCCCGACGGGCGGTCGAGAAAATCCCGAAGCGCCAGCTCGCCGGCGAGCTCGTCGATGCGCTCCTTGAGGTCGGCGACACCGTAGAGCCGCCCGAAGACCTTGAGGTTCTGCCGCACGGTGAGCCGCATCGGCATTTCCACATAGGGACTTTCGAAATTGATCCGGTGGAGAACCTGATAGCGCTGGTGCGCCATGTCGGCACCCAGGATGCGGGCTTCCCCCGAGCTCGGCGTGATCAAACCCATCAGCATGGCGATCGTCGTCGTCTTGCCGGCGCCGTTGCCGCCGAGGAGGCCGGTGACGGAGGCGGCGGGCACCGAGAAGCTGATGCCGTCGACGGCGCTGACCGGGCCGTAGCGCTTGGCGAGGCGCGTCACCGCAATCGGACTGACACCCAGCTGTTGCATCCTCGTGGTCCTCACGCAGAGCTTCGCCGGCGTCGGGCGCAAATCTTGCGGCCCCCGGTCGAACGGCCTTGAAAACGTCTCCTGAGATTACGGAGAGACGGCTGGCACTTCCAGCCTCAGTCGCGCGGCTCGCGGGTCACATCCTCGCCGAAACCGCCTTCGACGAGAGCAGCAAGCGCCTCAAGTGCTGCATCCGCATCCGGCCCGACGGCGGCGATATCGATGAAACAGCCGGGGGCTGCGGCAAGCGTCATCAAACCCATGATGGAGGTGCCGCCGACGCTTTGACCGTCCTTGATCACCACCACCTCTGCATCGAAACAGCTTGCGAGCTTCACGAACTTCGCCGAAGCACGTGCGTGAAGGCCCCGCTTGTTGCAGATGGTGAGGCGTCGCAAAGGCAGGCTCTCCAGAGCGATCGTGGTCATTTGGCGGACAAGATCCGGCTGGCGACGTTGATGTATTTCCTCCCGGCATCCTGAGCCGCGACTGTCGCCTCGTCGAGCTCCGCATCGCCACGGATGCTCGCAAGCTTGATCAGCATCGGCAGGTTGACGCCGGCCACGACCTCGATGCGGCCAGGTTCCATCACCGAAATCGCAAGGTTCGAAGGGGTGCCACCGAACATATCGGTCAACAGGATCACGCCATCGCCGGCGTCGACCTCCTGCACCGCCTGAACGATGTCCTGGCGCCGATCCTCCATATCGTCGTCGGGGCCGATGGAGATCGTCGCGCAGCCCTGCTGAGGCCCCACCACATGTTCCAAAGCAGCGCGAAATTCAGAAGCGAGCTGGCCGTGGGTGACGAGGACTAATCCGATCATGCGGGGTTTGCCGATCCATTGTGCAAGGGTTGTCATCTTGGCCACAAAAATGCGTCACCTTGCAAGTCCCTCGCGCGGCTGAAGGGCTGCGGCAAGCGCTGTTCGCACGAGCAGCAGCGTCGCAGGGCTCCGTGCCGGAGCCGGTTGGCGCGGCAGGCCTATCCCGGCGATCTCCGTCATCAGCTCCTCGGCATCCGGCAGGCGTTCGAGAGCTGCCTCGGGGACGAGGTCGACGACGAGGCGAATCACCGCTGCCTTTTCATGAGGCAGCGGTACTAGCCCGCGGCCCCGCAGCTCTATCAACCCCTCGGTCGCTGCGGGCGGGGTGGCGACGAGGCGGCCATGGCAGGCCGTCAAATCGCAGTAATCATCGGCAACGAGGCGTCCACCTTCCGCAAGGATCGACCAGGCGAGCATGGATTTGCCGCTTCCCGACGCGCCGCGAATGAGAATGCCAGCCCCTTGCCAGAGAACACAGCTTGCGTGCAGCCGCAGCGACATGGCCCCCTCAATCGGCTGCGGGCAGGACGACCGTGAAGCGCGCACCCGCAACGGAACCGTCCCGGTTGCGCCGGTTTTCCGCAGTGATCGTGCCGCGGTGCGCGACCACGATCTGCCGCGAAATCGCGAGACCGAGACCAGAATTGTTGCCGAACGCCTCTTTTTCCGGGCGGTCGGTGTAAAAGCGCTCGAAAATGCGCTCGAAATTGTCTTCCGGGATGCCGCGGCCGTCATCATCGACCACGACCACGATCCGCCCGGGCAAGCGCTCGGCTACGACCCGCACCACGCCCTCGTCGGGGGAGAAGGACAGCGCGTTGTCGATCAGATTGTTGAACACCTGACCAAGGCGGCTGTCATGGCCGAGGACGTAGAAGGCGTCCTTGCCGAACTTTCCGGACTTGAGGCTGAGGGTGAGCTGGCTCGGATCGGTCGTGCGCACCTCGCGCGCGACACTCACCACCGCCTCGAGAAGGCGGGCGATATCCACCGGCTCCGTGTCCTCGCGCGCCAGTTCGGCATCGAGGCGGGAGGCATCGGAGATGTCGCTGATCAGGCGATCGAGGCGACGCACATCGTGCTTGATGACATCGAGAAGCCGCTCTCGGTTTTCCTCGCTGCGCGCGATCGGCAGGGTCTCGACGGCACTTCGGAGCGAAGTCAGCGGGTTCTTCAGTTCATGCGCGACATCGGCGGCAAAGCGCTCGATCGCATCCATGCGGCTGTAGAGCGCGTTGGTCATGTCGCGCAGCGAACGCGCCAGATGGCCGATCTCGTCCTTGCGCTCGCCGAAATCGGGGATCTGCATGCGCGAGCGCACGCCGCGCCCGACCCTTTCCGCGGCCTGAGAAAGGCGGCTGATGGGGCCCGCGATCGTACTCGCCAGCAGGATCGACAACAGGACGGTCGAACTGGCAGCGACCAGGAAGACGCGGAAGATGCCCATACGTTCGGCATGGACGATCGCATCGATGTCGCCCGATTCCGTCGACAAAAGCAGCGCGCCGAGGACCGCACGGAAGCGCTGCACGGGCACCGCGACCGAGACGATCAGGCCGCCGTCTTCTCCGACGCGCACGACGGACCCCGCCTGGCCTGAAAGGGCGTTGACCACTTCGGGATAGGCCCGGCCGTCGCCGGCACCGACCTCGTGATATTTCGGCAGATCGCCACGCCGCAGCCAGAGGCGGAGCTTGTCCCAGGACTTCTCCCACCAGGAACGCGTTTCTTCCGGTGCCGGCAGATCGAAGCGCAGGATCTGACCGCGCGTGTAAAGCCCCTTGGAATCGACGATCAGGTTGCCTTCCTGATCGTAGAGACGGCCGCGAATGCGCGTCGGCGTCATCAGCCGCTTCAACAGGGGCGCGACGCGTTCCGGGTTGATCGGAAAATCGGCTGAGGTCTCGCCGACATCGAAAGATGAGACGCTTTCGCCCGCCTGCAATTCCAGGAGCTTGTCGGGATCGATGGTGATCGCGTCGGTTTCAACGGTTGCCTGCGCGGCGATCGCCGCGGCAATGATCTCCCCCTGCGTTCTCAGGCTTTCGACGCGGGCATCGATCAGGCCGGCGCGAAACTGGTTGAGGTAGAGAACCGCAAGGACGAGCGCGATGAGGCCGGCGAGGTTGAGGGTGACGATGCGGCGGCTGACGCTCGAAAAGCTCGCCTGGGCAAGGATCGACAGGCCTCTGGCGAACGGCAAGACCAGGAGCCGCCGCCAGCGCCGTCGCGCCCGCAGCGCTTCATTCTGCCGCGGGGTCTCTTCACGCTTGTGCGTCTCGCCTGGATGCGTCTCAGCCACCATGGGCTAAAGCGCTCTCATGTCTCGCGGAAGCGATATCCGACACCGTAGAGGGTCTCGATCATGTTGAACTCGTCATCGACGGCCTTGAACTTCTTGCGGAGCCGCTTGATGTGGCTGTCGATGGTGCGGTCATCCACATAGACCTGATCGTCATAGGCCGCATCCATCAGTGCGTTGCGGCTTTTGACCACGCCAGGCCGCTGAGCCAGTGCGAAAAGAATCAGAAATTCCGTGACGGTCAGGGTCACATTCTCGTTATTCCACGTGCAGGTGTGGCGCTCCTGATCCATGACAAGGGCGCCGCGCTCCAATGTCTTTGAGCTGTCGCCGGTGCGCGCAGGGCCCATTTCCTTGGGCTGGGCACGGCGCAAGACGGCGCGCACCCGTTCAACCAGAAGCCGCTGCGAGAACGGCTTTTTGATGAAATCGTCGGCTCCCATCTTGAGGCCGAAAAGCTCGTCGATCTCTTCATCCTTCGAGGTCAGAAAAATCACCGGCAGGTCCGTCTTCTGCCGCAGTTTGCGCAGGAGCTCCATGCCGTCCATGCGCGGCATCTTGATATCGAGAATGGCAAGGTCCGGCGGGGCCTGCGTCAGCCCATCGAGCGCGGAGGCGCCGTCGTTGAAGGTCGTGACGCGATAGCCTTCTGATTCCAGCGTCATCGCCACGGAAGTCAGGATGTTGCGATCGTCATCCACGAGTGCGATGGTCGCCATGGGGTGATGCTCCTACCGGTGGTTTGCGGCGCCAAAGACTGCGCCTGCGCCGCTCTTGTGACAGAATGCGAACGAATTGTGGCAGGTTGCACAAAAAATGCCGTTGCGGAACATGAGAAATCTGTAAGGTTCCGTAACTTAAAAGATGCCTGCCGTCGCAGGGACACAACTGCGAATTAGGGATCAGAGTTGCAAATGTCGCTCTTGCGACTGCGCATAGCACCCGTCTATGCAGAAACAGGGGTAGCCGGCTCCGGGGGGATGTCCGGCTCAAAAACATATAGGAGTGAATGGTGGAGGAGAGTGGCAAGCGCAACCCCGCATGCGGGGTCGAAGCTGTTGGGCTTGATAGGGTCAAAAGGGTTTTCTGGAATCTTCCGCAGGCGGAGCTTGCCGAGCACGCCATCCGGCGCGGCGAAGCCCGCTTTTCTTCAGACGGCGCGGTCGTCGCAACGACCGGCAAGCACACCGGTCGGTCGCCGAAAGACAAGTTCATCGTTCGCGACGAGAAGACGGAAAACACCATCTGGTGGGGCGGCAACGGCGCCATGGAGCCGGAGGCTTTCGAGCGTCTGCGCGAGGACTTTCTCGCCCATGCCGACGGGATGACGCTCTATGCGCAGGACATGTGCGGCGGCGCCGATCCGGTTCATCGCCTCAATGTCCGCGTCTACACCGAGCTCGCCTGGCATTCGCTGTTCATTCATAACCTTCTGCGCGTACCGGACGCGGAGGCCCGCGCCTCCTTCCTGCCGGAGTTCACGGTCATCGATCTGCCGAGCTTCAAGGCGGACCCCGAGCGGCATGGCTGCCGCACCGAAACCGTGATCGCTGTCAACTTTTCGAAGAAGCTCATCCTCATCGGCGGATCCGCCTATGCCGGCGAGATCAAGAAGTCCGTCTTCACGCTTCTCAACTATCTCCTGCCGGAGAAGGGCGTGATGCCGATGCATTGTTCGGCCAACGAGGCGGACAATGGCGACGTCGCCATCTTCTTCGGCCTGTCGGGCACCGGAAAGACCACGCTGTCGGCCGATCCTGAGCGCACGCTCATCGGCGACGACGAGCATGGCTGGAGCGAGAACGGCGTCTTCAATTTCGAAGGCGGCTGCTATGCGAAGACGATCCGACTTTCCGCAGATCAGGAGCCGGAGATCTACGCAGCGTCCACCCGCTTCGGCACGGTTCTGGAAAACGTCGTCCTCGACGAGGACACCCGCAAACCAGACTTCGACGACGGATCGCTGACGGAAAACACGCGCTCGGCCTATCCGCTCGACTATATCGCCAATGCGAGCGACACGGGCATGGGCGGCCAGCCCAACCACATCGTCATGCTGACCTGCGACGCGTTCGGCGTTCTGCCGCCGATCTCCAAGCTCTCGGCCGAGCAGGCGATGGTGCACTTCCTGTCCGGCTATACCGCCAAGGTGGCGGGCACCGAACGTGGCGTGACGGAGCCGGAGGCGACCTTCTCGACCTGCTTCGGCGCGCCCTTCATGCCGCGCCTTCCCGCCGTCTATGGCGACCTTCTGCGCGAGCACATCAACAAGCACGCCGTGACCTGCTGGCTGGTCAACACCGGCTGGAGCGGTGGCCCCTACGGCGTCGGCAAGCGCATGCCGCTGAAGCTGACGCGGCGGCTGCTGGAAGCCGCGCTCGAGGGCACGCTTGAGAAGGCGCCGATGGAGAAGGAGCCGGTCTTCGGCCTCGAGATCCCGACCGAGCTCGAAGGTGTCGATGCCAAGGTTCTGCATCCGCGTGAGACCTGGAGCGACAAGGCCGCCTACGACCGTCAGGCCGAGAAGCTGCTGGAAATGTTCTCCGAGAACTTCAAGCAATTCGCCGGCGACGTCGATGCAGAGGTTCTGGCGGCAGCCCCGCGTCTGAAAGACGCCGCCGAATAGGCGACGCTGTCATCTTTGTTGTCACGGCCGGCGTATCGCAACGGTGCGCCGGCCGTTTTGTATCCGGCTTCGGGACCCGTCCAGTTTATCCCTGTGCCGGGTCATCGTTTCGGTCTCACCTGCGGCTTAGCGAGGCTTCATGGGCAAAGAGCAGGCAAAGGGCGCTGTCGCCTGCGGCCATCGTGAGACGGCGGCCGCCGCTGTCGCCATTCTGTGCGAGGGCGGCAATGCCGTGGACGCCTGCATCGGGGCGCTGCTGACCGCCTGCGTCACCGAACCCATCCTTGCCGCGCCGGGTGGCGGCGGCTTTCTCATGGCCTATGACGGCGCGCAGCCACATCTCTTCGACTTCTTCTGCGACGCGCCCCTCGCTTTGCCGCCCGACGGAGACATCGATTTTTTCGAGATCCATGCCGATTTCGGCGAAACCACCCAGTCCTTCCATATCGGCGCAGGTGCGGCGGCAACGCCCGGTTTTCTTGCCGGGATCGCGGCCGCCTCAGAAAAGCTCGGCCGCCTGCCGCTCAGCGATCTCGTGGAGCCTTCGATCGCAGCTGCCCGCAAGGGCGTGACGATCGAGCCATTGCAGGCGCGCATGTTCGAGATCGTCGAACCGATCATCACCGCGGATACCGACGTGCGCCGGCTCTTCGCGCCTTCGGGGCGCCTCCTGCGCGCCGGAGATCTCTTCCGCAACGAGGCGCTCGCTGAGGCCTTCCAGGAAATCGGAGCCGGGCGCCTTGCCACGCTCGAGGCGGCGATGATCGAGCAGTGCACCACGCATGGGGGCCTGCTCGAAACCGCGGATTTCCGCCGCTATCAGGTGCAGGAGCGCGATCCGCTTGCGCTTGCCCTCGGCGAAACCACGCTTTTCCTCAATCCGCCCCCATCACTCGGAGGCAGTCTTTCGGCGATCGCGCTTCAGGCGCTCGTCCGGCAAAAGAAAAGCGACGCGCCCGCCAGGCTGACAGCCCTCAGGGAGATGGAGAAAGCGCGTCTTTCCGGAAATTTCGACGCGCTTCTTGCAGATCGGGACGACGATGGTCCGGCAAGCCGCGTCGTCAGCCGCGGCACGACGCATGTGAGTGTCGTCGACCGCGCCGGCATGGCAGCCGCTGCGACCGTCTCCAACGGCGAGGGCAACGGCCGAATGGTGCCGGGAATGGGCTTCATGTTCAACAATATGCTGGGCGAGGAGGATCTCAATCCGAAGGGCTTCCACGCCTGCGAGGCGGGCATGCGCCTTGCCTCCATGATGGCGCCGACGCTGGCTCTCGGCCCGGATGGCGAGATCACCGCCTTCGGCACGGGAGGATCCTCGCGCATCCGCACGGCAATCTTCAACGTCGCTGCCAACCTCTTTCTGGAACATGCCGATGCGGACACGGCCGTGTCAGCGCCACGCCTGCATTTCGAGAACGGGCAGCTCGACGTGGAGGCGGCCGCCGAGCGGGCCGATCTCGCACGGCTCAGAGACATCGAGCCGGAGCTCAGGGCCTGGCGCGAGCGCTCGCTTTATTTTGGCGGCGTGCATGTCGCCGAAAATGACGGAAAAGGCCGCTTTTCCGGCGCCGGTGATGCACGTCGCGGCGGCGTCTTCGCCAGCGCCTGAGGCGCTAGATTTTTCGGAAGGTCAGATAGGCGGGCCGGCGCCCTTCTCGCAACGCCTTCGCCTCGTAGCGCGTGCCGGGCCAGCCAGGATAGGGCTCGCGCCAGTCCGCCACCGTCTCGGCCGGCCATGCGAAGCCGCCATGGCGCAGGACGCGGATCATCGTCCAATCGACGTAAGAAGGGATGTCGCTTGCAAAGCGAAAAACCCCGCCCGGGCGCAGCACACGATGAATGCGCGCAAGGTTTTCGGCATTGACGAAGCGACGCTTCCAATGCCGCCGCTTCGGCCAGGGATCGGGATAGAAAAGATCGACGCGCGACAGGCTTTGTGGCGGCAACCAATCGAGGAGGTTGGCCGCATCGCCGTCATACAGGCGGATGTTCGCCAGCTCTTCGCCTTCGATCGCGGCGACGGCCTTCGCCATGCCGTTCACGAAAGGCTCGACACCGAAAAAGCCTGAGGACGGCGTCTTGCGGGCTTCGTGGATCAGATGCTCGCCCCCGCCGAAGCCGATCTCCAGACGCAGATCCTCGACGCCAGCCGCAAAAAGCCCTGACAGATTGTCGGGTGCCGGCTCGCTCAGATCGAGGGCGAGCTGCGGCAAAAGGCGCTCCATGAGCGCCTCGCGATGGGCGGTGAGCTTCTTGCCCTTGCGGCGGCCGTGAAGCGAGCTTGTGGTCGGCCGGTCCGCGGCCGACCCATTCTCAGAGCGCGTCGCGGATGCTGTCGGCGAGATCGGTCTTTTCCCAGGAGAAGCCGCCATCTGCCTCCGGCGCCCGGCCGAAATGACCATAGGCCGCCGTGCGGGCGTAGATGGGGCGGTTGAGCTGCAGGTGCTGGCGGATACCGCGTGGCGAGAGATCCATCACCTTGTTGATCGCACGTTCAATGTCGGAGGCACGCACATTCTTCGCCGTCTCGTGCGTATCGACATAGATCGACAAGGGCTTGGCGACGCCGATCGCATAGGAGACCTGGATCGTGCAGCGCTCGGCGAGATCGGCCGCAACGATGTTCTTGGCGAGGTAACGCGCCGCATAAGCCGCTGAGCGATCGACCTTGGTCGGATCCTTGCCGGAAAAGGCACCGCCGCCATGGGGGGCCGCACCGCCATAGGTGTCGACGATGATCTTGCGTCCGGTCAGGCCGCAATCGCCGTCCGGGCCGCCCACCTCGAACTTGCCCGTCGGATTGACGTGCCAGGTGGTCTCGTCGTTGATCCAGCCTTCCGGCAGCGCCTCGTAAACGAAGGGCTCGACGATCTTGCGCACGTCCGCGGAGGTCAGGCCTTTGGCATGCTGCGTCGACACTACGATGGAATGCACGCCGACCGGCACGCCGTTTTCATAACGCACCGTCACCTGCGATTTGGAATCCGGCATCAACTCCGGCGCACGGCCGGCGTGACGCGCTTCCGCCATCAGGTGGAGGATCTTGTGCGCATAAAGGATCGGCGCCGGCATGAGCTCCGGCGTCTCGCGGCAGGCGAAGCCGAACATGATGCCCTGGTCGCCAGCACCTTCTTCCTTCGCCTCGCCCGCATCGACGCCCTGGGCGATGTCGGGAGATTGTTCATGAAGGAGCACGTCGACCTGACAATTCTGCCAGTGGAAGCCTTCCTGGTGGTAGCCGATGTCGCGGATCGCCTCACGGGCGCATTGCTCGACGACGGCTGCATCGACCTCAGGCGAGCCGCGCACTTCACCGGCGATCAGGACACGGTTGGTCGTCGCCAGCGTCTCGCAGGCCACGCGAGCTTCGGGGAACTTTGCCAGATGGGCATCGACCACGCAGTCCGAAATACGGTCGCACACCTTGTCGGGATGGCCCTCGGACACCGACTCGCTGGTAAACAGGAAATGTTCTCGGGGCACGCACACGCCTCCTTTGAATATGGGAGAGCTACCCGAAGGCTGATCCGCACGGGCAGGAAGGTCGTTCGGTGGGTCTTGCCCGGGAGGAAGGTCGCCGTCAAGGTCGCTTTGCATGCGCGAGGCGCGCCTGTTGTCGCGATGACATAAATCCTTCTAATTGCCGAAGATACGGCCGAAGAATCCGCCAATGCCTCCCTGGCCGCCATTGCCGCGCTGCGGCCGCGACGGACCGGTCTGTGTGCGGTCGCTGTCGCGGTTGAGAATCCAGTCACGATATTGCGCATCGCCGCCGGATCCCGCGGCCGAAGGCTGTCCCGCCCCCGGATTTTGAGCAATCGCAGGGCTATAAAGCCCCTCGCCCGGCAAGGCCTCAACGGCCACGCCGCGATGCGCCGCTTTCATGAAATCCGCCCAGATCATCGACGGCACATTACCGCCCGAAGCCTTCTTGGTCGGCGAATTGTCGTCGTTGCCGACCCAGACGCCCGCCGTCAGATTGGCCGTGTAGCCGACGAACCAGGCATCGCGCCAATCCTGGCTGGTGCCGGTTTTGCCGCCGGCGGGCCAGCCGGGGATCTGGGCCTTGCGCCCGGTCCCGATCTCGAGCGTCGCCTTCATCATCTCGTTCATCATCGCGACGGTGTGCAGATCCACGACACGTCCGAGCCCCGGGCTGGAACGCTGGAAGAGCGTTTTTCCGTCATCGGTGACGACACGTTCGATCGCGTGCGGGAGGACGGCGAAACCGCCATTGGCAAGCGGCGCATAAGCACCCGTCAGCTCCAACAGGCTCACTTCCGACGTTCCGAGAGCGATCGTGGCGTTGGCCTTGAGGTCGGAGCTGATGCCCATCCGGTGGGCCGTCGCGACGACGTTCTGCGGTCCGACTTCGGCGGCAAGCTGCGCAGCGACCGTATTCAGCGAGCGGGCGAGCGCCGTCTTCAGCGTCACCGGCCCCTCGTATTTGTTGGAATAATTGTGCGGCTCCCAATTGCCGATCCGCACCGGCTTGTCGACGCGCACCGTCTCCGGCCTGAGACCCTGTTCGAGCGCTGTCAGATAGACGAAGGGTTTGAAGGAGGAGCCGGGCTGGCGCTTCGCCTGAACCGCGCGATTGAACTGGCTCTTGTCGTAGGAACGTCCGCCGACCATGGCACGGATCGCACCGGTGCCATCGAGCGCCACCAGAGCCCCCTGATGCACGCCGTATTTGTCGCCGTTCGCCTTCAGGCCTTCGACAAGCGCCGACTCCGCCTCGCGCTCCAGCGACAGATCGATGGTGGTGTAGACCGTGACGTCCTCATCGATCGCACCGACATAGGAAGGGAGCCGATCCATGACGAAATCGGCGACGTAGTTTTCCGCGTGAACGCGATGGCGCGAGGCGATGCGTGGCGGATTCTCCTTGGCATGCTTCGCCTGCGCGGCCGTGACAAAGCCTTCGCGCACCATCGCATCGAGGACGAGGCGGGCGCGCGCCTCGGCCGCATCGAAATTGCGGTCCGGCTGATAATGCGACGGTGCCTTGACGAGACCCGCCAGCATCGCGGCTTCCGCCAGGTTGAGATTGCTTGAATCCTTGGCGAAGAAGCGATGGGCCGCCGCATCGACACCATAGGCGCCCCCGCCGAAATAGACCCGGTTCAGATACATCTCCAGGATTTCGCCCTTGGAGTATTTGTGCTCCAGCCAGAGCGCCAGAAGCATTTCCTGGATCTTTCGCCGGATCGAGCGCTCAGGCGTCAGGAACATGTTCTTGGCAAGCTGCTGGGTGAGCGTCGAGCCGCCCTGCACGACACCGCCGGAGACGAGATTGCGCACGACCGCACGGGAAAGACCGATCGGATCGACGCCGAAATGCTGGCGAAAGCGATGGTCCTCGATCGCGATGACCGCTTCGGGCACATAATCGGGAAGTTCGGAAAGCCTGACCGCCTGGCCGCCGGTGTCGCCACGATTACCGATGAGGGCGCCGTCGACAGCGAGGATGCGAACATTGGGCGGCCGCTCCGGCACCCGCCATTCCGACGTCGGCGGCATCTGGACGCCGTACCAGGCGATGATGCCGACGACGGCGATCAAGCCCCACACGGCCAGAACCGACCCCCAGTAGAGCGTCCGCCTCAGAAATCCGCCGCCCGATCCGCGCGCCTTTCTTCTGCGGGGCGCGGAGGAACGGCTTTTTGCCGTCTTGGCTTTCGGTTTGCGCTGCGACGTCCCGCCGGCCGGCCGGTCGCGCGCCTCCACGCGGATGCCGCCGCTCTCGCCGAGCCGCGGCTCGACGCGCTGCTTTGCCTTCCGCCCCGCCATCAGATGTCCTGCACTGCCATAAGGATCCGGTGTAACGCTAAAAGCGGCAATTTAAGGCCGGGTTAACCACGACCTTAAGGCTCTCATCACGCTGCAAGATCGGCCACGACGGCATCGAGGACGACGAGACCGGCAGGCGTCGCGCGCAGACGTCCATCCGGTTCGAGCTGCATCATGCCGTGCTCCACGAGGTCGTGGATCCGGCTTTCCTGCAGCGGGCGGCCGGCAAGCGCCTGATAACGCGCAAGATCGATGCCCTCGACGAGACGCAGCCCCATAACGAGGAGCTCGTCCGCCTCCTCCTCCAGGCTCAGAAGGCGGTCTTCGATCAGGCCGTTGCCCGCTTCTTCGACCCGGCTGCGCCATGTCTCCGGATGCGCCTCCGCCACGGTCGCAAAACGCCCACCCTCGCCACGCACGCGGCCATGGGCGCCGGGACCGACGCCGACCCATTCGCCATAGCGCCAGTAGGTGAGGTTGTGACGGCTTTCAGCCCCCGGCCGCGCATGGTTGGAGATTTCATAGGCCGGCAGGCCGGCGGCAATCATCATCTCCTGCGTCAGCTCGTAGAAATCGGCCGAGGCGTCGGGATCGGGCAACGTGAGCTTGCCGGCCTGATGGAGGGCCGCAAACGGCGTGCCCGGCTCGATCGTCAGCTGATAAAGAGACAGATGGTCGGCCGCAAAGCCGATGGCCTCGCCGAGCTCGCGCCGCCAATCCTCAAGCGACTGGTTCGAGCGCGCATAGATGAGATCGAAGGACAGTCGCGGAAAGATCTCGCGGGCGAGTTCGACAGCTGCGAGCGCCTCCGCGCGGTTGTGCAGCCGGCCGAGCGCCTTCAGCGACGCATCGTCGAGAGCCTGCACGCCAAGTGAAACCCGGTTCACACCCTCTTTGCGATAGCCGCGGAAGCGCTCCGCTTCGACGCTCGAAGGATTGGCCTCGAGGCTGATTTCAGCATTTTCCGCGACCGTCCAATTCGCGGCGATCGCCTCGAGAAGCGCTGCGACCGTCGCCGGCTCCATCAAGGACGGTGTGCCGCCACCGAAGAAGATGCTCGTAACCCGCCGCCCGCGCGTGCGTTCGGCAAAAAAGCCGAGCTCGCGCCGGAAAGCCGAAACGAAGGCCGCCTGGTCCACCTTTTGGTGCCGCACATGCGAGTTGAAGTCGCAATAAGGGCATTTGGCCGCGCAGAAGGGCCAATGCAGATAGATGCCGAATTCCGTCTCCGCGGCCGGGATCATGCAGCATCAGCCTCCGTTGAGACCGAGACAGGCGACGGCGAACGCTTCGAACGCACGCGCCCGATGCGAAAGCGGATTGCGTTCACCGGGCTTCCAGCCGTGTTTTTCTTCCGCACTCATCTCGCCGAAGGTGCGCTCATGGCCCTCCGGCTGAAACATCGGATCGTAACCGAAGCCATGTTCGCCGCGCGGCGGCCACACCAGCGTGCCCTCCACTTTTCCTTCAAAGCTCTCCACAACTCCGTCGGGCAAAGCGAGCGCCAGGACGCAGACGAAGGCTCCGCCGCGGGCCTCGGGCGTCACCGCCCCCTGCATCTGAAGCTTCTCCTCGATGTTGCGCATCGCCTGGGCAAAGTCCTTGTCCGGCCCTGCCCAGCGGGCAGAATAGATGCCGGGATCGCCATTCAGCGCATCGACCGTGAGGCCGGAATCATCGGCAAGTGCGGGAAGGCCCGCGGCGTCGCAGGCGGTGCGTGCCTTCAAAATCGCGTTCTCAGCGAAGGTCGAGCCGGTTTCCTCCGGCTCGATCAGACCGAGATCGGCCGCGGAATGAACCGTGAAGCCGAACGGGTCGAGGAGTGCCCGGATCTCGGCCACCTTGCCGGGATTGTGGCTCGCAACGACGAGAGGTCCGGGCTCCAAGGCCAGTTTCACCATCACTCGACTGCCATCTTCTGCAAATCGACGAGACGGCCGATGCCTTTGCGCGCCAGGCCCATGAGGGCGATAAGCTCTTCCTCGCTGAAGGGCTTGCCCTCCGCCGTCGCCTGCACTTCGACGAGATTGCCGCTGCCGGTGATGACGAAGTTCGCATCCGTTTCCGCGTCGGAATCTTCCGCATAATCGAGATCGAGCACCGGCTCGCTGCGATAGATGCCGCAAGAGATCGCCGCCACATGGTCGGTGAGAACCGGAGCCTTGACGATGTCGCGGGCGCGCATCCATTCGAGCGCGTCGTGCAGCGCCACCCAGGCACCGGTGATCGCCGCGGTGCGCGTTCCGCCATCGGCCTGGATGACGTCGCAATCGACGGTGATCTGGCGCTCGCCGAGAGCCTTCAGATCGACGACCGCGCGCAATGAGCGGCCGATCAGGCGCTGGATTTCCATGGTGCGGCCGCCCTGCTTGCCCTGGCTCGCCTCGCGGCGCATGCGATCGCCGGTCGAGCGCGGCAGCATACCATATTCGGCCGTCACCCAGCCGCGGCCACCGCCGCGCAGCCACGGCGGCACCTGCTCGGCGACACTTGCCAGACACATCACCTGCGTGTCGCCGAAGCGAACGAGGCACGATCCTTCCGCATATTTCGAAACCCGGCGCTCAAGCGAGACGGCGCGCATCTCCTCGGCGGCCCGTCGCGATGGGCGCATGAAATCCTCCTTCAAGAATGTGGGCCCTGTTACGCATTCCATCCGCCGACGGCAAGGCGAGTGCCTTGCGTGATGCCCTCGGCGAAGCAATATGAGGCATCAAAGGTGCCCCGGCACCGGGGAACGTCCCATGATGAAATCGGAAATGCTGACAGCTTTGGACGACCGTTCGCGGGAGATCTTTCGACGCATCGTCGAGAGTTACCTGGAACGCGGCGAGCCGGTCGGCTCGCGCAACATCAGCCGCCTTCTGTCGACGGCCTTGTCGCCGGCGTCCGTGCGCAATGTCATGTCGGACCTGGAATCCATGGGCCTCGTCTTTGCGCCGCATACGAGCGCCGGACGCATGCCCACGGAAATGGGCCTCAGGTTCTTCATCGATTCGTTTCTGGAGGTCGGCGGTCTCAGCGACAACGAGCGGCAGGCGATCGAAAAACAGGTGCGCACCGGCGACGGCGAAAAGAGCGTCGAATCGCTGCTGACGGAGGCGAGCCAGACCCTGTCGGGCCTGTCGGAAGGCGCCGGCGTGGTGGTTGCCGCCAAACAGGACCTGCGGCTCAAACACATTGAATTCGTGCGCATCGAGCAGGACCGGGCGCTCGTCGTGCTCGTGGCCGATGACGGCACGGTGGAAAACCGCGTCGTCAACGTGCCGCGCGGCCTGCCGACCTCGGCCCTGACGGAAGCCTCCAACTATCTCAACGCCCATATCCGCGGGCGCACGCTGGCGGAAGCGCGCGCCGAACTCGAGCGCAAGCGTGAAGAGCGCCGACAGGCCATCGACGCCCTGTCGGAGACGATCATCTCGGAAGGGCTGGCGCAATGGTCGGGCCCGGCACAGGAGCCGGCCACCCTCATCGTGCGCGGCCGCTCCAAGCTTCTGACCGATCTCAGGGCGATCGAGGATCTGGAGCGCATCCGGATCCTCTTCGACGATCTTGAGACCAAGACGGACATCATCCAGCTCCTCAACCTGACGGAAGAAGGCGAAGGAGTGCGCATTTTCATCGGCTCGGAGAACAAATTGTTTTCGCTCTCCGGCTCGTCGCTCGTCGTGGCGCCTTTTCGCGACAGCGGAGAACGCGTCGTGGGGGTGCTCGGCGTGATCGGTCCGACCCGGCTGAACTATGCTCGCGTCATTCCCGTGGTCGATTACACGGCGCAACTGATGACACAGCTCATTCGCCGCTGAGAATGTGTGATTAGACATAGGTTGCGGGCCGGCGGGTTGATTTTCCCAGTGTGAGCCCTGATATGCCGCTCGACTTGAGATCACCTACGAGAGATCGAAGCTTCGCGATGGATACCGAAAAGCGTAACACCGAAACCAACGAAGCGCCGAGACAGGACAACGAGCCGCCGCTTGGCGCTGGCGCCGAATATGCAGCGGGCGCAGCAGAGGCCGCAGAGGCAGATGCCGCCGCGCAGGCTGCCGAGGACGCCGCCGCACAGGAGAGTGTGGAAGAGCTGATCGCCCGGCTGGAGGCGGAGAAATCCGACCTCACGGACCGGCTTTTGCGGGCTGCCGCCGAGGCGGAGAATCTTCGCCGGCGCGCCGCCCGCGACGTGCAGGACGCGCGTCGCTATTCCATGACCAAATTCGCGACCGACATGCTGCAGGTCGGCGACAATCTGCGCCGTGCGCTGGGTGCCGTCGACGAAAAGGCCTGGGGCACGGAAGATCCGGAGCTGAAGGCCCTGCTCGAAGGCGTGCAGATGACGGCGCGCGAACTCGACCGTATTCTGGAGCGCCATGAGGTCGTGATAATTCCGGCGATGGGCGAACGGTTCGATCCGCATCGCCATCAGGCGATGTTCGAGGTCCCGGATCCGAGCGTGCCGGCCGGCACCATCGTGCAGGTGGCCCAGGAGGGTTATATGATCGGCGACCGGGTTCTGCGTGCGGCCCTCGTCGGCGTCGCCAAGGGCGGACCGACTCCGGACAAGGCCGCCAATCAGGCGCCGAAGCCCGAGGCACAATAAGCGCCATTCCCACCGGATTTGACCAATGCGCCTCCTCGCAAGAGGGGGCGTTTTTCTTTGTGCGGCGTCAGGCGGTGCGACCCGCGCTCGGTAGTGTTGCCGGCCGAAAGGCCTGCACAAATCCTTGCCCGACACGCTGAAGGCTTGACCCGCCGCCGGCTTTCCTGCCTTTCGGGAGGCGGAGGCGACATGGACGATCAAGCAGCACTTTTTTCCATCATCAAGGAACGCTCCTTCCGCCAGGGCGGCGAGTTCACGCTCGTCTCGGGGCGAAAGAGTACGATCTACTTCAACCTGAAACCGACGATGCTCGATCCGGAAGGCGCACGCCTCATCGGCGCGGCCGTCGCGGCAAAAGCGCACGAATTGAAGCTCGTCTATGTCGGCGGGCTCGCCATGGGGGCCGTGCCGCTCGTCTCGGCGACGGCGGCGATGAGCGCAGTTGCCGGCACGCCGGTGAAGGCGATCTTCGTGCGCAAGGAAGCGAAGGGCCACGGCACGCAGAGCCAGATCGAAGGGCTTGCAGAAGGCGAGAGCCTCACAGGCCAGTCTCTTCTCGTCGTCGAGGACGTCACCACCACCGGCGGATCGGCCATGCAGGCGATTTCGATCCTGCGTGAGGCCGGCGCCGAGGTGCAGCACGTGTTGACGCTCGTCGATCGGCAGGAAGGGGCGGAAGAGGCTTTCCGTCAGGCCGGCATCACGCTCCACGCTCTCTTCCGCAAGAGCGATTTCGGCAAGGATCTGGCATAGGCGCCTACGAGGGCGAACCTATTCGCTCTTCGTCACCCGCCGCAGCGTCAGATTGATCCGCCCGCCTTTAGGCAAAAGCGTCGAGGTGCCGGCGATGATCCGGTCGACACCGTGGAAGGCGAGACGCGCCTCGCCGCCCAGGACCAGCGCGTCCCCGGATTTCAGGCGCAACGAACCGGTCGGATCCTTGCGGCTGTGGCCACCGATGCGGAACACGGCCTCGTCACCGAGAGACAGCGAGACGACGGGTGCTGCAAGATCCTTTTCGTCCCGGTCCTGATGCAGGCCCATGCGCGTTCCCGACGCATAGAAATTGACGAGGCAGGCTTCCGGCGGCCTCGAATAGCCGCCGAGTTCCGCCCAGGCATCCAGAAGAACCTGTGGGATCGGAGGCCATGGCCGGCCCGTCTCGGGATGCGTCGGCTGGTAGCGATAGCCGGCGCGGTCCGACACCCAGCCGAGCGTGCCGCAATTCGTCATGCGCACCGAGAAGGGCTTGCCGGAGCGCGGCATGACGGGCGTGTAGAAAGGTGCCTCTTTCAGGAGCGCACGAAGATCTTCGACGAGCTGCTCCTGCGCGCCCCGGTCGAGGAAGCTTGGCGCCAATTTGAAACCCTCAAGAGCCGTCATGCCGAATCTTTCAATCCAGACCTTCAGTGTTTTCAAACGCTTGCCAGCGAGCATGAGACCCCGTGGCAGCGGTACGATCAATATCTCGGTCGGCCGCTCGGCTTGTGCAACCTCAGGGCCCTTCTTACTTGCGGCTCCCAAACCCCCTTCTTATATGACCGTCAACGCGCGGCGGAGAGCCAGCGCGAAAGGTTTTTCGAACGTCAGACCATGGGGGCTGGTGAAGGCGTTTTGCCTCGTGCGGATGCCAGAAGGGGTCCGGCCGGCCTGCCGACAAAGGAGTGATTGAACATGGCGAAAGTCATCGGCATTGACCTCGGCACGACGAATTCGTGCATCGCCGTCATGGACGGCAAGAATCCCAAAGTCATTGAGAATTCCGAGGGCGCACGCACCACGCCGTCCATGGTGGCTTTCACGGAGGAAGACGAGCGCCTCGTTGGCCAGCCGGCAAAGCGCCAGGCCGTCACCAACCCGCAGCGCACGGTCTTTGCCGTCAAGCGCCTGATCGGCCGGCGTTTCGACGACCCGACCGTTGCCAAGGATCAGAAGCTCGTTCCCTACAAGATCGTGCGCGCCGACAATGGCGATGCATGGGTCGAAGCGAACAGCGAGAAATATTCGCCGTCGCAGATCTCGGCCATGATCCTGCAGAAGATGCGCGAAACGGCGGAAAGCTATCTCGGCGAGAAGGTCGAAAAGGCCGTCATCACCGTTCCGGCCTACTTCAACGACGCGCAGCGCCAGGCGACCAAGGACGCCGGCAAAATCGCGGGTCTGGAAGTTCTGCGCATCATCAACGAGCCGACCGCGGCTGCCCTCGCCTACGGCCTCGACAAGAACGACGGCAAGACCATCGCCGTCTATGACCTCGGCGGCGGCACCTTCGATATCTCGGTGCTGGAAATCGGCGACGGCGTGTTTGAGGTGAAGTCGACGAACGGCGACACCTTCCTCGGCGGCGAGGATTTCGACATGCGCCTCGTCGATTATCTCGCCGACGAGTTCAAGAAAGAGCAGGGCATCGACCTCAGGAACGACCCGCTCGCATTGCAGCGCCTCAAGGAAGCCGCGGAGAAGGCCAAGATCGAGCTTTCTTCTTCGCAGCAGACCGAGGTGAACCTGCCCTACATCACCGCCGATTCGTCGGGCCCGAAGCATCTCACCATGAAACTCTCGCGCGCCAAGTTCGAGAGCCTGGTGGATGACCTCGTGCAGCGCACGGTCGACCCGGTGAAGGCGGCGCTCAAGGACGCCGGCATCGCGGCCGGCGACATCGACGAGGTGGTTCTCGTCGGTGGCATGACGCGCATGCCGAAGGTCCAGGAAGTGGTGAAGAACCTCTTCGGCAAGGAGCCGCACAAGGGCGTCAATCCGGACGAGGTCGTCGCCATGGGTGCGGCCATTCAGGCCGGCGTGCTGCAGGGCGAGGTGAAGGACGTTCTGCTTCTCGACGTGACGCCTCTGTCGCTCGGCATCGAGACGCTTGGCGGCGTGTTCACGCGCCTCATCGACCGCAACACCACGATCCCGACCAAGAAGAGCCAGGTCTTCTCCACGGCCGAAGACAACCAGAACGCCGTGACGATCCGGGTCTTCCAGGGCGAGCGCGAGATGGCTGCCGACAACAAGATCCTCGGCCAGTTCAATCTCGAGGGCATTCCGCCCGCACCGCGCGGCATGCCGCAGATCGAGGTCACCTTCGACATCGACGCCAACGGCATCGTCAATGTCTCGGCGCACGACAAGGGCACCGGCAAAGAGCAGAAAATCACCATTCAGGCTTCGGGCGGTCTTTCCGACGAGGACATCGACAAGATGGTGAAGGAAGCCGAAGCCAATGCCGACGCCGACAAGAAGCGGCGCGAGGTGGTGGAAGCCAAGAACCAGGCCGAAGCCCTCATCCACGGCACCGAGAAGTCGCTGTCTGAGCATGGCGACAAGGTCGACGGCGAAACCAAGCAGGCGATCGAAACCGCGCTTGCCGAGTTGAAGGAAGCCGCCAAGGGCGACGACAAGGCCGACATCGAGGCGAAGTCGCAGGCCCTGGCGATGGCCTCCATGAAACTCGGCGAGGCCGTCTACAAGGCGCAGGAAGAATCCGGTGCCGAAGGCGGTGCGGAAGCCGCCGGCGAGGCCAGCGGCAACAAGGACGAGGATGTGGTCGACGCGGATTTCGAGGAAATCCAGGACGACGACCAGAAAAAGTCCGCGTAACGCCAATGATCGAGAGCCCGAGGCATCGCCTCGGGCTCGTCATTTTTGCCCGGTCCATGGCCATTGCTGCAATCTCCGCCGCGACTTCTCCCTTCCGCTGCACCTTGCGTGTGGATGACGGAGAAAATCGCGCGGGAACGCCGCAGGGAAAGCGTCTTTGCTTTCCGTCGGCTTGGCGGGCATCACGATTTGCAGTGGTAAATAAAAGCAATCGGCGCAACCTGCGCCCGTCTCGCATTGCAGCCGTCCGGCGCGCCCGCTACACGCAGGGAAAGCGCAGCCGCGGCAAACTCGCTTTGCGGCCGGTGGGGGTTGTGCCTTTCGCATCAATCAAGAGGAGCGCCTGAGCCGTGGCCAAGCGCGACTATTACGAAGTTCTGGGCGTCGGCCGAGAGGCCGACGAGAAGGCTCTCAAATCAGCCTTTCGCAAAATGGCCATGCAATACCATCCGGATCGCAATCCGGGTGATGAAGAGGCCGAGCACCGCTTCAAAGAAATCGGCGAAGCCTACGAGGTGCTGCGCGACCCGCAAAAGCGCGCTGCCTACGATCGCTTCGGCCATCAGGCGTTCGAGAACGGCGGCTTCGGCCGCGGTGGCGGCGCCGGTGCCGGGGCTGCAGGCTTCGGCTCCTTCTCCGACATTTTCGACGATATTTTCGGAGAGTTCATGGCCGGCGGGCGCCGCTCCGGCGGGCGCGAGCGCGGGTCGGATCTCCGATACAATCTCGAAGTCACGCTCGAAGAGGCGTTCAACGGCAAGACGGTGGAGATCGAAGTTCCGACCTCCGTCACCTGCGACGTGTGCTCGGGTTCCGGCGCGAAGCCTGGCTCTTCGCCGACCACCTGCCCGACCTGCCGCGGCGCCGGGCGCATCCGCGCCACGCAGGGTTTCTTCCAGATTCAGCAGACCTGCCCGACCTGCCATGGCCGCGGCACCGTCATTTCCGATCCGTGCAGCAAATGCTCGGGCTCCGGGCGGCTTTCGGAACGGCGGACCCTCTCCGTCAACATTCCAGCCGGCATCGAAGACGGCACGCGCATCCGGCTTGCGGGCGAAGGCGAGGCGGGCCTCAGAGGCGGACCGGCGGGCGACCTCTATATTTTCCTGTCGATCAAGCCGCACGAATTCTTCCAGCGCGACGGAGCCGACATTTTCTGCCGCGTGCCGGTGTCCTTCACCACGGCGGCGCTCGGCGGTCAGTTCGAAGTGCCGACGGTGGAAGGCGGGCGCACGCGCGTGCGGGTGCCGGAGGGAACCCAGACCGGCAAGCAGTTTCGCCTCAAAGGCAAGGGCATGCCGATCCTGCGCTCACGCAATTTCGGCGACATGTATGTGCAGATCGTCGTCGAAACGCCACAGAACCTGTCGCGGCGCCAACGCGAGATCCTCGAGGAATTCGAAAAGGCGCAGTCGGAAGACAACAATCCCGAATCGACGGGTTTCTTCGCCCGGGTGAAGGATTTTCTGGAATCCCTCGGCGACACATAAGTTTCATGGAAATGCCTGAAATGGGGGAAGCGGCGCATTACTTTATGTGTGCCGTGACAAGAGCATGAAAGGTCGAAAAATGGTCCAAACGGGGACGCCTTTAGCGGAACGGATCGAAGACGAATTCCGCTTCTTCAAGACTTGGGCCCAACGCCCTTTGAAAATGGGGGCGGTGTCGCCGTCCAGTCGCGCCTTCGCCCGCATGATGATCAAGCACGGCCGGCCCGATCCGGAAGGCTGGACATTGGAACTCGGGCCCGGCACCGGCGTCATCACCGAGGAGCTGATCCGCTCCGGCATTCCGCAGGAACGCCTCGTCTGCGTGGAGTTCGAGCAGCATTTCTATGAGCTGCTGAAGAAGCGCTTCCCGAGGGTCAATCTCATCCGCGGCGACGCTTTCGACCTTCAGAACACGCTCGGCGAATTTGCCGATACCGAGTTTTCGGCCGTGCTCTCCGGTGTGCCCGTGCTCCTCATTCCCGAAGAGAAACGGCGCCGGTTCATCGAAGACTGCCTGTCGCGCGTGCGCCCAGGCGGAAATCTGACCCAGCTTTCCTATTCCTTCACATCACCGCAGAAGTCCGTTCCCGGCTCCTTCACGGTGGAGAAGTCGCCGTGGGTGGCTTTCAACCTGCCTCCCGGGCGGGTGTGGATCTTCGAAAAAGAGGCGGCCTGATGGCCATTCGGGTGCTGGTGCTGCCGGGCTCGCTGAGCTCCGGTTCGCTCAACACCCGGCTTGCCGCCGTCGCCACCAAGACGCTCGCCCTTCGCGGTGCAGAGGTGACGCGGGTGTCGCTCGGCGATTACCCTTTGCCGTTCTACGAGGGCGATGTCGACTTGCGGGGCGGTGTCCCGGAGAAAGCCCGCGCCCTCGCCCGGCAATTCCGGGCTCACGATGCCGTCCTGATCGTTAGCCCGGAAGACAATGCCGGCATCCCGGCCATCTTGAAAAATGCCATTGATTGGATGGGCCGGGAGGACGTGAAGCCCTTCCGCGACCGCGTCTTCGCACTCGCATCCGCGTCGAGCGATCGGTTCGGCGGTCTTTGCGGCCTTCTCGCTCTGCGGCAGGTGCTCGAGGCAAGCGCGCTCGGCGCGCTCGTGATCCCTGAGCATTTTCTTTTGCCGGAGGCCGAAAACGCTTTCGACGAGCGTGAGGAGCTGAAGGACCGCACGGCATCGCGACGTCTCGACGGCGTCCTTCAGGCGTTGATGCAGCGTGCGGCTGCGCTCAAGCTCGCCCGTGAAAGCTGAACTGGGCTTCGCCCGATGCAACGCTCGCCAAGTTTCACCGAACCGGCGCGCATATTGAAACCGCGCGACAAAAGCCTCGGACTTCCTGCGTTTTCGTATCGGTGCAGGGTCCGCCAGCTTTTGCGAGACAGCCCCGCGCAGGTTCCCTATCGTCAACTGGCGCTCGACAGAGGCAGAGCCCGCGACTTGCTGGCCTCTGCCCACCATGGTAACCGCGCGCCAAGCAACTGATCTTCCACAAGCCGAGAACCGCATGTCCCAGAACGAAGATTTCATCGTCAAAGATCTTTCGCTGGCCGATTGGGGCCGCAAAGAAATCGAAATCGCCGAGACCGAAATGCCGGGCCTCATGGCGCTTCGGGAGGAGTTCGGCGAATCGAAGCCTCTCAAGGGCGCGCGCATCGCCGGCTCGCTGCATATGACGATCCAGACGGCCGTCCTCATCGAGACGCTGGTCGCTCTCGGCGCGGAAGTGCGCTGGGCCTCGTGCAACATCTATTCGACCCAGGACCATGCGGCCGCCGCCATCGCCGCTGCCGGCATCCCGGTCTATGCGATCAAGGGTGAGACGCTTCCCGAATACTGGGATTACGCCGACCGCATCTTCGAGTGGCCGAACGGCGAAACCGCCAACATGATCCTCGACGACGGCGGCGACGCGACGCTTCTCGTTCTCCTTGGCGCGCGCGCCAAGGACGACCCGTCCCTCATCTCCGATCCTCAGAACGAAGAGGAAGAGGCGCTCTATGCCGCGATCAAGCGCCGGCTGGAGAAGGATCCTGAGTGGTTCGTGAAGGTGCGGAGCGCCATCCGCGGCGTTTCGGAAGAGACCACGACGGGCGTCATGCGTCTCTACGACCTGCAGCGGAAGGGCCTCCTTCCCTTCCCGGCCTTCAACGTCAACGACAGCGTGACGAAGTCGAAGTTCGACAACAAATACGGTTGCCGTGAATCGCTCGTCGACGGCATCCGTCGCGCCACCGACGTGATGATGGCCGGCAAGGTCGCTCTCGTCTGCGGGTACGGCGATGTCGGCAAGGGCTCGGCCCAGTCACTTCGCGGCGCCGGCGCCCGGGTGAAGGTCACGGAAGTCGACCCGATCTGCGCCCTGCAGGCGGCGATGGACGGCTTTGAAGTCGTCACGCTCGAAGAGGCGGCCCCGGAGGCCGACATCTTCGTCACCGCCACGGGCAACAAGGACGTAATCACGCTCGACCATATGCGCGCCATGAAGGACATGGCGATCGTCGGCAATATCGGTCACTTCGACAACGAAATTCAGGTCAGCGCACTGCGCAACCTGACATGGACCAATATCAAGCCGCAGGTCGACATGATTCAGTTCCCTGACGGCAAGCGGATGATCCTCTTGTCGCAGGGGCGTCTCCTCAATCTCGGCAACGCCACCGGCCATCCGAGCTTCGTCATGTCCGCCTCGTTCACCAACCAGGTGCTGGCGCAAATCGAGCTGTGGACGAAGTCGGAAAAGTACGAGAACCAGGTCTACGTGCTGCCCAAGCATCTGGACGAAAAGGTTGCGTCTCTGCACCTCAAGAAGCTCAACATCACGCTGACCAAACTGCGGCCGGATCAGGCGGACTATATCGGCGTCTCGCCGGAAGGGCCGTTCAAGGCCGACCATTACCGCTACTGATTCGTTTCAGCGAAGCGCTTCATCGGGCCGGCCGCTCCCCAGCGGCCGGCCCGAATGTTTATTAACTCGCGGTAACCTTTCCGACTTTCGGCGAAGCGGGTAAGGTACGATTCGGGTGTGAATGCCGGGGCGGTCACCCGGTATCAAGCAGACGTGGCGGAGACGATATTGAACCGGCAGGCCCGGCACAGAGCGATTCGAGCTTCGGGCAGGCTCATCCCCGGCGTCGCGACCGCCGCCCTCTTCGCCTTTTCCGCCGACAGTGCGTTCGCCCATCCGCTTTTCGGAGAAGGGACGGGTTTTTCCCAGATTCTCTGGCTCGCCATTACCGCGGGCTTCGCCGGCGCGGCCACGATTGCGTTGTCGCTCTTGTTGCGGCGCGACCGCGACAACGGCCTCGCCGCCGCACAACAGCAGATCGCCCGGCTCAAGCAGGCGCTCGATCGCTCCGAAGCGCTCCTTGCCAGTGACGATCAGAAGACCCTGTGCTGGAGCCGTCCCGACGCCGCCGCGGACGTACATGGGACCCTGCCGAGCCATGTCGGCGCGCCGACCTCCGGCGAGCTCTTTCTCGATTTCTTCTCCTGGCTCGAACCGCGCAGTGCCGAAGAGCTGCAATGGGCCCTCGATCAGCTCTGGGAGACGGGGGAAGCCTTCCATCTCTCGCTGCGCACGCAGACCGATTGTTTCCTGGAGGCGAACGGGCGCACCAGCGGCCCCCGCGTCATTTTGCGCCTGCGCGAGCTGACCGGCGAACGCCGCTCGTTCGCCGAATTGAAAGAACAGGCCGGCGTCGTCATCGCCGAGATGACGGCGCTGCGCAGCCTCGCCGAGGCGCTGCCCTTCCCGCTGTGGCGCCGCAATCAGCACGGGCGGCTCAGCTGGGCGAACTCCGCCTATGTTCAGGCCGTGGGCGCACCCGATCTCACCATGGTGACGACGCGCGGCACGGAATTGCTGGAACCGGCAACGCGCGGCGCCGTGCGCGAGGCGCATCGCGACGGGGCCCATTACCATGCGGTGGCTCCGGTCGAGATTGCCGGTGCCGAAAAGCAGATGGAGATCTTCGACATCAAGGTCGAGAACGGCACGATCGGCCTTGCCATCGACGTGACGGAAGTCGAGACCGCGCGCCAGGAGCTCAAGCAGAACATCGAGGTCAACTCCCGCCTACTCGACCAGCTTTCGACGGCGATCGCCGTCTTCGACGGCGAGGCGCGGCTGCAATTCGCCAATGCCGCCTTCCGGGCTTTGTGGGATCTGCCGGCGCGCTTTCTCGCGACCGGCACCGAAGAGGGCGTCCTTCTCGACCAGATTCGGGCCGAGCGGCGCCTGCCGGAACAGGCAAATTATCGCGAATGGCGGCGCCAGCATCTTGAACATTACGCTGATCCGCAGCCGCGCGAGGAGATGTGGCACCTGCCGGACCGGCGGTCCTTCCGCATGATCGCCACGCCCAACCAGCAGGGCGGCTTCACCTATATCTACGAGAACGTCACCGAGCGCCTGTCCCTGGAAAGCCGGGTCAACACCCTGTCGCGCATGCAGGGCGAGACGCTCGACCACCTTTCGGAAGCGGTAGGCGTCTTCGGATCGGACGGGAGGTTGAGGCTCTACAATCCGGTGCTTGCCGAGATGTGGCAGCTGTCGCCCGATTTCCTCAAGGAAGAGCCGCATATCTCGACCCTCATCGGGCATTGGATGCTGTTCTTTCCCGAACAGGGCGCCTGGACGAAGATCTCCAACGCCATCACGCGGATGGAGGCGGCTGAGAGCCTCGCGGGGCGGATGGAGCGGCGCAACGGCTCCATCATCGAATATTCCACCGTGCCGCTGCCGCAGGGCATGACGCTCCTGACCTTCGCGGACGTCACGGAGAAGGCCGAGGCGCATCGCTTCCTGGAAGAGCGCAACCGGCTGCTTGAGGAAACGGATCGGCTCAAATCCGATTTCATCCAGCACGTATCCTACGAGCTGCGCTCGCCCCTCACCTCCATCATCGGCTTTGCGCAGATCCTGGCCGCCGGCGCGGCGGGCGAACTCAACGCCCAGCAGCGCGAATATATGGACCACATCGCGCAATCCTCAGATTCGCTCCTCGTCCTCATCAACAACATCCTCGATCTCGCCACCGTCGATGCCGGCATCATGGAGCTCGAGATCGACAAGGTGGACATCAGCGAAGTCGTGCACGGCGCCGTCGTCGGCGTGCGCGACCGCATCGAGGAGAAGGACATCGACCTGTTCATCCAGGCCGACGAGACGCTTGGGAATTTTCGCGCCGACGCGTCGCGCGTGCGCCAGATCCTCTACAACCTCCTCTCCAACGCCATCAATTTCTCGCCGTCGGGAAGCCGCGTGGAAATCCGCGCGCAGCGCCAGGACGGTTCGGTCGTCTTCGTCGTGCGCGACCAGGGCCCGGGCATTCCGCCGGAGATCCGCGACGACGTCTTCGAACCCTTCGAAGGCACGGCGCCTGAAGGCGGCCGGCGCGGCGCTGGCCTCGGCCTGTCGATCGTCAAGCGCCTCGTCGAGCTGCATCAAGGCGACATCGCCATCGATTCCGAACCCGGTGAAGGCACCACGAGCTGGGTGCGGCTCCCTGCCGATATCAGCAAGGCTCAAGAAGCCGCCGAATGACCGACGTGGGCGCGATCGAGCCGAAAGAGGCGGAAACGGCGCCGAGCTTCAGGCCGCACCTTGCCGACGAGGAGGCGACGAACCGGCTGGCGGAAGATTTCGCGGCCGCCGCAAGACCTGGCGATCGCATCCTCCTGTCGGGCGATCTCGGCAGCGGCAAGACGAGTTTCGCGCGCGCCTTCATTCGCAGCCTCGCGGGCGATCCCACCTTCGAAGTGCCGAGCCCCACCTTCCCGCTGCGCATCGATTATCCCTTCGCACGCTTTCCGGTCGTGCATGCCGATCTTTACCGGCTGGGTGACCCCGACGAGGCGGAGGAGATCGGGCTTTTCGACCTTGCAGACGACACCGTGCTTCTCGCCGAATGGCCGGAGCTCGGCGACCTCGCTTGGCCGGACGCCGCCAATCTCACGTTTGAGCTCGCGGCCGAAGGGCGCGACGTTGTGGTCGTCGCCGGTGGCGACTGGGGCGAGCGGCTGACACGCAGCTTCGCGATCCGCCGATTTCTCGATCGCTCGGGACGGGCCGGCGCCACACGCAATCCAATCCTCGGTGATGCCTCCGGGCGCAGCTACGAGCGCATCGTCGACGGAGCCGAGGCGATATTGATGAATGCGCCCGCCCGGCCCGAGGGACCGGCGGTCTGGCAGGGCAAGAGTTACGACGCGGTGGCGCATCGCGCGCGCGATCTCTCGGCCTTCCTCAATGTCGGCTCGCTCCTTGCCGAGCGCGGCGTGCGGGTGCCGCAGGTCCTGGCGCAGGATGTGAGCGACGGGCTGCTTCTGGTGGAAGATTTCGGCAGCGAGCCGATCATCACGGCCGACCGCCGGCCGATCATCGAACGCTACGAAGCCGCGGTCGATCTTCTCCTGCGCCTGCATCTTTGCGAGGTCTCAGCGGATGCCTCGGCATCTCACAGTATCCGCGCACCCGATTTGCCGCCCTACGACACCGAGGCGCTTCTCATCGAGACGGCCCTCTTCACCGAGCATTTCGCCGGGCGCGAGGCGGGACCGGAGATGAGCGACGCGGCGCGCGATGAGTTTCTGGCGCTCTGGCGCGCGCTTTTCGACAGGCTTGCCGGCCGTGAGCGGGTGATCGTGCTGCGCGATTATCATTCGCCGAACATCATCTGGCTCGAAGGGACCGACGGGACCGACCGGGTGGGTGTCATCGACTTCCAGGACGCGCTTTTGGGCGATCCCGCCTATGATGTCGCATCGCTCGCACAGGATCTGCGCGTCGACATCGACGAGGCGGAGGAAGAAGCACTCGTCGCACGCTATATCCGAGGCCGCCGCGCCGCCGATCCCGCCTTCGACGAGGCGCCCTTCCGCGATGCCTGCGCCATTCTCGGCGCACAACGCGCTACGAAAGTGCTCGGGGCCTTCGCGCGGCTTGCACACGAGGGCAAGCCGGCCTATCGCAGCCATATCCCGCGCATCCGCGCGCGGCTCCGTCGCAGCCTCGAGAGGCCGGTTCTGTCGGAGCTTCGCCGATGCTATGACCCCTATCTCTGATCGTTTCGGAGTTGCCGCACTTGGCCGTTCTCTCCACCGCCATGGTGTTGTCCGCTGGCTATGGCCGGCGTATGCGCCCGCTTTCCACCACCACGCCCAAACCTCTGATCGAGGTCGCGGGCAAAGCTCTCATCGACCATTGCCTTGACGGCCTCGCGGCTGCCGGCATCGAGAAGGCCGTCGTCAACGTCCATTACATGGCGGACCTCGTCGAGGCGCATCTCGGACGCCGGCGCGCGCCCAAGACCATCGTCTCCGACGAGCGCGCGAAGCTCCTCGATACGGGCGGCGGCTGCCTCAAGGCTCTGCCGCTTCTGGGCGAGGGTCCGTTTCTTCTGCGCAATTGCGATTCCTTCTGGCTCGAAGGCGTGCGGCCCAATCTCGATTGGCTGATCAGCGGCTGGAACGACGATGAGATGGACGGGCTTCTCCTTCTCGCCTCGACCGTCGCCTCGGCCGGCTATTCGGGCACCGGCGATTTCATGCTCGGCAAGGACGGGCGCCTGACGCGGCGGGCCGAGCGCACCGTGGCGCCGTTCGCCTATGCGGGTGCTGCGATCCTGTCGCCCCGTCTCTTCCGCGACCCGCCGGGAGAGGTTTTCTCTCTCAACGCGCTTTTCGATCGCGCCCTCGAAGAAGGCCGGCTTTTCGGCGTGCAGCTCGACGGTCTGTGGATCAACGTGGAAAACCCGGACGCCGTCAAAGCCGCCGAAATGGCCATTCTGGAGAGCGCCGCCTGAAGCGATGACGACGAGCACCGGCACGCAGGACCATCCCAACGTTTTCACACTGCCTGCCGGTGTCGCCTTTCTCGATGAGCTGGTGGAGGCGCTCTATGACGGGCGTCTTCCAGGCGTGGGGGGGGTCGACGACCCACTGGCACTCGCCGACCTCACGCTTTATCTGCCGACGCGACGCGCCGCCCGCGCCATCCGCGGCAGCTTCCTCGCCCGCAGCCGTGCCGGCATCATCCTGCCGAAGATCCGCACGCTCGGCGATCTCGACGAAGACGAACCGCTCAGCGCGTTCGACGGGCTCGATGCGGAGGATCTGTCCCGCCCGGTGATGGCGCCGCTTTCGCGGCAATTGATTTTGACGCGGCTCGTGCTCGGCTGGTCGGGCGCGATCGCGCGGCAGAAGGCGGGTCTTGGCGACGAGCCGTCGCTCATCCCGGCATCGCCCGCCGATGCCGCGCGCCTCGCCGCTTCACTCGCAACCCTTCTCGATGATGTCGGCCTTGCGCCGGAGCGCTGGCAGGCACTCGGCCAGCTCGCGCCAGACGACCTCGCCCGCTACTGGCAGATCACACAGGAATTCCTGACGATCGTTTCAGACGCCTGGCCTTCGATCTTGAGCGAGCGCGGCCTCGCCGATCCGGGTGCGCAGCGCGACCTGCTTCTGCGGGCAGAGGCGCGCCGTCTCGCCGAGCGGGGATCGAAAGGCCCGGTGATTGCCGCCGGCTCCACCGGCTCGGTGCCGGCAACGGCGGAGCTTTTGGCCGTCATTGCCCGCCTGCCGAACGGCGCGGTGGTGCTGCCGGGTCTCGATCAGGAGCTCGACGCCGCTGGATGGGATGCGATCGGCGATGCGCGCAACGACCCTGCCGATGCCGGTCATCCGCAGTTCGGGCTGAAGAAGCTGCTTGAAAGCCTCGGCTGCGCGCGCGATGCGGTTATCCCGCTCGCATCCGCCCCCGCCGGCCTCAGCCGGCGCATGCGCTTTGTCTCCGACGCGCTCAGACCGGCCGCCACCACGGATATCTGGGCAGAGACGGTACCCGCACCGGAGGCTCTCGCTGACGCACTCGACAACGTCGCGCTGATCGAGGCCGCCGAAGAGCGCGAGGAAGCGTTGGCCGCCGCGCTCGTTCTGCGCCGGGCCGTCGAAGACGGGCAGACCGCCGCCCTCATCACACCCGACAGGGCGCTCGCCCGCCGCGTCTCCGCCATGCTGGAACGCTGGCAGATCCGCGTCGACGATTCCGGCGGCATGCCGCTGTCGCTGACCCCGCCCGGCATCCTGGCGCGGCTCGTCGCAGAGGTGGCCTGGCGCGGTGCGGCCGCGATCCCGTTTCTCGCACTCCTCAAACACCCGCTCGCCCGCTTCGGCTGGCCGGCAGGGCGCGTGCGGCACGCCGCCCGTGTCCTGGAACGCGCCGTGCTGCGCGGCCCCGTCCTTGCCGAAGGGCTGGAGCCGCTTCAACGCGCCTTCCAAAAACGCCGTGCCGAGTGGCTGGCGAAGGAGGCACGGAGCGCAGCCCTCAACGGGCTCGAAGAGCGCGATTGGGACGAAGCAGAGGCGCTGCTTGCCGAGCTTCTGACTACGCTTCAGCCCATGCTGGAGGTGTCGAGAGAGGCGCCCCTCTCAAATCTTCTTGGGGCGCATGTGGCGGCGCTCTCAGCGATCGGACGTGACGAGGAGAGCGGCCCTGGCGAGCTCTGGCAGGACGAGGCGGGCGAGGCCATGGCCGCGCGTCTCGACGCGCTGACAGAGGCCGCACCCGAGGGTCCGGAGCTTTTTTACGGCGATTATCCGGCGCTGTTCGAGGCGCTGATTGGCGATGTTCGGGTGCGCCGGCGCGGCGGCAACGATCCGCGCGTGCACATCTGGGGCGCGCTCGAAGCCCGTTTGCAGAATGTGGACGTCGCCATTCTCGGCGGCCTCAACGAAGGTGTCTGGCCGCGCCCCTCGCAAAGCGATCCGTTCCTGTCGCGGCTGATGGCGGCCTCGATCGGTCTCGATCCACCCGAACGCCGGCTCGGCCTCTCGGCTCACGATTTCTATCAGGCGCTCGGACATCCGCAGCTCTATCTCAGCCGCGCATTGCGGCAGGGAGCGGAACCGATGGTGCCGTCGCGCTGGCTGCAACGGCTGACCGCCCGCGCCGGCGAGAGCGCAACACACGCATTGCGGGCACGCGGCGACGAAATCCTGGGCATGACCCGCCTTCTCGACCGGCCGGAGACGAATATTTCCCTTGCCGCGCCAGAGCCGCGACCGCCGCTCACCGCCCGCCCGAAACGGCTTTCCGTCACGCGCATCGAAACGCTCATCCGCGATCCTTATGCGATCTACGCGCAATATGTGCTGGGCCTCGACGCCTTCGAGGAGATCGCCTCGCCCGCCGGCGCGGCCGAGCGCGGTATGCTGATCCACGATATTTTGGAGAATTTCATCAAAGAGCGCCCGGCCGGCCCTTATGACAAGGCGGCAAAGGCGCACCTTGCAGAGGTGGGTCGTGAGGCTTTCGCGGCCTACGAGGATTGGCCGGAAGTGGCGGCACTGTGGTGGCCGCGCTTTCAACGCATCGCCGACTGGTTCCTCGCCCAGGAGCGCGGCCGCACGGAGGTCCAGAAACGTCATGTGGAAGCGACGGGCGACTGGGCCCTCAGCCCGGAATTCCGCCTGACGGGCCGGGCCGACCGCATCGATCTTCTGAATGACGGGCGGCTTGCCATCATCGATTACAAGACCGGCACGCCGCCGAGTGCCAAAGCCGTCCTATCGATCAGCCCGCAATTGCCGCTGGAGGCGCTGATGGCGCGGCGCGGCGCCTTCAAAGACACGCCGTCCGGCGAAACCGCCGAACTCCTCTATTACCATCTCTCCGGCCGTGGCGAAGGCGGGCAGGTGCACGCGCGCGGCTTCCGCAAGCCGACGAAAAGTGAGCCGGGCGTCAGCCTGGAGGAATGCCTGCGGGCGACGGAAGACAAACTCATCGCGCTCATTGCGCATTTTGCGCAGGCCGATACGCCCTACCTTTCCAACCGCGTGCCGCGCTCGGACCGGGAATTCGGCAGCGATTACGATCATCTTGCCCGCATCGGTGAATGGTCGCTCGGCGAGGGCGAGGAATGAAACGCCCGGCAAGCCCCACCGAACGCCAGCAATGGCAAGCCTCAGATCCCGCCGCCTCTGCCTGGGTGGCGGCCAATGCCGGTTCCGGCAAGACGCATGTCCTGACCCAGCGCGTCGTGCGGCTGCTGCTTGCCGGGGCCGATCCCGCTGCCATCGTCTGCCTCACCTACACCAAGGCCGCAGCGGCGGAGATGTCGGGCCGCGTCTTCAAGATGCTCGGCGAATGGGCGACGCTCCCGGACGCAGAGCTGACGGAGGCGATCGCCAGAAGTCAGGGCGAGACGCCGCGACCCGAAACCCTGACGCGGGCACGCCGTCTCTTTGCGCAGGCGCTGGAGACACCGGGCGGCCTCAACATCCAGACGATCCACGCCTTTTGCGAGCGGATCCTGCACCAATTCCCCTTCGAGGCGAACGTGCCGGGGCATTTCGAGGTGCTGGACGAAACGGCCGCCGAGGGGCTGCTCCTTGAAGCCCGGCAGGCCGTCCTGCGCGCCGCCAAATCGGACGGTTCTCGTCTCGGCACCGCCTTCACCCGGCTTGCGACACTGCGATCCGATCAGGACATCGAGGCGGCCCTTGCGGCGCTCGTGGCCGAACGCGACCGGCTGGAGCGATGGATCGCGTGGGCGGCGACAAACACCCACACCCCCTCCGAGGACATCGACGATGCGATTGCCGACCTCCGGCGCCGGCTGGGGCTTGAAGCGGACGAGAGCGAAGAAGCTCTGTGCGCAGAGATCTGCCGCGCTTCGGGGTGGGCATCGGGAGATTGTCGAAGCCTGTGCGACGCCCTTTCGGCAGAGGCGGCGAACCGCACCGACGAGGGGGCACGGAGCGCACTGGGAGCGATCCTCGCCCATGAGGGCGGAGCGCTTGAAGCTGATTTTCGCGCCGCCTTCTTCCTGACGGCAAAGCCGGAGGGCTGGTCCCCCCGCAGCGAGAGCCGGCGTTTCTCCGCCGCCTTCCGCCGCAACCGGGACGGCCTCGATGATCTCTTTGCCGGCGAGGCGGCCCGCCTTCAGCCCTTGCGCGAACGTCTGTCGCTGGCGCGCACGGCGGAAGCGACGGAAGCGCTTCTCCTCATCGGAGGCGCCATCCTGCAGCGCTACCGCGTCCTGAAGCAGCGGCGCGGCTTCCTCGATTTCTCCGACCTCATCCTGCGCACGCGCAATCTCCTGCAGCGGCCGGACGTGGCGGCCTGGGTGCAATACAAGCTCGATGCCGGCATCAGCCATCTTCTCGTCGACGAGGCGCAGGACACCTCTCCCGACGCCTGGGCGATCGTCGAGCAGCTGGCGGAAGAATTTTTCGTCGGCGAGAGCGCCGAACGCCGGCCACGGACCCTTTTTGCCGTCGGCGACGACAAGCAGTCGATCTACGGTTTCCAGGGCGCCGAGCCGCGGCTTCTCGCCGAACTCGGCCGCAAGTTCAAAACCCGCGCCGAGGCCACCGCGCAGGAGTTTCGCGCCCTCTCGCTCGGCGTCTCCTTCCGCTCCACGCAGGCCGTGCTCGACGCGGTCGACACGGTCTTCGACGGGCCGCTCTCCGAACGGGTGACGCGTCTCGGCTATCAGCGGCACCAAGCCTATCGGCAGAATGTGCCCGGACGCGTCGAAATCTGGCCGCGCATCGTCCGCCCCAAGGGCGAAATGCCGGAGGATTGGTGGCAGCCCTTCGACGCGCCGGCGGAATCTGAACGAAAACTCGCAGAAGAGATTGCCGACGAGATCGCGCGCCTGCTTCACCCTGAGGCACGGCTTCCCTCCGGCAAGGTGATCTCCGCCGGCGAGATCATGATCCTGACGCGCAAGCGCGGCAGTTTCGCCCGCGCCATGGTCAGGGCGCTCAAAGCCCGCAACCTGCCGACGGCCGGCGCCGACCGGATCGCGCTTGCCGACCACATCATCGTGCAGGACCTTCTGGCGCTCGCCGATGTCGTTCTCCTGCCGGAAGACGATCTGCAGCTTGCGGCCCTTCTGAAATCGCCGCTCTTCGGTTTCGACGACGACGATCTGATGGCGCTTGCGATCGGGCGCGGCAGAGAGAGCCTGTTCTCGCGGCTTCGTGCAAGCGAGGACCCCCGTCACAGCCAGGCGGCGGAACGCCTGCGGCATTGGATGGCGATGGCCGACCAGATGCCGCCCTTCGCCTTCTATACGCGCCTCGTCGAGGCCGAGGGGGCGCGCAAGGCCTTCCGGGCGCGGATGGGCAGCGAGGCGGACGACGTGCTCGACCTTGTCCTCTCGGCCACGCTCAGCCTGGAGCGCGTCTCCCCGCCCGGCCTGCAGGCTCTGGCCACCGCACTTCGTGAAGGCGGCGGCGACATCAAGCGCGAGCTTTCGGAGACAACCGATGCCGTCCGCGTGATGACCGTGCATGGGGCGAAAGGGCTCGAGGCCGACATCGTCTTCCTCGCCGATACCGGCGGCCAGATTGCGGCACCCCAGCACCGTGACGCACTCGCCTTCATCGGCGACGACGACGATCCCGCCTTCATCTGGCGCCAAAGCAAAGAAGACGCGACGCCACAGCAGCGCGAGGTGGAGGCGAAGGAGGCGGAGGCCGCACGCGACGAATATTTCCGCCTTCTCTATGTGGCGATGACGCGGGCGCGCGACGTTCTCTACGTCACAGGTATCAGGGGCGATCGCACACCCAAGGATGGCTGGTACGCGGCGATCCGGAATGCGCTCGCGTCAGAGAACGATGAAAACGCGGAAGACGGTTCCGACAACGAGCTCGCCGAGCGCCTGCACTTCTTTGGGCTGGAACCGGGCGACGGCCCGCCGCCCGCACCCGAAGAGAGGGTGGAGACACCTTCGGTTACTCCTCGCGTCCTACCGGAATGGGCAGAGCGCCCGGCCGCGCCGGCACCGCGTCCGCCGCAGCCGCTTCGCCCCTCCAGTGCCCTCGCCGAGGAAGATCCGCCCGACAGCGCGCCAGCGCCAGTCATTGCGGGGCGGAGCGCGGCGATGCGCGCCGCAGCCGGCCGCGGGCGGGCGATCCACCGGCTTTTGCAGTTCATGCCCGACTGGCCTGCCGATGAAAGGCAGCGGCGTGGGGAGCTGCTTCTCGCGCGGGACTGGCCGGAGGCCGCGCCCGCAGATGTTGCGGCCGCGCTGTCGGAGGCTGCAGGCGTCCTCGCGCATCCCGACCTTGCCGGGTTCTTCGCAGAGGGGAGCCGCGGGGAGGTGTCGCTCGTGGGCGAGATCGCGACCTCACGCGGGACGTTCGCCGTCGGCGGGCGCGTCGACCGCCTGGCGGTGACGGAGAGCGCCGTCCTTCTCGCCGATTACAAGACGAGCCTGTCGCCTCCCGCCTCGCTTGCTGCGGTCGACGAAGGAATGGTCCGCCAGCTTGCTCTTTACGCGCGTCTTCTCGGGCCCCTTTACCCCGGGCGAAAGGTCCAGGCCGCGCTCGTTTTCACCGCCGGTCCGCGCATTTTTCCGGTGTCCGCCGAGCGCCTCGCCGAAGCGCTCGCACCTCTCGACATCGCGCATGGCAGTCCATCTTCCGGCACGCCGCTCGCTTGACCGACCCCAAGGCCCTCCCTACGTTCCTCGTGAAATCTCAGGAGAATCTTTATGACCACCGAAACCGTGAGCGACGGCACATTCGAGGCCGACGTGCTCAAGTCCGAGACACCCGTCATCGTCGATTTCTGGGCGGAATGGTGTGGTCCCTGCAAAATGATCGCGCCGCATCTGGAAGAGATCGCGGGCGAAATGCAGGGCAAGGTGAAGATCGCCAAGCTCAATGTCGACGACAATCAGCAGACCGCGATCAAGTACGGTGTGCGCTCCATCCCGACGCTGATCATGTTCAAGGGCGGCGAGCCCGTCGACATGAAGGTCGGCGCGAGCGCCAAGAGCGATCTGCAGAAGTGGATTGCCGGCGCCGCCTGAGCCGCCGCCTTGTCTGCTGCGTCTCCATCCGATCGGCGGCGCGAGTTTTTCACGGCCCTTTGCCTAAACCGGCAGAGGGCCGTTTTCTTTGAGCACCTGACCGGCGAGATAAAGCGAACCGCAGATGAGAATGCGCGGCGGTTCCGTCGCCATGTCGCCGATCGCCTGCAAAGCGGTCCGCACGTCAGGCGCAGAGCGCGCCGGCAGCCCGACCTCGTTGGCACGCGCGGCAAGCTCGCGTGGATCGAAGCCCGCATGTCCCTCGATGGGGACCGTGAAGACATATTGGGTGAGACTGTCGAAGGCGGAGAAGAAGCCGTGCGGGTCCTTCGTCGTCAGCATGCCGGTGATGAGGAAGAGCGGCTTCGGCGCACGGTCGAAGAGCGAGGCCATTTCAGCTGAAATAACCGAGCCGGCGGACGGATTGTGCCCGCCGTCGAGCCAGACCTCGCTCCCGGGAGGAGAGGAGGCGACCAGTGGGCCTTCGGAAAGGCGCTGAAGCCGCGCCGGCCATTGCGCCTCGCGTAGGCCCTGGCCGATCGCCTCGGCGCTGATGTCGACACCGATGGCACGGAGCGCTGCGACCGCCGTCCCCGCGTTGTCGATCTGATGCTGACCGAGAAGCCGCGGCAAAGGCAGGTCGAGCAATCCGTCTTCGTCCTGATAGACGAGGCGGGCGTTTTCGCCGTGCGCGGCCCATTCCTGATTGTGCCGAAATGGAACGGCATGCGCCGCTTCCGCCTCCAGCCCCAGAAGCGCCATCACATGCTCGTCCTGGCGGCCGATGACAGCGGGCGCGCCAGCCTTCAGAATTCCCGCCTTCTCCATGGCGATCTCGGCAATTTCGGTGCCCAAGAACTCCGCATGGTCGAGGCTGATCGACGTGACGACGGAGGCGAGCGGCCTGGCGATCACGTTGGTCGCGTCAAAGCGGCCGCCGAGCCCGACCTCGATCAGGGCGAAATCGGCAGGCCGTTCGGCAAAGAGCTTGAAGGCGATGGCCGTGGTGATCTCGAAGAAGGTGATCGGCTCGCCCGCATTCGCCTCGCGCACGGCCTCGATCGCATCCATGAGCGTTGTATCATCGACCAGCTGGCCGCCCCCCGCCGCGCCCAACCTGATGCGCTCGTTGAAGCGCACGAGATGCGGCGAGGTGTAGACATGCGCCGTCTTGCCGGACGCCTCCAGCATGGCGCGCAAAAACGCGACCACGGAGCCTTTGCCGTTGGTGCCGGCAACATGGATGACCGGGGGCAAGCGCTCCTGCGGGTTGCCGAGGCGCTCAAGCAGCCGGGCGATGCGTTCAAGCGAGAGATCGATACGCTTCGGATGCAGCGCCAGAAGCGCTTCAAGTCTCTCTTCGAGTGAGGCCATCTATCAGGCCGGCTGCGGCCCGGATGCGGCAGCCGGCTCTTCTGTCGGCTTCTCGGCCACCGCTGCCAACTGCGCCTCTTCGGCAAGCGTATCTTCGTCGATCGTCGGCTCGGGCGGAGGTTCGGGCAGTTTCATCAACAGGCGGCAGAGACGGGCCACCGTCGGGCGGAGATCCTGACGCGGGACGACCATGTCGATCATGCCGTGCTCGAGAAGATAATCGGAGCGCTGGAAACCCTCGGGAAGCTTTTCGCGGATGGTCTGTTCGATGACGCGCGGGCCGGCAAAGCCGATAAGGGCACCGGGTTCGGCGATATGGATATCGCCCAGCATGCCGTAGGACGCGGTCACGCCGCCCGTCGTCGGATTGGTGAGAATGACGATGTAGGGCAGTCCCGCTTCCTTCAGCCGATCGACCGCGACCGTCGTGCGCGGCAATTGCATCAGCGAGAGGATACCTTCCTGCATGCGCGCACCGCCCGATGCGGTGACGAGCACGAAGGGCACGCCACGTTCATACGCCGCCTCGGCGCCGGCAATCAGAGCCTCCGCCGCGGCCATGCCGAGCGAGCCGCCCATGAATTCGAAATCCTGCACGGCGACGATGAGCGAGACGCCCTCCACCTTGCCTTCGGCAACGAGGATCGCGTCTTTCAGGCCAGTCTTCGCCTTCGCGGCCTTGAGCCGGTCCGAATAGCGCCGTTCGTCACGGAAGCGCAGGGGATCGGTGACCGGCTCAGGGAACTCGATTTCCTGCCACTGCGCAAAATCGAGAAACAGACGCAGCCTGGTGCGCGCATCGATGCGCTGATGATAGCCGGAGCCCGGAAAGACGAACTGGTTCGCCTCCAGATCCTTGTAGAAGACCATGGTGCCGGTCTCCGGGCATTTGACCCAGAGATTGTCCGGCACTTCGCGTTTGGTCCAAAGACCGCGGATCTTCGGGCGGACGACGTTGGAAATCCAGTTCAACGGTGTCTCCTATTCGGCGGCCATCTGGCGCGCGAAACGCACGCCTTCGGCCAGCTCCTGCACCAGCGCCTCGACGGCGGCAACAGTGCCGTCGGTCGCGTGGCCTTCTTCATCCAGACTTCCGGCGACCGCCTGCACGATCGCGGAGCCGACGACGACCCCATCGGCTGTGCGGCCGATGGCGGCTGCCTGTTCGCGCGTTCTGACGCCGAAACCAACGGCGACCGGCAGATCGGTATGCGCCTTGATGCGCTCCACCGCCGCCGCCACGTCGCTCGTCTTGGGGGCGGAGGAACCGGTGATGCCGTTGATCGAGACGTAATAGACGAAGCCGGAGGTGTTTTGCAAAACTGCCGGCAGGCGTCTGTCATCCGTCGTGGGCGTGGCAAGGCGGATAAAATTGAGCCCGCCCTTCAGGGCCGGGATGCACAATTCGTCATCCTCTTCCGGCGGAAGATCGACGACAATGAGCCCGTCGACGCCGGCTGCGCAGGCATCAGCGACGAACTTCTCCGGCCCGTATTGGTAGACCGGGTTGAAATAACCCATCAATACGATCGGCGTATCGGCGTCGGTTGCGCGGAAATCGCGCACGAGCGCGAGCGTCTTCTTCAGGGTCTGGCCGGCATGGAGCGCGCGAAGGCCCGCCGCCTGGATCGCAGGCCCATCGGCCATTGGATCGGAAAAGGGCATGCCGAGTTCGATGATGTCGGCACCGGCCTTGGGCAAAGCGGCGAGAATGCGCGCGCTCGTTTCAAGGTCGGGATCGCCGGCGGTCACGAAGGTGACGAGGGCCGGCCGCAATTCCTGAGCGACGGCCGCAAAGCGGCGCACGATCCGGCCGCCGGAAGACATCTCAGCTGACATGGTCTCTCACTTCGATGGTCACGGCGAAAGCGAAGAAGCCGTCGCGGTCGATATGCTCGCGGGCGACTTCCGCATCGAAGGCGATGCGCGGGTTTTCGTCGTCGGGAATGTTGCGGAGGAAGACGAGATTCTCGCTGTTGCGAATGCCTTCGGCCTCCTCGCGATGGTCGCCGGCACGCACGGCGACGTAATGATCGCGGTTTTGCAGCGAACGGTAGATCTCAAAATAGGTCATCGTCCCCCCTTCAGATCTCCATATCGAGATGCTCGGCCACAGCGAAGATGTCCTTGTCGCCGCGCCCGCTCATATTCATGACGATGATCTGGTCACGGTCCATCTGCGGTGCAAGCTTCAGCACATGCGCCAAGGCATGGGCCGGTTCGAGCGCCGGAATGATGCCTTCAAGGCGGGTGCACAGCTGGAAGGCGTCGAGGGCCTCGCGGTCGGTCGCCGAGACATAGGTGACGCGCCCCGTCTCCTTGAGCCAGGCATGCTCCGGCCCGATGCCCGGATAATCGAGGCCGGCGGAGATCGAGTGGCCTTCGAGGATCTGGCCGTCCTCGTTCTGCAGAAGATAGGTGCGATTGCCGTGCAGAACGCCGGGCCAGCCGCCGTTCAGAGAGGCAGCATGCCCGTTCTCCACATCGAGCCCGTGGCCGCCGGCTTCGACGCCGTAGATCTGAACGGCCGGGTCGTCGAGGAAGGGGTGGAAAAGCCCGATCGCGTTCGAGCCGCCACCGAGACAGGCGACGAGCGCATCGGGAAGCCGGCCTTCCAGGTCCTGAAGCTGGTCCTTCGTCTCATTGCCGATCACCGCCTGAAAATCCCGCACGAGCTCGGGATAGGGGTGCGGGCCCGCGGCCGTGCCGATGATGTAATAGGTGTCCTCGACATTGGTCACCCAGTCGCGGAGCGCCTCGTTCATGGCGTCCTTCAAGGTGCCGGCGCCGGCGGTGACGGGTTTCACCTCGGCGCCGAGAAGGCGCATGCGGAAGACGTTCGGCTTCTGCCGTTCCGTATCGGTCTTGCCCATATAGATCGTGCAGGGAAGCCCGAAGCGCGCCGCCACCGTTGCCGAGGCCACGCCATGCTGGCCGGCACCGGTTTCGGCAATGATGCGCGTCTTGCCCATGCGGCGGGCAAGCAGGATCTGGCCGAGGCAATTGTTGATCTTGTGCGAGCCCGTATGGTTGAGCTCCTCGCGCTTGAAATAGACCTTGGCGCCCCGGCCGACGCCCGCTTGTTCGCGCAGATGTTCGGTCAGCCGCTCGGCATAATAAAGCGGGCTCGGTCGGCCGGAATAATGCTTGGCGAGATGCGCAAGCTCGGCCTTGAATTCCGGATCGGCCTTGGCGCTCTCATAGGCCTCTTCGAGCTCGAGGATATTCGGCATCAAGGTTTCGGCGACGAACCGGCCGCCGAAAATGCCGAAATGACCGCGATCGTCCGGGCCGGTGCGGTAGGAATTGGGCTTCATTGCTGGCTCAGCCATCAGTGCAATACCTTCACAGTCAAACGTTGCTCAGGCCGCGGCGACCGGGGCGGCTTTCGCCGCGGGCCTTGCATCTTTCGCGTCTCCGCGGCGCGCATCATGGGCGCGCACGGCCGCGACGAAACGAGCGATTTCGGCCGGATCCTTCACGCCCGGTGCCCGCTCGACACCGGAGGACACATCGACGGCCGAAGCCCTCGTCGCCGCCAAAGCGGCGCCAATGTTGTCGCCATTGAGGCCGCCCGACAAAAACCACGGCATTCCGGGCGCAAAATCTTCCAGGAGCCGCCAATCGAAAGAGGCGCCGTTGCCGCCCGGCCTCGTCGCCCCTTTCGGCGGGCGCGCATCAAGGAGCAGACGCTCGACATGGCCGGCGTAAAGGGACGCCCTGTCGAGATCCGCGCGCTCGCCGATACCGAGCGCCTTGAGCGCGCGCAAACCGAAACGTGAGCGGATTTCCGTCGCACGCTCCGGCGTTTCCGAACCATGCAGCTGGATGAAATCGGGCCTGAGATCGCGCGCGATCTCCTCAATGAGATCGTCTTGCGCATCAACGGTCAGCGCGACGATGCCCACTCGGCCTCGGGCAGGCGCCGCGAGCTCCGCCGCGCGTGCAATCGACAGCGATCGCGGGCTCTTCGCGAAGAAGACGAAGCCGATCCAATCGGCGCCGGCAGCAAGCGCCGCGTCGATGTCTTCAGGCTTCGTCAAACCGCAGATTTTGACCTCTGTCTTCATCGCCTTCCAGTCGCACGAATCCGCATTCTTGTCCAACGTCAGCAGGGGTTTGCGGCCCCTCATCACCCTTTGTCGGAGGCCTGTTCGGCGGCCATCGCCTCCACCGCGGCAACGAGCCGCGTGAGATCCTGCGGCCGCGACAGACGGTGGTCGCCATCACGCACCAGCGTCAGGATCGCATCGTCATAGCAGAGGCGGTCGAGAAGCGCCTCGGCATGACGCCAGGGGACATCCGTATCGCGCATCCCCTGCAGGATGTGCACCGGACATCCGATCTCGATCGGCTCGGCGGCGAACAGATGCTTTTCGCCATCCTCGATCAGCTCTCGAGTCAAGATATAGGGTTCGTCGGCATAATCTGAAGGCTGTTCGATGAAGCCCTTCTCGGCCATCTGCGCGCGCTCCGCCTCGCCGAAATGATCACTCATCAAGGCCTTTGTCATGTCCACAGCGGGGGCGATCAGCACCATGCCGTGAAGCCGGTCCGTTTCGCCGCGTTCGGCCAGCGCATTCGCCAGAAGAAGGGCGATCCAACCGCCCATGGAGGAGCCTACGACGATCTGCGGGCCTTCGGTGAAGGCCTCGAAAACGGCGAGCGCCTCTTCGAGCCAGCGCGAGATGGTGCCGTCGCTAAAGGCGCCTCCCGATTCGCCGTGCCCGGAATAATCGAAACGGGTGGCCGCATGGCCGTGCTGCGCCGCCCAGGCGTCGAGCGCCTCGGCCTTGGAGCCGCGCATGTCGGACCTGAAACCGCCGAGCCAGAAGACGCCGGGCGCGCGAGCGCCCGAACTGCGGCCATTGCGCCGCAAAACGGCGATCCGGCGCTTTTCTTCGCCCTCCCCCACGGCGAGGCTTTGCAAGTCGGTCTCCGTCATTCTAAGTCTCGCTCCTCGCAGCTCGGCTGTGGACTATGGCGCAGGAGGTGCGCCGAGCCCGTGCCGGCGTCAACCCGTCCACAGCCTCTTTCGTTCATGCCAAAAACCATCCTGCAGGTAATCCCCCAGCTCGAAACCGGCGGCGCAGAGCGCACCGCCGTCGACATGGCCGCGGCCGTCGTCGAGAGCGGAGGGCGAGCCCTCGTCGCCAGCGAAGGCGGGCGCATGGAAGAAGAGCTGCAGGCGAAGGGCGGGGAAGTGGTGCGGCTGCCGGTCGCCTCGAAGAACCCTTTCGTGATGGCCGCCAATGCCCGCCGTCTCGCCGCTCTGATCCGCAGGGAGAAGGTCGACCTCGTTCATGCCCGCAGCCGCGCGCCAGCCTGGTCGGCGCTTCTCGCCTGCCGCATGACCGGGGTGCCGTTCGTCACCACCTATCACGGCATCTACAATCAGAACGGCGCTGTCAAAGGCCTCTACAATTCCGTGATGGCCCGCGGGACGGAGGTCATCGCCAATTCCGATTTCACCGCCCGCATCATCATGCAGCGCCATGGCACGCCGCGGGAGCGCATTCGCACGATTTACCGAGGCACCGATCTTGCCCGTTTCGACCCGGCCGCCGTGCCAGAGGTGCGCATCGCGGCGTTGCGTCAGGCCTGGGATTTGCCGGCGGACCGGCCGGTCATCCTCAACGTGGCGCGCATCACGCAATGGAAGGGCCAGCCGACCCTGATCGAGGCGGCGGCGCGGCTTGCAAAGAGCAAGGATTTTCTGCTGGTCCTGGCCGGCGACGCGCAAGGCCGAGAAGCCTATCTCGCCGGGCTGCGCCGGCAGGTTTCGGAGGCGGGGCTCAGCGAACGCGTGCGCATTCCCGGTCATTGCGACGACGTGCCGGCAGCGCTTGCGCTCGCCTCGGTGGCGGTCGTCGCCTCCGTCGAGGCGGAAGCCTTCGGGCGCTTCGCGGTCGAAGCTCAGGCCATGGGCGTCCCCGCCATCGTCACCGATCTCGGTCCGTCGCGGGAGACGGTGCTCGCCCCGCCGGAGGCCGGAGAGGCGGAGAGAACCGGCTGGCGCGTGCCGGCGGGCGATGCCACAGCACTTGCTGCCGCCCTTGACCACGCGCTTTCCCTTACCCATCTGGAGATCGACGATCTGGCACGACGCGCCAGATCCCACGCGTCGCGTTTTTCCCTCGATGCGATGACCCGGGAGACGCTGGCGCTTTACGAAGAAGTTCTGTCGAGAGGCGCAAAAACCTAGGACAGATTCCGGCGGGTTGGCCCTGCGACCTTGTTTCGATGAGGTTTTTCTCGGCCCTGCGTTCCGATTTACGTCTCGAAATGCTATTATGCCCGCCCAGCGCGGCTTGCGAGCCCGCTCCAAGCCTGCAAGACAGCAATTATATAAGGAGAGCTGACCATTCGCAGACCCCATCGTGCGCCACCTCCGGTGAAGGAGGGGCCCCGCGTCAACGACGAGATCCGGCTTCCCGAGATCCAGTTGATCGATCATGAAGGCACTAATCACGGCGTCATTTCCACGGACGAGGCCAAGGCCATCGCCGCGGAAGCGGGGCTTGATCTCGTCGAGATCTCGCCCAATCAGCGACCGCCCGTCTGCAAGATTCTGGACTACGGCAAGTTCAAATACATCTCGCAGAAGAAAGCCTCTGAGGCGCGCAAGAAGCAGAAGACCGTCGACGTCAAAGAAGTGAAGATGCGGCCGAACATCGACACGCACGATTACGAAGTGAAAATGCGCAATGCGCGCCGCTTCGTCGAGGACGGCGACAAGGTCAAAGTGACGATGCGCTTCCGTGGGCGCGAAATGGCGCACCAGGAACTCGGGCTGCAAGTCCTCAACCAGGTTCGTGACGAGCTGGAAGACCTTTCCAGGGTGGAACATGCCCCCAAGATGGAAGGTCGCCAGATGATCATGATCCTGGGCCCTGATCCGCGGAAGATCGCCGCTCTGCAAAAGGCGCAGAAGGAAGCCGAGAAGGCTCGCAAGCGCGAGGAACGCCTCGCCGCGCAGCGGGACGGCAACGCATCGGATGACGCCGAAGAGCCTGAGATGGAGGCCGAAGATCCCGAGCTCGACGCCGATGAGGCGAACGAGACGGAGTCGGAGGACGATACCGATCGGCAGACGGCTCAGGCGGCAGCCGAGGCATAACCGAAAGACCCGGCCCTACGCCCCCGCAAGGCCATCTTGCCTGCGTGCGGCGGTCGGGCAGCTTCTTTCGAGCGAGAACCGGGGTTATGGCGGCGTGCGGCATGTCTGTTGCCGGGCCGCCGCATCATCGGCTTGCGGCGGCTGACGGCTCGGCGGAGCCGCAGTGATCCTCTCGTGACAATCGGCAGGGGCGGCGCCCTTGCCTTTAATTTTGCGCTTATCTATAAGCGCGCCTGCCGGATCGCCCGGCTATCTGCCTTCGGGCGGATTGGGCATGCCGTGGCGATCCAGAAAGCTCATACATGAGCCGATCAGGGATGGGCTCCGCATCCGGCGGGGCCTCTTCCTTATGGAAAGGAGAGCAAAATGCCCAAGATGAAAACGAAAGCGGGCGCTAAAAAGCGCTTCAAATTTACCGCCTCCGGCAAGATCAAAGTGGGCGCGGCCGGCAAGCGCCACGGCATGATCAAGCGCACGACGAAATTCATCCGCAGCGCGCGGGGCACGATGGTGCTCAGCGACCAGGATACGAAGATCGTCAAAAAATACATGCCCTACCAGCGTTAAGGAGAGCGGATCATGGCACGTGTGAAACGCGGCGTGACGGCTCACGCCAGGCACAAAAAGGTCATCAAGCAGGCGAAGGGCTATTATGGCCGTCGCAAGTCGACCTTCCGCGCCGCCAAGCAGGCGGTGGAAAAGGCCAACCAGTACGCCTATCGCGATCGGCGCGCGAAGAAGCGCAATTTCCGCGCTTTGTGGATCCAGCGCATCAATGCCGCTGCGCGCCTCAACGGTCTCACCTATGGTCGCCTGATCGACGGGCTCAGCAAGGCGGGCATCGAAGTCGACCGCAAAGTCCTGTCCGATATCGCCATCCATGAGCCGGAAGCGTTCACGGCACTCGCCAACAAGGCGAAGGATGCGCTCGCTTATCTCAAGGACCATACGCCGAACGAGTTCGAGGCCGCCGTCCGCTGACGCCGGTTCAAGCATTCGATATCCAAGGGCGGCCACGGGCCGCCCTTTTTCGTTGCGGCGGTTTCCGAACCGCCCACGCTTGCGTCAGAAAAGCGAGAGGTCTTTTCTCCGGCGCGCGATGACGCTAGAGCGGTTCCCACCATGACCGAAGACAACGATCTCGTCGCGCTGGAGCGCGATATCCTCGAGCGCATCGACACCGCAGAGAACGAGGCGGCGCTGGAAGACGCGCGCATCGCCTCGCTCGGCAAGAAAGGTGTCGTCTCGGAACGCCTCAAAGGGCTCGGCAAGATGACGCCGGAGGAGCGCCAGGTCGCAGGCCCCGCCCTCAACGGCCTCAAGGCGCGCATCACCGAGAAGATCGAGGCGCGGCGCAGCGTTTTGAAAGAGAAGGCGCTGACACAGCGGCTGAAGAGCGAGACGATCGACGTCACGCTGCCGGCACGTCCCGAACAGCGCGGCACCATCCACCCGACCACGCAGGTCTGGCAGGAAGTGATCGCCATCTTCGCCGATATGGGTTTCTCGGTCGCCGAGGGGCCGCACATTGAGAGCGACTGGTACAATTTCGGCGCGCTTAACATTCCGCCGGAGCATCCGGCCCGGCAGGAGATGGACACCTTCTATCTGAAGCCGAAGGAAGACGGCTCGCGCATGGTGCTGCGCACGCACACCTCGCCCGTGCAGATCCGCACGATGGAAAACGAGACGCCGCCGATCCGCATCATTGCGCCGGGACGCACCTTCCGCTCCGATTCCGATCGCACGCACACGCCGATGTTCCATCAGATCGAGGGTCTCGTCATCGACGAGACCACGCATATGGGCCATCTGAAGGGCACGCTGGAAGCCTTCTGCAAAGCCTTCTTCGAGGTGGACGACGTGAAGATGCGTTTCCGCCCGTCGCATTTTCCCTTCACCGAACCTTCGATGGAGATCGATATCGGCTGCCATTGGGAGGGCGGGGAGCTGAAGATCGGCGAGGGCGATGACTGGCTGGAGATTCTGGGCTCCGGCATGGTCCATCCGAACGTGATCCGTGCCGGCGGTCTCGACCCTGAAAAGTATCAGGGCTTCGCCTTCGGCATGGGGCTCGACCGCATCGCCATGCTGAAATACGGCATTCCGGATCTGCGCGCCTTCTTCGAGGCGGATCTCAGATGGCTCCGGCATTATGGCTTTGCCGCGCTCGACATGCCGAGCGTTGCCGAGGGCTTGAGTTGAAGCACCAGGGGGTGCGACTTCTCCCCCTCTTCTGCCTGATCCTCAGCCTTACAGCCTGCCAGACTGCGCCGGCTCCCTCATCGGCGTCCGAGGACGCCGTCACTGTGGGCAATTGGACCGTTCGCACCGGCGCAGCGGTTCGTGTCGACGCTGTCTATTCGAAGTGATCCAGTAAAACTCCTCCTCTGGTCGCGTCGCAAGCTTCGCACAACCTGCCGATGTGCATTTTTCCCGCGCAGTCCGCCCTTCCCCCCGGCGGAGAGCGATGGGAAATCACATTATGGAAACAGAATCCGCGCTGCGTGAGCGGCTCTCCTTTCTCAACATCGGACAAGAGGAGCGCGATCAGCTGCACGCGATGTGGCCGCTGATCGAACCGGCTCTGCCGGGAATCATTCACCGGTTCTACGACCATGTCGGCAAGGTCCCGCATCTGAAGGAGATGATGGGCAACAAGCAGGATCGGCTCGTCGGTCTCCAGGCCGGGCATTGGGGGCACCTCTTTTCGGGTGCCTTCGACGATGCCTATTTCGCCTCCATTCGGCGCATCGGCCTCATTCATCATAAAATCGGGCTCGAGCCACGCTGGTATATCGGCGGTTACGCCTTCGTTCTCAACGAACTCGTCCGCCATATCACGTCGCTGGGCCGGGTCGGTCGCCGCACCCGCAACCACTGGCTGACCACGATGAACAAGGCGGTGATGCTCGACATGGACATCGCCATCTCCGTCTATGAAGAGGTCCTCATCGAGGAGCGCCAGCGCCGCGGGGCTGCGCTCGCCGAGGCGATCACGGCCTTCTCGGTAGCCGTGGAAGAAAGCCTCTCGGTGTCGCGCCAGGCCAATCTCGACCTGTCGACGAGTGCGGAAACCCTTGACGGTACGACCGGATCGGCGAGCGCGCTTGCGACACAGGTGGTGGCCGCGGCAGAACAGACGGCCTCGAACATGCAGGCAGGCGCGGCGGCCGCCGAACAGCTCGCCGCCTCCGTCCGCGAAATCGCCGAACATGCCGGACGCTCGGCGAAAATCGTCTCAAGTGCGGTTGTCGGCACCAAGACGACGAGACAATCGGTCTCTGGGCTCGCCGGGCATGCGCGCCAGATCGGCGCCGTCGTCGATCTCATCAACCAGATCGCGTCGCAAACCAATCTCCTGGCGCTGAACGCCACGATCGAGGCCGCCCGTGCCGGCGAGGCCGGCAAAGGCTTTGCCGTCGTCGCCCAGGAGGTGAAAGCGCTCGCCGGGCAGACCGCCAAGGCGACCACGGAGATCGTCGGGCTCGTCACCGCCATCCAGTCCGCGACGCAGGAGACGGAAGATTCCATCGGCGACATCAGCCGCATCATCGAGGAAGTGAGCGAGACGGCCACGGCGATCTCGGCCGCAGTCGAAGAGCAGAACGCGGCCACCGCCGATATCGCCAACAACGTGAATCAGACCGCGGACAATGCGCGCTCGGTGGTGGAGAGCATGGAGATCCTCAATTCCTCCACGACGAACGCCGCCAATGTCGCCCATCGGGTCAAGATGGCGAAGGACACCCTCGACAGGGAGCTCGGCCGGCTGCAGGGCGACATCTCAAAGTTTCTGGAAACGGCGCAGGCCGCCTGAGCCCAGCAGCCCAGGGCGGCGGAGTTCGGCCGCCCTCTCCGGCCTTTCAAAACTGCTGCGGTGAGCCGACACTCGAGCGCATGCACGCGCTGAGATTTGGCCGCTGCTCCAACGGAACACCAGAAAACCGGCGTCGCCTGCAGACGACGCCGGTTTTCATGATGACAGAGAGGCTCTCCCCGGCACGGATCGCGCCTTCCCGAACCCTGCCGACAAGCGTTTCTCGGTCGCTCTTCGTTGCTGTCGCGACACCTCGCCTGCCTGCCGACCTTGCCTGGTGCGGCAGAGGCGTCTAGGGATCGGCAACGATCGCGACGAAGACGAACATGAAATTCACTCTCTCCTGGCTCAAATCCTTCCTCGACACCGACGCTTCGGCAGAGGAGATCGCCGACAAGCTCACCATGATCGGTCTCGAGCTTGAAAGCCTCACCAATCCGGCCGATGCGCTGAAGCCCTTCGTCATCGCAAAGGTGCTCGAAGCCAAGCAGCATCCGAACGCCGACAGGCTGCGCGTCTGTCAGGTCGATCCGGGAACGGGCGAGGCTATTCAGGTGGTCTGCGGGGCACCCAATGCCCGCACCGGCATGATCGGCGTTTTCGCGCCTGTCGGCTCTTACGTTCCAGGCACGGGCATCGAGCTCAAGGCCGGCAATCTGCGCGGCCAGGCCTCGAACGGCATGCTGGTCTCGGAACGCGAATTGATGCTCTCCGACGATCATGAGGGCATCATCGACCTTCCCGACGACGCGCCGGTTGGCACGCCCTATGCGACCTGGGCGGGGCTCGACGACCCCGTCATCGATATCGGCGTCACACCGAACCGGCCCGACGCTCTCGGCGTCTACGGCATTGCCCGAGACCTCGCCGCAGCCGGGATGGGCACGCTGAAGCCGCTCGAGGCGGCACCGGTCGAGGGAGCCTTCAAGAGCCCGATCGGCGTCGAACTCCGTTTCGACGGAGACGATACGAGCCCCTGCCCGCATTTCGTCGGCCGCTATATCCGCGGCGTCAAGAACGGTCCCTCTCCCGCCTGGATGCAAAAGCGGCTTCGGGCGATCGGGCTTCGGCCGATCTCGGCGCTTGTCGACGTCACCAATTACATGACCATCGCCTATGGCCGGCCGCTGCACGTCTTCGATGCCGCCAAAGTCAAAGGCACGATCCATGCGCGCCTGGCAAAGCCCGGCGAGACCATCGAGGCACTCGACGGGCGCACCTATTCGCTCGACGAGACGATGACGGTGATTGCCGACGACGCAGGACCTGAAGGACTTGCCGGCGTCATGGGCGGCGAGGTGTCCGGCGTCAGCGAGACGACGACGGACGTGTTTCTGGAATCGGCCTATTTCGATCCGATCCGCACCGCCTCCACCGGACGCAAGCTCAATCTTCTGTCCGATGCCCGTTACCGCTTCGAGCGCGGCATCGACCCGGCCTTCACCGAGCCGGGCGCGGAGATCGCCACCCGCCTCATCCTCGACATGTGCGGGGGCGAAGCCTCCGAGATCGTCATCGCCGGCGAAGCGCCGCTTCGAAACGCCAATGCGCGTCTGCGCATGAACCGCGTGACGACGCTCGCTGGCGTCGAGATCGCACCACGGACCCAGGTCGATATTCTGGAAAGCCTCGGCTTCGCCGTTGCCGGGACCGACGAAGAGATCGTCGCAGCGATTCCCTCATGGCGTCCGGACGTCAATGGCGAGGCGGATCTCGTGGAAGAGATCGTGCGCATCCACGGGCTTGAGAAAATCGCTCACGTTATGCTGCCGCGCACCGATGCCGTCACGAAGCCGAAGCTCTCCGTGCAGCAACGGCGCCGGTTCAAGGCGGCCCGCGCACTTGCCTCGCGCGGCTTTAACGAGGCCGTGACCTGGTCCTTCCTGCCGTCCGATCAGGCGCGTCTCTTCGGCGGCGGCGAAGACCTCCTCGCCCTCGATAATCCGATTTCGACGGAGCTGTCCGATATGCGGCCGTCGCTGCTTGCCGGATTGATCGCTGCCGCTTCCAGGAACGCCGATCGTGGCACGGAAACGCAAGCGCTTTGCGAAGTGGGACAGGTCTATCCAGGCGACCGCCCGGAGGATGAACGCCTCCACGCCACGGGTATCCGCCTCGGCGTCACCGGACCGCGCAGCGCGCTTCAGGCCCCGCGGGGCGTCGATCTCTTCGACGCCAAAGCGGACGTGCTCGCAGTTCTCGAACTTCTCGGCGCACCGGTCGACAAGGTGCAGGTGCAGGCCGAAGGGCCCGAGTGGTATCATCCAGGGCGTGTCGGCACGGTCACTCTCGGCCCGAAGAACAAACTCGCGACCTTCGGTGAACTTCATCCCCATATCCTGGAGGCTTTCGATGTCTCGGGACCGCTCGTCGGCTTTGAGATCGACATCGACGCCATTCCGGTGCCGAAATCACAGCGTGCCGCACGCGCGGCGTTGAAGATTTCGGGCTACCAGGCTGTCCGGCGCGACTTCGCCTTCGTCATCGAAGACAATGTTCCCGCAGAAAAGCTCGTGCGTGCGGCCAAGGGCGCAGAAAAGAGCCTGATTAGCCAGGTCAACGTCTTCGACGTCTTCAGAGGCGCGGCAATCGGCGAAGGCTACAAGTCGATCGCCATCGAAGTGACACTAACGCCCGAAGACCGCACATTGACGGAAGCAGAGATCGAGGCAGTCTCCAGCCGAGTCGTCCAGGCCGTGGAGAAGGCAACCGGCGGTCAGTTGCGGCGTTGAACCCAACGAGATCTTCCACAGCTTGTGGTAAAGCTGTGGAAATCGTCTGATTCTCGATGAAGAACGTCCGATATCTCAGGATGTTGGCGGATGTTTTTGTTTTGTCCTTCCCGGAGGGAAGGTCGAAGATCAAAGCAGGAACAAGACCGTCAGACGATCTCGTCCATCACCTCGTCTGAGAGGTTTTCCGGAACGATCGTGACCGGAATCGGGAATGCGGCACCGCCTTTTTGCGCAATCGAGGAGACGAGCGGGCCAGGTCCTTCCGAACCGCCGGAGGCGGCGAGAACGAGAATGGCGATGTCCTCGTCTTCTTCGATGAGCTTGCGGATCTCGTCGGCCCGCTTGCCTTCGCGGATGACGAGCTCGGGCTCGATCCGCGACATGTCGGCCATGCGCGAGGCGAAGCGCCCAAGAATATTCTCCGCCTCTTCCATGGCTTCGGCACGCATCACTTCTTCGACGCCCAGCCAGTGCTGGAAATCACCGGGCTCCGTGACGAAAAGCATGGTAACGGCGCCGTTGGTGCGCTCCGCACGCTTTGCGGCATAGCGCATCGCGCGCACGCATTCCGGCGTGTCGTCGATCACCACCAGGAATTTCCGCTTGTGGCCCTCTGCCCGGGCGCGTCTCGGCCGCATCATGCACTCATGCTGCCATTGGCGGGAGCTGTCAGCAAGCGCGGCGTCGCCGTCATGCGGCAGGCCCGCTCTTGGCCTGCGGCCGCAAGAGCCCGACCACGTCCTTCACCTCGTCCATGATCGGATCGGCAATGGCGCGCGCCCTGTCGGCGCCACGGGCGAGCAGCGCGTCGATCTCGGCCGGATCGGCGAGCAAGCGCCGCATCTCGTCGGCGATCGGCGCGAGGCGAGCAACCGCAAGATCGGCGAGCGCCGGCTTGAAGGCGGCAAAGCCCTGTCCGCCATATTCGGCGAGCACGGCCTCCTTGCTGATGCCGGCGAGTGCCGCATAAATCCCGACGAGGTTTTCGGCACCGGCACGATCCTTGAGACCCTCGAGCTCAGAGGGAAGCGGCTCCGGATCGGTGCGCGCCTTGCGCACCTTCTGGGAGATCGCATCGGCGTCGTCGGTCATGTTGATGCGCGAATAATCGGACGGGTCCGACTTCGACATCTTCTTGGTGCCATCGCGCAGGCTCATGACGCGCGTCGCCGGCCCCGTGATGAACGCCTCCGGCAGCGGGAAAAACTCCTCTGCAAAGCCGTGAGCGGCGATCGATTCGGCGAAATCGTTGTTGAACTTCTGCGCAATGTTGCGGGCGAGTTCCAGATGCTGCTTCTGATCCTCGCCGACCGGCACATGCGTGGCCCGGTAGACGAGAATGTCGGCGGCCATCAGGTTGGGATAGACGAAGAGGCCCGTGGAAACGTTCTCGCGATCCTTGCCCGCCTTCTCCTTGAACTGCGTCATGCGATTGAGCCAGCCCATGCGGGCGACGCAGTTGAACACCCAGCCAAGCTCGGCGTGAGCCGCCACGGCCGATTGATTGAAGATGATCGAGCGCTCGGGATCGACGCCGCCGGCGATATAGGCAGCGGTCAGTTCGCGAATGTTGGAGCGCAGCTCCTTCGGATCCTGCCACAGGGTGATGGCGTGGAGATCGACGACGCAATAGATGCAATCGTGCGTCTCCTGCATCTTCACCCAGTTCACCATGGCTCCGAGATAATTGCCGAGATGCAGCGAATGGGTCGGTTGCATGCCGGAAAAGACACGGTGTGGATGGCTTGTCATGGGGATTGTCCGAAGGAAACGGTGGGAATTTCGGATGCCGTTATCGCCGCTCGATCACCACCACGCAAGGCCGCTTCACGCAGCCCTGCGCCGCATGAGACCGGCGAGCACACGCAGATCCGCCGCCCCGATCAGATGCGCCACGGCGAAGTAAACGGCGGCGGCAACGCCGCATAAGCCGAGCAGCAGACCAAAACGCACGAGGAAGGGTTCGCCCGGCGCCATCAGCGACGCGAGCCAGAGGGCGCCGACGTAGAGCACGCCGCCCAGAACGGCCGATGCTGCGACAATGCGTGGCGTCCGGCGCAGAACGGCACTGTCGACGGTCCAATGGCCCCGACGGCGCAACGTCAGTATGAGCAGCGTGATGTTGGTCCAGCCGGAAACCGCCTCGGCGGTCGCGATCCCCGCCTCGGCAAAAATCGGAAAAAGCGTGAGAGCGAGCGCCACGTTGATCGAAACGGCGATGGCGGAGAACATCATCGGCGTCTTGGTGTCCTCGCGGGCGAAATACCCGGGCGTGAACACCTTCACGAGGACGAAGGCGGGCAGTCCGAAACCGAAGACGCGCAGGGCTGCGGCCGTCGCCTCTCGCGTCTCCACGGAAAAGGCACCGCGCTCGAAAAGCACACTCACCAGCGTTTCGGGGATGGCGATCAGCGCGGCGGCTGCCGGCAGCGTCAGGAAGAAGGCGAATTCGAGCGCCCGGTTCTGCACATGCGTCGCCTCGCGAAAATGCTCCGCCTTCAAGGTGCGCGACAGTTCCGGCAGGAGGACGACGCCGATCGCGATCCCCACCACGCCAAGCGGCAGCTGATAGAGCCTGTCGGCATATTGCAGGATCGAAATGGCGCCCGCCTTGGTGGAGGCGATGATCTGGCCGATGAAGAGATTGATCTGGGTGATGCCGCCGGCGGCGGCGGCAGGTGCAGCAAGCCAGAGAAGCCGCTTCACGCTCGGTGTCAGCCTGGGCCGTTTCAGGCGCATATGGAAACCGATGCGCCGCGCCGCCCAGGCGACCATGAGGAGCTGCAGCACACCCGCCACCAGCACCGACCAGGAAAGAATTCGGCCAACCTCGGGGCCGCTCATGTCCTTTAAGAAGGTGACGGCAAGCGCGGCGATCGTGGTGACGTTCAGAAGGACGGGGGCGAGTGCGGGAATGAAAAACGTGCGGTGGGCGTTCAAGACGCCCGTCACCATCGCCGTCAGCGACATCAAGACGAGATAGGGAAACATCACCCTGAAGAGCTCGATCGTCAGGGTGAACTTTGCGGGATCCTCACGGAAGCCCGGCGCCAGAATGGTGACGATGAGCGGGGTGGCCACCATCACGAGGGCGGTGAGTGCGAGAAGCACGAACATGAGCGCCGCCAGCACATCCTCTGCGAACAGGCGGGCCCGATCCTCCCCGTCGCCTTCGAGCGTGCGCGAATAAAGCGGCACGAAAGCCGCGTTGAAGGCGCCTTCTGCAAAGAGCCTGCGAAACAGGTTTGGAAACCGGAAGGCGGCGTAAAAGGCATCGGCCACCGGCCCGGCGCCGAGAGCCGCAGCGATCAACATCTCCCGGACGAAACCGAGAACCCGGCTGGCGAGCGTGGCGCCGCCGACGGAGACGAATTTTTTGACGAGGCTCACGGGCGGCGGCTCATTCTGTAAAAAAGCGCAGAGGGGAGAAGAGAAGCAAGGAGGCCGCTCTCAAGAGGCCGCCAAGGCCGCCGCATCCGCGGCAGCGCCTTCGATGATGGCAACGAGTTCGCGCCGGATGCGCTTCTGGCGCGCCTGCGCCGTGATTTTCTGGCCGAGAAGATCGGTCACGTAGAACGTATCGACCGCGCGTTCGCCGAAGGTGGCGATGTGGGCGGAGGCGATGTCGAGACTGAGATCGGCGATCACCCGCGTCAGATCGTAGAGAAGCCCGATGCGATCGAGACAGGCGATCTCGATCACCGTGAACCGGTCAGAGAGAGAATTGTCGATCTTGACGTCGGGCTCGATGGTGAAGGCATCCTGCTTCGCCGGACCTTCGCGCCGCTTGGCGAGCATGTCGGGAAGATGCACATGGCCGGCCAGCGCTTGTTCGATCAGGGCTGCGACCCGCTCGGCGCGCCGCCTCTCATCCGCATCCGCCTCGAAAGCGCGGGAGACGACGATGGTATCGAGTGCGCGACCGTCCGTGGTGGTGAAGATTTGCGCGTCGACGATGTTCGCACCCGTCGCCGAGCACGCCCCGGCCATCAAAGCGAGCAGCCGCGGATGGTCGGGCGTCAGGATGGAAATCTCGGTGACAGCCTCGAAATCGCGCACCGTCACTTCGTGAGCGAAAGGCCGGTTGCCATCGCCCGTGCGGCGGATGAACTCGGCATGCCGGACCTGGTCTTCCAGCGCCGTGCGCAGCCAGTAGGCCGGGTAATGCAGTTCGAGCAGGCGTTCGCGCTCCTCCTGTGGCCAGTCTGAAAGCTTGGCGGAGAGCTCGGCGCGGGCGCGGGCGATGCGCTCGTTGCGGGCTATCTTGGAATGGCCGCCGGTCAGGATCAGCTCGGTCTCGTTGTAGAGCGTGCGCAGAAGCTGGCCTTTCCAGCCGTTCCAGACACCCGGTCCAACGGCCCGGATATCGCAGACGGTGACGATCAGGAGCAGCTTCAAACGCTCCGTCGTCTGCACCACCTTGGCGAAGTCCATGATGGTGCGTCGATCGGCAAGATCGCGCGACTGCGCCGTGATCGACATCGTGAGGTGCTGCTCCACGAGCCAGGCGACGGTTTCCGTCTGGTGGGCGGTGAGACCGAGCCGCGGGCCGACCTTTCGGGCAATGCGGGCCCCGGCGATGGAATGATCTTCCACCCGTCCCTTGGCGATGTCGTGCAGAAGCAGCGCCACGTAGAGCACCGTCTTGTCTGCGATCTCCGGCAGGAAATCCGTGCACAGCGGCAAATCTTCGGTGAGGCGCCCGCTTTCCAAAGCGGCGAGCGTTCCGATCGTGCGGATCAGATGCTCATCCACCGTGAAGTGGTGATACATGTTGAACTGCATCATCGCGACGATGCGGCCGAACTCCGGCAGGAACTTCCCGAGCACCCCGGTCTCGTTCATCTGCCGCAGAATGACCTCCGTATTCTCTCCCGAACAGAGGATCGAAAGGAAAAGACGGTTCGCTTCCGGATCGTTCTGCAGATCCGGCCCGATCAGGCGCAGCGACTTCGTGATGAGGCGCACCGTATCGGGGTGAAAGGCGTGGCTGCCTTCCGCAGCATAATGAAAAACGCGGATGAGATTGACCGGATCGCGGGTGAAGACGGCTTCGTCACGCTCGCGCAGCCGGTTGTTCTCGACGTAAAAGTCGCCGAGAAAAGCGGCCTCCTGCCGCCGCACTTTGAACGTCCGCAGGAGACGGTTGAGGCGCGCCTCCTTCTTCTGCTGGCGCTCTTCGAGGGCCGCACAGACGATGCGCGTCAGGTCGCCCACGTCCTTCGCCACGAGAAAATAGTGCTTCATGAAGCGTTCGACGGCTTTGAGCCCGGGATGCCGGGTGTAGCCGAGCCTTCGGGCGAGCTCGGGCTGGAGATCGAAGGAGAGGCGTTCCTCCGCCCGGCCGGTGATGAAATGCAGATGACAGCGCACCGCCCAGAGGAAGTCGTCGCATTTGCGGAAGAGACGGTTTTCGGCGCGGCTCAAGAGGCCAGCTTCGACGAGCGCCTCGCCACCGGCATGCGTCTGATAGACGTATTTGCCGATCCAATAGAGCGTCTGCAGATCGCGTTGGCCGCCCTTGCCTTCCTTGACATGCGGCTCGACCAGATAGCGTGATGTGCCGATGCGCGCATGCCGGGAATCGCGCTCTGCGAGCTTGGAAGCGATAAATTCCGGCGCCGTGCCTGCCACCACTTCCTTGTTGAAGCGCTCCTGTAGATCCTTGAACAGGCTGTCTTCGCCGCAGAGGAAGCGCGCCTCCAGAAGCGCCGTGCGCACGGTCATATCCTGCCTGGCCATGCGGATCGATTCGGTCACCGTGCGGGTTCCGTGACCCACTTTGAGGCCGAGATCCCACAGCATGTAGAGAACGAATTCCGTCACGCTCTCCGACCAGGCGGTGGATTTATAAGGAAACAGAAACAGCAGATCGATGTCGGAGCCGGGCGCAAGCGTGCCGCGGCCGTAGCCGCCGACGGCGGCAACCGTGAGCCGCTCGGCGGAAGAAGGATTGCTCGCCGGATAAACAAGGCCGCCGAAATCGACGAGAGCCACGATCATGGCGTCGAAGAAGGTCGAAAGCCTCTGTGCGGCCCTAACCCCCTTGCCGTCCTCCTCCAGATCCTCGCGCACTTTGGCGCGCGCCTCGCCGAGGGCGGCTTTGAGCCCGGCAAGAAGCTGCGCCCGAGCATCAGACCGCGCGGGATCGCCTTCCGCAAGAGGCGCACGAAACACCTCGGCCAATCGCTCGGGATCGATCGGCAAATCCGCGTAGCGGGAAAAATCGAGATCTATCGCAGAACGGAGTTCGGTCTCAGTCACGCTCATATCTTTGCCGATCGACGCAGGCGTTTCAGTTCAAACAATTGGTCGAGAGCCTGCCTTGGGCTGAGCTCGTCCGGGTCGAGCCCGTCAATATAAGCCAACAACTTCGTGGTTTCTTCATCGATCTCGACGCGCCCCGGTCTTGCGGCGAAGAGTGGCAGGTCGTTCAACAACTCCGCCGGGCTGGACTTGCGGTCGGCCGCCTCGAGCCTGTCGAGGATGACACGAGCCCGGGCGATGACCGGCGAGGGCAGGCCAGCGAGTTTTGCGACCTGGATGCCGTAAGAACGATCGGCCGCGCCGGCGACGACCTCGTGCAGGAACACCACATCGCCCTTCCATTCCTTCACCCGCATCGTGGCGTTGTCGAGGCGGGGAAGCTTGCCGGAGAGCGCGGTGAGCTCGTGATAATGGGTGGCAAAGAGCGTCCGGCAGCGATTCTGCTCGTGCAGATGTTCAACCGCCGCCCAGGCGATGGAGAGGCCGTCGAATGTCGCCGTGCCACGCCCGATCTCGTCGAGAATGACGAGGGCTCCGGGGCCCGCCTGATTGAGGATCGCCGCCGTCTCGATCATCTCCACCATGAAGGTGGAGCGGCCGCGGGCGAGATCGTCGGCAGCCCCGACGCGCGAAAAAAGCCCGTCTACGACGCCGATATGCGCGGCCTTTGCCGGCACATAGGCGCCAGTCTGGGCGAGGATCGCAATGAGGGCATTCTGGCGAAGAAAGGTCGACTTGCCCGCCATATTCGGACCGGTGACGAGCCAGATGCGGCCTGTCTCGTCGTCGGCGTTGCCCAGATGGCAGGAATTGCCGACGAAGCTGTCGCCCGAGCGGCGGAGCGCCTGTTCCACGACGGGATGGCGCCCCTCTTCTACGATAAAGGCGCGGCTGGCATCGATATGGGGGCGAACGCAGTTTTCCGCCGCCGCAAACTCGGCGAAGCCTGCGGCGACATCGAGAGCCGCCAGCGCCTCGGCCGTCCGGCGGATATCACCGGCAAGCGCTCCGGCCGCCTGCGCGAGATCGGCGAAAATCTGCAACTCGATCGCCAGCGCCCGGTCGGCGGCGGAAGCAATCTCACGCTCCAACTCTCCCAGCCGCGGCGTCGTAAAGCGCATCGCATTGGCGAGCGTCTGGCGGTGGATGAAGCCCGATTCCTCCTTCTGCAGGGGTGCGGCCTGGGCGGCGCTCGCCTCGACGAAATAGCCGAGCACGTTGTTGTGGCGGATCTTGAGGCCGCGCACACCTGTCGCGTCGCTGTATTCCTTCTGCAGCGAGGCGATAATGCGGCGGCTCTCATCGCGGAGAAGCCGCAGTTCGTCGAGGTCGGACGAGAAACCCGCACGCACGAAACCGCCGTCCCGCTTGAGGAGCGGCAGTTCCTCGGCAAGTGCTGAGTCGACCGACTGACTGAATTCGCGAGGCGCCTCTGACAGAACGCCGGCGATCTTCTTAAGCTCTGATTCTAAAGGCAAATCGAGCTCGGACAAGAGATCCGACAAAGACAGAGCGACCCGCAGGCCGGAGGAGAGTGCGGCAAGATCGCGAGGACCGCCTCGGTCCAGGGTCAGGCGCGTGAGGGCGCGCAGAATATCAGGTGCCTCACTGAGAACGCGCCGCAGTCTGGTTCTGAGCGCGTCTTCGTCGAGAAGCGTCGCGACGCTGTCGAGACGAAGATTGACCGCGGCCGGATCCGTCAACGGGCTCGCCAGACGCTGCGCGAGAAGACGGGAGCCTGCGGGCGTCACCGTGCGGTCGATCGCCTCGATCAGCGACCCTTTCTTCTCGCCATGCAGCGTGCGGAAAAGCTCGAGATTGGCCCGGGTGGCCGCATCGATGCGCATCGCCGCGCCGTCATGCTCGCGGCGGAGCGGCGCGATCGGCGGACGCGCCGCGATCTGAGTCTTTTCGACATAAGCGAGAATGGCCGCGGCCGCCGCCGTCTCGGCGCGCGAGAAATCGCCGAGACCGTCGAGCGAGGCGACGCCGAAATAGGTCGTGATGCGTGCGCCGGCCGTCCCGGGCTCGAAAAAGGAGGCTGGCAGCGGCGACAAAGTGGCCCCGACGAGGGCGACGGCCGAGGAGAGCGCCTGATCGCTCGCCAGCTTGTCGACGACGAGCACTTCGCTCGGCTCGAGCCGCGCAAGACAGCGCTCCAGCCCGCCCGCCGGCACCGTCGTGACGCAGAACTCGCCGGTCGAAATATCGATCCAGGCAAGCGCATGGGCCGGGGCCTCCCCGTCGGAGGCCGGGATCCGGCTGACGGCCGCCAGAAAGTTGTTGCGCCTGGCGTCGAGCAACGTCTCTTCGGTGAGCGTGCCGGGCGTGACGAGACGCGTCACCTCACGTCGAACGACGGATTTGGAGCCGCGGCGCCGGGCTTCCGCCGGATCTTCCGTTTGTTCACAGACGGCCACGCGGAACCCGGAGGCGATCAGCTTCTGTAGATAATCGTCAGCCGCGTGCACCGGCACGCCGGCCATGGGGATATCCTCTCCGAGATGCTTGCCGCGCTTCGTCAGCGCGATGCCGAGGCAGCGCGAGGCCTTCTCCGCATCGTCGAAAAAGAGCTCGTAGAAATCGCCCATGCGATAGAACAGGAGGCAATCCGGATTGGCCGCCTTGATCTCGATATATTGCTCCATCATCGGCGTCAGCTTCGGCGCTGGCGCCTCCTTGAGGGCAGTCTCGTCAGGGTGGGGCTCCGGAGAGGACACCGGAGCGGTTTTTGTGGCAGAAGCGATCGGCATGCGCGAAGCTTAACGACAGCGCCGCGCCGACGCCACATCGACCGGGCAGAAGGCCCCAAGATTCCCAAGCCGCGACGCTTGCGGATTGACGAATATGTAGCGGCCAGAAATGCATGGGAGCGCTTGCGGCGGTGTCTGGCTGCTGCTACCTCGCCCCGAAGGAGTACCGGATGGACACTGAGGATCTTATCGAGCGCCGCCGTTTGCGGCGTCGCGCCAGTTTCTGGCGGGTCGTCGCCTTCGTCGTGGCGATCGCCGCGGTGGCGTTTTTCGTGCGGCAATCCGGTGTCGTCGGCGGGTCCAGCGACCAGATCGCACGCATCTCGGTGGAGGGCTTCATCCCGACGCGCCCCGACGCGGTGGATCTCCTGGAGCAGGCGGCCGACACAGACAGCGTGAAAGCCATTATCCTGCGCATCGATTCACCCGGCGGCGCGGCCTCCGGGGGCGAAGCGCTCTACAAGGCCGTGCGCGATGCGGCGCAAAAGAAGCCGGTGGTCGCAACGATCGAGGGTCTCGGAGCCTCTGCCGCCTATATGACGGCAATCGGCGCGGATCATATCGTGGCGCGCGAGACAGCTCTGACCGGCTCGATCGGGGTGATCCTGCAATTCGCGACGGTCGAAAACCTTCTCGACAAGCTCGGCGTCAATTACGTCGAGGTGAAGAGCAGCCCGCTCAAAGGCGAACCGACACCGTTCGAGGCGCCGAGCCCGGAAGCGCTCGCCATGGTGCAGTCGGTCATCGACAGCTCGTATGACTGGTTCGTTGGCCTCGTGGCGGAGCGTCGCAATCTTCAGCCCGATGTCGCGCGCCGGTTGTCCGACGGCAGCATCTTCACCGGACGCCAGGCGGTCGAAAACGGCCTGATCGATGCCGTCGGGGGCGAAGACGAAGCCAAAGCGTGGCTTTCGGCAGAGCGCAACGTCTCTGCCGACCTGCCACTCAACGACTGGGAGAAGGATGAGGGGACTTTCTCCGGTCTCACCACCGCCGGGGCGGCGGTGGTGATGAAGGCGCTCGGTCTCGAGGACCAGTTTCAGGCGCTTTTGGGAACTCTGCCGCAGCGTCTCGCTGTTGACGGGCTCGTATCCGTTTGGCAGGGTAATTCTTCAATAAGATCAGGTCGCTAGGGGGCCGGCGGTGATCAAGTCAGAACTCGTACAGAAGCTCGCGGACAAAAATCCGCATCTCTATCAACGGGATGTGGAGGCGATCGTGAACGCCATTCTGGAAGAAATCGTCGAGGCGCTGTGCCGCGGCGACCGTGTCGAACTCAGGGGTTTCGGCGCATTTTCTGTGAAGAACCGGCCTGCTCGCACCGGCCGCAACCCCCGCACTGGGGAAGCCGTTTCCGTATCGGAGAAATACGTGCCATTCTTCAAGACCGGTAAGGAAATGCGGATCAGGCTCAACGGCGGAGACGAATAAGGCGATGCAACAGCTCGCTTGGCTCATCAAGTGGATCATCCTTCTTCCGATCCTGGTGGTGATCGCGCTTCTCGCCGTCGCCAACGATCAGACGGTGGCGCTCAGGCTCAACCCGTTCGACGCCGACGATCCCGTTCTCAGGGTCGAGCTGGCCTTGTATCAGGTGGCGTTCGCGGCCTTTGCCCTCGGCGCCATCTGCGGCGGCATCGTCATGTGGAACGGGCAGCGCAAATATCGTCGACAGGCCCGCGAAAAGCGGCATGAAGCGGCGGCGCTTCGGGCTCGCGCCGACAAATCGGAACGGCAGGCACATCAAAATGCCGGCCTTCTGGCAGGGCCGGCGCCGCGCGCCTGACGGCGGATCTTGTGATGCGCGTCATTCCCGCAGCGGATATCGCGGATGTCCTCACCTTTCCCGAGCTCATCGAAACGCTGAGAAGCGCCTTTCGGCAAGGGGTGGTGACACCGGTCCGCCACCATCATTCGATCCAGTTTCCCGATCAGGCGGAAGCGACGCTGCTTCTCATGCCGTCGTGGAACGACTTCGACCAGCAGGGTCATTCCGAGCGCGGCTATGTCGGCGTCAAGATCGTCACGGTCTTTCCCGACAATGCGAGCCGCGGCAAGGCGGCCGTCGCCGGGGTCTATCTTCTCTTTTCCGGCAAGAGCGGCGAGCCGCTCGCCGTCATCGACGGGTCTGCGCTGACGGTCTGGCGCACGGCGGCAGCTTCCGCGCTCGCCGCCTCCTATCTCGCCAGGCCGGATGCCAAGCGCCTGTTGATGGTGGGGGCCGGAGCCCTTGCCCCCTACCTCATCGAAGCGCATGCGGCCGTGCGCCCGATCGAGGAAGTGCTAATCTGGAACCGACGCCCTGAAAAAGCGGAGCGGCTTGCCGAAAGGCTGCGCCCACGGCGCTACCGTCCGCATTTCACCGAAGATCTGGAAGGCGCCGTGCGCGGCGCCGACATTGTCTCCTGCGCTACCTTGTCGAACCATCCGATCGTCAAGGGCGAATGGCTCAAGCCCGGCGCCCATCTCGACCTCGTCGGTGGTTTCCGCCCGGAGATGCGCGAAACCGACGACGACGCCATCCGCCGTGCCCGCGTCTTCGTCGACACGCGCGAGGGGGCGATGAAGGAAGCGGGCGACATCGCGCAGCCGCTCGAAAGCGGCATCTTAACGGCAGACGATATCACCGCGGACCTCTTCGAGCTGACACGCGGCGAGAAGGCCGGCCGCCGCTTCTACGACCAGATCACGCTGTTCAAATCGGTCGGAACGGCACTCGAAGATCTGGCCGCTGCGATCCTGGTGTTTTCGCGCGCCTGACCCCGCGTCTCGGCGAAGTCTTCTCGGGGCGCTTGAAACGTCGGCGGTAAAATCGTATATTGGCGACAACAATTCTCGAATACCGTCGAGAGTGGGTCCTCCGGGTCCCGCTCTTTTTTATTGCCGCCACTTGGCTCAAGCCGTTGCTGCAAGGCGGGTTTCCGCATCTTCGGGAGGAAGATGACCGACACAGACATGCACACTCCGTCGAGCGAGCGATTGATCCGCGAGACCGGACTGGAAGCACGTATCGCGCACATCGCCGAGCCCGTGGTATCGGGTCTCGGCTACGAACTCGTGCGCGTCAAAGTGCTGGGCCAGAACGGCATGACCGTGCAGATTATGGCCGAACGCCCGGATGGCACGATGGGCGTCGACGATTGCGAAGCCATCAGCCGCGACCTGTCGCCGGCTCTCGATGTCGACGATCCGGTCGGACGGCCTTACAATCTCGAAGTGTCCTCTCCTGGCATCGACCGCCCGCTGACGCGGGTGAAGGACTTCGAATTGTGGGCCGGCCACGAAGCGAAGATCGAAATGGCGGTCTTGCAGAACGGCCGTAAGCGCTTCCGCGGCATCCTGCTCGGTGTGCGCGAGGGCACCACGGGCATGCGGGTGACCAGCGAAGGCGGCAGCGAAGATGTGTGGCTGCCGCTTAGCGAGGTCGCCGATGGCAAGCTCATCTTGACCGACAAGCTGATCGCGGCGACCCAGGCGGACCGCCAGAGCGACTGAACGACGAACGAGGGTCAGGGATTTCGGTCCCGATCGCTTCAGGCCCGCAAGGGCAAGGATAACAGGCCCGGTGGGCCGGGAAACGGAGCTGTCCAATGGCAGTGAGTGCAAACAGGCTCGAACTTCTGCAGATCGCCGACGCGGTGGCGCGGGAGAAGAGCATCGACCGGCAGATCGTCATCTCCGCCATGGAGGACGCGATCCAGAAGGCGGCGAAATCGCGCTATGGCGCGGAAACGGATGTGCGCGCCGAGATCGATCCGAAAACCGGCGACATCCGCCTGCAGCGTCTCCTGGAAGTGGTCGAGAGGCCTGAAGATTTCGCCACGCAGATTGCGCTTGAAGACGCGCGCGGCCGCAACCCCGCAGCGCAGGTGGGCGACTTCATCTCCGAACCTCTGCCGCCGCTCGATTACGGCCGCGTCGCCGCGCAATCGGCCAAGCAGGTCATCATGCAGAAGGTGCGCGACGCCGAGCGCGACCGTCAGTACGAAGATTACAAGGACCGCATCGGCGAAATCGTCAACGGCACGGTCAAGCGCGTCGAATACGGCAATGTCGTCGTCGATCTCGGCCGTGGCGAAGCGATCATCCGTCGCGACGAGCTGATCCCGCGCGAAAATTTCCGTTACGGCGACCGCGTCCGCGCCTATGTCTATGATGTGAGGCGCGAGCAGCGTGGGCCGCAGATCTTCCTGTCGCGCACGCATCCGCAATTCATGGCGAAGCTCTTCACCATGGAAGTGCCGGAAATCTACGACGGCATCATCGAGATCCGGTCCGTTGCCCGCGATCCGGGCTCGCGGGCGAAGATTGCTGTCATCTCCAACGATTCATCCATCGATCCGGTCGGCGCCTGCGTCGGCATGCGCGGTTCGCGCGTGCAGGCCGTGGTCGGCGAATTGCAGGGCGAGCGCATCGACATCATCCCCTGGTCGCCCGATGCGGCGACCTTCATCGTCAATGCCTTGCAGCCGGCGGAAGTCTCCAAGGTGGTGCTCGACGAAGATGCGGAACGCATCGAGGTCGTGGTGCCGGAAGACCAGCTGTCGCTCGCCATCGGCCGCCGCGGCCAGAATGTGCGGCTCGCCTCGCAGCTTACCGGCTGGGACATCGATATCCTGACGGAAGACGAGGAATCCGAGCGCCGGCAGAAGGAATTCCAGGAGCGTACCGAGCTCTTCCAGAATGCCCTCGACGTCGACGAGATGGTCGCGCAGCTCCTCGCCTCGGAAGGCTTTGCCGACGTGGAAGAGATCGCCTTCGTGGAAATCGACGAACTCGCCACCATCGAGGGCTTCGACGAGGACACCGCCGAAGAGCTGCAGATGCGCGCCCGCGAGTATCTGGAGGCTCTCGAAGCCGAACAGGACGAAGAGCGCAAGAAGCTCGGCGTCGCCGACGAGCTCAAGGAAATCACCGGTGTGACGACGGCCATGCTCGTCGCCTTCGGCAAGAACGACGTGAAGAGCGTCGAAGATCTCGCCTATTGCGCCGTCGACGATCTCGTCGGCTGGACCGAACGCAAGGACGGCGAGACGAAACGCTTCGCCGGCATCCTCGACGACTTCTCGCTGTCACGCGAAGAGGCGGAAGAAATGGTCATGGGCGCCAGGCTTCATGCCGGCATCATCACCGAAGCCGATCTCGCTCAGCCTGAAGAGGAGAGCGACGAGGCCGAGGAGGAGGAGACGGCATCAGCGTGATCGAGGCGGCTCCAGCTCTTGCAGAAAAGCACTCCGGCCCCAAAATAGGGAGGAGGCGAATGTGTGCCGTCTCCCGGCAGGTGCTGCCGGAGGACAGGCTGATACGCTTCGTCACATCTCCCGAAGGCGACGTCGTCGCCGATCTCAAAGCACGCCTCCCCGGGCGCGGCATGTGGCTCGAAGGGCGGCGACCCGTCATCGAGGAAGCCCGCCGGAAGCATGTTTTCGACCGTGCTTTGAAGACTAAGGCAAAGGTCGCTGACGATCTCGGCGATCAGATCGCCGCACTTTTGAAGAGCCAACTTCTCGGCCGCCTCGGACTTGCGGCAAGAGCGCGGCAGGTGGTGTGCGGCTTTGCCAAGGTCGAAGCGGCCCTGCGTTCCGGAGAGGCAATCTGCCTCGTCCATGCTGTCGAAGCAGCTGATGACGGACGCAACAAGCTGGCGGGCGCCGCGCGGCAAGGTCTGGCCTCGACCGGCACAGACGAGCCCCTTCTCGTCGCCCATTTGACGACCGCCGAATTGGGTTTGGCATTGGGGCGGCCACATGTGATACATGCTGCCGTGCTGGATGGCGCGGCGGGACGAAGTTTTCATGACGCGGCGCTGCGCAATCTCCGCTTCGACAACGAGATCTGTCAGCAGCCGCCAGAGCGCGAACACGATATTGACGTCGCCGACCGGCGATGAATGGGAATAGGCATGAGCGAGACGACAAGCAAAGGCGACAAAACGCTTCGCGTAGGAGGCCGTAAAACGCTGTCCTTGAGGCGTGACACAGATACGGTGCGCCAAAGCTTCTCCGGCGGACGATCGAAAGCAGTCGTGGTGGAGAAGAAGCGTCGCCGCCACGGGGGCGGCGATCGTCCCGATGCGCCCGAAACACCGATCCAGACCACGACACGACCGACGCAGGCCGCCAAGGCTCCGCCGCCACCGCCCACGCCACCCGTGCGCGAACAGCAGCAGCGTGGCCGCACAGGTCTCGTGTTGAAATCCTTGACCGAGGACGAGCGTGACGCCCGCGCCCAGGCGCTGGCCGATGCCCGCGTCCGCGAAGCGGAAGAACGCCGTCAGGCCGAGATCGAGGCTGCGCGACGGGCCGAGGAAGAAAAGCGCCTCGCCCAGGAGCGCGAAGAAGCCGCACGCCGTCAGGCCGAAGAAGACAAGCGCCGCGCCGCGGAAACGGAAGCGCGCCGTCGCAGCGAAGAGGCCGCCGGCAAGCACGCGGCCACACCGGACGCAGGGGAACAAGCCTCAGCGCCGGCTGCCGCGACGTCTGCGCCTGCCGCAACGGCCAAGGCCGCAAAGGCAGCTCCGGCTGCCGCCGGCGGAGCCGCGGGTAATGCCGACGAGGCGCCCAAGGAAATCCGTGCCGTGCAGAGGCCGAAGCGTCCCGAGGTCGCCAAGCCCGCCAAGAAGACGACGGGTGGCGGTGATCGCCGCCGTGGGCGCCTCACCGTGACGAACGCCCTCGAAGATGGCGACCGCGAACGTTCGCTCGCTTCGATCCGGCGCAAGCGGGAGAAGGAGAAGCGTCAGCAATCCGGCTTCTCGCCGTCGAACGAGAAGATCGCGCGCGATGTGACCATCCCGGAGGCGATTTCCGTGCAGGATCTCGCCAACCGCATGGCCGAACGTGCCGTCGACGTGATCCGGCTTCTGATGAAGTCCGGCACGATGGTGAAGATCACCGACATTCTCGATGCCGACACCGCACAGCTCGTGGCCGAAGAAATGGGTCACAATGTGCGCCGCGTGGCCGCATCCGACGTGGAAGAAGGTCTGTTCGACGTGCCGGATGTGCCAGAAGATCTGCTGCCGCGGCCGCCGGTCGTGACCATCATGGGCCATGTCGACCACGGCAAGACCTCGCTTCTCGACGCGATCCGCGAAACCAAGGTCGTCGCCGGCGAAGCGGGTGGCATCACCCAGCATATCGGCGCCTATCAGGTGGAGAAGAACGGTCAGAAGATCACCTTCATCGACACGCCGGGCCACGCCGCCTTTACCGCAATGCGTGCCCGCGGCGCGCAGGCGACGGATATCGTTGTTCTGGTGGTGGCGGCCGATGACGGCGTCATGCCGCAGACGGTGGAAGCCATCAATCATGCGCGCGCCGCCGGCGTGCCGATGATCGTGGCGATCAACAAGATCGATAAGCCCGATTCCGATCCAATGCGCGTGAAGACCGATCTTCTGCAGCATTCGGTGGTGACGGAATCGATGTCCGGCGACACGCTCGAGGTCGAGGTTTCGGCCACCAAGCGGATGAATCTCGACGGACTTCTGGAAGCCATCCTGCTGCAGTCGGAGCTTCTCGACCTGAAGGCCAATCCGGACCGCAGCGCAGAGGGCATCGTCGTCGAGGCGCAGCTCGATCGTGGCCGTGGTCCTGTGGCAACCGTGCTCGTTCAGCGCGGCACGCTGCATTCGGGCGATATCATCGTGGCCGGTTCTGAATGGGGTCGTGTGCGCGCGCTCATCGACGACACCGGAGCCCAGGTGAAAGAGGCCGGACCGTCTCGGGCCGTCGAGGTGCTCGGCTTCCAGGGAACGCCTGAAGCCGGCGACCGCGTCGCGGTCGTCGACAACGAAGGCCGTGCCCGCGAGATCTCCGAATATCGTCAGCGCGTGCGCCGCGAAAAGGCGGTCGCCCGTCAGACGGGACAGCGGGGATCGCTGGAGCAGATGATGAACCAGCTGCAGGTGGAAGGCACCAAGACCTTTCCGCTGGTCATCAAGGGCGACGTGCAGGGTTCGGTCGAAGCCATCATCGGCGCTCTCGACAAGATCTCGACGGACGAAGTCGCGGCAGACATCGTGCATTCGGGCGTCGGTGGCATCACCGAATCCGACATCACGCTCGCAGCGGCCTCCAATGCGGCGGTCCTCGGCTTCAACGTGCGTGCCAACAAGCAGGCCCGCGAAGCGGCAGCCCGCGATGGCGTCGAAATCCGCTACTACAACATCATCTACGACCTCACCGATGACGTGAAGGCGGCGATGTCGGGCATGCTTTCGCCCGAACGGCGCGAAACCTTCATCGGCAATGCCGAGATCCTGGAGGTGTTCAACATCACCAAGGTCGGCAAGGTCGCCGGTTGCCGCGTCACCGAAGGCAAGGTGGAGCGTGGTGCGGGTGTGCGCCTCATCCGCGACAACGTGGTGGTGCACGAAGGTCGGCTTTCGACGCTCAAGCGCTTCAAGGACGAAGTCCGCGAAGTGCCGGGCGGCCAGGAATGCGGCATGGCCTTCGAGAAGTACGAGGACATGCGCGTCGGCGACATCATCGAGTGCTACCGCGTGGAAGAAGTGGCCCGCACGCTTTAAGCGTCGGCCCTTCGCCGGGGTCTCCAGAGCTTCGCCTCCGGCATCGCCGGGGGCGTTGACGCTCACCTGGCTCGACCCCGGTTCTATCGTTGTCGGGATGCGCGAGCCTTTCTGCCGCCGATCCACTCATCAACGCCGTTGCCTTGAAGACCATGTCCCGTTTCGAAAGTTCTCATTCTGCCGGCCCCTCGCAGCGTCAGCTGCGGGTGGGAGAGCTCGTCCGCCATGCGCTTGCTGAAGTCCTGCAGCGCGGCGAAAGCAACGACCCGGCCCTCGATGGCGTCATCGTCACGATCGCCGAAGTCAGAATGTCGGCGGATCTCAAACATGCGACCGCTCTCATTCATCCCCTCGGAATCGAGGATGGCGACGGCGTCGTTGCCGCGCTCAACCGCAATGCGCGTTTCCTGCGCGGGCGGATCACGCCTGCGCTGCGCCAGATGCGCGCCATGCCGGATCTCAAATTCCGCCTCGACACGCGCTTTGAGGACGATGCGCGCATCGACGAATTGCTGCGCTCGCCGGAAGTGCAGAAAGATCTCCACGACGACGATGAAGAGGAAGGCCGCTAGACATGTCCCGTCGGCGCAACAAGGGCCGCGACGTTGACGGCTGGCTCGTCCTCGACAAACCCGTCGGCATGACCTCCACGGAGGCCGTCGCCAAAGTGAAACGGGCTTTCGACGCAAAGAAGGCCGGCCATGCGGGGACCCTCGATCCCCTGGCCTCCGGCTGTCTGCCGATCGCTCTCGGCGAGGCGACGAAAACCGTCGCCTTCGTCATGGATGGACGCAAGGTCTACGAATTCACCGTGCGCTGGGGCGAGAAGACGGAAACCGACGATCGCGAAGGCCCGGTCGTGGAGCGCTCGGACGTGCGACCCAGTGAAGACGACATCCGCGCCCTCATTCCCGATTTCACCGGCACGCTGTCGCAAGTGCCGCCGCGCTACTCGGCGGTGAAGATCGCGGGTGAACGCGCCTATGATCTCGCCCGCGACGGGGAGACGGTCGAGCTCGAGCCGCGCGAGATCGTCGTGCACCGGCTGGATCTCGTCGATTGTCCCGATGCCGATCACGCAATCTTCCACGCCGAATGCGGCAAGGGGACCTATGTCAGGGCATTGGCGCGCGACATGGCCGAAGAGCTCGGCACGGTCGCGCATGTCTCCGCCCTTCGCCGGCTCGTCGTCGGGCCATTCGGTGAAGACGACATGGTGCCCTATGCGGAGCTCGAGGCGAATGCCGAGACGCCGGGCGCCTTGTTGCGCCCCGTCGAGGCGGGGCTCACCGATCTTCCCTTGATCCGAATCGACAATCATGCCGCGATGCGGCTCAGAAACGGTCAGGCCGCGTTCCTCCGCGGTGCGGACGCCCCTGTCGGCGGCAGCGCCTACACGGTTTCGGAAGGCCGCCTCGTCGCGCTCGTCGACATTGCCGGCGGCGAAATGAATCCTCGGCGCGTTTTCAAGCTTTAGCGCGCCGTAGTACCCGCGGCAGCGGCTTAAAGCTGGAAAATTGCCGCATTCTCGCTTATATGGGCGCTGGCGTCGCCTGCCCTTCGGGTCGCTGGGCGGCGTTTCTTATAAGGCCTTGGCTGGACGACATCCCGGCTGATGGCATCACCACGAAAGGATACGAGATGTCGATCACACCCGATCGCAAGCAGGAACTGATCAACGAATACGCCACGAAGTCGGGCGATACCGGCTCTCCGGAAGTGCAGGTCGCGATCCTCTCTGAGCGCATCGCCAACCTGACGGAGCATTTCAAATCGCACGCCAAGGACAACCATTCCCGGCGCGGCCTCTTGAAGCTCGTCTCGCAGAGGCGTCGGCTCCTTGATTACCTGAAGCGCAAAGACGCGGAGCGTTATCAGGCGCTCATTTCCCGTCTCGGGCTGCGCCGCTAGGCGCCTAATACAGGCAGCGGACGGCAAAGGCCGCCGCTGCCTTTTGATGTTCAAGGCTGGAACGGCCATGGCAGGATCGCTGGATGGTCTCGCTGCCGGGACCGGAGCGAAGACCTTCCCGCCATCTTGCGCATGGTCCTTCTCGCCTCCATACGAAAGGCAGAACACCCATGTTCGATCACCAGACAGTTGAAATCGACTGGGCCGGGCGTCCGCTCCGGCTCGAGACGGGCAAGGTCGCCCGTCAGGCGGACGGTGCCGTCGTCGCCACCTACGGCGAGACCACCGTCCTCGCCACCGTCGTCTCCGAGAAGGAACCGAAGCCCGGCTTCGACTTCTTTCCGCTGACCGTCAATTACCAGGAAAAGTACTACGCGGCAGGCCGCATTCCGGGCGGCTTCTTCAAGCGTGAGGGACGTCCGACTGAAAAAGAGACGCTGACCTCGCGCCTCATCGACCGGCCGATCCGTCCGCTTTTCGCACCGGGCTACAAGAACGACACCCAGGTGATTGCGACCGTTCTGTCGCATGATCTTGAAAATGATCCCGATATCGTCGCGATGGTTGCGGCTTCCGCGGCCCTCACCCTTTCGGGCGTTCCCTTCATGGGCCCGATCGGCGGTGCGCGCGTCGGTTACATCAACGGCAGCTACGTCCTCAACCCGACCGTGGATGAGGTGAAGGAATCACGCCTCGATCTCGTCGTCGCCGGCACCGGCGATGCCGTCCTGATGGTGGAATCGGAGGCCGACGAGCTTCCCGAAGACGTCATGCTCGGCGCGGTGATGTTCGGTCACAAGGGCTTTCAGCCCGTCATCGACGCCATCATCAAGCTTGCGGAGCGTTCCGCCAAGGCGCCACGCGCCCATGAGGTCGAAGACCGGAGCGCCCTTCTCGCCCAGGTCCGCGACATTGTCGCGGAGGATCTGAAGTCGGCCTATCTCATCGCCGACAAGGCCGAGCGCAAGGGCGCCGTCGATGCCGCCAAGGCGAAGGCCGTCGAGGCGCTGACGGACGAAACCAATCCGGAAGCCCCGTCGAAGCAGGTCGTCGGCGACATCTTCAAGAAGCTGGAAAGCGAGATCGTCCGCGGTCGCATTCTCGACGAAGGTGCGCGCATCGACGGTCGTGACCTGAAGACGGTCCGTCCGATCGTGGCCGAAGTCGGCATCTTGCCGCGTACGCATGGCTCGGCCCTCTTCACCCGCGGCGAGACGCAGGCCCTCGTGGTCGCCACCCTCGGCACCGGCGAAGACGAGCAGATGATCGACAGCCTCGAAGGCACCTACAAGGAAGCCTTCATGCTGCACTACAACTTCCCGCCGTTCTCAGTCGGCGAGACGGGCCGTATCGGCTCGCCGGGCCGCCGTGAAATCGGCCACGGCAAGCTCGCCTGGCGCGCCATCCACCCGATGCTGCCGCCGGCGCACGAATTCCCGTACACGTTCCGCGTCGTCTCCGAGATCACGGAATCGAACGGTTCGTCGTCGATGGCAACCGTCTGCGGCACCTCACTTGCTCTGATGGATGCCGGTGTGCCCCTGAAGAACCCGGTCGCGGGCATTGCCATGGGACTCATCAAGGAAGACGAGAAGTTCGCCGTCCTCACCGACATTCTCGGCGACGAGGATCATCTCGGTGACATGGACTTCAAGGTCGCCGGCACGACCAGCGGCGTCACCTCCTTGCAGATGGACATCAAGATCCAGGGCATTACCGAAGAGATCATGCAGATCGCGCTCGACCAGGCGAAAGACGGCCGCATGCACATCCTCGGCGAGATGTCGAAGGCGCTGACGCAGGCCCGTCCGGAGCTCGGCGAATATGCGCCGCGCATCGAGACACTGAAGATCCCGGTCGACAAAATCCGCGAAGTCATCGGCTCCGGCGGCAAGGTCATCCGCGAGATCGTCGAGAAGACGGGTGCCAAGGTCGACATTTCCGACGACGGAACGGTCAAGGTGGCCTCGCCGAACGGGGAATCGATCCGCGCGGCAATCAAGTGGATCCGCTCCATCACGGACGATCCGGAAGTGGGCGCGATCTATCGCGGCACCGTGGTGAAGACCGTCGATTTCGGCGCCTTCGTGAACTTCTTCGGCTCCAAGGACGGGCTGGTGCACATTTCCCAGCTCAACAACGGCCGCCCCGCCAAGGTGACCGACGTCGTCAAGGAAGGCGACGAGGTCTATGTGAAGCTCATGGGCTTCGACGAGCGCGGCAAGGTGCGCCTCTCCATGAAGGTCGTGGACCAGGAGACCGGCGAGCCGATCGAGCCGGAAGCCGCGTAAGCGAACCGGCCGACAAGAACAGGAAAGGGCGCCCGCGAGGCGCCCTTTTCTTTTTCGGTCTTTGACTTTCTGAGGCGGGTGTTTGCTGGGCCCTCCTCGCAGCAACCCCGATATTCTCAGCCGTTCGCAACGAGCCGGATATTGCGCCCGTCCCCATGTGTCGGGCCAGGCGGCGGAGTGGCCGAGCCATCGCCGCTACCATCTGCTGCCGTTTTCGCGGCGGAATTGAGCGCGGCGGTCGCCAGCGCCTCTTGTCCAATCACCTCTTCAACGGTGACCGGCTCGCCGTAGAAATAGCCCTGAGCAAGGTTGCAACCGCTTTCGCGCAGCAGGTCGCGATGCGCCTCGTTTTCCACGCCCTCGCCGACGATCGCCATGCCGAGCGACTGGCCGAGGCGGCATACCGCCGACACGACGGCGCGAGCCTTTTGCGGATCGGAGATGCGCGACAGAAACGTTCGGTCGAGCTTGATCTTGTCGAAGGGATAGCGAGACAAGAGGCCGAGGCTCGAGGTTCCGACGCCGAAATTGTCGAGGACGAGGGAGACCCCGGCTTCGCGCAGCCGTTCAAGCCGCGAAAAGGCCGCCTCTTCTCCGCGTCCGAGGATGCTTTCGTTGACCTCGATTTCGATGCGATCTGGGGGAATGTCAGAGTTTGCCAAGGCTTCGGCGATATAGGTCTCCGTGCCATCGCGCTGCAACTGCGCGGCCGAAAGATTGACCGCCACCCGAACGTCAGCCGGCAGGGCACGGCAATCGCGGGCGACCTGACGGATCACCCATTCCCCCATCGGAATGATCAGGCCCGTCTCCTCGGCAACCGACAGGAACATCGAAGTCGGGACAAGATTCTGATTGGTGAGCTTCCAGCGCAGAAGCGCCTCATAGCAGACGACCTCACCGCTCTTCAGATCGTATTGCGGCTGATAGAGGAGCGTGAAGAGGTCGTTCTGGATGGCATAGCGCAGGCCATCTTCCAGAGTCTCGCGCGAGCGCTGGTCCTCTGCCATCTTCGGATCGAAGAAGCGCCAGGTCTGTCGTCCCCCCGCCTTGGCCCGGTAGAGAGCGAAATCGGCGTTTCGGATCAGTGTCTTGGCAGTGTCGCCGTTATCCGGCCCGACGGTGATGCCGATCGAGCAACCGATGGTGATCTCGTGGCCTTCGATCCGAAACGGCTGCTCGATCAGCCGGATCATGCGATCGGCGAGCGCGGGCAGAGCATGGTTGTCGTGGACGACAGGGACGATGACCGCGAATTCGTCCCCCGAGAGACGGCAGAGCAGATCTTCGTCGCGCAACGAGTTCTTCAAGCGCTCCGCCGTCGCGCGCAAGAGATTGTCGCCGACCGGATGACCGAGCGTATCATTTATGCTCTTGAAACCGTCCAGATCGAGGATCAAGAGGCCGATCTTGTGGGTCTTTTCGGAGGCTCTTCCAAGCATTTCTCCGAGGCTTTGTTCGAACTTCTTCCGGTTGCCGAGTCCGGTCAGCTCGTCGTGCATCGCAATGTAGACGAGATCCTGTTTTTCACGCTGCATTTGCTGCGTGCGATAGGTGTAGCCCGCCATGAAGGAGAAAAACGTCACAACGGCGATGCCGGTCAGATAGACGAGTTGCCGGTTGAACGTCGTCAGGAGCTGGGAGGCCTCAAATGTCTGGTCGAAACGAACGGCGACCTGGCGTCCCTCGGGAGTGACCGGGAAAACGACCCAGGTCGCAAATTTCGGCGAAAGAAATAGGGATTCGTCGACGGCGTGAACCGAACGCTGCTGGTTTCCGAGCTGGTCCCCCTTCGTCTCCAGGATCGGCCGCAGCTCTTTTTCGGACCGGCCTTCGTCGCCGACCACCGTCACGACGCCCGTCTGCGGATCGTCGACGGCCAGGGTATCGATGGCGAAGGAGCGCAGAAGCGGCGCATTGAGTGCTTCGGAGCGCCCATCGAGAAGGCCGTCCAGGCCGCTTCGACCGTGGCGGGCGCTCTCGTACCAGGCGGTGGCGACGAGCGTGGCCTCGTTCTTCAGAACCGAGCGGATCTGGTAATGGCCGACAAGGAAAATGCCGACGACCACACCGACGGCGATGAGGACCGCAAGAAGCGGAGAGACGAGCCTCTTGCCGATCAGACGCATCCTTACTCCCCATCGCTGCGATGGCCATGCCATCCGATCGTCGGGAAGCTAGGTCACCGCGCTTAGAGAAGCGTAAATGGAGGGCGGGAGAGGCTGTGGGAAACGGGGATATCGGCGCGGTGAAATGGCAAGCCGACTAAGCCTCGAGGTCCGAAAGCGTCCTATTCGGAGGCCGCTTCCTCGTCGATGATATCTTCTTCCCGCTTCAGCATCTCCAGCCGCGGCATGGAGACGGTGCTGTAACCGGAATCGACGAAATGGATCTCGCCCGTGACCGCCGCCGAAAGATCGCTCAACAGATAAAGGCCGGCACCGCCGACATCCGAGATCGTCACGGCCCGGCGCAGCGGCGAATTTGCCCGCTGATAGTTGAACATGAGCCGCGCATCGGAGACGCCCGAACCGGCAAGCGTCCGCACCGGGCCCGCCGAAATCGCGTTCACGCGAATGCCAGCCGTGCCGAAATCGCTCGCCAGATAGCGCACAGAGGCCTCGAGCCCCGCCTTGGCGACACCCATGACGTTGTAATTCGGCATGACACGGGTCGAGCCCGCATAGGTCAGGGTGAGCGCTGAAGCGCCCGGCGACATCAACGGCGCCGCCCGGCGCATGATGTCGGTGAAGGAGAAACACGAGATCACCATCGTGCGCACGAAATTCTCGCGCGAGGTATCGACGAAACGGCCCTTCAGCTCGGCCCGGTTCGAGAATGCGATGGCGTGGACGAGGAAGTCGAGCTGTCCCCAATCGTCGGCGATCTTTGCGAACACGGCGTCCATGGAGGCGTCGTCCTCGACGTCGCAAGGATAGACGCGGGTCGAACCAACGCTTTCGGCCAGCGGCTTCACGCGTCGGCCAAACTGTTCGCCCTGATAGGTGAAAGCAAGCTCGCCGCCATGTTCGGCAACCGCCTTGGCGATGCCCCAGGCAATCGAATGATCATTGGCGACACCCATGACGAGGCCGCGCTTGCCTTCCATCAGGCCTTTCACTTGAGACATCAGGAACCGAGCCGTTGAAACACCAAAGTGGCATTGGTGCCGCCAAAGCCGAAGGAATTCGACAAGGCTGTGTTGATCTCCACGCCGTCGCGCCGCTCGCGCAGAATCGGCATGTCGGCGAAGGCGGGGTCCATCTCCTCGATGTGAGCGCTCTCGCAGATGAAACCGTTTTGCATCATGAGAAGCGTGTAGATCGATTCCTGAACACCCGTGGCGCCTTGCGAATGGCCGGTGAGCGACTTCGTCGCCGCAATCGGCGGGCATGCATCGCCTGAGCCGAACACCTCGCGGATCGCCTCGATCTCCTTGAGGTCACCGACCGGCGTCGAGGTCGCGTGTGGATTGATGTAGTCGATTTTCTCGCCGACGTTCTGCAGCGCCATGCGCATGCAGCGGATCGCCCCCTCGCCGCTCGGCGCGACCATATCGACACCATCGGAGGTGGCGCCGTAGCCGACAATCTCGGCATAGATCTTGGCGCCCCGCGCCTTGGCGTGCTCCAGCTCCTCGAGCACGAGGACGCCCGCCCCGGCGCTGATGACGAACCCGTCGCGGTTCTTGTCGTAAGCCCGCGAGGCAATGGCTGGACGATCGTTGTACTTCGTGGACAGCGCGCCCATGCCGTCAAACAGTACCGACAGGGTCCAATCGAGCTCCTCGCAGCCGCCGGCAAACATCACATCCTGCTTGCCGTACTGAATCTGCTCGCAGGCATTGCCGATGCAATGGTTGGACGTGGCACAGGCCGAGGAGATCGAATAATTGACGCCCTTGATCTTGAACCAGGTCGCAAGCGTCGCCGAAGCGGTCGACGACATGGCTTTCGGCACGGCGAAGGGGCCGACCTTTCGCGAGGAACCAGCCTCACGGGTCTTGTCGGCCGCCTCGATGATGGCACGGGTCGACGGCCCACCGGAGCCCATGATGATGCCGGTGCGCTCGTTGGAGATGTCGTCCTTCTCGAGGCCCGAATCTGCGATCGCCTGTTCCATCGCGACGTGGTTCCAGGCCGTGCCGCCGCCGTGGAAACGCATGGCGCGTCGGTCCACGACCGTGCTGGCATCGAGCGTCGGCGCGCCGTGCACCTGACTGCGCAGGCCATGCTCGGCATAAGACGGCGCGAACACGATCCCCGAGCGCGCTTCCCGCAGGCTGGTGAGAACCTCCTGCGTATTGTTGCCGATCGAGGATACGATCCCCATACCGGTGACGACGACCCGTCGCATCACCTTCTCCCTTTGATAGTCCGGTCCTGGCGCGCCTTACGCGGTGGCGACAGCCTGATTCGCTGTAAACAGCCCGACCTTCAGATCTTTTGCGCGGTAAATGACTTCTCCGTCGGCCTTCAGCCAGCCATCGGCGATGCCGAGCGTGAGTTTAGAGCGCAGGATGCGCTTCAGCTCTATTCCGTACTCCAGTCGTTTGACGGTCGGAAGAACCATACCGGAGAATTTCACTTCTCCGACGGAGAGCGCGCGGCCCTTGCCCGGGGCACCGAGCCAGCCGAGGAAGAAGCCGAGAAGCTGCCACAGGGCATCGAGACCCAGGCAGCCTGGCATCACCGGATCGCCATGGAAATGGCAGGGAAAGAACCAGAGGTCGGGACGGACCTCCATCTCGGCACGGATCCGCCCCTTGCCATATTCGCCACCTTCGTCAGCAATCTCCGAAATACGGTCGAACATCAGCATCGGCGGCAGCGGCAATTGCGCATTGCCCTCCCCGAAAAGCTCTCCCCGCCCGCAGGCAAGAAGGTCCTCATACTCGAAATGGCTGCGCCGCTCATTCATTGCATTGGTCTTTCTGTGAGGCGGGTCATTTGGGTTCCTTAACGACAACCCGCTACCTAACATACCGCGCCGCGTAGCGAAACCGAGCCGCGCGGCAACAGCGACACAGCGTCAGAGTTGTCAGAACGATACAAATTCGCATATAGGGCTAAAGGCAGCGTCCTATAAACTCTTTGACTGCCGAGAGCGAGCTGAGATGACGGCTATACACAACCACAATTCGCCTGAGCAGCTGACCCGTTGGCTGCGTCGTGCCGGTTTGCGGCCGACGAGACAGCGTGTGGCCCTGGCCGGCTTGCTGTTCAAGAAGGGTGATCGGCATATTTCCGCAGAGCTTCTGCACGAGGAAGCGCAACTGATGCGGGTACCGGTCTCGCTTGCGACGATCTACAACACCCTGCATCAGTTCACCGAAGCCGGGCTGCTGCGAGAAGTCGCAGTCGATGGGGCGCGGACCTATTTCGACACGAACGTCTCCGACCACCACCATTTCTTCGTCGAGGGGGACAATTCCCTCATCGATATCGATGGTCCGGTGAGCCTGACGCAGGTTCCCGAGCCCCCAGAAGGCATGGAAATCACCGCCGTCGAAGTCGTGGTGCGGGTGCGCCGCCGGACAGACGCCTGAGACGAAAGCCAGGTGGCAGTTCCTCAATCGTAGCGGCCTAAGAGAGCTTTGCGCCGGACGGAGTTGCAGCCTCTCTCCCCATCGGGCGTTTCCCCGACAATTGCTTGAAGCGAAGGGCCGGCGGCGCCTTCGCTGAACGGCGATCGGTCGTCAAATGGGAGGAGCTTCGATGGCCAATGTCAGGCTGAGCGACGTCGATAAGGCCTTCGGCAAGGTCAAAGTGCTCGAAGGCATCAACCTCGACATCAAGGATGGGGAATTCGTCGTTTTCGTCGGCCCATCCGGTTGCGGCAAATCCACACTTTTGCGCGTGATCGCCGGGCTTGAAGACATCACGCGCGGCACGCTCGAGATCGGCGGGGAGACCGTCAACGACCGCACTCCGAAGGAGCGCGGCGTCGCCATGGTCTTCCAATCCTACGCGCTCTATCCGCATATGAGCGTGTACGACAACATGGCCTTCGGGCTCCGCCTCGACAAAGGGGCCGGGCGCGATGCGGTGGACAAGCGGGTTCGCGAGGCGGCGCGCATTCTCCAAATCGAGCCCTATCTCGACCGGCTGCCGAAGGAGCTTTCCGGGGGCCAGCGCCAGCGCGTGGCGATCGGGCGCGCGATCACCCGGGACCCGGCGGTCTTTCTCTTCGACGAGCCCTTGTCGAACCTCGATGCGGCGCTGCGCGTGCAGACGCGCATCGAGATCGCCCGTTTGCACGAGAAGATGCCCGACACGACTATGATCTACGTGACCCACGACCAGGTAGAGGCGATGACGCTCGCCGACCGCATCGTCGTGTTGAACAAAGGCCGGGTCGAGCAGGTCGGCACGCCGTTGGAGCTCTACCACCGGCCAGACAATTTGTTCGTGGCGAAGTTCATCGGCTCGCCCGCGATGAACATTCTAGCTGCCACCTTCAGCACCACGCAGGATGGGCTGCAGGTCGCGCCTGAAGGCGGCAGAGACTTCACTCTCCCACGCCCCGAGGGGATCGCCATTTCACAAGGCCCCGGCCATCTCGGTGTCCGCCCGGAAAGCCTCCGCCTCGCGGAAGCCGGCGACGACCCGCTGATCGAAGGCGAGGTGACGCTGGTGGAGCTTCTGGGCGAGGTCACGCTCGTCTACGTCGATATCGGCCGCCAAGACGATCCCGTGGTGGCGAAGCTTGCAGGCGAAGTGGCGGTCGAGCGCGGCAAAAGCGTGCGTCTTGCTGCCCATGCCGAAGATTTGCAGCTCTTCGACGCAAACGGCCGGGCCCTTCGATACGAAGGACTGCAGAAAGCCGCTTGACCGGCCGTTTTGCGGACGAACCACACGGGCGATCCCGCTCGGGCGAGGACGCATGGCGCCGCTCTCTTCTGCGGATGATCGCAGGAAGAGGCTCGAGCGCCCCTTTGCGACATCACTCGGCCTTCGGTTGCCGCGGCTTTTCCGCGGATGCGCGCCTCATGCGGCCGCGGCAAGCAGAGACGCGCTCTGGCGGTAGCTCAAGGCCTCCGCCACATGGATGCGGCGCACCTTTTCCTCCTGGTCGAGATCGGCAAGTGTGCGCGCGACCTTGAGGACGCGGTGGTAGCCGCGCGCCGATAAGCCCATCGCTTCCGCGGCATCGCGAATGAGACGGGCACCGGCCTCGTCTGGAGCTGCGACATCTTCCACCACGCGACTGCCGGCACGCGCATTGATGCGCAGGCCCGGCAGGCCGCGGGACATATAGCGCTCCGCCTGCATCGCACGAGCCGTCGCCACACGCTCGCGCACGGCCGCACTCGGCTCCGCCTCGGCGGGTCCGATCAGATCGATGGCAGAGAGTGCAGGCACCTCGATCCTGAGATCGATGCGGTCGATCAAAGGCCCGGAGAGCCGGGCCTGATAGTCGGCGGCGCAACGGGCGCCGCGCCGGCAGGTGTGCCCGGGCTCGCCCGCCATGCCGCAGCGACACGGGTTCATCGCCGCAATCAACTGAAATTCGGCCGGGTAGGTGACCCGGTGATTGGCGCGCGCGATGACGGCTTCGCCGGTCTCCAGTGGCTGGCGCAGCGAATCGAGGACGGCCGGGGTGAATTCCGGCAATTCATCGAGGAAGAGCACGCCGTGATGGGCAAGTGAGACCTCGCCCGGACGCGCATTGATGCCGCCGCCGACCATCGCCGCCATGGAGGCCGAATGGTGCGGTGCCCGATAGGGTCGCTGGCTCGACAGCCGCCCGCCGGCGAGCGTCCCAGCGATCGACGAGATCATCGACACGTCGAGGAGTTCGCGCGGCGCAAGCGGCGGCAGGATCGAAGGCAGCCGGCTCGCCAGCATCGATTTGCCGGCCCCCGGAGGGCCGATCATCAGCATGTTGTGGCCACCGGCTGCGGCAATCTCCAACGCCCGTTTGGCGCTCTCCTGACCGCGGATCTCTGAGAGATCGGGAAGGGCCTCGCTCGCGGCGCGAAGTGCGGGCTTGGGCTGGGACAGGACCTGACTGCCGGCGATGTGATTGGCGAGCGCAATCAGGCTCTTCGGCGCCAGAATGGCGAGTTCTTCGCCGGCCCACGCAGCCTCCCCTCCGCAGGCGGCGGGGCAGATGAGCCCCTTCTTCAGCGCATTGGCGCTGATGGCGGCCGGCAGCACACCCGCCACCGCTTCGATGCGACCGTCGAGGCCGAGTTCCCCAAGAACCACGTGATCGCTGACGGCATCGGCTGGAATGGCGCCCATTGCCGCCATCAGGGCGAGCGCAATCGGCAGATCATAATGGCTGCCTTCTTTCGGAAGGTCTGCCGGGGCGAGATTGACGGTGATGCGCTTGGCCGGAAGCGCGAGACCCGACGCATGAATCGCCGCCTGCACACGTTCCCGGCTTTCCGCCACCGCCTTGTCGGGCAGGCCGACAATGTTGAAGAGCGTGCGCCCCGGCGCGATCAGCACCTGGACATCGACGGGGATCGCCTCGACCCCGCGAAAAGCCACTGTCGTAACACGAGAAACCATCGCCACCACCCCCGTTCTGATTGCAGAATGACTCAGCTTTCGGAAGATGACAAGAACGAAAAAGGAACACGATCCGAGAGGCGCACCTGTTGCGCAAGAGAAACAATATGAAACGCATCAGTCACTTTTTTGCGTTTCCAACCCGCCCGCCCTTGTCACGCCCATCTCTGGGGACTTTATGAAAAACACATGACATTCGCGGCGGATCGACGCTGCGCATGCGAACAGGCGGCCGGGGCACATGGTCTGCGATTCGATTGAAAAGAGGCGCGCTTCGGCGCGCCTAAGGGCGTTTTTTGCGCCGGTTTGGGCATTTGTCGCCGGACCGGAAACGATGCATGCGCAAGCGGACCGGCGGTCCGTGGCGGGCACCGTCGATCTCAGCCGGGCAATCCCGTTTGCGCGCGGCGGGCGGCGGCTCTGCTTTGTCGATCCCTCCAGAAAAGACCGCGGGATCAAGGTGCGGCGACCGGATTACACGCTCGCCGACCAGCGCCGGTCAAAGGCCGCGTGGAAGCGTCTGCGACCGCTCGTGCGCTTCGACGACAACCGTCAGGACGAGCACATTCTGCGCCGCCTCGGTCAGGTCCGCGGCGAGGCAGCCTTCGCGCATGTGGCGCGGCAGTTCGGCTTCCTGCGTACAAGCCTCGGGATGGGGCTCTCGGTGGAGCTCATTCGCGACGGAGATGGCGAGATCTCACGCACGCTCGAAAGCTATCTGACGATCCACGGCTATTCCTCGGAATGTCAGGCGGCCGTTGAGACGTTTTGCGACCATCTCGTCACGTATCGCGTGCCGACGCGAAAAATCATGTTGTGCAATGTTCTCGTCCAGGAAGACGTCGACGGCCAAATCCGCCGGCTCGTCCTCATCGACGATTTCGGCACGACCAATTATTACCCCTTCTTTCTGCGCACCGACGCCTCGCAAGAACGCAAGGTGTTGCGCAAGGTCGACGATTTCGTCGCCCGCATTCACGGCTTCGTCGCCGGCGAGGTGATGCCGTCGGCCGTCTCGCTTCTCGACTGACTGAGCTCGCCCGGGCCAATCTTCGCCCGGGCAGATCTTGGCGCGGCAAGGCCTTCGCTGGCAGTTGCCCGTCAGCCCTTGCAGCGCTGTTCGATCGCGTCCCACACCATCGCAGCCGCATCGATATCCGAAAAACGCTGCAGCTCGCGGATGCCTGTGGGCGAGGTGACGTTGATCTCCGTCATCACGTCGCCGATCACGTCGATGCCGACGAGGATGAAGCCGCGCGCCTTGAGTTCCGGGCCGATGCGGGCACAGATTTCCCGGTCGCGATCGGTGAGTTCGGCGGCAACGGCCTTACCGCCGACATGCATGTTGGAGCGCGCATCACCCACCGCCGGGATCCGGTTGATCGCACCGGCGGGCTCGCCGTCGACAATGATGATGCGTTTGTCGCCCTTGCGAATCTCAGGCAGATAGCGCTGCACGACGAAGGGCTCGCGGAAGGTCGTTTCGAAAAGTTCGATCAGCGAGGACAGGTTTTCGTCCCCCTCGCTGATACGGAAAACCGCGGCACCACCATTGCCGTAGAGCGGCTTCAGGATGATGTCGCGGTGCTTTTCGCGGAAGGCGCGGATCGCTGCGATGTCGCGGGAGATCAGCGTCTCCGGCATCAGATCGGAAAATTCGGTGACGAAGAGTTTTTCCGGCGCGTTGCGCACATGGGCCGGATCGTTGACGACGAGGGTCTTCGGATGAACCCGCTCCAAGAGATGCGTCGCCGAGATATAGGCCATGTCGAATGGCGGATCCTGGCGCATCAGGACGACATCGAAATCTTCGAGCCCGAGCTGCTGTTCCGCCTCATCGAGCGCGTAATGACGGCCGACCTCGTCGGCAACGCTCACCGCCCGCATGCGGGCAAAGACGCGGCCGCCCTCCATCGAGAGGTGCCGCGGCTCGTAATAGAAGAGGCTGTGGCCGCGCTTTTGCGCCTCCAGCATCAGCGCGAAGGTCGTATCGCCGCGAATATCGATCTGAGCGATCGGATCCATCTGCACTGCGACTGAAAGGGCCATTGGTCTCTCCGTTCTTCTGGCTTCTGGGTTAGCCGCGCTTCATTCCCGATGCAATCAAGCGGCCCGATGCAATCGAGTGGCCGGAGGCAATCAATTGGGAGGGCGAAAGGCGTCCGCAAGATGCCGGGGTAAACGAAAAGGGGAAACGAGAACGAGATCGAAGCGCTGCGTGAACTCCATGGCGGCGGGATGCCGCGAGGTCCAAACGCTTGCGGCGGCACCGATGCGCCTTTCGCTGCGTGGGGTGAGCGCCCAGTCTGCCGCCTCTCTCTCACCACGAAGCTTCACCTCGACGAAGGCGACGGTGCGGCCGCGACGAGCAATGAGATCGATCTCGCCAAGTGGCGTCCGGTAGCGGCGTGCGAGGATCCTATACCCCTTCATCATGAGGAAGAGCGCCGCCGCCATCTCGGCCATATGGCCCTGTCGGTAGGCCCGGCGCCGCTTCTTGCTCATCCAGTGCCCCCCGTCTCTCACTCCTTGCCGAGCGACAGCGCACGCTGATAGAGCGTGCGCCGCGGCAAGCCGGTTTCCTCCGCAACCTCGCGGGCGGCATCCTTGACCCCCATCGTGCCGAGACGCTCGGCGAGCATGCGGTCGAGATCGGCCTCATCGAAGCCTTCACCCGCCTCCCTGGGGGCTGGGGGCCCGATCACCACGACAATCTCGCCTTTGTCCTGTTCGCCCGCCGCGTCGGCAAGATCGGCGAGCGAACCGCGCAGGAACGTCTCGTGCAGCTTCGTCATCTCCCGGCACAGACAGACGGGCCGATCTCCGAGGATCTCGTTTGCGTCGCGGGCGAAAGCCTGGAGCCGATGCGGCGCTTCCAGAAGAACGAGGGCGAAGGGAAGATCGGCGAGCCGCCGAAGCGCGTCCCGCCGGGCTTTCTCCTTCGCCGGCAGAAAACCCAGAAAGAGCGTCGCCTCGGCCGAAATCCCGGCAACGCTCAAGGCCGCGGTGAGGCTCGAGGCGCCGGGGATCGGATGGACGGCAACACCTTCGGCAACCGCACGCGCGACGAGCCGCGTGCCGGGATCGGAGACGACCGGCGTGCCGGCATCCGTGACGAGCGCCACGGCCTCGCCCTCCGCCATCAGCTTCACGAGGCGGTCGTCGACATCGGGATGGGAATGTTCGTGATAGGCGGTGAGGCGGGTGGTGATGCCGTAGCGCGACAGAAGTTTGCGGGTGACCCGGGTGTCTTCAGCCGCGATCACGTCGGCCGCGGCCAGAACCTCCAGCGCACGGATGGTGATGTCGCCGAGATGGCCGATCGGCGTTGCCGTGACATAGAGGCCCGGCTCGAGATGCGGCGCCGTCAGTTCGTGGCCCCGCATGACGAAAATTCTATCTCTGTCTCCGGCCATTCTCTGCGGCTGCCCTTGAGACGGCGCCACGCGCCGCTTATGACGAATGCCTAGGATCCAAAAGGGTGCCTGGCAACCATTCCGGGCGGGAGAGACGACGTGTTCAGGCGAAATTTTTCGATGCCAAATGGCCTTTTCGGCTGGTTCGCGACAGCGCTCGTTTTCCTGTTTCTGGCGGGGTGCACCTCGATGTCGGGGAATGGCGGCGGCAATCTGCCGGTCGATCAGGGACCTGCCGCACCCACCGGAGAGGTCATCGGCAGCGGCACCACGCGGGTCGCCATGCTTTTGCCGCTGACGGCGACGGGCAATGCCGGCAATGCCGCGCGGGCCTTCCGCAATTCCGCCGAGATGGCGATGAGCGACTTCCCCAACGTGCCGATCTCGCTCATCGTCTATGACACCGGCGGCACGCCGGCAGGCGCGCAGGCGGCCGCCGAAAAGGCCGTCTCGGAAGGAACCAAGATCGTTCTCGGACCGCTTTTCGCCTCATCGGTCAGCGCTGCAGCACCCGTGGCGCGCCGGGCCAATGCGCCGATGGTGGCCTTCTCGTCCGACACCGCAGTTGCTGGCCCCGGCGTCTATCTCCTGAGCTTCCTACCGGGCTCGGATGCTGAACGCATCGTCTCCTATGCGGCGAGCGAAGGGCGGGAATCCTTCGCCGCGCTCCTGCCCAACAACGCCTATGGCACGGTCGTCGACGCGGCCTTCCGCCAGGCGGTCGCCAATGCGGGCGGACGGGTCGTCGCGATCGAGCATTACGACCTCAACGACACCGATATCCGGGCTAAGACGGCCGATATCGCGGCCATTTCCTCGCGCATCGATGCGCTTTTCATTCCCGACGCCGGTCAGGCGCCAGCCCTCATCTCGCAGGCGCTCGGCTCCGCCGGCAGCAATATCAAGCTTCTCGGCAGCGGCCAGTGGAACGATCCGGCCGTCCTCAACAATGGCGCGCTTGCCGGCGGCTGGTTCCCGGCACCAACACGGCGCACCTTCGACGGGTTCGCCGCACGCTACCAGGCGGCCTATGGCTCGGAGCCGCCGCGCAACGCGACGCTTGCCTACGACGCCACGGTTCTGGCGGCCGGGCTGGTGCGGCAGAATCCCAACGATGCCTTCTCTGCCAGCCTTCTCACCAATGCGAACGGTTTCAACGGTGTCGATGGCGTCTTTCGGCTCAAATCGGACGGCACCAATCAACGTCAGCTCGCCGTCTACGAGGTCACCGGCTCGGGCGCCCGTCTGATCGACGAAGCCCCCCGTTCCTTCTCCGGCGCCGGCGGTTTCTGATAGCCGAAGATTGCTGCATGCGGCCCGCCGGGCTTGGCGGAGCGGCCCTTTGGCCGCAAATGCCTGCAATTTTAACTGTCTTTTAGAATATGTCGCGACGCCGCGGAGCAAGCTTCGCATAGTAGACGGGGTTTCTTCCGAACGAAGGATCGCGCCATGGATGCGGCCGGCACAGCGACCACCTCAGCACGAACGCGCGTCGCATGGGTCGACGTCGCCAAGGGATTTTGCATCATCATGGTGGTGATGATGCATTCGACGCTGGGGGTGGAGAAGGCGGTCGGCGCCAACGGCTGGATGAATTACGTCGTCGAATTCGCCCGCCCCTTCCGGATGCCCGACTTCTTCATGATTGCAGGGCTTTTTCTGTCCGCCCGCATCACCGCGCCCTTGCGTCTCTATGTCGACCGCAAGATCCTGCATTTCGCCTATTTTTACGTGCTCTGGCTCACCATCCAGTTCGTTCTGAAGGCGCCCGAATTCGCCTCGGATTATGGCTGGGACGGCGCTTTGCTGTTCTACCTGAAGAGCTTCGTAGAGCCTTTCGGCACACTCTGGTTCATCTACCATCTGGCGATCTTTTTTGCCGTGACGCGCCTCGTTCATGGCCGCGTGCCGGCTTGGCTCGTCTGGCTGGTGGCGGCCGGGCTCGAGATTGCGCATATCGACACCGGCTCGATGCTGATCGACGAATTCGCCTCGCGCTTCGTCTATTTCTACACAGGCTTCATCCTGGCGGATGCGATCTTCCGTTTTGCGGACCGTGCCGACCGACATCTCCTTTTCGGTGTCGGCTATCTCGCCGCCTGGGGTGTCCTCAACGCGGCCTGCGTGTTCGGCGGCATCTCGAAGCTTCCCGTCGTTTCGCTCGGCCTCGGTTTCGCGGGGGCGGTCGCAGTCTGCACCTTCTCCGTCTTGCTGGCGAAGACGCTCGTCTCACGTCCTCTCACCTATCTCGGCGCCAATTCGATTGTCGTCTATCTCGCCTTCTTCCTGCCGATGGTGGTGACCCGCACCGTCCTTTTGAAGCTCGGCCTCATCACCGATATCGGCACGATCTCGCTTCTCGTCACCGCGGCGGGCGTCATCGGCCCGGTCATCTTGTATGAATTCACCCGACGCACCGGCTGGGGCACCTTCCTCTTCGTACGGCCCGCCTGGGCCCGGATCGACCAGCCCTGGCGTAGCAAACCCGGGCAGAAGGCGGCGATCGCCCCGGCGGAGTAAATCTCCTCTTCGCAGGGGATGCCGCCTGGGCCGGATCGGTTCTGCTTGAAATCGGAGGCGCGGCAGTCAAATCTCCGCGCCATGAGCTCCTCCGAAAAATCCGCCTCCGGCGCCGGCATGACATCCGGCGATCATCTCGTCCTCGTCGACGGCTCGGCCTTCATCTTCCGCGCCTTCCATGCCCTGCCGCCTTTGACGCGCAAATCCGACGGCCTGCCCGTCGGCGCCGTCTCCGGCTTCTGCAACATGATCTGGAAGCTCCTGCAGGAGGGGCCGACGCCGGAAAAGGGCGACGAACCCACCCATTTCGCCGTCATCTTCGATTATTCGGCGAAGACGTTCCGCAACGAGATCTACCCCGAGTACAAGGCGCATCGGCCCGAACCGCCGGAGGATCTCGTTCCGCAGTTCAGCCTGATCCGCGACGCCACGCGCGCCTTCAACCTCGCCTGTGTCGAACAGCAGGGATGGGAGGCGGACGACCTCATCGCCACCTATGCGAAGCTCGCCTGTGAGGCCGGGGCGCGCACGACCATCATCTCCTCCGACAAGGATCTGATGCAGCTGATCGGGCCCTCCGTCATCATGTTCGACACGATGCGCGATCAGCTGATCGATGCCGAATTCGTCATGCAGAAATTCGGCGTCTTCCCCGACAAGATGATCGATCTGCAGGCGCTGACCGGCGATCCGACCGACAATGTGCCGGGGGTGCCGGGCATCGGGCCGAAGACCGCCGCACAGCTCCTGCACGATTACGGGGATCTCGAAACGCTTCTCTCCCGCGCATCGGAGATCAAGCAGAACAAGCGCCGCGAGAACCTCATCGAATTTGCCGAGCAGGCGCGCATCTCCAAGAAGCTCGTCGAACTTTCCACGAGCGTGCCACTCGAGGTGCCGCTCGGCGATCTCGCCGTGGAAAGCCTCGATGCGGCAAAAGCGATCGGCTTCTGCAAGGCGATGGAGTTCAACACGCTGACGCGCCGCATCGCCGAAAAGATGGAAGCCGATGCGGCGGCGATCTCAGCACCGACACTCGAGATCGCAGGGTGGGGCGCAGGGCCCGCCGCGCACGGCCCGGACCTTGCCGAGACGAAGGGGGACGGACCGGGCAGTGTCGCAGCGCCTGTCGACGGCGCCTTCGCCGACGAACGCGGCTTCCTGGCGGCCCCCGCCGATCTTGCGCGCCAGCGCGCCGAGACGGCGACTGAACCGAAGATCGATCCAAGCTCTTACGAATGCGTGCGCACGATCGAGGCGCTGGAGGCCTGGATCGAACGTGCCTATGCGGCGGGGCGTCTTGCCTTCGATACGGAGACGACGAGCCTCAATCCCTTGCAGGCGACGCTGTGCGGCGTCTCGCTCGCTGTGGCACCGGGCGAGGCGTGTTACGTGCCTCTCGGGCATCGCCGCCCCGATGCGGCCCCCCATTCCGACCTGTTTGGCGGGCGTGCGGAGACGGAAAAGGCTCGTGAAGCCGCAGCGGAAGGCGGTGTGGACGGCGGTGCCGACTCTCTCTCTTTTTCCGATTCAAGCGATAGTGACTATACGCAGATCGGGGAGGCCAGGGCTCTCGAACTCCTGAAGCCACTCCTGGAAGACCCGACGATCCTCAAGATCGGCCAGAACCTCAAATACGACTGGCTGCTCCTCAAAGCCCGCGGCATCGAGATCGCAAGTTACGACGACACGATGCTGATTTCCTATGCGCTCGATGCCGGTTTCGGCCAGCAGCACGGTATGGATATTCTGTCGGAACGCCATCTCGGCCACAAGCCGATCGCCTATAAGGACGTCTGCGGCACGGGTCGCGACAAGGTCACCTTCGACTTCGCGCCGATCGACCGCGCCACCTCTTATGCCGCCGAGGACGCCGACGTCACACTGCGGCTTTGGCTGGTCTTGAAGCCGCGCCTTGCTGCCGAAGGGCTCACCAATGTCTACGAGCGGCTGGAACGGCCGCTTCTGCCGGTACTCGCCCGCATGGAAGAACGCGGCATCAAGGTCGATCGAGACATCCTCTCGCGCCTTTCCGGACGCTTTGCCCAGAAAGCGGCAGGGCTCGAAGCGGAGATTGTCGACATGGCGGGCGAGAGCTTCAACATCGGCTCGCCAAAGCAGCTCGGGGAGGTTCTCTTCGGCAAGCTCGGCCTGCCGGGCGGCCGCAAGACCAAAGGCGGGCAATGGTCGACGGACGTCAAGGTGCTGGAGGATCTCGCGGCCGAGGGCCATCCCCTGCCGATGAAGATCGTCGCCTGGCGCCAGCTCACCAAGCTCAAAGGCACCTATACCGACGCCATCCCCTCCTATCTCGACACACGCGGGCGCGTGCACACGTCTTATTCCCTCGCCTCCACGACGACGGGCCGGCTCTCCTCTTCCGAACCAAACCTGCAGAACATTCCTGTCCGCACCGAGGAGGGACGCGAAATCCGCACCGCCTTCGTGGCGGAGGAAGGCACCCGCCTCGTCTCGGCCGATTATTCGCAGATCGAACTTCGGATTCTCGCCCATATCGCGGAAATCCCGGCGCTTCGCCGCGCCTTCGAGGACGGGCTCGACATTCATGCGATGACGGCCTCGGAGATGTTTGCAACGCCGATCGAAGGCATGGACCCGATGATCCGCCGCCGCGCCAAGGCGATCAATTTCGGCATCATCTACGGCATTTCGGCCTTCGGCCTCGCCGCCCAGCTCGGCATCGGCCGCGAGGAGGCGGGCGACTACATCAAGACCTATTTCAAGCGCTTCCCGGGCATCCGCGATTATATGGAGGAGACGAAGGAGAAAGCGCGCGACAAGGGCTATGTGGAGACGCTCTTCGGGCGCCGCGCGCATTTCCCGAACATCAAGCACTCCAACCATTCGATCAGGTCAGGGGCGGAACGCGCAGCGATCAACGCGCCGATCCAGGGATCTGCGGCCGATATCATCCGCCGCGCCATGATCCGCATGGAAGATGCCCTCGCCGAGGCACAGCTTTCCGCGCGCATGCTCCTGCAGGTGCATGACGAACTGATCTTCGAAGTGCCGGAAGAAGAGGTCGAGGCGAGCCTTCCCGTCATCCGCGAGGTGATGGAAAAGGCGGCGGAGCCGGCCGTGGCGCTCAGAGTCCCGCTGCAAGTCGATGCGCGGGCTGCCGACAATTGGGAAGCGGCGCATTAGGCAGCCGACCTAGTGCCCGCATCGTCAGCGAACCGGACAGGCGCCGACATGGCGCAGCGTTAGTCTGACATGCGCGCGCCCGGCCTCACCTCATCGGCGAGACCGGGCGCGGTGCAATCCTGCGGCCGGCATGCGTCGACCGCAATCGACAACGAAGCTTCCGTTACGCGGCGGTGCCGCCGGCACCGTTCGCAGGACCGGCCGGAGCCAGATCCAGGACTGCGCCCGACGCCTTCGGCTCGATCGGCTGCAGCTGCTTGCGTTCCTCGTCGGTCCACGTGGCGATATGGATCACCGCCGCCGGCTCGCCGGGCTGGTTCGGATCGTTCACCGGTTCCAGGACGAGAAGGCCGGTGTTGTCGACGTAAAACGTATGGTCGCCGAAGTTCTGCTTCAGCGGCTCCATAGCCGGGTTGTCTTCCGGAATGGGTTCGGCACCCACGGTCTCACGGACCGCGGCAATCTGGTTGTCGCTGAGTTTCAAGCATAGCCCCCAAAGTTCGGGGTTCGGACCCGACGCCACCGAACGTCTGCGGGTCCATCTGTTGGGCGAATAGGCGGCGCCATTCCTCGCAGGTAGGCGCCCCACCTGGCTCCGCAAGGGGCGGAAAGCGTGCCCGACGCGTTTTTATGCAGCCATTTCGTGTATTTTTGCAGTTTGACGTTGTTCCAGAGGCTTCACATTGTGGGGAACAGCGAGAGGAGGCTCGGGTTTCGCCCATGAGCCAATTCCGAGGAGATAACGATGGCCGCATCGAAATCGGCGCGCATCAAGACGCTCCTGGAGCGTCACGGCACCACCTATTGCGACGAACTTGGCATCCCGATCGCCAAGAATACGCCCTCCCCCCTGTTTCGATGGCTGACCGCCTCGATCCTGTTTTCCGCGCGCATCAGCGCCGACAACGCCTTACGTGCGGCAAAAGCCTTGGCGGACGCCGGCTACACCACGCCCGACAAAATGGCCGCCGCGAGCTGGCAGGACCGCGTCGACGTCCTCACCTCGCATGGCTATGCCCGCTATGACGAGAGCACGTCGCGGATGCTCGGTGAGACCTCGGAGCTCCTTCTCGACAAATATCGTGGCGATCTCAGGAAATTGCGCGACGCGGCCGACGAGGAGCCGGCCCGGGAACGCAAGCTCCTGAAGGAATTCAAGGGGCTTGGCGATGTCGGCGTCGACATCTTCTTCCGCGAGGTACAGCCGGCCTGGGACGAACTTTTCCCCTTCGCCGACAAGAAGGCGCTCGCCGCCGCCAAAAAGCTCGACCTGGGCGAGGACGCCGAGGAGCTCGCAAAACAGGTGTCCCACAAGGATTTTCCGCGCCTTGTCGCGGCGCTCGTCCGAGCCGATCTTGCGCGCGACCTCAATGAGATAGCCTGAGGCGCAGGCGGCGGCAGGTACGCCGGCCGGCGTTCAGGCGGGAGCGAGCAGCCCGCCGGGTCTGCGCTCAGCTTTTTGGATACGCTTGTGCACATGCACCATGAAGGCGGTGGCGAAAAGCGGCGCCAGGAGATTGACGAGAGGCACGGCGGTGAAGCCCGCGATGACGAGGCCCGCCAGGAAGATGCGGCCGGAATGCCGGAGCCTGAGGATCTTCGCCACGCGCCGATCGTGAAAACGCCGCGCCGCGAGATCGAAATATTCCCGGCCGAGAAGATAGCCGTTGGCGACAAAGAAGATGACGACACCGAAGCCGACGAAGAGGACTAGAGGCAAGGCGACTAGATTGACGCCGACGACCACGAGCGTGAACTGCAACGTGGTGAGAATGCCCTCCATCAAGGGGAGCGCCCTTCCCACCGGCTCGCTCGGGTAATGGTTCTTCTCAACCACCTCGGCGATCTCGTCGAGGAAAATGCCGGCGAAAAGCGAGGTTGCCGGCGCCGCCAGGAAGGCAAGCCCGACGACGAGACCGATGCCGGAGACGATCGTCAGACCGGTTTCGAGCCAGGGATAGGGCAGCGCCAGAAAGTGCACGACGAGCCCTTCGAGGACGAGCCACAAGACCAGCAAGAGCCCGAGCGTCAGGCCGACCGACTTCCACAACACGTTGCGGAACGGCGGCGATAGGATTTCTTCCAGGGAGCGTTGGGCATCGTCTAACATGGCCGCGAAGAGATAGGAAAAGCACGACGGCCGGGCAAGCGGCGAGATTTGCAAAGCACCGCACGATCGGCTACCGCGCAAAAACCTTTTGGAGGGGAGCGAATGGCCGAACGGAAATACGATGTCCTGGCGATCGGCAATGCCATCGTCGATGTGCTGGCACAGGCGGACGATGCTTTTCTCGTCAGCGAGAAACTCGTCAAAGGCTCCATGCATCTGATCGAGTCCGATCGCGCCGAGACGCTTTACGACACGATGGGTCCGGGCCAGCTCATCTCCGGCGGCTGCGCCGGCAATACGGCGGCAGGTGTCGCCTCTCTGAGCGGTTCGGCAGCCTTCATCGGCAAGGTGGCGGACGACGAGCTCGGCCATTTCTACCGTCACGACATGCAATCGGTCGGTATCGCCTTCCCGGCGAAGCCGCTGGCGGAAGGAGCGCCGACGGCGCGCTGCCTCATTCTGATCACGCCGGATTCAGAGCGCACCATGAGCACCTATCTCGGTGCCTGCCAGGAGCTCACCGCGGCAGACATCGACAAGGCGACGGTGGAAGCTGCGGAAATCACCTATCTCGAAGGCTATCTCTGGGATCCGCCGAAAGCCAAGGAAGCGTTCCGCACAGCCTCCGAGATCGCCCATCGCGCCGGCCGCAAGGTGGCGCTCACCTTGTCGGATTCCTTCTGCGTCGACCGCTTCCGGTCGGAATTCCTGGAGCTGATGCGCAGCGGTGTCGTCGACGTCGTCTTCGCCAACAACCATGAGGTTCTGGCTCTCTACGAGACGAGCGACCTTGCGAGCGGCATCGAATCGCTCGCGGCGGATGTCGGCCTTGCCGCCGTCACGCTCGGCGCGGAAGGCTCGCTCGTGGTGCGTGGAGGCGAACGCATCAACGTCCCGGCACCCGAGGTCGAGACGATCCTCGACAAGACCGGCGCCGGCGACCTCTTTGCCTCCGGCTTCCTCTTCGGTCTTGCCCGCAACGCGCCGCTCGGCCGCTGCGCTGAGCTCGGCTCGCTCGCCGCGGGCGAGATCATTTCCCATCTGGGCGCGAGACCGCAGGCCTCCCTTCGGAGCCTCGCGGAACAAGAGCGTTTGTTGGCAGGGCTCCCAGCCTGAGCCTGCAAGGCTGATAAACGCTTTTATGCTCAGATATTTAGAATATCAGTCAATCGACTGACTAAAAAAGCGGGGCGCGATCTGATCTCGTGCCCCGCTCGTATTGCAACCCGAAGCTTCGTCCGGCCGGCCGGTGCGAAGCTCACGACAAAAGCCTAGAGAATGAAGCGGCTGAGATCGGCGTTTCGCGCCAGATCGCCGACATGCTCCTCGACATAAGCAGCGTCAATCGTGACCGTCTCGCCATGGCGATCGGGCGCCGTAAACGAGATCTCGTCGAGGATCCGCTCCATCACGGTCTGAAGCCGCCTTGCGCCGATATTCTCCACGCTGGAGTTGATCTCCACACCGAGCCGCGCAATCGCGTCGATGGCGTCATCGGTGAATTCCAGCGTCACGCCTTCGGTCGAAAGAAGCGCCACATACTGCTTTACGAGGCTTGCTTCCGTCTCCGTCAGGATGCGGCGGAAATCTTCCTCCGTCAGCGCCCTGAGCTCCACACGGATCGGCAGGCGGCCCTGCAGCTCCGGCAGAAGGTCCGACGGCTTCGAGACATGGAATGCGCCTGAGGCCACGAAGAGGATGTGATCGGTCTTCACCGGTCCGTGCTTGGTCGCAACCGTCGTACCTTCGACGAGCGGCAAGAGATCGCGCTGCACGCCCTCGCGGGAGACATCGCCTCCGGCGCGCCCATCGCGAGCGCAGATCTTGTCGATCTCGTCGAGGAAGACGATGCCGTCGTCCTCCACCGCGCGAATGGCTTCCTGCACGATCTGGTCGTCGTCGAGAAGATTGTCGGATTCCTCGGCGATCAAGAGATCGTAAGAATCCTTGACGAGCGTCTTGCGCGTCTTGGTGCGGCCCTGGCCGAAGGCTTTGCCCAGCATCTCGCCGACATTCATGACGCCGACGGAGGCACCCGGCATGCCAGGCACCTCAAAGGCCCCCATCGGGTTGGAGACGTCGCGCACCTCAATCTCAATCTCCTTGTCGTCGAGCAGGCCCTCGCGCAGCTTGTGGCGGAAGCTGTCCCGGGTCGTCGGGCTCGCATGCTGGCCGACGAGCGCGTCGAGAACCCGCTCTTCCGCCTGCAGATGCGCCTTTGCCTGCACTTCCTTGCGCTTCATCTCGCGCACCATGGCGATGCCGGCCTCGACGAGATCGCGGATGATCTGTTCGACGTCGCGGCCGACATAGCCGACCTCGGTGAATTTCGTCGCTTCCACCTTGATGAAAGGCGCATTGACCAGCTTGGCGAGGCGGCGCGAAATCTCGGTCTTGCCGACACCCGTCGGGCCGATCATCAGGATGTTCTTCGGCAGAACCTCTTCACGCAGCGGGCCTTCCAGCTGCTGGCGGCGCCAGCGGTTGCGAAGGGCGATGGCGACGGCGCGCTTCGCCTCCTTCTGGCCGATGATGTAGCGGTCGAGCTCCGAAACGGTCTCGCGGGGGGAAAAGGTTGTCATGAGGCGGACTCCGCCGTGAGGCTTTCGACGATGATGTTGTGATTGGTGTAAACGCAGATCTCGGCTGCGATCTGCATGGCGCGGCGGGCAATGTCCTCCGCGTCGAGATCGGAATCGCCGAGAGCACGAGCAGCGGCGAGAGCGTAATTGCCCCCGGAACCGATGGCGGCCACACCTTCCTGCGGCTCCAGAACGTCGCCGGTGCCGGTCAGAACCAGCGTCGTCTGCTTGTCGGCGACAATCATCATCGCCTCCAGGCGCCGCAAATAGCGGTCGGTGCGCCAGTCTTTGGCGAGTTCCACGCAGGCGCGCATGAGCTGGCCCGGATATTGTTCAAGCTTGGCTTCAAGCCGCTCCAGAAGCGTGAAGGCGTCCGCGGTCGCACCGGCAAATCCGGCGATCACATCGCCTTTGGCGAGCGGGCGGACCTTGCGGGCATTGGCCTTCATCACGGTCTGACCCATGGTCACCTGGCCGTCGCCTGCGATCACGACTTTGTCGCCCTTGCGGACGGTCACGATGGTCGTGCCGTGCCAGGGGGCGGCGGGATCGAATTCTGTCACTGATTGCTCCTTGTCAGCGGATGCGGGTGAGCCGTGGAGGCCTCGACCGGCACCCCCTCTTTTCGTACAGGTTGGCCCCTATTTAGGCATGCGCGGCCGGCCTGCAAACGCGCTGCGGCATGTCGGGTGCGTACAGCGCATTTGCAATGGTCCCGCCCGCTGGTAAGACGGGCGGCGAAGGAGAGCCATGATGCGCAAGGCCGAGCTGAACCGCGACACCAGCGAAACCAAGATCAGCCTCGCCATCAATGTTGATGGCGGCGGGCGCTACGATGTCGAGACGGGCATCGGATTCTTCGATCACATGCTGGAGCAGCTCTCGCGCCACTCCCTGATCGATCTGACGCTGAAGGCCGATGGGGATCTCCACATCGACCAGCATCACACGGTCGAAGATGTCGGCATCGCGCTCGGCCAGGCGCTCGACCGCGCGCTCGGCGACCGCCGCGGCATCACCCGCTATGCCTCACTCGATCTCGCTATGGACGAAACGCTGACGCGTGCTGCCGTCGACGTGTCGGGCCGGCCCTATCTCGTCTGGCGCGTCGGCTTTGCGCGCCACAAAGTGGGCGATTTCGACACGGAGCTCTTCAAGGAATTCTTCCAGGCGTTTGCCCAGAACGCCCGCATCACGCTCCACATCGAGAACCTTTACGGCGAGAACGCCCACCACGTCGCCGAGACCTGCTTCAAGGCGGTGGCACGCGTGCTGCGACAGGCGCTTGCGCTCGATCCGCGCATTGCCGACGAGATTCCCTCCACCAAGGGCACGCTGACGGCTTGAGCATGTTTTCCAGGACGACCCATTACACGGTGCATCTGCCGCCCGAAAAAGAGGGCGTCGATGGGGCCCTGCGCGCCGTTTTCATCAAGGACGGGATGAACTGGCCGGCGCTTCTCATCCCGTTTCTGTGGCTTCTCTACCGGCGCATGTGGCTGCCGCTCCTGCTCTACCTCGTGGCAAGCGGGGCTATCGCGGTACTCGGCTTCCGCTTTGGAGAAGCGGCAGCGCAATGGTGCGGCCTTCTCTTTGCGATCCTCTTCGCGCTCGAAGCCAACAATCTCCGCCGCTGGTCCCTGTCGCGCCGCGGCTGGCGGGAGGCTGGGGCGGCCTCCGGCCGCTCCGAGGACGAGGCTGCGATCCGCTTCTTCGGCGGGCGGGAAGACGAATTCGCCGCGCCGGCGCCGACCACCGCCTCGCGGCCCGTCGTTCCCGAAGTTGCGCCGGCCCGCCCGCGCGGGCGTCCATGGTCGGCCGCCGGCGATCGCGACACGCCGGAGGTCATGGGGCTCTTTCCGGAGAGGGGCGGATGAGCGTTGCGATTATCGATTACGGTTCGGGCAATCTGCGCTCGGCCGCCAAGGCGTTTCAGCGGTCTGCGCGCGAAAGCGGCTATGCCGGTGAGGTCGCCGTCACCTCCGACCCGGAGGTCGTGCGGCGCGCCGACCACATCGTTCTGCCGGGCGTCGGTGCCTTTGCCGATTGCCGCCGCGGGCTCGACGGCGTTCCTGGAATGGTGGCCGCGCTCGAAGAGACCGTCATGAAGGTCGGCCGCCCTTTTCTCGGCATATGCGTCGGCTGCCAGCTGATGGCGACACGTGGGCTTGAGAAGGAAACAACGGCGGGCTTTGGCTGGATTCCGGGCGACGTCGTCGAGATCAGCCCGAAAGATCCAGAACTCAAGATCCCGCATATGGGCTGGAACGAGCTCGTCGGGCGCCATCCCCATCCGCTTCTCGCCGGCATCGACGAGGCACTCGACGCCTATTTCGTCCATTCCTATCACGTCGTCGCGGCCGTTCCCGAACATGTGCTGGCGACGGCCGATTACGGCGGCCCGGTCACGGCGATGATCGGTCGCGACAACATCGCCGGCACGCAGTTTCACCCCGAGAAGAGCCAGGCGCTCGGCCTGGCGCTGATCGCCAATTTCCTCCACTGGCGCCCGTGAGGCCGCAATGATCCTGTTTCCCGCGATCGACCTGAAGAGCGGCGAATGCGTGCGCCTGAAGCGCGGCGAGATGGGCGAGGCGACGACCTACAACGCCGATCCTGCGGCGCAGGCACGCGCCTTCGCCGATATGGGTTTCACCTGGCTGCACATGGTCGATCTCGACGGGGCCTTCGCCGGCGAAAGCCGCAACGGCGCCGCCGTCGAAGCGGTGCTGGCGGCCACCGGCGACCATCTCAAGGTGGAGCTCGGCGGCGGCATCCGTTCCATGGCGCAGATCGAGGCCTGGCTCGAAAAGGGCGTCACGCGGGTGATTTTGGGCACAGCGGCTCTGCGCAATCCGGATCTGGTGAAGGAGGCAGCAGGGCGACATCCGGGCCGCATCGCCGTCGGCATCGATGCGCGCGACGGAAAAGTCGCGGTGGAAGGCTGGGCGGAAACCTCCGATATGGAGGCGCAGGACCTCGCCAAGAGCTTCGAAGACGCCGGCGTTGCGGCCATCATCTATACCGACATCGACCGCGACGGCGTTCTTGCCGGGATCAATTGGGAGGCGACGATCGCGCTTGCGGAGCATGTCTCGATCCCGGTCATCGCCTCCGGCGGTCTCGCCTCGATGGCCGATATCGTGCGCCTCACCATGCTCGACGCGGCGAGCCTCGAAGGCGCCATTACCGGCCGGGCACTGTACGATGGCCGCATCGATCCTGACGCTGCACTTCAACTGCTCAACGCGCTCTGAGACGTAGCCTTTCATTCACCACGCCACAGCGGGCAATTCGATTAATTACACCCTGCGCGTATGACATTTTCGCCTGCGCAATGTAAGGTTGCCAGAATGTCGTCCGGTCGTGGTTTCCTGTCTGGTTTCGTGCTCCTGATCCTGCCCGTCGTGGCGGTTGCCGCGGCGATCTGGGTCGGGTCGGATACGATCGAACGCGGCCTGCAGCTGAACGCCGCCAATATGACGTCAGCCTGGGCAGAGTATATGACCACCAGCATCGCTGATCTGGAGGAGATCGCGGCTGGGGCAGAACCGTCTCCGGAAACGCTGGCGACCCTCAACAAGATGCGAGAGTCGGCCGAGGTCTTTCGCTTCAAACTGTTCGGGCCGAACGGCAAGCTCCGCATGATCCTGGACGATCACGAGCTCTCAGCCGCGGACAAGGCATCTTTGGCGCAGCACAATCCCGAAGCCGCGGCGGCGGCTGAGGGAGGCGCGATACGGATCGAAGTCGCGCATGGCACGCCGCCCGAGCGTCCCGCCTATTATTCGGAAGCTTATGTGCCTCTGCGCGAGGACGGCAAAACCATCGCCGTCGCCGAGATCTACGTCGACCAGACGGACGAATTCGAGGCCATTCAGGCGACCGTCGCCCGCAGCGCGATCCTTCTGTCCATCATCATTCTGATTGCCTCAGGCGTTCCGGTCTTCGGCTTCGTCCAGCGCTACAACGCCAAGCGCCGGGCCGATGCGCGGGCAGCATACGCGGCTGAGCATGACGGCCTGACGGGCCTTCTCAATCGCAGCGGTTTCATTGCCCGAAAGCGTGAGCTTCTTGCCAAGCCGAAGCCCGTCGTGGTCGTCTCGCTCGGGATCGATCGCTTCGGCGCCGTCAACACCGCTTTCGGACCGGAGCGAAGCGATTACATTCTCTTGGAAGCCGCGGAGAGATTGAAAAGCCTGGCCGAGCCCGAAGCGATCGTCGGCCGCGTCAGCGGTACGGAATTCGCCTTCGCCATGAACGTCAACGATTTGAAGGAGGGCGCGCGCCTTGCCGAGCGCGCCCTGAAACTCATCCGTCGGGGCTTCGTGGCCGATGGCCATGTCATCAATCTCACGGGGAGCGCAGGGCTCACCCTTGCCGAGAAGGGCGAGCATCCCGGCAGCCCCTTGTCGCGCGCCAATGTCGCCATGTGCCGTTCACGGGCGAAGGGCGGCGACCGGCTCACGATCTTCGATCGGCGCATGGGCGCGGAACTCGAAGCGGGACGGGATCTGGAAACCGTGCTGCGGGCCGCCGTGGAGCACGAGCGTTTCGAACTCTATTATCAGCCGATCTTCACGGCAAAAGACCACGCGCTCACCGGGTTCGAAGCGCTGCTGCGCATGCCGAACGGGGAAGGCGGTTTCGTCTCGCCGGCACGGTTCATCCCGCTTGCCGAGCAACTGGGTGTCATCCACCGCATCGGCCGTCTGGCGCTCAACCGGGCCTGCGAGGCGGCAAAGACCTGGCCCGACGGATACAAGGTCGCAGTCAATCTTTCGCCGGTGCAGTTCGATGCCCGCAACATCGTGGAGATCGTGCGTCAGGCCCTCGCCAAGAGCGAACTTCCCCCCGAAAAGCTCGAGCTGGAGATTACCGAAGGCGTTTTGTTGATCGATTCTCTCGACGCCGTGCAGCAACTGAGCCAGCTCCGCGACCTCGGCGTGAAACTGGCGCTCGACGATTTCGGCACGGGTTTCTCTTCCCTCGCTTATCTCTGGAAGCTTCCGGTCGATAAGGTGAAGATCGATCAATCCTTCCTGCGCGCAATGGAGTCGCAAGACGATGGAGCCGCAGCGATCATCCGCTCCATCGTCGTCCTCGGCCATTCGCTCGGGCTGGTCGTGACGGCGGAGGGCGTGGAGACGTCTGAACAGCTCGATTTTCTCGAAGAGATCGGCTGCGATTTCTTGCAGGGCTACCATCTCGGTCGGCCGGCATCGGCGGAAGCTGCGGCGAGCCTTGCCCGCAAAGATGCGGAGGAACGCGGCGGCCAAAATGCCGATCGAGCCCGCGAGCACGGCGCCCCGGTTTCCTGACTGTGGTTTCCTGACAGCGCCACGCATGAGGCGACGATGAGCCCCCAAGGGCCCGGATCGTCGTCTTCTTCAAAAAATCCATCCGCGATGGCTTGTTGTAACGCACCTTATGCCGCCGCTATAAGGGCCGCCGTTGCGCATCCGCGCTGAAGCTGAAGAGCCTTCGGAGCACTCCTTGCTCAAAGCCCGTGTCATCCCGTGTCTCGACGTCAAGGACGGCCGCGTCGTCAAAGGCGTCAATTTCGTAGATCTCATCGACGCCGGAGATCCGGTGGAAGCCGCCAAGGCTTACGACGCGGCCGGCGCCGACGAACTTTGCTTCCTCGACATCACCGCCAGCCACGAGGAGCGTGACACGCTCCTCGACGTTGTCGCCAAAACGGCGGAGCAATGCTTCATGCCGGTCACCGTGGGCGGCGGCGTGCGGACCGTTGACGATGTCCGCCAGCTTCTCCTTGCGGGCGCCGACAAGGTTTCCGTCAACACCGCCGCCGTCAACGATCCGAGCTTCGTCGGCCGGGCCGCCGACAAGTTCGGCGATCAATGCATCGTCGTCGCCATCGACGCCAAGACGGTGGCTCCAGGCCGGTGGGAGATATTCACCCATGGCGGCCGCAAGCCAACCGGCATCGACGCCATCGAATTTGCCCGCGAAGTCGTGTCTCTGGGCGCAGGCGAGATCCTTCTCACCTCCATGGACCGCGATGGAACGAAGACGGGCTTCGACCTCGCATTGACGCGGGCGGTCGCCGATGCGGTCCGCGTTCCGGTCATCGCCTCCGGCGGTGTCGGGACGCTCGATCACCTGGTGGAAGGCATCCGCGACGGCCATGCAACGGCGGTGCTCGCGGCCTCCATCTTCCATTTTGGCACCTATAGCATCGCGGAAGCCAAGGCCCATATGGCGCGCGCGGGCATTCCCGTGCGCTCGCTTCCGCAGGAGAAAGCCCGGATGGGCCTGTCATGACCGATTTCACGCTGGAAGAGCTCGCCGCCACGATCGGCGCGCGCGCCGCCTCGGGCGACGATAATTCCTATACTGCAAGGCTTCTCGGCAAAGGCGTCGCAAAATGCGCCCAGAAGCTCGGCGAAGAAGCTGTCGAGGCCGCGATCGCGGCGGCGGAGCGCGACAACCAGGCGCTCACCAAAGAGGCGGCCGACGTTCTCTATCATCTCCTCGTCCTCCTGCACGCCGCAGGTGTCTCCTTCGACGAGGTCAAGGCCGAGCTTCAGAGCCGCACCGGGCAAAGCGGTCTCGATGAGAAGCGCTCGCGCGGCCCCAGCGCCGACTGGAAGAGCTGATGGATCAAGTGTCGCCGCGCTCGCTCTCGCCCTATCGGTATTTCAGCGTCGAGGAATGGTCGAAACTGCGCGCCGACACGCCGATGACCTTGTCGGCGGAAGAGGTCCATGCGCTCAAGTCGATGAACGACCCGATCTCGATCAGCGAGGCGGAGGCGATCTATCTTCCTTTGTCGCGGCTTCTGTCCTTCCACGTGGAAGCCAAGGACAAGCTTTATGCCGTGCGCTCGAAATTCCTCGGCGCAAAAGAAGGCAAGATGCCGTTCATCATCGGCATCGCCGGCTCCGTGGCCGTCGGCAAATCGACCACCGCCCGCATCCTCAAGGAGCTGATGGCACGCTGGCCGGGCCATCCGCGCGTCTCCCTCGTCACGACCGACGGCTTTCTCTATCCGAACGCGGTTCTGGCAAAGCAGGACATGATGGAGCGCAAGGGATTTCCCGAGAGCTACGACGTCACGACGCTTCTGCGCTTTCTCTCCGACATCAAGGCCGGCAAGCGCGAGGTCACAGCCCCGGTCTACTCCCACCTCACCTACGATATCGTGCCGGGCGAGACTTTGACCGTCGATCAGCCGGACATTCTGATCCTCGAAGGCCTCAACGTCCTGCAGACGCGGGACCTGCCGCGGGACGGAAAGGAAGTCCCCTTCGTCTCCGACTTCTTCAACTTTTCCATCTATATCGACGCGGACGACGACGTCATCCGGCGCTGGTATATCGACCGCTTCATGAGCCTCAAGGGAACGCGGTTTACCGATCCGAGATCGTATTTTCACCGCTACGCCAATATCAAAGACGACGAAGCGCGCCGCGTCGCCGAGGGTCTCTGGGAGCGTATCAACCTCGTCAATCTCGACGAGAACATCCGCCCGACGCGACCGCGGGCCGATCTCATTATCGGCAAGGCGGGCGACCATTCGGTGAATGAAGTGGCGCTGAGGAAATTGTGACAATGCCCGACATCCAGGATTCTGCGGCAGGCCGCGACATTCGCCCGCGCAACGCGCGCGATCGGCTGATCGTCGGTCTCGACCTTCCCGACCTTGCGGCTGCCCGTGCCATGGTGGAGACGCTCGGCGATACGGTGACGTTCTACAAGATCGGCATGGAGCTCGTCTTTGCGGACGGCCTCAGCCTGATCGAGCCGCTTCGAGCGGAGGGAAAGCGCATCTTTCTCGATATGAAGCTGCTCGATATCGACAATACCGTCGCGGGAGGCATCGCCAATCTTGCCCGGCTCGGGGCAACGCTCACAACCGTTCATGCCTATCCGAAGGCGATGCGCGCGGCGGCCGCGGCGCGCGCTGACGCGGATCTCGGGCTTCTTGCCGTCACCGTTCTCACCTCCATGGATGACGCCGATCTCGATGAGGCGGGTTATGCGGAAAGTGCCGCCGAGCTCGTCCGCAGACGCGCCGCGCAGGCCAGAGCCAGCGGCATCGACGGCATCGTCTGCTCGCCGCTCGAGGCGGAGGCGATGCGCGCGCTTCTCGGTCCCGACATGCTGATCGTGACCCCCGGCGTGCGCCCGACATCCGCAACGAGCGACGACCAGAAACGCGTGATGACGCCGGCCGACGCCTTGCGGGCCGGCGCCGATTACCTCGTCGTTGCCAGACCGGTGGTCAAGGCCGCCGATCCGAAAGCCTCAGCCCAGGCGATTGTGGACGAAATCGAAGCGAATTGCTGAAGGAGGGAAGAATGCCGAAGGGCTATTGGATCGCCCGCGTCGATGTGCGCGACCCCGAGCGCTACAAGGATTATGTCGCCGGCGCTGCCCCCGCCTTTGCCCGCTTCAAGGGCAAGTTTCTCGTCCGCGGCGGCCCCATGCATTCACTGGAAGGAAATTCGCGAGCTCGCAACGTGGTCATCGAATTTGCCTCCGTCGACGATGCGCTCGCCTGCTACCATTCGCCTGAGTACCAGGCCGCGCGCGAGCACCGGGTGGCGGTGGCGGATGCGGAGCTCGTGATCGTGGAAGGCTATTCGGGGCCGCAGCCTGGCGCGTCCTGATCCGATGCCGGAGACGCCCCTCCCCGACGGTGCGCCCCGATCGGCGGAACCGGATCTCAGTGCGGAGGAAATCGCGCGCTACGCCCGCCATATCGTCCTGCCCGAGGTCGGAGGCCCCGGTCAGAAACGCTTCAAGCGCACGCGCGTCCTCATCGTCGGAGCCGGGGGGCTCGGCTCACCCGTCGCCCTTTATCTTGCGGCCGCCGGCATCGGCCGGCTCGGCCTCGTCGATGACGACGTCGTCTCGCTCTCCAATCTGCAGCGGCAGATCATCCATGCGAGCGCCGATCTCGGCATGGCAAAGGTGGAGAGCGCGCAAAGAGCGCTTTCCCGGATCAATCCGCATGTCGCCGTCGACACGCACAGGACACGGCTGACGCAGGAGAACGCGCCCGATCTCGTCGCCGGCTACGACATCGTCGTCGATGGCTCCGACAATTCCGCCACGCGGTTCCTTCTTCCGGACATCTGCGAGGCAGCCCAAAAACCGCTGGTGACAGGCGCTGTCGGCCGCTTCGACGGCTCGGTGACGACGCTTTTGCCTTTCAAGGACGACAATCCGCGTTATCGCGATCTCTTTCCGAAGCCGCCGCCTGAGGGGCTCTTACCGAGCTGCGCGGAGGCGGGAATTCTCGGCGCGCTCACCGGTGTCATCGGGTCGATCCAGGCGCTTGAGGTCATGAAAGTCGCGGCAGGCTTCGGCGAGCCTCTGATCGGGCGGCTTCTCCTCTACGACGCCCTTTCCCAACGCGTCGAGACGATCACCTACAAGCGCCGCAAGCGCTGAGCCTCATTGAGCCGGAGCGGCATCGGCCCGCGAAGATCAGACCGAAAGCGGCAGAACGCGGTCAGGCGGCTTGTGCCCGTCCATCCAGGTGCGGATGTTGATGATCACCTTCTCGCCCATCTCGATGCGGCCCTCGATCGTCGCCGAGCCCATATGCGGCAGAAGCACAGCCTTGCCTTCCTGGGCGAGCTTGATGAGCTTCGGATCAATTGCAGGCTCGCCTTCGAAGACGTCGAGGCCGGCGCCGGCAAGGGAGTTTGTCTCCAGGCATTCGATCAAGGCCGCCTCATCGATGACCTCGCCGCGCGCGGTGTTCACCAGATAGGCATCCGGGCGCATCAGCTTCAGGCGCCGGCGGGAAAGAAGGTGGAAGGTGGCCGGGGTGTGCGGACAATTGACGGAGATGATGTCCATGCGTGCCAGCATCTGGTCGAGCGAATCCCAATAGGTCGCTTCCAGCTCTTCCTCGGTCTTCGGATCGACGGGCCGGCGGTTGTGATAGTGGATCGACAGGCCGAAGGCCTGGGCGCGGCGCGCAACCGCCGTGCCGATCCGCCCCATGCCGACGATGCCGAGCCGTTTTCCCCAGATGCGGTGGCCGAGCATCCAGGTCGGCGACCAGCCGGGCCATGGCAGGCCTTCCGGCAGGATCTGGGCTCCCTCCGCCAGCCGCCGTGGGACGGCGAGAATGAGCGCCATGGTCATATCGGCGGTGTCGCCCGTCAAAACGTTCGGCGTGTTGGTGACGGTGATGCCGCGCTCATAGGCGGCCCCGATATCGATGTTGTCGATGCCGTTGCCGAAATTGGCGATGAGCTTCAAGTTCGGTCCGGATTGGGAAAGCGCTGCGGCGTCCAACCGATCGGTGACCGTCGGCACGAGTACGTCCGCGGTGCGCAACGCCTCCACCAGCTCCGCCTGCGACAGCGGTCGGTCATCCAGATTGAGGTCAGCGCGAAACAGCTCTCGCATGCGCGTCTCCACCGGATCGGGGAGTTTGCGCGTTACGATGACGTGCGGTTTCGCCTTGGTCATGCACCACCTCTCCTCGGCGGCCCCCGCGGGAGCGACCGGCTGCCTCTAACATCTCTCTAGCAAAGGGCTGCTCAAAAACAAGGAACGAAGCGGCGCTTGGCCTCGCGGCGGAATGGCGCTAACACCTCCCGGTGTGATTTTCCGACCGCAGATGATGCGCCCTCTCCTCTTCCTTCGTTCTCGTCTCAGCCTTCTTCTTGTCTTGGCCCTGCTCGCCGTGGCTTGGCCGGGCGAGCCTGGATGGGCGCAGGCCCCCAAAGTGGGCCCGAGCGGCTATCCATTACCACGCTTCGTCAGCTTGAAATCAAATGCCGTCAACGTCCGCAAGGGGCCGGGCAAAAACTACGGTATCGCCTGGCGATTCGTGCGGGCCGGTTTGCCGGTCGAGATCATCCAGGAATTCGAAACCTGGCGGAAGGTGCGTGATTCGGACGGCGCGGAAGGTTGGATCCACCAGAGCCTCCTGTCTGGACGGCGCACGGCGATTGTGGCGCCTTGGGCCAAGGGTGAGCGCTTCAATGCCCATGCGGACGCAAGCGAGACGGCCCGCGTAACGGCCATTCTCGAATCGGGCGTGGTGACCGACGTGGTGCGCTGCCGCGAGGGTTGGTGCGACGTGCGCGGCGACAATTACGAAGGCTGGGTGGAGCAGAATTCGCTCTGGGGCGTCTATCCCAACGAAAACGTCTCCGACGGCTGATCACACAGCCATCCGCGACATCAGCGGGAACGCTTCCGTTCACCCTTTTACACCTCCGGCCGTCAGGCCCGAGACGATCTTGCGCTGGAAAATCAGCACGAGAACGATGAGCGGCACCGTCACGACGACGGAGGCCGCCATGATCGTACCCCAGGGTATCTCCTGCTCGGACGCCCCCGACAGAAGCGCGATGGCGACAGGCACCGTGCGCGTGTCGTTGCTCGAGACAAAGGTGAGGGCGAAGAGAAATTCGTTCCAGGCGGCGATGAAGGCGAGAAGCCCTGTCGTCACCAGCGCCGGCCACATCAGGGGCAGGAACACCTTCATGACGATGGTCATCGGCTTTGCGCCGTCGACGATCGCCGCCTCTTCGATCTCCACCGGCAGATCCCGCATGAAGGTCGTCAGCACCCAGACCGTGAAGGGCAGGGTGAAGATCATATAGGCGAGGATCAGTGAGAAGAGCGAATTGTAGAGGCCGAAGAGGCGCACCAGTTCGAAAAGTCCGGCGAGCACCGCGATCTGGGGAAACATCGAGACGGCGAGAATCGTCAAAAGCAGGACGCTGCGGCCACGAAACTCGATTCGCGACAGGGCGTAAGCCGCCGTCACCGCCAGAAAAAGCGAGATCGCCACCACCACGAAGGCGACGATGACGGAATTCAAGATGTTGAGCGGGAAGACACCGTTGACGAGCACGTCGCGATAATTGGCGAGCGAAAAATCCGTCGGCAGATAGTCGACGCGAAAGAGCGCCGTACCCGATTTGAAGCTCGTCAGAATGGCGTAATAGAACGGGAAGACCGAGAAGAGCACGATCAGGACGACGAGGGCATAGAAGGCCGCGCGCTTGACGAGGACCGGCATCTCAGCGCCCTCCGCCGAGATTGAGCCGCGCCGCCTTGATGTAGACGAGCGTGATCGCCGCGATCACCAGGAAGAGGAGCGTCGAGGCCGCCGAACCGTAGGCGAACTGATCGAACTGAAAGAGGTTTTCCTGCGCGAAGACCGACATCGTCTTCGTCTCGGTGTTGTTGGGGGTCAGCACGTAGATGAGGTCGAAGACGCGCAGGGCATCGAGCGCCCGGAAGATGACGGCCACGAGGATCGCCGGGCGAATGAGCGGCAGCGTCACCTTGAAGAACACCTTGACCGGATGGACGCCGTCGATCTTCGCCGCTTCGTAGACGTCGGAGGGCACCATCTGCAGCCCGGCGAGGATGAGAAGCGCCATGAACGGCGTCGTCTTCCACACATCGACGATGATGACGGCCCACATCGCCGTCTCCGGCGAGGCGGTCCAGGCGATCGGATGGGAGAGGATGCCGACCGACATCAACATGTCGTTCAGGATGCCGAACTGGTCGTTCATCATCCAAGCCCACATCTTGGCCGAGACGATCGTCGGGATCGCCCAAGGGATGAGAACGGCAGCGCGCACAAAGCCGCGCCCACGAAACGGGACGTTGAGCACGAGCGCCACGATGAGACCGAAGACGGTTTCGATCGAGACGGAGACAAGGGTGTAATAGACGGTGTTCCACACCGCGTTCCACCATTGAGCGTCAAAGAAGAGGCCGAACCATTCGCCGGTCCCGTCGCCATAATCGACATATTCGAAATAGTTGCGCAGGCCGACGAATCGGGCGGCGTCGAGATCGGCCAAACTCGCATCGGTGAAGGAGAACCAGATCGTCTGCAGAAGCGGCCAGCCGGCGACGAAAGCGAGGACGGCGAGCATCGGCGTGAGAAAGAGCCAGGCGGAGGCGAGCCGCTGCCTGGAAAGCGCGGAGCGCGCCGCGGGCTGTTCTTCAGTCCGCATCGCCTCGTCGGTCGGCGGGGCGCCCAGGGTCGCGTTCGTCATCGCCAGCCGTCCCGCTTCAGCCGGCGCAGCCGGTGTTCCAGCGTCTGAAGGTTGGTTTCCGCCGATGCCGCGCCTGCAAGCGTCTCGTTGACGGCCGTCCAGAACTCCTTCGACACTTCGTTGTACTGCCGCTTCGTGGGGGCGGAGGGCCGCGGCACCGCCTTTTCGACGACATCTGCCCATTCGGCGATGATCGGCTGGCTTTCGGCGATGTCCGGATCGTCATAGAGCGCTGGGATCGTCGGCAGCCGCGCATAAGTGAGCGCCCGCTCCTTCTGCGCCCGGCGGGACGACAGGAAGCGGACGAGCTCGATCGCTTCTTTCTTGTGCTTGGAATATTTCGACACGGCGAGGTTCCAGCCGCCGAGGCAGGGAGCCGATTGGCTGCCAGGCTCGGCCGGCAGCGTCGTCACCTCAAACTTGCCTTTGACCGGAGAATCCTCGCCGTTCGACAGCGCATAGGCGTAAGGCCAGTTGCGCATGAAGACGGCATTGCCGGTCTGCCAGACGCCGCGGGCCTCCTCTTCCTTATAGGCGAGCACACCTGCAGGGGCGATGTCCCTCACCCAGCCATGCGCCCGCTCCAGCGCCTGGACGGCCCTCTCGTTGTTGATCGTGATCTCGCCCTCAGGCGAAACGATCTGCCCGCCGCCGCTCGAGGCGACCCATTCCAGCCCGTTGCAGGTGAGCCCCTCATAGGGGGCGCCCTGAAAGACGAAACCGTAGATCTGACCGTTGCCGGCGGCGCGTTCCTTATCCTGGATCTCTTTGGCGGTCTCGGTCAGCTCCTCCCACGTCGTGGGCGGTTTCCTGCCGTATTTTTCCAGAAGGTCCTTGCGATAGAAGAGAGCCGGCGCATCCGTATACATGGGGAATGCGACGAGCCGCCCCTCGACGGTCTGCGATTCGATCACGGAGGGGAAATGGTCGCCGATGACGTCGGCCATGGCGTCGCGCAAATCAACGAACTGATTCGCAAGCTGAGGCGCCCAGATGACGTCGACACGGTAGATGTCGATATCGTCGGTGCCAGCCGCCAGCCACAAGCGATATTGCCCGAACTGGTCGCTCGTCGAAGCCGGCATCTCGACGATGTCGACCTGGTGGCCGGTTTCCGCCTCGAATTCCGCAAGCTGCGTGCGCAATTCCTGAATATCGGCACCGACGGAGCCGGAGACAATCGAAAGCTCGGCGGCAGAAACCTCGCCGGTTGCAAGAGCCAATGTCGCAGCAACGGCCATCGCCGCGCGGCCAAACCGCATGTTCCCCTCCCATCCGGCCGGTGTTTCCCGGCTCTTTCCTGTCTTGCGTTCGTATCTCAACGATCATCCGCAGCGCTGGTTGGGGGAAAGTCTAGCCGGTCACGGCGGCATATTGGGAGTCCTTTGCGGGAGGGCTGGCCGCGATCTTGTCGATTCTGTGCTTTTCTTCTTTCCTTGGATTGCGCAAAAGCTTGCCGCGACCAATCGACCGTGATCGTGCCTCCACTCCTCTCAAGGCCGGCCACGTCACTCCAATGTCATGTTTTTCTTATGGAATATGGCAACTCTGGTCGATGTCGGCGCGATCGTTTAAGGAGAGCGCATGAGATCGAGATTCCCCAGGGGCAGGGAGGCCATGCAGGGACGGCATCATCTCTCTCCGCGACGACTGGTGCGGCGTTTTGCGCCTGGTCTCGGAAGAGCTCGGGGCAGCGGTTTCGTACGCCCATTCGCAAAACCGGGTCGCGCCCCTTGGCGGGCAGCCCGCCATATCGGAACCCTCGGACGGCTCGGAGATCTCGAGGCGCGGCTTGCCCGCTCGCCCTCTGAGATCCGACGTTCGCAAGGGCTGCGCTATCACGTCTTCTACGAAGAGATGGCAGCCATAGCCGACGAGGAAACCTATCAGCGGCGGCGCGACGCCGATCCTTACGACCTCATCTGCGATCATCTTCTGGTGCTCGATCACGCCGTCCCACGGCGACCATTCCTGCGCTCGAAGCCCGAGATCGTCGGCACCTACCGGCTGTTGCGGCAGGAAATTGCTGAGATCAACGGCGGCTTCTACTCGGCCGGGGAATATGATGTCGGATCACTCGTCGCGCGTTATCCGCATCTGCGCTTTCTGGAGCTCGGCCGCTCCTGCGTGCTGAAACCCTACCGCGACAAGCGGACGGTTGAGCTCCTCTGGCACGGCATCTGGAGCTACGTGCTGATGCACGGCATGGACGTGATGATCGGTTGTGCCAGCATTCCGGGCACCGATCCCGACAAGCTCGCTTTGCCTTTGAGCTTCCTGCATCACAACGCGCTGGCGCCGGAAGAATGGCGGGTGCGGGCGGTCGAGGAGCGTTACGTCGAGATGAACCGCATGGCTGCGGATGAGATCGACGCCAAGGCGGCGCTGCGCCAGCTTCCGCCGCTGATCAAAGGCTATCTCCGCCTCGGCGGCTATATCGGTGAAGGTGCCGTCGTCGACTATCAGTTCGGCACAACGGATATCCTGATCATCCTGCCGGTCAGCGCGCTCAACCCGCGCTATGTGGACCATTTCGGCAATGACGCGAGCCGGTTCGCGGCGCCTGCTCCGCCGTCCGGGCGGCGGCGGTTCGTGCCGCTGCGGCGCAACCTGACGTAAAGCGCCCCCTCGCCTCCGTGATGGCGTGAGGCGTGCTCATAAGCGACGACGAGCTCGCGGAACGCGGGCTCTGCGAGCCATCGCGGCACCATCGTTTTTAACACCCCCTCGCCCTCCGAACGGCCTTTGCCGGTGATGACGAGGACCAGGACATGGCCGCGCGCCTGCGCGCCCCCCAGAAATGCCAGGAGGCGATCATGGGCGCGTTGCTGGGTCATGCCGTGCAGGTCGATGCGCGCGTCGGGCTCAAGGCGGCCGCGCAGGAGACGGCGCTTCAGCCGGGGCTCAAGCGCTGCGGCGGCGTGCGGTGCGGTGCGGGGTTTCGGTTCGGGAGAAAAGACCGCGTCGACGGGTGGTGGAGCTGGGCTGCGCTTTCCCGCCGTGATGGCGGAGGCGCTCGTCTGGGGCGCCGCATCACCCTGCGGCGTCGCTGCCTGAGCAGCGAGCTCGTCGCTGAGGGACCGGCTCTTCAGGGGCCGTACGGTCCGGCGAACCTTATCCCAAAGCGCCTTGTCCTCGGACGAAAGCTGTTTGCGGGCCATCTCAGACCGTCGCTTTCGGGAGAAGGAGACGCAGGACGCCGCGATCTCGGATCTCGCCGGCGGCCTTCCCGGCTTCCTCGCCTGAACCTGCAAAGATATCGGCCCGCCCCGCGCCCTTGATCGCCGAGCCCACATCCTGCGCGACCATCAGGCGGCAGAACGGGCCTGGCCCGAAGCCTGGAAGCGGGGGCGCTGAGACAAACACCGGCAGATGGAGGGCGGCAAAGCCCGGATCGACGGCGAGGCTGCGCCCGGCGCTGAGCGGGACACCGGCCGCCCCCAAAGGGCCGTCTTCGGAGGCGAGATCGATAATCTCTTTGAAAAAAATAAACGACCGGTTCTCGGCCATGAGGCGGCGTCCGGCCTGGCGATGCGCCTTGAGCCAATGTTCGAGGCCGGCTTTTCCGGCAGCGTCCCTGGCAAGATAGCCGCGCTCGACGGCGAGGCGGCCGATCGAGGTGTAGGCATGGCCCGATTTGCCCGCAAAGCCGATGCGCATATGCCGGCCGTCACCGAGAGAGAGCCGTGCGGAGCCTTGAACATGGATGAAAAAGAGATCGACGGGATCCGCCACATAGGCGAGCTCGAGACCGCGGCCCGCCAAGGCACCGGCTTCGATCGCCGAGCGATCGGGGCAAAGGGGAGGCCGGTCCGTGATCTCGATTTGGACGGCCTCGTCGGGGGGCCGATAGATCGGCACGCCGAACGCGTCGGAAGGCTCACGCCGGGCTTCGATTACGGGTTCGTAATAGCCAGTGAGGAGGCCCTCGGTGGCGGAGGGCGCCAGCGCAAAAAAGGTTTCGAAGAAGCTGCGAGCTTCGGCGGATGACGGGTCGGCCTGCACACGCAACGCACCCTCCGCGGCCGCCTTCAGACCCGGAAGCATGTCCGGCGAGGATGTTTCCTCAGCGCCGAGCCGTTCCGCCGATTTGCGGAAGGCCCGAAAGGCGGCGCGATGATCGTCCTCAGGCCAGCCTGCGAGGGATTTGAGAGACAGCTGACGACACTCGTCCGCGTCGGAGGGGGACAAGGTCAGCTTTGCGATGGACGAGGTCGGGGCATCTCCAGCCACCGGCGGTGCTCAGCTGGAGCCGGTTGCGACCAGCTCCCAGTTGGGATCGCGGCTCGTCGTGGCACGGGCGAAGGTCCAGACCTCATCGGGCTTTTGGACTGTGTTGGGATCGCCCTCGATCACCCGACCCTCATTGTCGTAGGTGACGGAGACGATCTCGGATTTGAAGCGGACGGAAACACGCGCGACCTTGTCTTCGAGCTCCGCCTCGGTGAGCTTGGCGCTTTCGAAGCCGACGAAGCTCGTCTCGAGCCTCTCACCGCGCTGCTCCCGCTCGCTCATGGCAGTAGCGAAGCTCTCGTAAACGTCGGCGGAGAGAAGGGACCGCAAGGTGGTGCGGTCTCCCGCAGCGAAGGCCTGCACGACCATCTCGTAGGCGGATTTTGCACCTTCCAGGAAGGAATCGGGCTCGAAGGCGGGATCCGCGCGGCTAATCGCCACAAGCCCGTCATAAAGCGGCGTATCGGGCTTGGCATGGCGCTTCAGAGCGCTCCAATCGGGAGTGCTCGGCATTTCCCGCTCGGGCACCTGACCGGGACGCGGCAGGGTCACGACGTTCTCGGCCGTATGACGGGCTGCGACAGGCGGTTTGCGGCCGTTCTCATAGGGCGAGGGTTCGCTGCCGGTGCGACGGCCCAGGACGCTGCCGAGACGCATAAAAATGACGACCGCGATCACCAGGAAGATCAGAGAATAAATGTCGAAAAAGCCGCTCATGCCGATATCGTGCACGCTCCCTACGGGCGTTCGCTTTCTTTCCCGGCAATGTAAGCACGATCCTGGCCGAGTCCAGCAGGTCACAGGAAAGTCTTTAAAAAACCGGCCGAGACACCATATCGCAGGATCAGGATTGAACCCATGCCAATTTTCCTTCTCCTCCTCCTTATCCCGCTGATCGAGGTCGGCACGTTCGTCGTGGTCGGTCAGTATATCGGCCTCGCCCCGACGCTGCTTTTGACGCTGTTGACGGCGATCCTCGGCACAGCGCTTTTGCGCCATCAGGGGCTGAGGACCATTTTGCGCATCCGCAGTGACCTCGAATCCGGGCGCATGCCGGCACGCAGTCTCGCCGATGGTGCGCTGATCGCCGTGGCCGGGGTGATGCTTTTGACGCCGGGCTTCGTCACGGACACGCTCGGATTTCTGCTTTTCGTTCCGGCGGTGCGCGATCGGATCTGGCAGTTCATCCTGTCGCGGGTCGATCTTCGCGTGGTCGGCGCGCAGAGTTATCAGTCCGCCAATTATCAGTCGACACGGCGCGGGCCCAACGGGGAGACTGTGGTCGACCTGGATGAGGGCGAATTCGAGGTCCACGAGATCGATCCGGATCAGAACCGCCGGCGCTGAAGGTCAGGAGCTGTCGGCACCGGCCGGCGTTGACCGGAAAAGGCGCAATGGCCCGGAAAGTCGCCTGACCGGGCCATCACGGGCGGTGCGCGGTTGTGGCTCACCGCCCCGCATGCTAGGCGCGGGCAACCATTCCCAATGACAGCTTTGGAAAGACGATATGGTCAATAATGCCAGCAATGGCGGCGAGCAGGCCGCCGGCACGGATGCGAAGAGCCAGGCAGCGGCCCAGGGGCCGGGAATTCATGTGCTTGGCCAGTACATCAAAGACCTTTCTTTCGAAAATCCCAGCGCACCGAACTCGTTGAGGCCCGCAAGCGCCAATCCGTCGCTCGACGTCAACGTCAACGTGAACGCGCGTCCGATCGCCGAGGGTCAGTTCGAAGTCGAGCTGAAGCTTGATGCGAAAGCAAGCCGGGGCGACGAGACGCTCTTCGTCACCGAAGTCGTCTATGCGGGGCTTTTCCAGATCCGCAATGTTCCGCAGGAGCATCTCCATCCGATCATCCTGATCGAATGCCCGCGTCTGCTCTTCCCCTTCGCGCGCCAGATTCTCGCCGATGCGACCCGTCAGGGCGGTTTCCCGCCGTTGATGATCGATCCGGTGGATTTCGCCGCGCTTTATCGCCAGCGGGCTGCGCAGGCTCAGGCGGACGCGCCGACCACGGCCTGAGGCTTCTGAGAGACGCGCTCTTCTTCGTCCTTCCAGACGGTCAGCCAGAGCGCGTCCTCGCCCATTTCAGCTTCCACGAAGGCCCGGTGCTGAGCGCGCATCTCCTTGTTCAACCGTGAGGGCAAAGGCTGCGGCCGCGGCCCCACCTGCCGGAGCGTGCCGGTATTCGTCCCACCTTCTGAGAAACTGCCCAGCGCGAGCAGCGCCTGGCGGCCGCCCTGCAATTCGACATAGACCTCGGCGAGGATCTCGGCATCGAGGAGAGCGCCGTGCTTCGTGCGTTTGGAATTGTCGATGCCGTAGCGGGCGCAGAGCGCATCGAGAGAGTTCATGCCGCCCGGATGTCGGCGCCGCGCCAGCATGAGCGTGTCAACGAAGCGATCATCCGGAATGACGGAATAGCCGGCCTTTGCAAGCTCCATATTGATGAAGCCGCGGTCGAAGGACGCGTTGTGCGCCACGAGCGGCGCATCGCCAACGAATTCCAGAAAGTCGCCCACGCATTCGAGGAACGCCGGCTTGTCGCGCAGAAATTCCTCGGTCAGGCCGTGGACGGCAACCGCGTCCGGGCTGATCGCGCATCCCGGATTGATATAGGCGTGATAAAAGCGACCGGTGGCGATCCGATTGATGATCTCCACGCAGCCAATCTCGATCAGCCTGTCGCCCTTGAGCGCGTCGAGGCCGGTGGTTTCCGTATCGAAGACGATTTCCCGCATGTGCGGATCATGGATTTTGGAGCGTTCAGATACAACCGATCGGAACGCGAAAGGCAGCTTTTTCCTGGATGATTCTCGGCGGCCCGTTCTCGCCGCGGAACGCGCGCTCAGATCATCGTGGACGTGGCGCGCAGAATTGTTTCGACATCGCGCTCGGCCGCCTCGAAGCCAAATCCAGTGTCGATGACGAAATGGGCGTGACGGCGTTTGTCGGCGTCCGGCACCTGTCTCGCCAAAAGCTTTTCAAAAAGTTCTTCTGTCATGCCGCGACGGGCGAGCACCCGTTCGCGTTGCGTTTCGGGCGAGGTCGTCACGACAACCACACAATCCATCCATTGCTCCGCCCCGGTTTCAAACAAGAGGGGAATGTCGAGCACGACGATCGGCGCGCCCTCGCGCGCGGCCTGTTCGCCGAATTCGACCGTTTTCGCCCGCACGAGAGGGTGGACGATCTGCTCCAGGCGCGCGAGCTGGTCGATGTCGCCGGCGAGGGCCGCGCCGAGCTTTTTCCGGTCGACTTCGCCGTCTGCCGTGACCCCCGGAAAGGCATGTTCGATCGGTTCGACCGCGGCACCCCGATAGAGGTCATGCACGGCGCGATCGGAATCGTGCACAGCAACCCCGCGGCGGCGAAACATCGCCGCCGTCGTCGACTTCCCCATAGCCATGGAGCCCGTGAGTCCGATTACGAACATGAGTCCCTTTCGATTAGATCGGCGACGACGATGTCCCGCAGCTCCGCGTCCACCACAGGGCGGACACCGAACCAGCGCTCAAACCCCGGCACGGCCTGATGCAGCAACATTCCGAGGCCGTCGACCGTGGTCAAACCGACCGAGGCGGCGCCGCGAAGAAACGGCGTTTGAAGCGGCACATAGGTGAGATCGGTGACGATGGCTGAGTCCTTGGCGCGTTCCCAGGGGACCAATAGCTCTGCGCCGGCGAGCCCCGCCGAGGTTGCGTTGATCACTAAATCAGCCGACGAGAGTCGCGCCGAGAGGGCATCGAGCCCAAAGGCCCGGACCTTGCCGGGAAAGCGTTCGGCAACCTCACGGGCACGGGCTTCCGTGCGGTTGAGGAGTTCGACCCTCCCCACGCCGCGTTGCACGAGAGCATCGATGACGGCTCGGCTCGCACCGCCCGCGCCGACAATGAGTGCGCATTCGGTCTTTTCCGACCATTTCGGGGCCGCCTGATCGAGAGAGGCGAGGAAGCCGATCCCATCGGTGTTGTCGGCCACCACCCGGCCGTCTTCGAGCCAGAGAGTATTGGCAACACCCAGGCGTTCTGCCGCACCGCAGCATGTCGTTGCTGCAGCACATGCGACCTCTTTGTGCGGTACGGTGACGTTGGCGCCGACATAGCCGGAAGAGGCAAAAGCGCCGTAGAACGACACCGCCTCCTGCGGTGAGACCGGACGCGCACTATAGTCGCCTTCAATATTATAGCGCTTGATCCACAAGCCATGGATCAGGGGCGAACGCGAATGTGATACGGGCCATCCCGTCACGCAGGCGCGGCGCATTTCAGAAGGTCCCGAGGCCGTTTTCGCGCAGGAAGCCGAGGAGCGGCAGCAGCGGCAGGCCGAGGACGGTGAAATAGTCGCCCTCGACACTTTCAATCAGGCGAATGCCGGGCCCTTCAAGCTGATAGAGACCGACGCTGGAGAGAATCTGTGGACCTGCGGCGGCGAGGTAGCGACCGACTTCATCGGCACGGATCGCGCGCAAAGTGATGGCCGCGCTGTCGCGGGCTTCAAAGAGCGTCTTGCCGGCGCGCATGCAGGCAACGGCTGAATGAAGATAGTGCGTCTTGCCGGACAGCTCGAGCAGCTGCTGGCGGGCGGCGTCCATGTCCTCGGCCTTGCGGAACAGGCGCCCGTCGAGCTCCAAGGTCTGGTCGGCAGCGATGACGAGAGCCTGTGGCTCTGCCTCGCTCGCCAGCGTGGCTTTCGCAAGAGCGAGCGTGGAGGCGATATCGCCTGCTCCAGCGCCGGCCCGGAGCAAAGGCTCGGAAGCCGCCATCTCGTCGAGGTCGGGCGAGACCTGGCGGAAGGCGAGGCCCGTCCCCGCAAGGAGGGCTTTGCGGGCCTTGCTGCCCGAAGCGAGAACAAGCCCTGTCATGCCATTTGCTTTCCGCGCCGTTCTCCAAGAAGCGCCAGCACGGCGGCTGCCGTTTCCTCGATCGATCGCCGGCTCACATCGATCAAGGGCCAGCCGTATTTCGCGCATAGGCGTCGTGTCTCCAGGACCTCCTGCGACACGGCCGTGCGATCGAGATAGGCCGGGTTGTCGTCCTCCGGCGAAAGGCTCAAGACCCGGTTCTGGCGGATCTGGACGATGCGATCCGGGCTCGCGACGAGCCCGACAACCAGGCAACTCTTGGCACGCGTCACCAAAGCGGGGACGGGAATGCCCTTCACGATCGGCAGGTTTGCCGTCTTGATGCCACGGTTGGCGAGGTAGATCGACGTCGGCGTCTTCGACGTGCGACTGACGCCAAGAAGCATCACATCGGCTTCGTCGATGTCCCGCGGCAGCTGCCCGTCGTCGTGCATCATCGTGAAATTGAGCGCTTCGATGCGCTCGAAATAGCTCGCATCGAGAGCGTGCTGAGCCCCGATTCGGCCTGTGGATCGCGTTCCGAGATAGGCCTGAAAGGCCTGCAAGACCGGATCCAAAACCGACACCGCCGGGATCGACAATTCGTTGCAGCGGGCTTCCAGGAGCTCCGCCAATTTCTCGTCAACGAGCGTGTAGAGGACGATCCCCGGCGAGTTTTCCAACTCAAGCACAATGCGCTCGATCTGCTTGGCCGTGCGCACCAGGGAGTGGATGTGTTCGACCGCATGAATGCCGGCATACTGGGCCGCAGCGGCACGTCCGACGTTGATCAGGGTTTCGCCCGTCGCATCGGAAATGAGGTGGAGATGAAAGAACCGCGTCGGCGCCAAGGGGATGACCGTGGATAAAGGGGCCGTTTTTTTCACGCCGGGAGCGAACGCGCCGATTGCGCCCCCACTGTCCCGACGACGATCCACAATTTGGATGGCGCGGACACGATTGGCAACAGGCTGTGGGAATGAGTCGACAACGCGGCGGAATTCACAGCTCGTGGCCCGAGATGGAAAATCACGGTGTGCAGCCATAAAGGCTTGCCAGGCGCGGCTTCCGGAGAGTCACTTGAGACCCTATCCACGGTGTTTTCCCCCGGGGGATCAATAAGGCGGGGCGCCTTTGCCGCGGATTGATGTGTTGTGGGGAGATTTGAATCCGGGTAATCCACCGCCCAATAACAACAGAAGAATCCTTAAAACCTTTAATTTGGGGTTAAGAGTACCTGTGGCTTCGGCAAGATCGCTTCTTCGAGTCCTCGACGGCGAAAGCCTAGAGACACCTCCGCTTTGGATGATGCGCCAGGCAGGCCGCTACCTGCCGGAATATCGGCAAACGCGCGGTCAGGCGGACGGGTTCCTGGACCTGTGCTACACGCCGAGACTCGCAACCGAGGTGACGCTCCAACCGATCCGGCGTTTCGGTTTCGATGCGGCCATTCTGTTTTCCGACATCCTCGTCATTCCCGATGCGCTCGGTCAGAAAGTGGCTTTTGAGGAAGGGCACGGACCGCGCCTGGAACCGATCGACCCGGCTCGCATCGGAGAGCTCGCTGGGAAAGACGTCACGGCGTTCCTTGCACCGGTCCTGGAGACGGTTGAGCGGGTGCGGACGGAGCTTCCCCAGGAGACGACGCTCCTTGGCTTCTGTGGCGCTCCCTGGACCGTGGCGACCTACATGGTCGCCGGCACGGGCACGGGCGACCAGGGGCCGGCTCGGCGCCTGTCGCTTGGCGAGCCGGAACGCTTTCAGGCGCTCATGGATATCCTCGTCGACGCTTCCGCGCGGTATCTCGTGGCGCAGCTGAAGGCGGGAGCGGACGCGGTTCAGATCTTCGACACATGGGCGGGCGTTCTCGACGAAGAGGGTTTCGAGCGCTGGGCAATCGAGCCGGTGCGGGCCATCATTGAGAAGGTTCGGGCCGAAGTTCCAGGCGCGAAGGTGATCGCCTTTCCGAAGGGCGGCGGAGCACGGCTGACGCGTTATGCGGAAGGAACCGGCGCCGATGCGATCGGGCTCGACTGGTCGACGCCTCTTGAGACTGCGCGGAAGAGTGCGGGCGGCAAGCCCTTGCAGGGAAATCTCGACCCGATGCGCCTCATCGTCGGTGGGAAGGCCCTGGAGGACGGTGTGCGCAGCATACTCGAGGCGATGCGCGGTTATCCCCATATCTTCAATCTCGGACATGGGATCACGCCGGACACGCCGGTGGAGCATGTCGAGGCGTTTGTGAAGCTCGTACGGGGCGAGTAAACGATGGAAGGCCTTGTCGCGGCAGTCTCGGATTTCTTCTGGTATGTCAATCCGTTATGGATCAAGGCATGGCATGTGATCTCGATCATCGCCTGGATGGCGGGACTTCTCTACCTGCCGCGTCTGATGGTCTATCACACGAAGGTCGCCGCGGGTTCGGAGCAGTCTGAACTCTTCAAGGTGATGGAGCGGCGCCTGCTCAAGGCGATCATGACGCCCGCGATGGTTGCGAGCTGGATCTTCGGTCTTTGGGCGGCCACCATCACCTATGCGTGGGACCAGGGGTGGTTCCACTTCAAACTGGCTCTTGTCGTCTTGCTGACGATCTCCCATCTGTTCATGGCGCGGTGGGTGCGGGAGTTTGCCGAGGACCGCAACACGCGGCCCGAGAAGTTCTACCGAGCGATCAACGAGGTTCCGACGCTCCTGATGATCGGTATTGTGATCCTCGTCATCGTGCGTCCCTTCTGACGCGGATGAATTAGCGCTTGTGATTCCGGTCGGACCGGGTTAAGCGAAAAGAACTGGCGTGAATGGCTAGCCGCGGCGCAAGCTGGGGGCCGGCCGTTAGTTTCCCGCACCGGGGCGGTGCCTCCCTTTTACCCATGCCTCTTCCACCGTGTTTTGCACGGGACTCAATCACATGGCAGAAATCAGACTCCAAGACCTGAAGGCGAAGTCGCCTACCGATCTTCTTGCTGTTGCGGAAGAGTACGACGTTGAAAACGCCAGTACTTTGCGCAAGCAAGAACTTATGTTCGCGATCCTGAAGAAGGTCGCTGAACACGACATTACCATCATTGGACAGGGCGTTATTGAGGTGCTGCAGGACGGCTTCGGCTTTCTGCGGTCGCCTGATGCGAATTATCTGCCCGGGCCCGACGATATCTATGTTTCGCCGTCGCAGATCCGACGTTTTTCATTGCGGACGGGCGATACGATCGAGGGCGAGATCCGTAGCCCGAAAGAGGGTGAGCGCTATTTTGCGCTCCTCAAGGTCAATACGATCAATTTCGAGGAACCGGACAAGGCCAAGCACAAGGTCCATTTCGACAATCTGACGCCGCTTTATCCGGACGAACGCTTCAAGATGGAAGTAGACGATCCGACGGTGAAAGACATGTCGGCGCGGGTCATCGATCTGGTGGCGCCCTTGGGCAAGGGTCAGCGCGGACTGATCGTGGCGCCGCCGCGAACCGGCAAAACGGTTCTGTTGCAGAATATCGCGGGCTCGATCACGTCGAATCACCCGGAATGCTACGTCATCGTGCTTCTGATCGACGAGCGGCCGGAAGAAGTCACCGATATGCAGCGTACGGTGCGCGGGGAAGTGATCTCCTCGACGTTTGACGAACCGGCTGTGCGGCATGTGCAAGTCGCCGAGATGGTCATCGAGAAGGCTAAGCGGCTCGTCGAACATGGCCGTGACGTCGTCATCCTGCTCGATTCGATCACGCGTCTGGGCCGAGCCTACAACACGGTCGTGCCGTCTTCGGGCAAGGTGCTGACGGGTGGTGTCGATGCCAACGCGCTGCAGCGCCCGAAACGTTTCTTCGGTGCGGCGCGCAACATCGAAGAGGGCGGGTCGCTGACGATCATCGCGACGGCTCTCATCGATACAGGCAGCCGCATGGACGAGGTGATCTTCGAAGAGTTCAAGGGCACCGGCAATTCGGAAATCGTGCTCGATCGCAAGGTTGCCGACAAACGTGTCTTCCCGTCGATGGACATCCTCAAGTCCGGAACCCGAAAAGAAGAGCTGCTGGTGCCGCGCGCGGACCTGCAGAAGATCTTCGTCCTGCGTCGAATCCTCGCTTCGATGGGTGTGGTGGACGCGATCGAGTTCCTGCTCGACAAACTCCGACATACCAAATCGAATTCAGAGTTCTTCGATTCGATGAACACCTAGAGCGGCCGAGGCGTCTGAGAATTCAGGCGCCTCTGCTTTATCTGGCCTGTGCTTCGTCCGAAGTGGGGCCGCTACGGGTACGCGAGAGGAGGTCGCCGATCTCCTCGGATCGTGTGACGTCCGGATAGCATCTTTCCATATCGCAGAGCCTGAGCCCCGTCTGTGTAGCGGTGGTTGGCGTTCGATATTCCGGGATCAGAGCGGGATCGGCTTCGGCGGCGATGAGGTCGTGGATGGCCGTCTCCGTCCGAGATCTGGACGCAAAGACGATCAGGTGGCGAGCGCGGAGGAGCGTGTCCCAGGCATTCTGGAGACTGGCCGTCGCGATGAGATTGCGTGCGACCGAGCGCGTCTGATGGCGGAGGATCGTCTCTGCTCGCTCGAGATAGCGTTGCTCCCCGGTGAGCAGGAAGAGTCGCGTAGACGCTTCTGCGATCACGCCTGTAGCGGCCGGTGTAGCTTGATCAGAGTCCGAATGAAGACGTGCAAAGAGCGCTTGTTTGTCTGCGTTTCCGAGAAAATAGGAACCTGAGTCTCGGTCGTAGTAGGATCCTTCGAGCTCGTAAAAGCAATCCCGAGTTGAGTCTATATAGTTATTTTCTCCTGTCGCTGCATGCAGCTCCAGGGCGGCCCGCATCATCTGCGCATGGTCGGTCGCAAGGGCGTCGGCAGTGATGCGGCCATCGCACCAGGCATGAGGCAGGGATCCGGTCTCGGCCCAAATTTTTGTCAGAAAGGCGAAAGCCTCAGAAGCGGCTCTGAGGAGATCGGGTCGGGACAGCACGGCCGAGGTGCGTGCGAGAGCGGCGATCAGAACGGCGTTCCAATCGGTTAGAACTTTGTCGTCGCGTGAGGGCTGGGGACGGCGGTTGCGAACCTTTAAGAGGCTCTCGCGATAGCGGGTGAGGGTGGCCTCCTCGTCTGCTCCACGCCAGTCAAAGGCTGTGGGACGGAGGCGATTGAGGATGTTGTGGCTCTCCCAATTACCGCCCGGAGTCACATCGTAGATCTCGGAAAAGTGGCGGGCGGCGTCGCGTCCGAGGACGTTTTCAATCTCTTGGGCGCTCCACACATAGGTAGCACCTTCCTCATGGTCGGTGTCTGCGTCGAGGCTGGTGGCGAAGGCGCCGCAGGGGAGGCGCATCTCTGTAAGAAGCCAATTGGCTGTTTCTTCCATGCGTGCGCGGAAGAGAGGTTCTTGAGTCTTTTCGTAGGCAAGGCAGAGAAGATAGAGGAGCTGTCCATTGTCGGAGAGCATCTTCTCGAAATGCGGCACGAGCCATGTGTCGTCGACCGTGTAGCGTGCGAAGCCGCCGCCCAGATGGTCGTAGATGCCACCCTGGCAGATATTGCGGAGGGTGATCAGCACAGCGTCGGAATAAGCGGTGTTGCCGGTTCGCAAATGCGCACGCCAGAGCATTTCAAGTAGCGGTGCCTGAGGAAACTTTGGAGCGCCGGAAAGGCCGCCATGGTCGAGATTAAAATGGGCGAGGATCTGGGCCGCGGAGGCGTCGAGAAGCTCTGGGTCGGGAAGGTCGTCTGGCGGAGGGACGGAGTGTTGTCCGCGCGTGAGGTGGGTCGTGATGGCCTCTGTATTCGTGGTGACCGTTTCCGGCTTGTGATGCCATGTCTCGGTCACGGCCTGAAGGACCTGGCGGAAGCTTGGTCGACCCCAACGTGGCGTCGGGGGGAAATAGGTGCCGCCCCAGAAGGGCCTTGCCTCCGGGGTGAGGAACATGGTGAGCGGCCATCCGCCGGGCTCGCCGAGGGAATGGAGGGCGGCCATATAGACCTGATCGATATCGGGGCGCTCTTCGCGGTCGACCTTTATGTTTACGAAATTCTGATTGAGATAATCTGCTGTTCCAGGATCGGAGAAGCTCTCGTTCGCCATGACATGGCACCAGTGGCAGGCGGCGTAACCGATCGACAAGTGAATGGGGACCCGGCGGGCGCGCGCTTCTGCGAGCGCCGCGTCGTCCCAAGGCTGCCAATGGACGGGATTGTCCGCATGCTGCTTGAGATAAGGACTGGCGGTCTCGGCGAGGCGGTTGCGGGCCATAATGTCTCCGGTGACGTGGCATAGGGCGACTACAGAAGACATGGACACGATTTACGCATTGTCGAGCGGGGCGCTGCCCGCCGGCGTCGGGATTGTACGAATTTCCGGACCGGAATCCGGGATGGCCCTGCACGCGCTTGCAGGGGGTTTGCCGGAACCCCGGCGAGCTGTGGTCAGAGCGTTGGTGGACCCAAAGAGCCGGGATGTGATCGATGAGGCTCTCGTCTTGTGGATGCCGGGGCCTGGGACTTTCACCGGTGAGGATACGGTGGAGCTGCATTGTCACGGGAGCCGTGCGGTGATTGCGCGACTGATCGAATCGCTTGCGCAATGGCCGGGATTGCGGATGGCGGAGCCCGGAGAGTTTGCCCGTCGAGCGTTCCTGAATGGTCGGCTCGACCTGACGGAGGCCGAGGGTCTTGCCGACCTCGTGGCGGCCGAGACTGAGGCTCAAAGGCGACAGGCGCTCAGCCAGGCGAGGGGAGCTCTGGCAGAAAGGCTGCTGGCCTGGCGGGAGACGTTGCTCCGATGCGTTGCCGAGGTCGAGGCCCAGCTCGACTTTTCCGATGAGGGGGATGTCGGATCGGAGCTCGAGGTTGCGAGCCGGTTGCGGGGCGTCCTTCTGGAGGTGCGTGAGCTTCTCTCGGGGGCGCGCCTTGCCGAGCGAATCCGGGACGGGTTCGTCATCGTCCTGGTCGGCGCGCCCAATGCGGGAAAATCGACCTTGCTCAACGCGTTCGCCCGGCGTGACGTCGCGATTGTCAGCGCAGAGCCTGGGACGACCCGGGACCTCGTGACCGTGCCGCTCGAGCTTTCGGGTTACGCAGTGACGCTCATCGATACGGCGGGATTGCGAGAGACGGTGAGTGCGGTCGAGGCTGAAGGGGTTCGGCGGGCGCGTCTTGCGGCCGAGGAAGCCGATCTGGTTCTGGAGCTTGTTCCCAGCGGTCAGAGCGCGCTAGTTGGAGATGCGCCTGCGGCTTCCGGCGGACCGGATCGTTGGGTGATCGAGACCAAAGCGGATCTGCTCGAGGGTGGTGATCTCCTTCGCGGTCGTCACAGAGTCTCCGCGATAACTGGAGCCGGTCTGCGGGAACTCGAATTGGCTCTTGGCGAATGGCTGACGCGTCAGGGGGTTGACGGTTTTTCCGGAGTGTCCGGTGCGGCCCCGGTGAACGCGCGTCAGAGAGAGGGGTTGCTCCGGCTTGCTGAGCGCCTCGAATCGGTTCTGAAACGAGGGCAGCCTCGTGGGGTCGACGAGCTCCTGGGGGAGGAGCTGCGTGGGTGTCTCAGAGCGATCGGCCGGGTCACCGGTGAAGTGGACCCAGAGAGCGTGCTTGGTGCCATCTTTGGCCGGTTTTGTATCGGAAAATAGAATCGGAGAAGCGAAATGTGTTTCACGTGAAACGCCGATTGAGACGCCTGCTTTCGTTCCACGTGAAACATAACTTCCCATTCGAGCCAGAAGGCACTAGATCGTCAGCATGATTTCGAATTGCGACGTCATTGTCATCGGTGGCGGGCACGCCGGGTGCGAGGCCGCTGCCGCCTCCGCGCGTGCCGGCGCGCGCACGATCCTTGTGACCCACCGGGCTGGCACGATCGGAACCATGTCCTGCAATCCGGCGATCGGAGGGTTGGGCAAGGGACATCTGGTGCGTGAGATCGATGCCCTCGATGGCCTGATGGGCCGGGCCGCGGACGCGGCCGGGATCCAGTTTCGCATGCTCAACCGGCGAAAGGGTCCCGCGGTGCAGGGGCCACGCGCTCAGTCGGACCGCGCGCTTTACCGAACCGCCATGCAAAGCTTGCTTGGCGGGAAGGCGGGGCTCACGGTTGTCGAGGGTGAGGCCGCCGACATTCTTATTGGTGGAGGACGGGTCAAAGGTCTGGTCCTCTCCGATGGCCGTGAAATCCATTGCGCCTCGGTCGTCATCACCACGGGGACCTTTCTTCGCGGTATGGTCCATATTGGCGAGCGTTCCTGGCCGGCGGGTCGTGTCGACGAGAAGCCGTCTCTTGCTCTCGCCGAGACGCTCGATCGGCTCGGGCTGCGCCTGGCGCGGTTGAAGACCGGGACACCGCCTCGTCTCGATGGGCGAACGATTGATTGGGCGTCGCTCGACATGCAGCCGGGGGATGACCCAGCCGAGCCGTTTTCGGCGATGACGGATCGGATCACGACCCCGCAGATAGAATGCGGGATCACGCGGACGACCGACGCGACGCATGAGATCATAGGGCGCAATCTCGCGAGGTCGGCGATCCATGTCGGAAACATCTCCGGCCGGGGTCCGCGATACTGTCCGTCGATCGAGGACAAGGTCGTGCGGTTCGCAGACCGAGAGAGCCATCAGATCTTTCTGGAGCCCGAAGGACTCGGAGACGATACGGTCTACCCGAACGGCATCTCCACATCGCTTCCGGCGGAGGTTCAGGCGGCGTTCGTTCGGACCATACCCGGCTTGGAGAAGGTAGAGATCCTTCGACCGGGCTATGCGATCGAATACGACCATGTCGACCCCCGTGAGCTCGACGCGACGCTCGAATTGCGGCGACTGCCCGGGCTCTTTCTCGCCGGGCAAATCAACGGCACAACGGGATATGAAGAGGCCGGGGCACAGGGTCTCGTGGCGGGCGTGAACGCAGCGCGGCGGGCAGGTGGCGGCGAGGGGATCACCGTCAGCCGTTCGGACGCGTATCTCGGTGTGATGATCGACGATCTCGTGACGAAAGGGGTCAGCGAGCCATACCGAATGTTTACGTCGCGTGCCGAATATCGTCTGGCGCTGCGCGTCGACAACGCCGATGAGCGCCTGACGGGCCTCGGTGAGGAGCTCGGCGTGGTCGGGCCAGAAAGGTCGAATCGGTTCCGGAAGAAGTCGGAAAGCCTCAGGCGCTTTCGTGCGCTCCTAAGGGGGTGCAGTGTCACGCCGAGTGAGGCGCGGCGGCGGGGCCTCCCGATCAATCAGGATGGTATCCGCCGATCTGCCTTCGAGCTCCTCGCCTATCCGGAAATCGAATGGTCGGCGGTTGCCGCGATATGGCCCGAGCTCGGTGAGGCGGATTCCGCGACCCAGAAGCACCTTACGACGGACGCACGATACGCTGTCTATCTGGAGCGGCAGGAGGAGGACGTGGCGGCTCTGCGGCGCGATGAGGCTATCGGGATCCCGAGTGATTTTTCCTACGCCGATCTCTCCGGCCTCTCCAACGAGGTGCGAGAGCGGCTTGAACTCGTGCGGCCGGCGAGCCTGGCGCAGGCGGGGCGTGTCGAGGGTGTGACGCCCGCGGCACTGACGCTCATCCTTGCCCATCTCAAGCGTGCTGCGAGGGATCGCCGTGCGGCCTGAGAGGGTGGATGCTTCACGTGAAACAGTGCTGACGCGTTGCCGCGATTTTGTGACGCCAGAGACTGAGGCCCGGCTTGTCGCGTTCGTCGAGCTTCTGGAGACGTGGCAGAGCACGCACAATCTCGTCTCACCACGAACCGTTGATGAGGTGTGGGACAGGCATGTTGGCGACAGCCTGCAGCTTGTGCCGATCGCGCTCGCGCATAAGCCTTCCTCCTGGCTCGATATCGGCAGCGGGGCGGGTTTTCCAGGCCTGATCGTTGCAATCGTCCTGCGGGACAGGTTGGAGAACGTCGGGCTCGTCGAAGCCAATCACAAAAAGGCGGCGTTCCTCCGTCAGGCTGTGCGGATCTGCAGGCTTGATAATGTCACCATCCATGCACGGCGAATTGAAGCACTGCATAATGATTTTGCGGGGCGCTTCGATGTCGTCAGCGCGCGGGCGCTCGCCCCTCTGCCGAGCCTTCTTGGCCTTGCGGCACCATTTCTCAGTGAAAACGGTCTTGTCCTTGCGATGAAGGGCAAGGAATATGTGCATGAAGAAGTGGCGGCGTCTGACATCTGGCAGTTCGATCGGATATTGTATCCGAGCGTCGCCGAGGGCGACGGCACCATCGCCGCCATCTCCCATCTGAAACGCAGGAAGGCCTAGACCATGCCGCAAGCCTTGGAGCGGCTCCCGAGCGTTCCCCGAATCCTTGTCGTGGCCAACCAGAAAGGTGGGGTCGGCAAGACGACGACGGCGATCAATCTCGGTACCGCGCTGGCAGCGATCGGCGAAGACGTCCTTATCGTGGACCTCGATCCGCAAGGCAACGCGTCGACCGGGCTTGGGATCGGCCGCGAGAGCCGGACGCGCTCCACCTATGATATCCTCATGGACGGGATGCCCGTACACGACGTTGCGCTCGAGACCGTCGTGCCGCGGCTCTCCATCGCGCCCTCAACCCTCGACCTATTGGGTGTCGAGCTTGAAATCGCCGCCTTCCAGGATCGGGCCTACCGCCTGCGGCATGCGCTGACAGGGCTCGGAGGGCAGGGGCAATCGCCGTACACTTACGTGCTGATCGATTGCCCGCCGTCGCTCAACCTCCTGACCATCAATGCGATGGCCGCCGCGCATGCCGTGCTCGTGCCGCTGCAGTGCGAGTTTTTCGCGCTCGAGGGTCTGAGCCAGATCTTGTCGACGGTCGAGCGTGTGCGCCGCGGGCTCAATCCGGAGCTGTCGGTCCATGGCATCGTGCTGACGATGTTCGATGGGCGCAACAACCTATCCGGCCAGGTGGTGGACGACGTGCGCTCGCATATGGGCGACAAGGTGTACAACACCGTGATCCCCCGCAATGTGCGGATTTCCGAGGCGCCGTCGCATGGAAAGCCGGCGATCCTCTATGACATCAACTGCGCCGGCAGCCAGGCCTATCTGCGGCTCGCCAGCGAGGTTATTCAGCGCGAACGGCTGCTTCGGGCGGCGTAGCGCGCGATCAAGGGAGTGTTGAGTGATGGCTGCTGAACCACCACGGCGCCTCGGACGCGGCCTCGACGCGTTGCTTCAGGACTATGCCGTGCCGGACATGCAAGAGGCGCCGGCCGTCCCACAGAAGCCTCAGACCGCGCTCATCGCCACCGTTCATCCCAATCCGCGAAACCCCCGGCGTGAGTTCTCCGGGGAGGAGCTGGAAGATCTTGCGGCCTCGATCCGGGCGCATGGCCTGGTCCAGCCGATCGTGGTGCGGCCGAAGCCCGGCACGCCGGGCGAATTCGAGATTATCGCCGGCGAGCGGCGCTGGCGGGCGGCACAGCGGGCCGGCGTCCACGAGGTTCCGATCACGCTGCTTGAGGTGTCGGACCGTGAGGCGCTGGAACTCGCGATCGTCGAGAACGTGCAGCGGAGCGATCTCAATCCTCTGGAAGAGTCCCTCGGCTATCAGGCTTTGATCGAGGAATTCGGCTACAGCCAGGGCGATCTCGCCGATGTCATCGGCAAGAGTCGCGTCCACGTCACGAATACGCTGCGGCTCCTGAAGCTGCCGGAGAAGGTCCGTGACCACCTTCGGACCGGCAAGCTGACGGCTGGCCATGCGCGAGCTCTCATCAACACGGTGGATCCGGAAAAGCTCGCAGAGATCGCCATCGCCAAGGGGCTATCGGTGCGAGACACCGAAAAGCTCGCACAGAAATCCGACGAGCCGGATGTCAAAGCGGGGTCTCGGAGCCGAGAGAAGGACCCCGATACGGTTGCGTTGGAACGGGAGCTGGGAGACCGGCTGGGTCTCCTCATCGACATCCGTCACAAGGCCGACGGGAAGGGCGAGGTGCGCATCAAGTACCGCGACCTGGAGCAGCTCGATATGCTGTGTCAGAGGCTGAAGGTCTAAGAGGGCTTAACGGCGCCCCACACGGCGCGCGACCTGTGCAAGACGCATGAGCGCGAGAGAGGTGATCGCGTAATCGAGGGCCGGAAGTTTCCGTGTCTCCAAGATCGCCTCGTCGATCGAGGCGCGGGCGCGTCGTAAGGCTTCGGGAGACCAGATCTGGAGCGCGCGCTTGACGCTATCCTTTCTACGGAAATGCAAGGGCGGGCGGGCTCGATCGACTGCGGCAGCGAGCCCACTCTTGCGCACCTCAGCCTGAAGCCCAGCCAACATCAAAAGATGGTTGAGCATCTGGGCGAGGAGCGCCGAAGGCGAGGCGCCCTCAGCCTCAAGACGCGAGAGGTCGGCGGCAACCTCTTGGATGTCGCCGGTCAACGTCCGGTCAATGAGGCGATCGTTGCGAAGCTCGGTGCTCTCGCCGACGACCGTCGTCACCTCACGAAGAGTGACCTCGGCCCCATCGCCTGCATAGAGAATCAGCTTTTCGATCTCACGCCGGGCGACGCCGCGGTCGGTGCCGAGATGCACGATGAGATAGTCGAGGGCTTCGGCTTCGACGGTGACCTCGGCTTCGCGCAACATGCTGCGCGTCAGATCGGCGATGTCGCCGGCACTGCTCTCATAGAAGGGGATCGCGGCCGCGTTGGGTGAATCCTCGAACAGACGGCGAAGCGGCGCGCCCACCCGAAGCTCGTCGGCCTCCACGACGATGATGGCGGCTTCAGGCGGGTCTTCAACGAGGGGGCGCAGCGACGGGACGACATTGTGGCGGCCGTCGAGGATCTTCAGGCGGATGAGCGGCGCGCCGCCAAACAACATGTCCGCATGGGCTTCGTCGGCGATGCGGCCAGGATTGCCTGAGAGCTCGTCGGAGCCGATCCGGAGAACCGTGGCGCCCCGGGGATCGCGCGCCGACAAGATCGACACGAGAGTCGCAGCCCGTTCGGAAACGGCACCCTGATCCGTGCCGTAAAGCAAGAAGAGTCGCACGTTTGCCGGCGGCTCCGTGGTGAAGGCTGTGGCCTGGGCGGCCTTAACGGCCACCATCGTCAGTTCCGTGCGAGATAGCTTGCAAGCCGCGTCTTCAGGATGCCCGCAAGCGTCTCGGCGACCCGGTCCTCCGCGTCGCGCTCTGCCCGGAGCTTCGCGAACTCCTGGTCAGAGCGGTCATAGGAGGCAACTGTATTCAAGACCGCACCCAGAACCTGCTGACCGGTCGAAATGTCAAAGAGACGATATTGCAGGCGTCCGGAGAGCTGATAGGCGGTCGGAACGCCGGTCACGGCTTCGATGCCGACGGAGCTCGAGTTGAGCGCGAGCGTATATTCGAGTCGATATTGCGGGGGGATGGTTGCGCCGTCCTGCAGGCCGAACAGCAGCGAGTTTCGGAACACCTGTTCCGGCCGCGTGGTCGGCATTTCGACCTCGATGGCGCGGAGTTCTTCTTGAACCGACCGACCGCTTGCATCTGGCGCATAAAGCGGTCGGACGGTGCAGCCGGCGACGACGCCGGCTGCAAGAAGGATGAGAAATCCGCGCCTAGCCGACCACATTCACGATCCTCCCAGGAACGACGATCACCTTGCGTGGGGGACGACCTTCCAGAAACCGCTGGACCGTCTCAGAGGCAAGTGCAGCCGCCTCAATCGTCTCTTTCGAAGCGTCCCTGGCGACGACGAGATCGTCGCGCTTTTTGCCGTTCACCTGCAAGGGGAGGGTGACTTCGTCCTCGCGGAGAAGAGCTGCATCGGCCTCTGGCCAGGCCGTTTCGGCGACGAGCTTGTCGTGCCCGAGCGTCTGCCAGCAGGCTTCCGCCAAATGCGGCATGAAGGGTGCGCTCAAGAGTACGAGGGCCTCCAGGGCCTCCCTGTGAGCCCACCGACCCGAGTCGCGATCGCCGCTATCGTGGCCGCCGATCTGGTTCGCCAGATCGTGGACAAAGGCGATGGCGCGGTTGAAGCGCAGGTTCTCGATCGCGTCGGTCACATCGCGGATTGCGGCATGTGTGGCACGTCTCAGGGCCTCGTCAGCTTCGCTGAAGCTCGATGGCAGAGCCGACCCGGCCGGCGGCAGAGCGTCTTGGGCCGAGGTCACGAGCCGCCAGACGCGCTGCACGAAGCGATGGGCGCCTTCGACGCCCGCTGCCGACCATTGGACGTCGCGTTCAGGCGGGGAGTCCGACAGCATGAACCAGCGGGCGGTGTCGGCGCCATAGTTGCGGCTGATCTCTTCAGGACCGACCGTGTTGCGTTTCGACTTCGACATTTTCTCGATGGGACCGATCTCGACGGCCGCACCGGTCTTCGCATGTCTCGCGCGCCGCGCCCCGGCCGTCTCTTCCACAATCACATCTTCAGGCGGAAGGAACGGGCCATTCGGTTCGCGATAGGTTTCGTGCACCACCATGCCCTGCGTGAAGAGGCCGGCAAACGGCTCTTTCAGGTCGAGATGGCCGGTCTTCTGCATGGCCCGCACGAAGAAGCGGGAATAGAGAAGATGCAGGATCGCGTGCTCGATACCGCCGATATACTGATCGACCGGAAGCCAGGCGTCGGCGACATCCGGAATGGTCGGCGTGTCGGCCTTCGGCGCCGTAAAGCGGGCGAAATACCACGAGGAATCCACGAAGGTGTCCATCGTGTCGGTTTCGCGCCGGGCAGGCTTGCCGCATTTCGGGCAGTCGACATTCTTCCAGGTCGGATGACGGTCGAGCGGGTTGCCGGGCTTGTCGAAATCGATGTCGTCCGGGAGTTGGACCGGCAGATCGGCAACGGGCACCGGCACCGATCCGCAGCTCTCGCAATGGATCATCGGGATCGGGCAACCCCAATAACGCTGCCTAGAAATGCCCCAATCGCGCAACCTGAAGTTGACTTCACGGGCTGCCTGAGGGCCGTCCCCAACCGTGCGGGCTTCCAGGCGACGAGCGACCTCGTCCTTGCCTTCCTCGATCGTCATGCCGTCGAGGAAGTCGGAATGGAACAGGCGTCCAGGCCCGGTATAGGCTTCGTCCGTAACGGCGAAGTTTTCAGGATCGGCGTCTTCCGGCTTCACCACCGGCTTGACCGGCAGGCCGTAGCGGTTGGCGAAATCGAGGTCGCGCTGATCATGCGCGGGGCATCCGAAGATCGCGCCGGTGCCGTAACCCATCAGAACGAAATTGGCGATGTAGACGGGAAGGACCGCTCCCTCGATGAAGGGATGGCGGACCCTGAGACCCGTGTCGTAGCCACTTTTCTCCGCCGTTTCGATCGCCTCCGCGGACGTGCCGCGGCGATGACATTCGGCGATGAAGGCGGCGGCCTTCTCGTCCGTCGCCGCGAGCTTTGCCGCGAGCGGATGATCGGGCGAGAGCGCCATGAAGGCGGCGCCGAAGAGGGTGTCCGGCCGCGTGGTGAAGACTTCAAGGTAATCTTCGTCGGCGGGCGTCTCGTCGGCAAATTCGAAGCGGACCTTCAGGCCTTCGGAGCGGCCGATCCACTTCTCCTGCATGACACGGACTTTTTCCGGCCAACGCGTCAAGCCCTTCAGCTCTTCGAGAAGATCGTCGGCGTAATCGGAGATGGCGAAGAACCACTGCGTCAGCTCCCGCTGCTCGACGACGGCTCCCGAGCGCCAGCCGCGGCCGTCGATCACCTGCTCGTTGGCGAGCACGGTCTGGTCGACGGGATCCCAGTTCACCTTGGCGCTCTTGCGCTTGACGAGGCCGGCTTCCAGGAAATCCAGGAAAAGCCGCTGCTGCTGGGCGTAATAATCCACGTCGCAGGTGGCGAACTCCCGGGACCAGTCGATCGAAAAGCCCATCAGCTTCAGCTGGTCGCGCATCGTGGCGATGTTCGCGTAGGTCCATTCCTTGGGATGGACCTTGTTCTGCATGGCGGCGTTCTCCGCCGGCATGCCGAAGGCGTCCCAGCCCATCGGGTGCAGCACGTTGTAGCCGCGGGCACGCCGATAGCGGGCGACCACATCGCCCATCGTGTAGTTGCGGGTGTGACCGATATGGATGCGTCCCGACGGATACGGGAACATCTCCAGGACATAATATTTGGGCCGTGGATCCTCGTTGGAGCAGCGAAAAAGGCCGCGCTCCTCCCAGATGGATTGCCAGTAAGCCTCGACGTTTCGGGGATTATAACGCTCTGTTGACGCAGTCATGAACGGCATGGTTGTTGGGGAACGGGCGAGCCGCCTTTGCAGCGGCCGAAGAGCTTCAACACGATTGCCAGAGCCGGTCAACCTCGCCTGGCGGCGATCGGTTGTGCGCACAGTGCGGGCAGGACATGGACAAGGCAAACAAAGAGCACGAGGCGTTGGCTGAGATCAGACGCCGGGTGGATACGGCGGCGCGTGAGGCGGGCCGTGATCCTGAAAGCGTGACGCTGGTCGCCGTCAGCAAAACCTTCGATGTGGACGAGATCGAGCCCGTCATCGCCGCTGGCCAGCGCGTCTTCGGCGAGAACCGCGTGCAGGAGGCGGCGGGGAAATGGCCGGCCTTGCGTGAAGCGACGCCGGACGTGACGCTGCATCTGATCGGGCCATTGCAATCGAATAAGGCTTCCCAGGCCGTGGAGCTTTTCGACGCCATCCATTCCGTCGACCGCGACAAGATTGCTGGAGCGATTGCCAAGGAGATCGCGGCCCAGGGTCGATCGCCGGAGCTCTTCGTTCAGGTCAACACCGGCGAGGAGCCGCAGAAGGCGGGCATTGCGCCGCGGGAGACGGCAGATTTCGTCCGACGCTGTCGCGATGTACACGGGCTTGAGATCTCAGGCCTCATGTGCATTCCGCCGTTCGAGGAGGCGCCCGGTCCGCATTTCGCGCTCCTGGCAAAGCTTGCCGGCGAGCTCGGTCTCAAGAAGCTCTCGATGGGCATGAGCGCCGATTTCGAGACGGCGATCGCGCTCGGCGCGACCCATGTGCGCGTCGGCAGCGCGATCTTCGGCTCAAGGCCGCGTCCCTGAGCGGTCGCTCGCTGTCGGTCCTCACACGCGTTTCGGGCGACCGGAGTCTGCCGGCGCCAGGATCACCATCTGCGTCCTCTCCGACAGAAACGGCAGGATCAGGCGCATGGCCGAGCGCGGTATGGCGACACAGCCTTCCGTCGCTTGAAGACCGGGCCGCGCGAGGTGGAAGAAGATGGCACTCCCCATCCGTCGCTGCCGTGGCGCAGTGTTGTGGGAGAGGCCGATCACCGCATCATAGAGCCCGTCCGGTCGCCACATCGCTTCTGCCGAGATGCTGACAGGCAGGCGCACGGCGCGATTGTAGGAGAGCGAGGTTGCCTCGTCGCACCAGCCGTCGCTTCGCCGCAACACGATTGTCGGAAGCTGCGAGCGCGGCATCGGCGGTCTTCTGTCGGGCCGCAGTGCGCACCATTCGAAGACATATCGCCCGATCGGGCTCTTCCCGTCGCCTTCGCGCTTCTGCTTGGCGTGCGTCACGCCAGTGCGGCCGATGGCGCAGCGCAGGGTGAGGCCTCGAAACGTCAGCAAGGCGGCGTGCGCGGGGCTTGGCAACGGCCGCACATAGATATGTTCGGGGAAGGTGGGTTGAGAGGCCGTGCGGCTTGACGCCGCGGCAGCTCGTTTCGGCTGTTTGCGGCGCGATTGCGGGCGAAAGCGGGGGTCGGGAGGCAACATTGTTCAAGAATGCGTGCTTGATGGGCTGAGGTGCAAGGCTGGCGAGGGCAGGGAACTTAGCCTAAATTGCAAAATTGACGATTCCGGGCGGAGATAAGGCGCGAATGACGGCCAGACGAATTCTCATTGTCGATGATGACAAGGAGCTCTGCGGAGCCTTGACCGAGCAGCTCGCGCTTTACGAGGAGTTCGAGCTCGCTTCGGCAACGACCGCCGCAGCCGGCATCAAGAGCGCCAAGGAAACCCATGTCGACCTCATCATCATGGACGTCGAATTGCCGGATATGGACGGACGAGAAGCCGTCAAATTGCTGCGCAAGAGCGGTGTGAATGTTCCGATCGTGATGCTGACCGGGCACGACACCGATTCCGACACCGTGCTCGGCCTTGAGGCCGGGGCCAATGATTACGTCGTGAAGCCATTTCGTTTCGCCGTCCTCCTTGCCCGCATCCGGGCGCATCTGCGCCAGCACGAACAAAGCGAAGATGCGACCTTTGCCATCGGTCCCTACACGTTTCGTCCCGCCGCAAAAGTCCTCCTCGACGCGTCTGGCGGAAAGGTCCGCCTGACGGAAAAAGAGACCGCGATCTTGAAATATCTCTACCGCGCCAGCGAGGCGACGGTGTCACGTGACACGCTTCTTTCGGAAGTGTGGGGCTACAATTCCGGGGTCACCACCCATACGCTCGAGACCCATATCTACCGCCTCAGGCAGAAGATCGAGAAGGATCCTTCGAACGCCGAGATCCTCGTTACCGAGGCCGGCGGCTACAAGCTTGCACGCACCTAGGAGAGCCGCGTGAGCCTCGGATCCGACGTCCAGCTCCTGCACGAATCCGCCTTCTTCAGGGGCTTCGAGGACGATCATCTGCGCTTGATCGCCTTCTCGGCGGAAAGCCGGCATGTGCGCAAAGACGAGGTCGTGGTGGAAGCTGGGCGGCCGCAGCACTCGGCCTATCTCGTCAGTGACGGCCTCCTCCTTGCGCGCAGTGACCGCCGGGGCGGCGAGGAAGAGGGACGACCGGCGCGGCGCTTCGAGCGAGGCGCCCTCATCGGCGATCTCGCACTCATCACCGAAATGAAGGCGCACGAGACCATCGTCGCAGCGGAAAATTCCAGCGTGCTGCAGATCCGCCGGTCGATGTTCAAGCGGCTTCTCGACGAATATCCCGATATCGCCGAAGCCTTGCGCGACAAGCTGACGGAAGGGCTTGCCGACACGGTCGAGGAGATCAAACGGGCCGGGCTACGCCTCGGCACTGCGGGATCATAAGCCCTTCGTTGTCTGGACGTTTCAGGCTTCGGCGAAGGTCGCGATCACGGGCACGTGGTCGGAGGGACGTTCCCAGCCGCGCGCTTCCTTGATGACCTTGATGCCTTGCGCACGGGCGGCCACATCGGTTGCCGCCCAGATATGATCGAGACGTCTCCCACGGTCCGAGGCTTCCCAATTGGGCGAGCGATAGCTCCACCAGGTGAAGAGCTTCTCTTCCGGCGGCACGAAGCGGCGCATGACGTCGACCCACGGGCCGGCCGCCTGGAAGCGCAGGAGCCCCTCCGTTTCGACAGGGGTGTGACTCACGACTTTCAGGAGCTGGCGGTGAGACCAGACATCGGTCTCGAGGGGGGCGATGTTGAGATCCCCCACAAGGATCGAGCCCGGCTGCGCCAGCCTTTCTGCGGCCTGCGTCAATTCCTCGATGAAGGCGAGCTTGTGGGCAAATTTCACGTTCTTGTCGGGGTCCGGCTCGTCGCCACCCGCCGGGACGTAGAAATTGTGCAACGTCACATGCTGCTGGCCGGACTCGACCTTTGCCTCGATGTGACGGCAATCGATGCGGTCGCAGAAATGATTGCGATCGACGCCGAAGAGGGGACGGCGCGAGACGATGGCGACGCCGTTGTAGCCCTTCTGCCCGGAGAGGGCGAGGTGGGGGTAGCCCGCCTCGCGGAAGGCCTTCTCCGGGAAGAGGGCGTCCGGGCATTTGGTTTCCTGCAGGCAGAGCACATCCGGCTGATGCTCGGCAAGAAACTGAAGAATGAGACCGATGCGCAGGCGCACCGAATTGATGTTCCAGGTGGCGATTGAGAGTGACATCTCTTTCGAATGGCCTGCCGCGACACGGAAATCCAGTCGCTGCGCGCGAGGTCAACAGGAAAGCCCAGAGCTTTTCTGAAATAGAAAGGCGCCCAAGCGTGGAGCCTGGGCGCCTTCGCGGGAACGAACCGGATAAAATCCGGCTGATCAGACCCGAGCGAGACGGGGGGCGTTGTATCGGCCGGGTCGATCTCCGCGGCGGAGAGATGGGGCTTCTTGTCGCTGAGACAACCCCAGCTTCCGACACAAAGATTTGTAGCCTGAAAGAAAGGCGAAAAAAATATCTCTCAGAAAGATTTAATCACCAAGAGACCGCTCACGCGCCCGGTTCGTGACGCCGCTGTAGTTGATCTTGAAAAGCTCTGGCGAAAGCGGTCGGCCGGTCTCCACATTGTAGAGCGCGACCGTGGTGTCGAGGCCCTGTGCATCGCGCACCGTCCATTGACGAAGCTCGTAAGTGGACGGATCGAAAAACAATGTGAGCGTCCCGCCGCCGAACTGCGCATCGTCGACGATGACCACCTGGATCAGATCGGATTCGACCTGAACGCCGCGCACCCGGCTCGACTTGGCGAGATTGAGCTGATCGTCGAGGAGGAATTTGAGCGGCGTCTTGGACAAAGGCCACAGATCGTCGGTCTTCATGCTCGCATCGCGCACGAGAACCGATTTGCCGTCCGACTTCACCTTCAACTTGGAGGGTGGGTCGTAGTCGAAAAGGATCCGGCCGGGACGCTCGATATAGAACTTGCCCTGGCTCTTCTCGCCGGTCGGGCCGAACTGGATGAATTCGCCGTGCATCGTCTTGAGATTGGCGAGCTTGGCCGAGATCGACGCTAGCGCCTGCTGCTGGTCTGCGGTGAAGGCAAAGGCGGAGCCGGCGGCGAGGCCGAGCGCCACGACGCCGACGGCCATGGCGGCGAGTGTCTTCGATAGGATGCGCATCAGATCCTCCAAGGATCGCAAAGGTCGTGAACCGGAAATGTCGGGCATGAAAACGGTAAGACCAGCCAAAGGTGGCGGAAATCCGCTCAGGCTGCCTCTTCCCCGACGAGGATCTCACGCTTTCCTGCGTGGTTGGCCGCGCTGATCAGCCCTTCGTTTTCCATGCGCTCGATAATGGAAGCGGCGCGGTTGTAGCCGATCGAAAGCCGCCTCTGGACATATGAGGTCGAGGCCTTGCGGTCGCGCAAGACGATGGCGACCGCCTTGTCGTAGATATCGTTGGAATCGTCGGATCCGGCGAGTGCGTCCCAACCCGTTTCGCCTTCCGCTTCCTCGTCGGTGATGGCGTCGCGGTAATCCGGCACGCCCTGGCCCTTCAGATGCGCCACGACCTCTTCGACCTCCTCGTCGCTGACGAAGGGGCCGTGCACGCGCTGAATGCGACCGCCGCCCGCCATGAAGAGCATATCTCCCTGGCCGAGAAGCTGTTCGGCGCCCTGCTCACCAAGGATGGTGCGCGAATCGATCTTCGAGGTGACCTGGAAGGAGACGCGGGTCGGGAAGTTCGCCTTGATCGTGCCGGTGATGACGTCGACCGAGGGGCGCTGCGTCGCCATGATGACATGAATGCCGGCGGCGCGGGCCATCTGGGCGAGACGCTGCACGGCGCCTTCGATCTCCTTGCCCGCTACGATCATGAGATCGGCCATCTCGTCGATGATGACGACGATATAGGGCATCGGCTCGAGCTCGAGTTCCTCTGTCTCGAAGATCGCCTCGCCCGAATCGTGGTCGAAGCCGGTCTGCACAGTGCGGCGAATCACTTCGCCCTTCTTCTTTGCCGTGGCGATACGCTGGTTGAAGCCGTCGATGTTGCGGACGCCCACCTTCGACATCTGCTTGTAGCGCTCTTCCATCTCACGGACGGTCCATTTGAGCGCGACGACCGCCTTCTTCGGATCGGTGACGACGGGGGTGAGGAGGTGCGGGACGCCGTCATAGACGGAGAGTTCCAGCATCTTCGGATCGATCAGAATCAGGCGGCACTGCTCGGGCGTCAGCCGGTAGAGGATCGACAGAATCATCGTGTTGATCGACACCGATTTACCGGAGCCCGTGGTGCCGGCGACGAGCAGGTGAGGCATCTTGGCGAGATCGGTGATGACGGGCTCGCCGCCGATCGTCTTGCCGAGCGCGAGCGCCAGACGTGCCCGGCTCTTCTCGAAATCGACCGAGCCCAGGATCTCCTTGAGGAAGACGGTTTCACGGCGGGCGTTCGGCAATTCGATGCCGATGACATTGCGCCCGGGGATGACGGCGACGCGGGCGGCGATCGCGCTCATGGAGCGGGCGATGTCGTCGGCGAGGCCGATGACACGGGAGGATTTGATGCCGGGCGCGGGCTCAAGCTCGTAAAGCGTGACGACCGGTCCGGGGCGCACATTGATGATCTCGCCGCGCACGCCGAAGTCTTCCAGGACGCCTTCCAGAGCGCGGGCGTTCTTCTCCAGGGCTGCGGGATCGTGATTGAGGCTGCCCTTGGGGTCCGGATCGGCGAGCATGTGCAGGGGCGGGTGCTCATAGCTGTCTGAGGGCAGAAGCGACGGCTGCGATTCCCGCTTGGCGCGACGGCTCGGCTTCAGCTTCGGCGCCGGCGCGGTGACGAGCGAGGAGGCCTGCGGCTCCTCGTAGGTCTCCTCGTCGTCGTAATCCTCTTCCTCATAGGCGTCGAACGGCATGTCGCTTGCGGCCAGCGAAGGTTCGTGGCGGGTGCCCGCGATGGTGGCCGGGCGCTCGGAACGTTCCAGCGCTGCGCGCACGGCGCGATGCGAGCCGCGACGCAGACCACGGCTCACCGCAGAAAGCGCTGAAAAGCCGTGATGCATGACGAAGCCCGCGACCACGGACAGGCCGCCGCGCGGCGCGTCCTCATCGGAGAGGTCGATGTCGTCTTCGTCCTCGGCTTCATCAAGGGCTGCGGGGGTGTTCATCGGCGCATGGGCCGCGTCACCGATCGGACGGGACTTCGCAGCGGCAAAGAGAAGGCCAAGGCCGATGCCGGTCGCCAGGACGCCGATCGCCGCGCGCATGCCGATGATGAGAGGATCGCCAAAGATCCAGGTCGGCAGGCGCAGCATGATGTCGCCGACGGCGCCGCCGATGCCGATCGGGAGAGGCCATGATTGCGGCACCGGCAGACAGGCGAGTGCCAGCGCGGTAACGGCCGTTCCCGCAAGCCAAAAGCCGATCTGCTGGAAGGGCTGGGCGGGAACGCGCATGCGCAGAAGCGCCAGCGCCAGAAGCGCGGGCGGCAGAAGGAGCGCGATGATGCCGAGCCCGAAGAACTGCATGGCGAGGTCAGCGAAGTTCGCCCCCCATGCCCCTAGGAGATTGCCGACAGGCGCATCGGTGATGTTCGAGAGACTCGGGTCTGCGACCTTCCAGGTGGCCAGAGACAGCACCATCATCGCCAGCAAAAGGAAGAGCACGAAGCCCGCCAGCTGCACGATGCGCCGAACCGCCATGCGACGGAGGGCATAGGTGGAATGGAAAAACTCGCTGCTTGCGCCGAAGGCCATGGGAGATCGTTCGTCCCTGCGTTGGTGGACTTCCGCGACAATAGGCGGGCTGGGTTAAACGCTTGTTAACCAGAGCGGCCCTGAGCGCCCTTGCAAAAGAAAACGGCCCGGGCGTTGTGCCCGGGCCGCATCGCAGAAAGCTTTGTGTGGAATTTAGACGCGCTGCGAGCCGACGCCGAATTCCGGGTAGGCTTCGACGCCGATTTCCACCGCGTCGAGACCCAGAGCCTCTTCTTCCTCGCTGACCCTGAGGCCGACGGTGAATTTGAGGACGAGCCAGATGATGGTGCTGACGACGACGCAGAAGACGCCGATCGAGGCGATGCCGATCGCCTGGGTGACGTAGTTCGTGTCGGCGTTGGACAGCGGCACGATGATCGTGCCCCAGATGCCGGCGACGAGGTGGACCGGGATGGCACCGACGACGTCGTCGATCTTCAGCTTGTCGAGGAGCGGCACGACCAGGACCACGATGAGGCCACCGACGGCACCGACGAAGAGAGCGGTCGGCACGGAGGGGGCGAGCGGTTCGGCCGTGATCGAGACGAGACCGGCGAGGGCGCCGTTGAGGGCCATCGTCACGTCGACCTTCTTGTAGACGACCTGGGTCAGGATCATCGCCACCACGACGCCCGACGCGGCGGCGAGGTTGGTGTTGACGAAGATGCGCGAGATCGCGGAGGCGTTCTCGAAGCCGTCAAGGGCAAGCTGGGAGCCGCCGTTGAAGCCGAACCAGCCGAGCCAGAGAATGAACGTGCCGAGCGTGGCGAGCGGGATCGAGGAGCCGGGGAAGGGGTGCACGGCGCCGTTCGGCCCGAACTTGCCGCGGCGGGCGCCCAGAATGACCGCGCCGGTCAGGGCACACCAGCCACCGACGGAGTGGACGAGCGTGGAACCCGCGAAGTCGGAGAAGCCCATCTCGGACAGCCAGCCACCGCCCCACTGCCAGGAGCCGGTGATCGGATAGATGATGCCGGTCAGGATCACGGTGAAGATCATGAACGGCCACAGCTTGATGCGCTCGGCGAGCGTGCCGGAGACGATGGAGGCTGCGGTGGCGCAGAAGACCATCTGGAAGAACCAGTCTGACGCAGCCGCATAATCGCCGCTCGTCTCACTGGCCGGATCCGGGATCGCCTTCGGGATCGGGACGCCGAAATAGCCGCCGTCCACGTTCATGTACATGAGGTTGTAGCCGATCACCCAGAACATCAGGCCGGCGACCGAGTAGAGGCCGATGTTCTTGAGGCACTGCATGGAGACGTTCTTGGAGCGTACGAGCCCCGCCTCCAGCATGGCGAAGCCTGCTGCCATCCACATCACGAGGAAGCCCGTGACGAGGAAAGAAAACGTGTTGAAGGTGAAAGCGATAGCCGCCGCATCGGCGGCCGGAGCAGCCTCGGCCGCAGGCGCTGCAGCGTCCTGTGCCAGGGCCGGCTGCACGGCGGCGATGGCGGCAATGGCCGCAATCGCCGGCACCGCCTTAAGCCAGTGTTTGTTCTTCATGAAGTGTCCCTCTCTCCCGTTCTCCGACGTCATCGTCAGAGAGCCTCCGCGTCGGTTTCCCCGGTGCGGATGCGCACCGCCTGTTCGACGTTGACGACGAAGATTTTGCCGTCGCCGATCTGGCCGCTCTTGGCGGCGGCGGCGATCGCCTCCACCACCCGATCCGCATTGGCGGAATCGACGACGACCTCGATCTTCAGTTTGGGCAGGAAGCTCACCGCGTATTCTGCGCCGCGGTAGATTTCCGTGTGCCCCTTTTGCCGGCCGTAACCCTTCACTTCCGTCACGGTGAGGCCCTGCACCCCAAGCTCCGTGAGGGCTTCACGCACCTCGTCGAGCTTGAAAGGTTTGATGATCGCAATGATCAATTTCATCTCGGTCACAATCTCCCTTTGGCTGGGCCGGCGTGCGGCCGACCATCCGGACGACGCGTCTGGACCGCCGCCTTACGCGCCTTTCTTTACAAGCCGCGTGCCAGAATCGGGAACAATTTGCTAAGTGCCGTGAGTCACTTACGGAATCCCCACAAACTGGAGCGGTTTGCAGGTCGCGTCGTGAAAATTGCCTACGAGATGTGCAAAATTGCCATTTTGCTTAAAGTTGCGCCAGTCAATACGGCAGCAGGGCGGCGCAAAGACGGCAGAAGAGAGTAGTGGGGCTGGTCTCTTCGCCAAGGGCAAAAATAAAACCCGGCCGCAGCGCGGCCGGGTCCTTCGATAACGTGCTCGCGGGTGATTACTGAACCACTTCGCCGTGAAGATTGACGTCGAGACCCTCGGTTTCGACTTCCGGCGAGACGCGGGTGCCGACCGTGATATCGATGACTTTCAGGATCACGAACGAGCAGATGGCCGTCCAGGCGATCGTCGCCGCGATGCCGTAGACCTGCGTCATCACCTGGCCCGCATTGCCTTCGATGAGGCCCGGCGTGCCGCCGATCGCTTCGCGGGCGAAGACGCCGGTCAGAAGAGCTCCGACGATGCCGCCGACAGCGTGGACGCCGAAGGCGTCGAGCGAATCGTCATAGCCGAGCATCGGTTTCAGCCAGACCACCGCCCACAGGCAGACGAGGCCGGCGGCAGCGCCGATGATGAGCGCCCCGGTCGGATCGACGAAGCCCGAGGCCGGGGTGATGGCGACGAGGCCTGCCACGGCGCCGGAAATGATGCCGAGGACGCTCGGTTTGCCGCGCACGGCCCATTCGCCGAACATCCAGGCAAGAGCAGCAGTCGCCGTGGCGATCTGCGTCACCGCCATCGCCATGCCGGCAGTGCCGTTGGCGGCCAGCGCGGAGCCTGCGTTGAAGCCGAACCAGCCGACCCACAGAAGCGAGGCACCGATGATCGACAGGACGAGGTTGTGCGGCGCCATGTTCTCCGAGCCGAAGCCGCGGCGTTTGCCGAGAACGAGGGCTGCCACGAGGCCGGCGACACCGGCATTGATGTGGACGACCGTGCCGCCCGCGAAGTCGAGCACGCCCGCATTGGCAAGAAAGCCGCCGCCCCAGACCCAATGGGTGACGGGGGCATAAACGATGAGGCTCCACAAGCCGATGAACCACAGCATGGCCGAGAACTTCATGCGGTCGGCGAAAGCGCCAGTGATGAGGGCCGGCGTGATGATGGCGAAGGTCATCTGGAAGGTCATGAAGACCGTCTCGGGGATGGTGCCGCTCAAGGCGTCGCTGCCGACGCCCGCCAGAAGCATTTTCGACAAGCCGCCGACATAGGCGTTGAAGGCGCCCCCGTCGGTGAAGGCCAGCGAATAGCCGCATACCATCCAAAGAACCGTCGCCAGGCAGCAGATGGCGAAGCTTTGCATGGCGGTTGCCAGAACGTTCTTTTTACGCACCATGCCGCCGTAAAACAGCGCGAGCCCGGGTATCGTCATCATCAGCACGAGTGCGGTCGATGTCAGCATCCAGGCGGTGTCGCCGCTGTCGAGAGCGGGCTCGGTCGCGTCCTGGGCCCAACTCGGCTCGACACCGAGCAAGGCAAAGGCGCCGATCAGGCCCGCCCCCCATAAAATTCCCCGCTTGTTCATTGACTGTCCTCTCTCCCAAAAGCCTGTTGCCGTCAGAGCGCCTCGTTGTCGGTCTCTCCCGTGCGGATGCGGACCGCCTGTTCGACGTTGACGACGAAAATCTTGCCGTCGCCAATTTGACCGCTTTCGGCGGCGGCCGTGATGGCTGCGACCGCGCGGCTCGCGCTCGCAGCCTCGACGACGACTTCGATCTTCAGCTTCGGCAGAAAGCTGACTGCATATTCCGTGCCGCGGTAAACTTCCGTGTGTCCCTTCTGGCGTCCGTAGCCCTTCACCTCAGAGACGGTGAGGCCCTGGACGCCGATTTCGGTAAGGGCATCGCGCACTGCATCGAGCCGGAACGGCTTGATGATCGCCATGATCAGTTTCATCGCTTCGATCTCCCCAGCTGCGGCGGCGCGGGCGAGGCTCAGCGCTGCCCGTTCTTTGTGCCGCCGTGGTTGCGCCTGCCACTATCGACGCTCCCGCAAGGATGCGGGCTGCGGCATAATGCTTGAGCATTCGCCGCGCCGACGGGCAGGGCTTCTCTGGGTTCTGGAGAGGTGAAAGATGCGATCCGCGCCCTCAGGCGCGTCAGTTGCCTAAGAAAGCATCACTCTTTTCGCGGGCGTGGCCGGATGAGACCTTCCTGGGCAACGGAGGCCACGAGCGTGCCGTCACGCGTGTAGATCGCGCCCAGCGACAGGCCGCGGGCGGAGGAGGCCGACGGACTCGTCTGGGTGTAGAGAAGCCAGTTGGTGGCGTCGAAGGGGCGATGGAACCACATCGCGTGGTCGAGGCTTGCCACCTGCATGTCGACGGAGAAAACCGAACGTCCATGCGGAAAGAGCGCCGTATCGAGGAGCGTCATATCCGAGGCGTAAGCGAGGGCGCATTTGTGCAGGGCGCTGATGGCCGGGATCGGCCCGTTGGCGCGGAACCACACGTCCTGGCGCGGCGGCAGGGCGCGTCGCGCCACGTAATGATCGAGATCGACGGGGCGGAACTCGATCGGGCGCTCGCGGCTCCAATAGGCTTTGACCGCGTCGGGCGCCTGGCTCTTCATCACCAGCTCTTTGAACTCTGCCTCCGACATCAAATCCTCAGGGGCCGGCACGTCCGGCATGGGCCGTTGATGCTCAAAGCCGCCTTCTTCCTTCTGGAAGGACGCCGACATGGTGAAGATCGCTTCGCCATGCTGGACGGCGATGACGTTGCGGGTCAAAAAGCTCGAGCCGTCCCGGATGCGGTCGACCTCGTAGATGATCGGGACCGTGGGATCGCCGGGGCGCAGGAAATAGCCGTGCAGCGAATGGGCGTGCCGGTCGAGGGGCGCCGTGCGCGTGGCCGCGACCAATGCCTGTCCGATCACCTGGCCCCCGAAGACGCGCTGCCAACCCGACTGCGGGCTGCGGCCCCTAAAGAGGTTGTGCTCCAGCGTCTCCAGGTCGAGAATGTCGAGCAAGGTTTGAATTCCGTCCGTCATGTTGATGAACCCGGAGCATAATCCTAAGGCGGGATCGGCAGAGCCGAAGCGGGCGCAACCGTTGTCGCGCGGCGCCTGGAAGTCAAGAAGGGCGTAAGTCAAGCAGGGCGAAAGCCTGAACAGAGATGGCGGCGTGGCCGTCGCGGATAATTGGAAGAAGAGGGCGAGAATGGCGGACAGCAAGCGTGCGGATGTGGTGATTGCGGGTGGTGGGTCGGCCGGGCTTACGGCGGCGCTTGCCATCAAGCGCGGCGCGCCGGACCTCGATGTCATGCTCATCGATGCCGCCGGGAGAAAACCTGCCGGCGCCGATCAAAGGGCCTCTGCGATCGCGGCGGCTGCCAAGCGCATGCTCGAGACGCTCGGTGTCTGGGGGCACGTGGCCGACGAGGCGCAGCCGATCAACGCCATGGAGATCACCGACAGCGCCACCGGCGATGCCGTGCGCCCGATTTTCCTCACCTTCCAGGAGCCGCTCTCCGATGGCGAACCCTTCGCGCATATGGTGCCGAATGGCGTTTTGACCGGGGCCTTGCAGGACGCGAGCGTTGCGGCGGGCATTGAGATCGTCGCCCCGGAGACGGTGCGGGATTTCACCGTCGAGGGAAGCTCAGTCGCGCTTTCGCTTGGTTCCGGCAAACGGGTCGATGCGCGCCTTCTCGTCGCCGCCGACGGCGTGCGATCGGGGCTGCGTGGCAAGGCCGGGATCGCCACCGTCTCCTGGCGCTACAAGCAGATGGCGATCGTGGTCACGGTCGCGCATGAGCGGCCCCATCACGGTGTCGCCCGGGAGCATTTTCTGCCCTCAGGGCCCTTTGCCATTCTGCCGCTCAAGGGCAATCGTTCCTCTCTCGTCTGGACCGAGCGCGAGGCCGACGCCAAAAAGCTCCTCGCCGAAGACGAGTTCGTGTTTCAGATCGAGCTGGAGCGGCGCTTCGGCCATCATCTTGGCGAGCTTTCGCTCGACGGTCCGCGGCAGGGCTATCCGCTCGGGCTCACGCTGGCGCGCGATTTCGTGCGTCCGCATTTCGCGCTTCTCGGCGATGCGGCGCACGGCATTCATCCGGTTGCCGGCCAGGGACTCAATCTCGGTTTCCGGGATGCGGCGGCGCTTGCGGAGATCGTTGTCGATGCCAATCGACTCGGTCTCGATATCGGGCATATCGAGACCTTGAAGCGCTATGAACAATGGCGCCGGTTCGACAGCTGGCAGATGGGCGTGACGACCGATGTCCTCAACCGGCTCTTCTCCAAGGAAAACAAGATGCTGCGGACGGCCCGCTCGGTCGGCCTCGGGATCGTCGACCGTCTGCCCTTCCTGAAGCAGAATTTCATCAAAGAGGCGGCTGGCCTTGGCGGCGAACTGCCCCGGCTGATGCGCGGCGAGGCGCTTTAGCGCGGGCGAATGCGCTAGAAGCCTGTCGTTCGTCCCGGAGCGGCTGAGAGCGGAGCTCCAGCTCTCTCGCCACTGAGGTTCTGTCGTGCCGCCTCGCGGAAAAGCTCGCGCATATCCTGAAGCGCCTGCCTGAGCGGTGCCTCGTCGCGGCGCGCTTCGGCGAGGGCAATGCCGCCCTGCCACAGAATCAAGGCTTTGGCCGCAGATGCCTGAGCGTCGGCCGGGCTCGCGCCGATGCGTGCCAGCTCGTTTGTGAGCCATGCTTCAAGATGGGCGAGGATTGCGGCGGCCCGTGCCGATGCCTCGGGAGCCGGATCGCGAAACTCCGCCGAGGCTCTGCGGATCGGACAGCCGCGCTCGGTGCGTGTGGCGACGGAATGCGAGAGAAGATCGACGAGGGCGACGAGACGCGCGTCAGGGGCGTCCGCCGCTTCGGCGATCTCCTCGAGCGCCGCTTGCATCTGCTCGGCCATGATTGCTGCGACGGCCTCGGCGAGAGCCGCCTTGGAGCGAAAATAATAATAGATGTTGCCGAGCGGAACGCCCGCTGCCGCTCCGATCTCGGCGAGCGAGGTCGTCGCAAAACCCTTCTGCCAGAAGAGATCGGCAGCGGCGTTGACGAGCCGCTCGCGGCTTTCCGCGCCGCGCTTTTTTGCCACCTGCGCCCCCCTGCTTCCGCCTAATCTTCCAGGCGACGGGCCTCTTCTTCAAGCAGAATCGGAATGCCGTCGCGGATCGGATAGGCAAGCCTGGCAGCGCGGCTGACGAGCTCCTGTCGCTCGCGATCGTATTCGAGCGTCGTGCGGGTGACCGGGCAGACGAGAATTTCCAAGAGCTTCGGATCGACCTGACGCCGGCTTGACGTTTCATCCGGCGGTCTGGCGGCCTCTTCGCGCATCATCCTCTCCTCCTGCATGTTCTCGTCTCGACCCACTATTGCACGGGTGCCTGATCGTGCGAGCCTGCCAGCGACAATTCGGCGATGGCGATCAACGTCTCCGCCCGCTCTTTCAGGCTCGGTGCCTCCAGAAGCGCCTGCTTTTCGGCTGGGCCCCACGGGCTCATCATGCACAAAGCTGTGAGCAGGCCGACATTCGAGGCGCGTTCGACGCTTTCCCAATCGGCTTCGAGGTCATGGGCGGTGAGATAGCTGCGGAACGCCGAAAGAAGGGCCGTCCGATCGATCTCCTCCTCGCCCTGGCGCGGCTGAAGATCGGACGTGAACTTCTCAAAACACACCTGACAGGCGCGGTAGTCGGCTTCCGTTTCAAGCTCCTGCCGGATCACGAAGCGCGATACGCCGGTGAGGGTCACGAGATAGCGTCCATCACCCGTTTCGGCGATCTGGGTCAGCCGCCCGGCGCAGCCCACCTGGCAGAGAGGGGCCGTGTGACAATCCTCACTGCACCCGATCACCGGCTGGATCATCCCGATGAGCCGCTCTCCGCGCAGCGCGTCGTCGATCATGGCGACGTAGCGCGGCTCGAAGATGTTCAGCGGCAATTGCCCGCTCGGCAGCAGCAAGGCGCCGGAGAGCGGGAACACCGGGATCCTGTCGGGAAGGTCGGATGGATCTCTGTAACAGCGATTTCCGGCCTGGATGGCCATTCGCAACACCTCGTCAAATGCTTTCCAGTCTAGAACTAGGCGAAAAGCAGAGACGACAAGCGCTGACGGGACTTAGCCGTCGCCGGATCCTTGTTTCCCCAGGCTTCGAAGAACTGCACAAGCTGCTTGCGCGCCGCCTGATCGTTCCATTCGCGGTCGCGGCGCACGATCTCGAGGAGACATTCCGCCGCGCCCATGCGATCGCCACGTGCATTGAGGATGAGTGCCAGGTCGAAGCGCGCCTGATGGTCTGCGGGATCCTGCTCGAGCCGTGCTTTGAGGGCGTTGGGATCGCCGAGGCTTTCAGATTGCTCCGCCAGTTCGAGCGCTGCGCGCGCCTGCACGAGAGCTTCGTTGTTGGCGAGCGCTGGTTCGATCCCGTCGAGTAGCGCCCGTGCCGCATCGAGATTGTGGAGGCTGATCTCGCAGCGGACGAGGCCGGCCAGGGCTGCCGCGTTCTCCGGCTCTTCCTGCAGTGTCTGGGCATAGAGATTGGCAGCCCCTGCCGGATTGCCGCCTTCCAGTTCGGCATCTGCCGCGGCGAGGGCTGCCTCGGCGGAGCTCGGTCCGACGGGTCCCGCAATCCGCTGCAGGAAATCCATGACCTGGCTTTCGGGAAGAGCGCCCATGAAGCCGTCGAGAGGCTGGCCGTCCTTGAACGCGATCACGGCCGGGATGGAGCGAATCCCGAGCTGGCCGGCGATCTCCGGGTGATCGTCGATGTTCATCTTGACGAGCTTCACCTTGCCGCGGGCCTTCTTCACCGCGGCTTCGAGGATCGGCGTCAGCTGCTTGCACGGGCCGCACCAGGGGGCCCAGAAATCGACCAGAACCGGAACCTCGCGCGAGGCCTCCATGACGTCGGCGCGAAAGGCCTGCGTGGTGGTCTCCTTGATGAGACCGGAGGTGTCGTTTTGGGACTGCGGGGCGCTCGTCTGGCCGCCGAGGATGAATCCTTCTGCGCTCATTTGCGGCTTCCTTCCATGTGTCGTGGCGATATGTGGCGATCGTAGCCGGGAAAGCAATCGGGTCAGGCGTCGCCTTGAGGGGCGATGTCGCCGCGCGCCCGCCTGTCGCTCGAGCTTTCATCGCAGAGGGCGAGTTCAAGGATGGGTCGTGTCCATGAGACGGGCCCGGACGCTGGCTCCTGACCAACGACCCGCGCGCCCATCTTTTCGTAGAAGGCCTGCGCCGGCGGATGCGAGATGATCTTGATGGCTCGGATGCCGCGCGCGGCCGCTTCACGCTTCAAATCGGCGATGAGGGCCGCGCCCAGCCCGGTTCCCTGCGCCTCGTTGGCGACGAAGAGGAGATCGAGTTCCGGCGCCGGCGTCGTCGTCAGGCTGTAATAGCCCAGGATTTTGCCGGCCTGTTCCGCCAGGATGAAGATGTCCTTGGCGATCTGGGCTTCACTGATCGCATAGCCGTCGAGCATCGCCCGGTAGTGCCCGCGATAGGCGGCGGAGGCCTGCGTCAGGGCGTTGAGGGCGGCGCGGTCCTGCTTTTCAGCGCGACGCAGGATGATCGGATCAGGCCGCATCGCCGGATGCGGCCAGGATTTGCGGCTCGTGGCCGGTCGCCTTCAGAAAAGTGAAGAGATCGTCACGGCCGATCTTGGTCGTCGCGGTGTTTTCCAGCGGATGGAAATTCAGGACGTCGTAGGAGAGGAGAGACTCGTCCAGGAGAACAGTGACGCGTCCCGCCTCGTCGTTGATGACGGAAAACGGTGTGACGGAGCCCGGACGCACGCCCAAGAGCTCCTCCAAAAGCTCCGGCTTGCCGAAGGAGAGGCGCGCCGATCCGAGCCGCTTATGAAGCGTCTTCATATCGATCTCGGCATCTTCCTTGGCCACGAGTAGAAAGATCTGGTCCTTCTTGTCCTTCAAGAAGAGGTTCTTGGTGTGGGCGCCCTCGATCGTGCCGCGCAGGCGTTTCGATTCCTCCACGGTGAAGAGCGGCGGGTGTTCCATCGTTTCCGTCGAAATGCCGATCTCTTCGAGGAACGCCATCAGTTCGGCGCGACCTTTCGCCATGTCTCTTGCCCCGCAAGCTTCGTAAAGGCGTCGCCATAACCAAGGCCGGACACGGGCACAAGGCAAGGCGGCGGCGACAGCCCCGGCGGGCTGTGCGCAGGAGAGGGGAGGGCGGAAGAGCGGCCGATCTCAGCCCGAGAAAATTGTTCTCGCGATCAACGCATTTCAGGTGTTGCAATGGCCAATCGCTTGCGCCATATAGGCGACCGCTCCCGCCGCACGGCGGTGCAGCGATGGATGCGGGTGTAGCTCAGGGGTAGAGCACAACCTTGCCAAGGTTGGGGTCGTGGGTTCGAATCCCATCGCCCGCTCCAGTTTTCTCGTGATTTCGCGTCCAGCAAATCACGCGCGTCGCGAGGCTTACCTCAGCGGGCACCGTATTTGCTCGCATCGGCGTATCGACCGCGCGGCAATCCATTTCCTCTCCCGCCATTCGCTTCTTCGCAAAGGCTGCCCAACGCTGCCTGGGTCTTGGCGCGTCTTCGCGGGGCCGCCGTTCTTCCGGCCTTGTCGGCGATTGCTCTGGTGGCGGGAAGCAAGGCGCCGGACGCTGTCGACCCTCGGCCTTGAATGGCCGCCTCAAATCGCCGATGCTCGCGCCTCCCGCCATAGGCTGCCGAGTGAGACGTGATCGCCCCACCCGACTTGCACCAGACCGACGCGTTTTTCGTGGTTGAGGCCTCGATGGCGGAGATGTCGCGTCGGGCCGACGATGACGGGAGGCCAGTCGCCGTGCTAGAGGCGGCGCGCGCGGTGTTCGCTTCGAGATCCCGCCGCGGATCGCCGCCGCAAGGTCCGGCCCAGCACGCAGGCGGAAGGTCCCTGTCGGGTTTCAAGGCAGATGTCTGCGTAGTCGCGGGCTCCTCTTCCCCTCTGCCCGCCAGCGGACCTTCGTGATGGATTTTTCCGCCCTCCTTTCCGGCCTCGATCCCGTCGCAAGCGGCCTCGTGGTGCTTTGCCTCGTCGCCGTCACCGGCCTTGCTCTCGGCAATGTGCGGATCGGCTCCGTCTCCCTCGGCATTGGCGGTGTGCTCTTCGCCGGCATCGTCTGGGGCCATCTCGGCTTCACCGTCGATCCGGAAGTGGCGCATTTCCTGCGGGAATTCGGCCTCATCCTCTTCGTCTACTCGATCGGCATCCAGGTCGGGCCGGGCTTCTTTTCGGCGCTCAAGCGCTCCGGCCTCGCGCTCAACGGGCTCGCTGCCGGTCTCGTCTTTCTCTCCATTATCGTCGCGGCCGCATTGCACCTCATCGTGGGCGTGCCTCTGCCGGTGATGCTCGGCCTGATGTCCGGGGCGACGACCAACACGCCGTCGCTCGGTGCCGCCACCCAGATGCTGACGAGCGTCGGCGCGGGTCCGGAGGCGCTCGCCGCGCCCGCGCTCGGCTATGCCGTCGCCTATCCGTTCGGCATTCTCGGCATTCTCCTGACCATGGGGATCGTGCGAGCCGTCCTGCGCATTCGGCCCGAAGCCGAGCAGGCGGCCTTCGAAGCGGAGCGGGCGGCGAAGCAGCAGGGACTGCAGACCGTCAACGTCAAGGTCACCAACCGCAACATGCAGGGGCTGACGATCGGCACCCTGCCGGGGCTCGAAGAGATGAGCCTCATTGTTTCACGCATCATGCGCGACGGTATCGTGGAGGTCGCGCATCCGGAGACGGAGGTGCGGCTCAACGATGTCCTTCTTCTCGTCGGCCCGGCGGAGAAACTGCCCGGTATGGTCCGCATCCTCGGCCAGCAGGCGAAAACCGATCTGAAGGCGATCCCGTCCGACGTGAAGTGGAAGCGCTTCGTCGTCACAAATTCCAACGTCTTCGGGGCCTCTCTCGGCAGCCCCGATCTCCTGCACCGCCACGATGTCGTCATCAGCCGGGTCACGCGCTCCGGCATCGAGCTCGCCCCGCATGACGGGCTGCGCCTGCAATTCGGTGATATCTGCACGGTCATCGGCCATCCGGGAAACCTCGACAAGGCCGCCCAGGTCCTCGGCAACCGCAGTCAGGCTCTGGAGCAGGTGCAGATCCTGCCGATCTTCCTCGGCATTGCGCTCGGTGTTCTCTTCGGCTCCATCCCGGTCGCTTTTCCGGGCATGCCGGCGCCGGTGAAGCTCGGGCTTGCGGGCGGCCCGCTCGTCGTCGCCATCATCCTGTCGCGCCTCGGCCATATCGGCCCGCTCGTCTGGTTCATGCCGTCGAGTGCCAATCACGCCTTGCGCGAGATCGGCATCGTGCTCTTTCTCGGCATCGTCGGGCTCAAGGCGGGTGAGAGTTTTGTCTCCATCCTCGTGGAGGGCGACGGGCTCATCTGGCTCCTTTATGGCGCCCTCATCACCATCATCCCGCTTCTCATCATCGGCTTCATCGGCCGCCTCGTCGTGCGGCTCAATTACCTGACATTGTGCGGGCTTCTCGCCGGCAGCATGACCGATCCGCCGGCGCTCGCCTTCGCCAATGCCATCCGTCCCTCCGAGGCGCCGTCGCTCGCCTATGCGACGGTCTATCCGCTCGTCATGGTGCTGCGCATCCTGGCGCCGCAGGTCCTCGTCCTGATCTTCTGGTTCTGAGGCGGCCGCAGTCTCAGAAGAAAAGCTTCACCAGAGTAAGGCTGAACGTCGAGATGAAAAGGAAGGCGAGGAGGCCGAGAAGCGCAGGGCGCAGGCCTTCCGCCTTGAGCTTGCGCACATCCGTCTCAAGCCCCATCGCGGCGAGCGCCATCGACAGAAGAAAGGTCGTGGCAAGCGCGATCTCGCTTTTGGCGGTCTCCGGGATTTCCACGAGGCTGTTGACGCCGACGAGGGCGATGAAGCCGAGCACGAACCAGGGGACTGGCGCGCGGGCGGCAGAATTGCCAGAGGCGGCGAGACGCTCGCGGGCGAGAATGCCGAGGCCGAGCACGACGGGTGCCAGCATCATTACCCGCGACAGCTTGGCGATGGTGCCGAATTCGCCGGCCTCCGCACCGTTCTGATAGGCGGCCGCGACCACCTGGGCGATCTCGTGCACCGAGGCTCCGGTCCACAGCCCGAATGCATGCGGTCCGAGACCTAAGAGCGGAGCGAGGAACGGGTAGGCGAACATCGCGATCGAGCCGAAGATGGTGACGCAGGCGACCGCATAGGCGACGTCCTCGTCATGGGCGTTGGTCACGGTGTTGGTGGCGATGACGGCGGAGGCCCCGCAGATCGACGTGCCGGCGGCGATCAATTCGGCGAGCTTGCGTTCCACACCGAGCTTTTTCCCGCACCAGACTGTGAAGGTGAAGGTCGAAAGAAGCGTTGCGATGATGATGGCGACCCCGGTTCCGCCGACCTCGATCACCTGCGCAGCCGTCAGCTGCAGGCCGAGCAGAACGATGGCGAAGCGGAGGATGCGGCGCATGGAAAAGCCGACGCCCGGTTTGGCGACGGCTGGCGTGCCGATGAGATTGTGAAACAGAATACCGATGAGGATCGCAATGATCATCGGGCTGAAGGCGCCAAGCCCTGGCAGCTGACGAAGCCCGAAGGCTGCCGCTGCGATCGCCGCGGCGAGACCCACGCCGGGGAGGACGCCGTCGAAAAACGAGCTGGGTGTCTCGCTCGCCGACGCGACGAGGGATTCGTCTCGGTCTGCGTCGACAAAGGTCTCTGCGGTGATTTCGGGTTCGTCGCTCAATGCGGTCAAGATCGGTCTCCGTCCGGGAGACCGATCTTTCGCATCTGTCGCTTCAATCACTCCAACGCATAATTTTGGTTGTAATGATCAAACTTATCCATGAGTCAGGCGTCTGGGAGACCTGCGAGAACCTTGTCGAGAGTCGCCGGATAATCGCGCACCCGCACGCCGCAGGCATTGTAGATGGCGTTGGTAATGGCCGCCCCGACGCCCGCAAGAGCGAGTTCGCCGAGCCCCTTGCCGGCGAGTAGACTCGCCGCCGTGTCGCGCTCCTCAAGGAAGACGACCTCGAGCTGCGGCACGTCGGCGTTCACCGGAACGTGGTATTCGGCGAGATCGTGATTGACCAGAAGGCCGGTGCGGGGATCGATCACCAGCTCTTCTTCGAGCGCCGAGCCGATCCCCCAGATCTGACCGCCGTAGCATTGTGACGTGGCCGTCTTCTCGTTGAGTATGCGCCCGGCGGCAGCGACGGTCAGAAGCCGGCGCACCCGCGTCTCGCCCGTCACGGCGTTGACGGCCACCTCGCAGAAATGCGCTCCATAGCTTGCCTGATTGGTGGTGTCCGCCGTCTTCCCCGGCTCGATCGTGCCGCGGCCGGTGAGCGTTTCGCCCCCCAGAATCTCGTCGAACGGAATTTGCCGGTTGCCCGCGATCGCCTGACCGTCCTTCAACGTGAGGTCCGAGGCGTCGGCGCTGAGGCGTTTTGCGAGCTCCGTCACGAGGTCTTCGCAGGCCAGATAGACCGACGAGCCGGCGCTGTTGGCGCCCCAGGAGCCGCCGGAGCCCGATGAGGGCGGCAGCGCCGTATCGCCCAAAAGCACGGTCACATGTTCGGGCGGAAGTCCCAGCATTTCGGCGGTGATCTGCTGCAGGATTGTGTAGGAGCCCGTGCCGATATCGGTCATCGCCGTTCTCACCGTGGCGCGGCCGTCGGGGGAGAGCTCCACCTCGGCGGAAGATTTCATCAGCTGATGGCTGCGTGAAGCCGCGGCCATACCATAGCCGATCCACCATTCGCCTTCGCGCCGGCTTGCCGGCTTTTTGGGACGGTTCTGCCAGCCGAAGCGACGGGCACCTTCTTCATAGCATTCCAGGAGTTTTCGCGAGGAGAAGGGGCGATCGTCCTGCGGCGCGACCTCCGGCTCGTTCATCTTGCGAAACTCGATCGGATCGAGGTTCAATCGGATTGCGAGCTCGTCCATGGCGCCCTCAAGCGACAGCATGCCCACGGCTTCGCCGGGCGCGCGCACCGAGGCCGTCATCAAGACATCGGTCTCAGCGAGCCGATGCGTGATTTTTCGATTCTCGCCCGCATAGAGAAACACCGTTGAAATCGCGACCGGCTCGAAGAACGAATTGCCGGTCGAGTTGACGACGAAGTTTTCGTGCGCGAGCGCGGTGATGCGGCCTTCCTTCGTCGTGCCGATGCGCACGCGCTGGATTGTTTCGGAACGACGGGAGGTCGTCTGGAAGACGTGCTGGCGGCTGAGCGCGACCTTCACCGGCTTGCCCGCCGCTTTCGCGCCGAGTGCCGCCAGCACCGCGTCCGGCCCAATGCCGAGTTTGGAGCCGAAGCCACCGCCGACATAAGGGCTCAGAAGGCGGACGTTCTCGACTGGCACGCCGACGCCGTTGGCGATCTGAATGACATTCGTCTCCAGAAGCTGGCAGGACGACCAGACTGTCAGCTTGTCGCCGTCCCATTTGGCGACGCTCGCATGCGGCTCCATCGGGGCGGCGCTGTGGCTCGGCGTCGTATAGGTTTCGTCGAACTGAACCTCGGCTTCCGCAAAGACGGCCTCGAACTCCCCGCGGAGATTGTCGGGCTGCATGGCGCCTGGCCCCGGATTGACCGCCTCGTCGAGCTGATCGCGCAGGCTGTAGCGGCCCTGGCCGGGTTCGTAGAGGGTCTCGACAAGCGTGGCCGCATGCCGAGCCGCCTCGAAGGTTTCGGCAACGACGAGCGCCAGCGGCTGGCCGTAATGGAAGACCTCGCCGTCGATTGTCTGCGCAGCCGGTGCCATCGGCAGGGCGGAGGCGCGCAGAACATCATCTCCCGAGATGACGGCCAGAACGCCTGGTGCCGCCTCCGCTTTGGATGTGTCGACGGACCGGATTTTCGCTCGCCCGATGCCTGCCGTCACCATGAAGCCGTAGGCGACGTCCTCACCGGCGAGATGCTCGTAAGCGTATGGCGCGCGGCCCGAGACTTTGAGGGCACCCTCGTAGCGGTTGAGGGGCTTGCCGAGAACGCCCTGCGTGCCGCGATCAAGGCGTGTGTCGCCGACCGCCTCGTCCATCGCATAGGTGTTTGCGTCGGTCATTGTGCGGCCTCCTTTGTCGCCTCGGACAGAACGGCGATCAGCGTCCGCCGGGCGAGGGGGATCTTGAAATCGTTATGGCCGTGGCCCGCCGCCTCCTTGAGAAGCAGATCCGCGGCCTCTTCGAACAGCGCCTGTGATGGCTCCTGGCCGATGAGAGCTTCCTCGACCGCCCTGTCGCGCCACGGCTTGTGGGCGAGCCCGCCGAAGGCCAGACGGGCCGAGGCGATGTTGCCGTTGTCCACGGCGACGATGCCGGCGACCGAGACGAGAGCAAATGCATAGGAGGCGCGGTCGCGCACCTTGCGATAGATGTGCCGGCCTTTCGGTGGCGGCGGCAGCACGACGGAGGTGATGAGCTCGCCCGGCTGCAGATTGCTTTCCACTTCCGGCGTCTGACCGGGAAGACGGTGAAAATTCTTCAGCGCGATCGTCCGGCTTCCGCCGTCCGGCAGCCGGGTCTCGACGCTCGCGTCGAGCGCCAGCATGGCGACTGCCATGTCTGAGGGATGGGTGGCGATGCACTGATCGCTTGCGCCCAGGACCGCGTGAATGCGGTTGAAGCCGTCGAGTGCGGCGCAGCCCGAACCAGGATCGCGTTTGTTGCAGGGCGCGGACGTCTCGTAGAAATAGTAGCAACGCGTGCGCTGCAGGAGATTGCCGCCGGTCGTTGCCTTGTTGCGCAGCTGTGCCGAGGCGCCGGCCAAAAGCGCCCGCGACAGGACTGGATAATCGCGCCGCACGGTCTCATCGGCGGCGAGATCGGCATTGGTCACCATGGCTCCGATCCTGAGGCCGCCATCCTCTGTTGGCGAGATCTCCGTCAAAGGCAGCCGCGAGATGTCGACGAGCGCTTTCGGCGTCTCGACTTCGAGTTTCATGAGATCCAGAAGATTGGTGCCGCCGGCGATGAAGCGCCCAGTCTGCTCTTCGGCAAGGCGGCCGGCTTCCTGAAGATCGCCGGCGCGCGAATAGGCAAATTCCCTCATGCCAGCCCCTCGCTTTCGCCCTTGTCGGCACGTTCGTCGCGGGCAGCGCGGATTGCGTCGACGATGTTGGGATAGGCGGAACACCGGCAGATATTGCCGCTCATGCGCTCTGAGATTTCTTCGTCGGAGAGGTCCGTCTGGCCATCCAAGCTTGCGCTCACATGGCTCGGCCAGCCGGCGCGAAACTCGTCGAGCATCCCGAGCGCGGAGACGATCTGGCCTGGCGTGCAGTACCCGCATTGAAAGCCGTCATGGTTGAGAAAGCTCGTCTGCATCGGGTGCAGGGCTTCAGGTGTGCCGAGGCCTTCGATGGTGGTGACGGCATCGCCGTCATGCATGACGGCAAGCGTCAGGCAGGAATTGATGCGGCGGCCGTTGACGAGGACAGTGCAGGCGCCGCACTGGCCGTGGTCGCAGCCTTTCTTGGTGCCGGTGAGCGCGAGGTGGTCGCGCAACGCATCGAGAAGCGAGGTGCGCGGATCGAGGTCCAGCTCATAATCGGTCTCGTTGACGGTGAGTGTGATCACAGATCGTCCTTTCTTGCAGACGGCGCCCTGTCTCGCTGCGTGGCGGACAGGGCCGGGACGAGGAAATGGACGTACCAGCCAAGCCGGTCGGTGGGTGGAGGCCCGTCCATTGCGGGCAATTCCCGTGATGGGTCTGTTGCAAGAACACATGAACGGGAAAGGCGTTGCTTCTGGCCGTCGTGCCGGGATCTGTTTCCGTGAGCCGGCGAAGCGCCACCCGCCTCAGAGAGGATCGGTCAATTGCGCGTCATCGAGCGCCGAGGCGCGGAGCCGCGCCGCATCGCGGGCGGGAGGGGCACCGAAGAAACGCGCATATTCGCGGCTGAACTGGGACGGGCTCACATAGCCCACCGCGAAGCTGACGCTGCCCGCATCGGCATTTTGCGTAAGGAGCATGTGGCGGGCGCGCTGCAGCCGAAGCTGCTTCTGGTATTGCAGCGGGCTCATGGCCGTCACCGCCTTGAAATGGCGATGGAAAGACGAGGCGCTCATGCCGGCGATATCGGCTGCGTCCTCGATCCTGAGGGGGCTGTCGAAGCGTTGTTTGATCCACGCAATGGCGCGGCTGATCTGACTGAGCCGGCTGTCGGACAGAGCAATCTGCCGCAGCGTGCCGCCCTGCGGTCCTCGCATCAGCCTGTAGACGATCTCCCGCTCAATCAGCGGCGCGAGGATCCGGATATCCCGAGGTCGGTCTAAAAGGCTGACAAACCTCACAATCGGATCCAAAAGCTCAGGAGTCAGAAAGCTGACTGAGAGGCCCGGAGCGAGCGTTGTCTGGGCCTCTCCATCGCCCATTTCCAGAAGCATCGCGGCGAGGAGCTTCGGATCGAGACGCACCGCCAGGGCGAGATAAGGCTCTTCCCGGCTCGCTTTGAATATCTCCCCCACGACGGGCAGATCCACCGAGACGACGAGGTAGTTGCCTTTGCCATATTCGAAGAGCTTCTCGCCGAGCATGGCGCGCTTGGCACCGCCAGCGATCACGCACAGAAGCGGCTCGTAAATCGAGGCCGTCGGGTGCGTCATCCCATCCGACCGCACGAGGGTGAGGCCTGGCACCTGGGTCTGGCAGCGGTGGCCATCACAATGGCGGCGGATCAGCGCGCTGAGAGCATCGAGGCCCGCAAGGGATTCCGGCATGAGCATTGTCCGCGAGAGTGCAGGGCAGAGATAGTTGCTTGCGGGTCAGGTTGCCACAAGGAAAGCTTGCGGCTGAGAGGATCAGGCAAGAACGTGACAGCATCCGCGTGGCGGCCGGGCGGCCAACACGCCATTTCGGTCCCGATCCGCAAAGCCGTCGCTCCGACGCGTCCGAGTAAATCCGGGCGGGATTGCAGAGAGCGACGCATCGCAGTCGCGGCGGCGACCGGTCGGATTTCTCGGCCCGGCGGATCCACCATTTGCGGCCTCGTCTTGGGCGAACCGGGCGAGGCCGACCCACGCGAAAGGATGAATGCATGCGTTACAATCCGCTCGGCCAGACCGGCCTTCTTGTCTCGGAACTGTGCTTCGGCACCATGACTTTCGGCGGCAACGAGGGGCTTTGGGGCCAGATCGGCAATCTTGGGCAGCAAGATGCCGATGCACTTCTCAGCCGCGCCCTCGATGCCGGCGTCAATTTCATCGACACGGCCAATGTTTATGCCGAGGGCCGCTCGGAGACGATCACCGGACAGGCGCTCAAGAATCTTGGCATTGCGCGCGACGAGGTCGTGGTCGCGACGAAGTTTCTCGGGCGCGTCGGTGAAGGACCGAATGCCACCGGCGCCTCGCGCTATCATATCCTCGATCAGGCGAAGAAGAGCCTCACACGTCTGCAGCTCGACCACATCGATCTCTATCAGATCCACGGATTCGACCCGCTGACCCCGATCGAGGAGACGCTCGAAGCCCTCGATACGCTCGTGCGCCACGGTCATGTCCGCTACGTCGGGGTTTCGAACTGGGCCGCTTGGCAGATCGCCAAGGCGCTCGGAATCTCGGAGCGCAAGAACCTCGCGCCGTTCCGTTCGCTGCAGGCCTATTACACCATCGCGGGGCGCGATCTCGAGCGCGAGGTCGTGCCGATGCTTACCTCGGAGAAGGTGGGGCTGATGGTGTGGAGCCCGCTCGCCGGCGGTTTCCTGTCGGGCAAGTATAGCCGTGAGGACGAAAAATCGGGCGACGGACGGCGTGCGACCTTCGACTTCCCGCCGGTCGACAAGGACCGCGGCTATGCGATCATCGACGAGATGCGCAAGATTGCCGAGGCGCATTCGGTTTCCGTGGCGCAGATCGCGCTCGCCTGGCTCCTGCATCAGAAGGTGGTGACGAGCGTCATCATCGGTGCCAAGCGCATGGACCAGCTCGACGACAATCTCGCCGCTGTCGAGGTTCGTCTCTCCGACGACGAGCTCAAGACGCTCGATCAGGTGAGCCGCCTTGCCCCTGAATATCCGGGATGGATGCTGGAACGTCAGTCGAGCTACCGCAAGTCCGGGGCCTGAGTCGTTTCGGTCGCGAGTCTGGGGCGGCTTCGGCCGCCCCTTTTGTGTCCGAAGAGTGCTGAAAGTGGTCGAGCAGCAGCCCTCAGGAAAGCGGGTCTGGCGCCGTCGGCTCGAAACGTTCTGCCTCTTCGAAAAGCCAATTGAGGAGAAGCGTGAGGGCCGCCGTCGGGCGCGGTCGCCATAGCGCGATGTAGTGGTTGCCGCTTGGGAAAAAGCCGAAAGGCGCAACGAGCCGGCCCGCCGCGATATCGTCCGCCACGAGCGGCCAGGGTCCGATCGCCACGCCCAGGCCAGCGGTCGCCGCTTCGAGGAGATAATAGAAACGCTGATAGACGGTTGCCGCCGGGGCGGCTTCGAGTTCACTGGCGGGATTTCTCTCGCCGCTCGCGCCCGCCCATTGCGCCCACGCGCCCGGCCGCGTGCGCGTGTGCAGAATGGGTAGGCCGGCGATGTCCTGTGGAAGGAGCCGCGCAATGGAGGGGGAGAGGACGGGCCCAATTTTTTCGGCAAAGAGGGGCCGGGTCAGAAGGCCGGAGGGCCAGGGACCGGTGCCCACGCGGAGTGCAAGGTCGAAATCGATGCGGGCGAATTCTTCGTCGTGATCGCAGGCCGTCAGACGCACCTCGATCTCCGGGTGCCGCTCTTTGAAGACGTGGATACGGGGGATGAGCCAGCGCATGGCGAGCGTCCCGCTGCAGGCGAGATCGATGAGGGAGGACCGCCTGGTCGCGACGCGCGCCACAGCCGCCTGCAGCTGGTCGAAGCCGGCGGTGAGACCCGGTAGGAGCGCGCGCCCTTCCTCCGTCAGGCGGATGGCGTTCTTCGGCCCTTCAAAGAGGGAAACCCCGAGAACGTCTTCAAGCTGCTGCACCTGACGCGAGACCGCGCTGTGGGTGACGTTCAGCTCTTTGGCGGCCAAAGACATCCGGCCGTGGCGACCGGCGGCCTCGAAGGCGCGCAGCGCGTTGAGTGAGGGAAGGCGTCGCGTCATGTGAGTTTATCGAACATTGCCTGTGCGAGAATATCGTTTTTCAACGAGGCAACAAGCGACTTCTATCGTCATATGGACGATAGGCGAGTTCTAAAAACGCACTTCGACAATGATGCAGCAGCTCGGTGCTGGCATTGGCTGAGCCTTTGCGTGTCGCGTTCGCGCCAGCGCCGGCGGCTGTCGGAGCTGGAGGATTGGCAACTAACCGACATGGCAATTTCGGACCCGGAACGAAAATCCGAGTGCCGAAAATGGTGGTGGCAGTCCTGAGGCCGTGATTGAGCAATAAGAACTTCCGTCGGCCCACCTCGGGGGTGAACCTCAGCGGCTGTCGGCGAGATCCATGCTGGCCGGGAAGAACTGTGAGATCCAGGTCTCCGTCAGCGCTTCACCGTCCTTCTTGAGGAAAAGCCGCAGGTCCACCGGGTCTTTTCCGGTGACGTGCACCTCGAAGGCGGCACGGAAGAGCCCGTTGCTGTCGACGACCGGATAGGCGCTGCACCGCCCCAATGTGCCACGTGAAACATTAACCATGGCGGTCACGCCGTCTTCGCGCGTGAAGCGGCCGAGATCGCCACCGGAGAAGTCGATGACGAATTGATAGACCTCCTTTGGACGCGGCTGCCCCGGAACGCCGCCGGCGCCGATAAAGGTGTCGACGACCCGCCCCGCCTTTGTCGCGTAAGGCTCGTCGAATCCCCAGTGCAGACGGTATTTGAGATCGAGCGTCTTGCCCGCCTCGACCTTCTCCTCCGGGGTCCAATAGGCGACGATGTTGTCGTAGATCTCGTCGTCCGTCGGGATCTCCACGAGTTGCACCGCGCCCTTGCCCCATCCTTCGAGCGGTTCGACCCAGAGCGAGGGGCGGCGATGATAGAAGACACCGTCGTCCTGGTAATGGTCGAAATGCCGATCGCGCTGAAGCAGACCGAATCCCTTCGGGTTGTCATCGCTGAAGCTGTTGGTCATCACGGCGGGCGGATTGTTGAGCGGGCGCCAGATGCGTTCGCCACTGCCCGTCCACATGGCGAGCCCGTCGGAATCGTGGATTTCGGGCCGCCAGTCTTTCGCGTGCTGCCGGTCTTTTTGCGAGTACCAGAACATCGAGGTCAACGGGGCGATGCCAAGCCGAGTGATCTCCTGGCGCGGGAAGAGGACCGCTTCCGTCTCCATGACGACGCGCGCTTCGCGGGCGCAATCGAAGCGGTAGGCGCCCGTCAGGCTCGGACCCTCAAGCAGCGCGTAGACGGTGAGCCGGTCAGGATCGCCCGGCACGCCCTCAAGGAAGAACCGGCTGAAACGCGGAAATTCCTCGCCCGTCGCGAGCCCCGTATCGATGGCAATGCCCCGGGCCGACAGCCCGTATTGCTTGCCGCTTCCGGGAGAACGAAAATAAGAGGCGCCGAGGAACGACAGCCAGTCCCATTTCAAGTTTTCCGCCATCACCCGGAAACCGGCGAAGCCGATGCTTTGCGGCAGGCTGCGGGCGATGTGGCCCGCCGGCATATCGAAATAGCTCTGGCGGTAAAGAACCTCGTGCGCCTTGCCGTCTTTGACCACGGCAACAGTGACGGGGTCCTTCTGATAGCGACCGAGATGAAAAAGCTGGATCGGCGCTCCGCCCTCTCCGCCGAGATGTAAGGTGCGGTCCTTGCGATAGCTGATCTGGAAATAGGCGTCGTAATCGATCTTATCGAGGATTTCCGCCATGGCGGAGGCGGGCGGCTCCCAGGGCGCTTCAGAGAGCGTCTTCGCCGTCTCCTTCAGAAGATCGAACGAAAAGGGCTGCGTCGGCCCGTAAAGGATACCGTCGGTCTCGACATTGAGCCCTGCGAAGCTCCGGCTCGCAAATGGGCTGAGGGCGAGCGCTCCCCCTCCGGCGAGCGCAGCGCGGCGTGAGATTTTCATCATGTGTCGTCCAGGCGGGTGTCGTTCCTTGGCGGCTAAGATTGGTCTGCGGCAGAAAGGTGACGAAACGGCAGGTTTTCTCACCGAAGCAACGCAAACCTCACCCTCTGGTCGAAAACCTTGCTCGGCGTACAGTGTGGGGTCGCAGATTGGTGCCCTACCTGGGCGTGGGCGAGTGCCGCTTACTTGGCCCCGCCTTCCGGGCTGGCGCGAAAATAGCGCGCCGTGCGGCTTGCCGGACCGAGACTCGCCGCCTCGCCGCGCGTGACGAGATCGCAAAGATGCGCGAGCGTCGACTGCGCTGCGGCCTCACGCAGGTTTTCGGCGATGCCTTGATAGACCCGCTCGACGATCGAATCGATGGTCAGAGGCTCCTCGCCGAGGGCTGCAAGGATGGTCTTCTCCCGCTGGCGGCGATGTTGGAGGAGGGCACGGACAAGCCGTTTCGGTTCCGTAACGGGGCCGCCATGACCGGGCCAGTAGATGTCGTGGTCGCGATCGAGCAGGCGTCTCAGCGAGGCCATGTAGTCGCCCATATTGCCATCCGGCGGGATCACCACCGAGGTCGACCAGCCCATGACGTGGTCGCCGGAGAAGAGGGCCTTCTCTTCCTTGAGCTCGTAGCAGAGGTGGTTGGCGGCGTGGCCGGGGGTTGCGAGAGCCGTCAGCGTATAATCGGGCCCTTCGATCCTTTCACCCTCCTCAAGCACCCGGTCTGGCTTGTAGGCGAATGCGCTGTCATTTGTGCCGCGGCAGCCGGCCACCATTGCCCCCGTCGCTTCGGCGAGGGGGGCGACCGCCGGGTAGTGGTCGAGGTGCGTGTGCGTCAGCAGGATATGACGCAGCTTTTCGCCCGAAACGGCTGCCAGAAGCGCCTCGATATGGGCGGAATCGGCGGGACCTGGGTCGATCACTGCAACCTCACCGGTGCCGATGATGTAGGTGCAGGTGCCGCGAAAGGTGAAGGGGCTCGGGTTGGGGGCGAGCACCCGGCGCACGCGTGGCGACAGGCGGACGCATTCGCCGGGAGCACCCTCCAGCGTGAGGTCGAATGGAAGCTCGCTCATTGTCACCCGGCTCCTTCTTCCCTCGCGTCTTCAGCCGGCCTTGCTGCCGCGCAGCTCGCTCAAAGTTCGGGCCGGGGTGATGGCTTCCGGATCGATGAAGCAATGCAGGATCGCCGGCTTGCCGGAGGCGAGCGCCCGCTCAAACGCCGGCGCGAATTCCTCCGTCGTTGCCACCGTCTCGCCATGGCCACCGAAGGCGCGGGCATAGGCGGCAAAATCGGGATTGGAGAGCCGCGTCGCAGAGATGCGGTCGGGATAGCGCGATTCCTGATGCATCCGGATCGTCCCATACATGCTGTTGTCGACGACGATCACGATGATCGGGATGTCGTGCTGCACGGCGGTCGAAAATTCCTGGCCGTTCATCAGGAAGCATCCGTCGCCCGCGAACGCGACGACGATGCGCTCCGGATAAAGGCGTTTGGCAAGAACCGCGGCCGGCACGCCATAGCCCATGGAGCCAGAAACCGGCGCAAGCTGCGTCGCAAAGCGGCGGAAACGGTAATAGCGGTGGATCCAGCCCGCGTAATTGCCGGCGCCGTTGCAGATGATCGTCTCGGGGGGCACCCGGTCGCGCAGCCAGGTCATCGCCTCGGCATACTGGAAGCGGCCCGGCACAGGGAGCGGCTTGCCCGACCAGTCGAGGAAGTCTTGATGGGCGGCGCCTGCCTCCTGTGCGGGGGCGCCGACATCGAGCTCGGCCCGCACGAGCGCCTTTGCGAAGGCCTGCGGCGTCGCCTGGATGGCAAGGGTCGGCTGGTAGACCCGACCTAGCTCCTCGGCCCCCGGATGCACGTGCACGAAATTCTGGGACGGCACGGGCACGTCTACAAGCGTGTAGGAGGACGAGGGCATTTCGGAGAAACGCCCGCCGACGAGGAGAATGAGGTCGGCCTGCCGCACGCGTTCCGCCAGCTTGGGATTGGGCCCGATGCCGAGATCGCCCGCGTAGTTGGGGTGATCTGAGGGAAAGAGATGGGCGCGGCGGAAAGAGGTGGCGACGGGAAGGCCGGTGCGCTCCGCAAAGGCGGCGAAATCCGCAACGGCCGTCTCGCTCCAACGCGAACCGCCGAGAATGGCCATCGGGCGCCGGGCGCTGCGGAGAAGATGGCCGAGCTCTTCGAGATCCTCAGCCCCTGGCCAGATCTCGGCCGCTTCGACGCGCGGCGCATCCGCGACGGCCGCCTCGTCGACAAGCATGTCCTCAGGCAGAACGACGACCACTGGGCCGGGACGTCCCTGCATGGCCGTGCGAAAAGCGCGGGCGACGAGTTCCGGCAGACGCTCCGCCTCGTTCACCTCCACGACCCATTTGGCGAGGCCGCCGTAAAACGCTTTGTAATCCACCTCCTGGAAGGCGCCGCGCTCGCGCATGCCGCGCTCAACCTGCCCGATGAAGAGGATCATCGGCGTGGAATCGTGCTCGGCAATGTGAATGCCGTGGCTCGCATTGGTGGCGCCGGGCCCGCGGGTGACGAAACAGACGCCTGGGCGGCCGGTCAATTTGCCGTATGCTTCGGCCATCATCGCCGCGCCGCCCTCATTGCGGCACACGAGCACATCGATGGCACGGTCGTGCATCGCATCGAGGGCTGCGAGATAACTCTCCCCCGGCACGCAGGTGAGACAGTTGACGCCCTGCGCAACCAATTGATCGATCAGGATCTCGCCGCCAGTGCGTGATTTCGATCCGGTCTCGGTCACTCGCTTTTCCATTCACCCCTCATCCGTCTCGCACTTGCAATCGATGCCCTCATGCGCGCAAGAAGAGGTTGGCGCAAGCCGGGCGAAGCTTTCTGCAGCCCTCAGTATGCGGTAAGCGGATGATCCGGGTCCACCTTCCGCCCATGTGAATGGCGGTTCTACGCACGGCGAAAATCTATGGTTCAGCTGACTCTTCCGAAAAACTCGACAGTTCACCGCGGCAAGGTCTGGCCGAAGCCCGCGGGCAGCAAACACAAGGAATTCCAGATCTATCGCTGGGATCCCGAAGACGGCCGCAACCCGCGTCTCGATACCTATTATGTCGATACCGACGATTGCGGACCAATGGTTCTCGATGCCCTATTGTGGATCAAGAACAAGGTCGACCCGACTTTGACGCTGCGCCGCTCCTGCCGCGAAGGCATTTGCGGCTCGTGCGCCATGAATATCGACGGATCGAATACGCTCGCCTGCACGACGGGCTGGGGCGACATCAACGGCGTCGTGAAGATCTACCCGCTGCCGCATATGCCGGTGGTGAAGGATCTGGTGCCGGATCTGACGCATTTCTATGCGCAGCATGCGCTGATCGAGCCGTGGCTGCAGACGGTGTCTCCGACGCCGGAAAAGGAGCACCTGCAGAGCCACGAAGACCGCGAAAAGCTCGACGGGCTCTACGAGTGCATTCTCTGCGCCTGCTGCACGACCTCGTGCCCGAGCTATTGGTGGAACGGCGATCGCTATTTGGGCCCGGCGGCACTGCTGCAGGCCTATCGCTGGATTGTCGATTCGCGTGACGAGCGCACTGGTGAGCGTCTCGATCAGCTGGAAGATCCGTTCCGGCTTTACCGCTGCCACACGATCCTGAATTGCGTGCAGGTCTGCCCGAAGGGGCTGAACCCTGCAAAGGCGATCGGCGAAATCAAGAAGATGATGGTCGAGCGGCGCGTCTAGGCGAAGCCGTCCTCCCGGCAAAGACAGGCATCGCAGCCTCAGGCGGCGGTGCCTAAAGCAAAAAAAAGCCCCGCAGCGCGAAGCTGCGGGGCTTTTTCGTGTTGTCTTGCGACGATCTAAATGATCGGCGACCCCTGCGGGAAGAGCCAGGTGCCGCCGTCGGCCCACTGGCGCTCCGGCAGACGGGCGCGGAACCACTTCACCATCGCGTAGTAGAAGCTCTCCTCGCTGCGGGCGGGCGTGCGTGCCGCAACCGGAGCCTGGGCCGGCGCCTGCATCGGGCGCTGCTGCCTCACCTGGATCGGTCGGCCGGCCTGGCGCGGAACGCTCGGCACCGTGCGATAGACGCGGGCACCGTTCTGGGCGGTTGCCTGGGCCGTGTGCGCCGCGGGCTTCTGCTCTGCCGGACGGACGCTCGGGAAGAGCCAGGACGAACCATTCACGCGCGTCTGTGCGACGCCGTTTGCGCGGCTTGACGCCTGCTGGGGCTGTGCCTGGCGGGTCGCACGGATCGGTGCGCCGGCGTTCGAGCGGTAGAGATACCCCGCGGTCGCGACACCGTTCGTGGCGCGAGCGGGCGCGGCCTGGCGAGCATTCTGCTGAGCCGGCCTTTGCGCCGTCTCAGCCTGTGCACGCGGATGTGTGCCCGGGAAGAGCCAGCTTGTCCGGCCTGCACTTGAAGTTTGAGCCGGTTTCGCGGGTTGCGATTGGGCAGACTTGCCGTTGGCCTGAGCCTGGGTGCGCTGATGCGTGCCAGGGAACAACCAGCTTCCGCCAGCCGCAGCCGGCTGGGCCTGCTGTTGGGCGGCCTCTTGCGCGCCGTTCTGTTTCTGTGAGCCGTTCTGAACTGCAGCAATGCGATAAAGCCAGCTTCTCTGCGGCGTGCCATTGACGGCTTGCGCTTGCGGCTCGGCTTCGGCGGCCTGGCCGCGCCCATTCGGGAAGAGCCAGCTGCGCTGAACCACCTGCTGGGCCGGCTGCGCAGCCTCGGCTTTGCCGTTCGTGCGCGCTGCGCCATTCTGCGGCGCGGCGTTGCGGTAGAGCCAGCTCGCCTGCGGAGCGCCGGTCTGGCGTGCGGGTTCGGCTTTCTGGCCGGACGCCTGCGGTTGAGGCGCAGAATTGCGATAAAGCCAGCTCACCGGCGCCTGAGGCTTCTGCGGCTCGGGCTTTGCATCTTCCTTCGCCTTGGAGCCGCCCGTGAACCAGCTGCTGATCGTCTGGAGGGGCGACCCGAGCGACGATGCCTCGGTCTTGCTCTTTTCCTTGGCTTCGGCGGCGAGACGATAAACCCAGCTCATCACTTCGGCCGGGGTCGACTGCCCGGCCTCTTCGCTCTCCTGCGGCGCAGGCTTGCGATAGAACCAGCCCTGAGCGGCCGACACTGCGGTGTCCTTGAGCGCCGCCTTGCCGTTTGCATGGCCGTTCGCCTTGCCATTCGCCTGTGCGGCAGGCTTACGGAAAAGCCAGCTCGACGGGGTCTCGGCGGGCGCAGCCTGCGGAGCGGGGGTCGCCGTGCCGTTGGTCTGCGGCGCGGCGGGCTTGCGGTAAAGCCAGCTCGGAGAGGTTTGTTCTCGAGCCGGTGGTGCGGCTTTCGCCGCGGCGGCGGGACTCTGGGCAGGCGCAGTCCGCGCCTGTGGGAAGAGCCAACTGCCACCGTTGTTTGGCGCTCGGGCCGGCTGGCCGCGCGCGCCATTCACCGGTTGGGTGGCGGGCATCATGTTCCTCGTGTTGATGGGCTGAGAGGCTGAGCGGTTCGCGGACGGGCTGAAGGGGGGACTGCCCCCGTAGGCCGACCTTGGTGTGGGCGCCTGCGATTGACGGGCCGGGCGCGCGGCCGAAACTTGATTGTCATGCAAAGACGCAGCCGAAGCGGGGCGCGCCCTGCGTGGCCGAAGCCAGCTTGCCTGCTGTTCGTCGCCGCGGCGATCGCCGCGCGAGATGTTGGGGGTTTGGATGTCGCGTGTCGTGCGCGGCGACCCTACCGGATGAGGGGTTGCCGGATGCGGGACTGCCGGACGAGATGCGACAGCGACGCCGTCAGAGCAGGCGGCCGGCCCGTCCTGCCGATTGAGACGGCTCGTCAGGTTCCGACGAAAGAGATCTGCGATCTCCCGCATCGGCTCCTGCAGCCGTTTGGCGACCATGTCCTCCATCGAGAGGCCCTGCCTTATCGCGATCGTCATCATGTCGAAGAAACGCAACAGGAGTGCAGCCGAACCGGATTTGGCCGAATTCGGCCAAGTCCGTCGATTGCAAGATGGATTCTACAACGATTCACGCCTTTTCTCCAGGAGGGGCTCTGATCGAAACCGTCGCGGAGGTGAATTGAGTCGGCGCCGCGGGTCCTGCGCCCTGCTGGGAGCGCGGATGAGCGCTCTTTCGTCCCGTCCCGTCCGCGCGCTTGTGCCGCTGCGCAGCCGTACCCGGCGCTCAGCAGTCCATGCACAAGGACAAACGGTGCTGGCATTCAAGTTTCCCCTTCGAAAGCACGCCTGGAATGTGGCTTTTCAATCCACTGACACCGGCGAGTCTAACCTGTCAAGAATCCTCCAGACAGGTTTCGTACTCTACTGACTCTGGATCATGTCACCGAATATTTCTTAATGAATAATTAACGCTAGTAATGGTGGAAGTATTAACCAAACTGAACCGCGTGAGGCAGAGTCACCATAGGTCCGCCAGCAGAGGAGTCGGTTCTGGCGCGAACAAGTTGTGGCGGGTCGCCCGAGGGCGGATCAGGCGAAAAGCCGCTGCGCCATACCTGCTATCGACGCCGGCAATTTCGCCAGGTCTGCACCTCCTCAGGACGTGGCAGCGCCAACTTTTCGGCGCGAAAGCCTGCAAAACTGCGCGAATTGATTCGCTTTTCGCACCAAAAGGAGGATGAGCTCCCTCCGGAGGCCTGCCCCCAAGGAGACGATTGCGAGGTCCGTTCGCAGCGGACACAATCTCTGTGGGGGTCTTCCACGCGCAGACACAGCTTACGAAGGAAAGCGCCGGCAATGATCGACCATCTCGGCATCACCGCGAGGGATTTCGCAGCCTCTCGCCTTTTCTATGAAAGAGCTTTGGCGCCGCTGGGCATGGAGGTGATCATGACGGTCGGCAAGGACGAAACCGGCGGCTATGAAGGCGCAGGCTTCGGCGCCCGCGGGAAGCCCTGTTTCTGGGTCCAATCCGTGCCGAACGGGCAGGTCTCGGGCGTTCATGTGGCCTTTGCCGCGTCCGATAGAGCGGCGGTGGACGCTTTTTACGAGGCAGCTCTCACAGCTGGCGGACGGGACAATGGTGCACCCGGCCTGCGGCCACACTACCATCCGAATTACTACGGCGCCTTTGTCCTCGATCCTGACGGCAACAATATCGAAGCCGTCTGTCACCGGCCCGCATGAGCGGAAGAAGGGGGGCCGATGGGCAGCCGTCTCGCAGGTAGCTTCGGTCTCGCGTCCGATCCTCAGCCCAGAACCGGATCGCCGCCACCGGCCGGCTTGAAGACGAGGGCGACACCGTTGATGCAGTGACGCTTGCCGGTCGGCTTGGGTCCATCGTTGAAGACATGACCGAGATGCCCGCCGCAATTGGCGCAATGCACCTCCGTGCGCGGATAGATGAGCTTGAAGTCGCGTGAGGTCGCGACGGCGGCGGGCGCTATCGCCTCATAGAAGCTCGGCCACCCGGTGCCGGAATCGAACTTGGCTTTCGAACTGTAGACGGCATTGTCGCAGCCGGCGCAGTGGAAGACACCCTCGCGATGTTCGTCATTGAGGGGCGATGTGTAGGCGCGCTCGGTCCCTTCGTCGCGGAGCACCGAAAACTGCCTGTCGGTCAGCTTCTTCTTCCATTCGTCCCGGCTCAGCGTCACCGGAAAGTCGCCGGCGGCTTCAGCGTCCGCCCGGCGCGGCGAGAAAACTCCGATCCCTGTCAGCGCGGCCACCGCCGCGCTTCCGGCAAACAGACTGCGTCGTGAGAGCATAGGGCTCCTCCTTGAATGGACCCAATCTAAAATGGGTGTCTCGGAGGAGGAGGGAAAGAGGCTTCACCGGCTCGTGAGGAGCGGTGATGCCGGGTTTAGCTTCCGACGCGCTTTGGCTGACCGGTGGCAAAATCGGTGGTGATGAGCGGAAGGCCCGCCTGCTTCCAGGCGGCGAGGCCTCCTTCAAGATGGGCCGCCTTTTTGAAGCCCGCCTCGATTGCCTTGCGGCTGACGAGTTCCGAGCGCTTGCCGGAGCCGCAATGGAAGACCACGGGCTTGTCCGTCTGGGTCGGCAGATTGGCGGCATCGAGCTCCGACATCGGCGCGAGCAAAGCGCCGGGAATGCGCTCGAAGGCAAATTCCGCCGGGGTGCGCACATCGATCAGAACGATCTCGTGCGCATCGAGCGCCTTGCGCACTTCCTGCGGCGTCATGATCTCGAAGGGGACGCCGTTGATATCTTCTGTCTTGCTCATGTGTTGTCTTCCTTCGCAGTGAAGGGGAGGTCGGGGTCCTTGGCCAGGCTCTCGACGCAATAGGTCTGCAGCTGTTCGGTCAGCCTGGCTGCGCTCCCCTGCAGTGCCGTATGCGGGATGAGCGGCCCGAAGTTGATCTTGAAGGTCTTGCCGCGCTTGTTGAGCAGCTCGTGGAACACGGTCATGTCCCTGAGCTCCGTGAGCCCCTGGTTGCCGAAAAGATAGAAGAGCCAGGAATTGCGCGCGGTGACGCGGCAGGGGAGGACCGGGACCTTGTGCTTTTGGGCCAGCGACACGGCCGAAACCTGCCAGGGCCGTTCGTTCAGACGGCCGCCCTGCCAATAGGCGATGCGGCCTGCAGGAAAGACCACGATGGCACGCTCTTCGGCGAACGCCTTGGAGGAGAGACGCAGCGTCTCGCGCGTTTTCGTCAGACTGCGATGCTCTTCGCGCCATTCGACGGGAATGAGATGCTCCACCAGACGTTCGTTCACGCGCACGGCGTCACGGTTGGTGAAGATGGAGATGTCGCCGCGCACCTGCCGAACGGCATCATAGACAGCAACCCCGTCGGCAATGCCTGTCGGGTGGTTTGCTGCAATAATAAAGCCGCCCTCACGCGGGATGCGCGAGATCCCGGAGATCTCCAGGTTGAGGGACAGAAGCTCGCTGATGTAGCGCATCCCCGCCGTACCCGGCAGAGGCCCCAGCGTATCGGCCATCTCGACCGCTTCGCTGTAATGGAGAATCTTATAAAGGAGTGGCCGGTAAAGCGGCCAGAGAGGATTGGCGACCAGTCCAATGCCGCGTTCGGCGATGAGCTGATCGACGATATGGCCACGCCGTTGACGGACCGCCGTTCTCAGCGCCCGCTGGCGCGCCCTTTGCATCCAGCCTAGTTCAGCCATCGCCATCTGCGCCGCCCTTCGTGACAAACCGCCTAGGACGTGCCAGAAGTCGGGTCAAGTCGAGTCTAAGGCTCTCCTGCCAAAAGGCTCGCCAGGTGTTGCACCATCACACGAGAGTCTCGTCATGTCGCATTCCTGGCGCGCGATCGCCGCAACCGCCGCGCTTGCAGCCTCCCTCGCCGCCTGTCAGTCCGCCTATTTCGGCGGACAAAGCAGCAATCGTTATTCTCCGCCTCCACCGCCGCGGCCGTTGACGGCAGCGCCGGTCGGAACCGTTTCGCAGGCCGAGCTTCCGCCCCCGAGCGGGGCAAGCGCCTCCAACGATCCGATGATGGGTGAACCGCCAGATCTGCGGCCGGGCTCAGACGGCAACGTGCAGACAGCGACGGCTACGCCCCCGACTTCGGGTGGCGCTGCTATCGGCCGCACCGATCTTCTCGGCGGCTGGACGGTATCCTCCGGGGGTGACAGCTGTCAGCTCTTCATGTCTTTGACGAGCTGGTCGGGCGGCTATCGCGCCTCGACGCGTGGCTGCACCTCGCCGGCGCTTCAGAACGTCTCCGCCTGGAACCTTTCAGGCAATCAAGTCACGCTGCTTGACCAGGGCAGCAGCACCGTCGCTCGCCTCTATTCGACCTCGAAAACCCAGTTCAATGGTCAAACAGAGGCAGGTGCCGCAATTTCAGTCGCCCGTTAGCCTGCTTATTGTGCAAGTGCTGTTGCACAAATGCGCCAGCACTTATCAATTGGTTTAGTAGCGATTTCAATAGATTGTCGCCCTTTCTTGGCTTTGTCACACTTCGATGACGCCGAGTTCTTTGCGTCGGTCTTGCCGGGGTCAAGCTTCCGGCAAGCTCGTCAGGTGAAGCTCGGAGGAACGCAAGGAGTGGATGATGAGAAAGCCATTTGCAGTCGGGGCGCGCATCGTTCGTCCTGCCGTTCTGGCCGCCGCGGCCGCCGCGCTCTCAACCAGCGCCATGGCGACCAGCCCGATGCTGTCCGTGCCGAAATGCGCCGAGCATGACGACATGGTGCGGATCCTCGCGAAAGAATATAAAGAGACCCCGAAAGCCCTCGGTCTCGTGGGCGGTCAGCGCGTCATGCAGGTCTTCGTTTCCAAGCAGGGGACGTGGACGATCGTGGTGACCCGCACCTCCGGCGACACCTGCATCGTCGCCGCCGGCCAGAATTGGGAAGAAGTCCCGATGGAAGTCGGCCAGCTCGATCCGCGCGCCTAAGCCTCCCGTCTTGAACGCCCTCCCGACACGGCGATCGTGTCGGCGAAACTCTTCCTGGCGAATTCACACTTGAACCCGGGCGCCGGCCATAGCACATCGCGGGCGATGAAAAATCCGGTTTCCCGCACCTATGATCGCCTGGCGGCGGAAGGTGGCATCACCCCCGATCCCGTCCAGAAGGAGCTCGCTTGCCGGCTCGACGCGCTTCTTGGCGCGCTTGCAGACGAGCGCACCAAATCGAAAAAGAGCCCACTCGGATGGCTGTTTTCCAAGGGGCGCCGACCCGAGCCTGTTCCCGGCCTTTATATTTGGGGTCCGGTCGGGCGCGGCAAGACGATGCTCATGGACATCTTCTTCCAGGCCGCCCCCAACACCCGCAAGCGCCGGGCGCATTTCCATGATTTCATGGAAGACGTGCACGAGCGGATCGCCCGCTTCCGCCAGCGCCTCAAGGCCGGTGAGGTGGACGGCGACGATCCGATCAAGCCGGTGGCGCGCGATATCGCGGCCGAGACCCGGCTCCTTTGCTTCGACGAATTCGCCGTGAACGACATCGCCGATGCGATGATCCTGGGCCGGCTTTTCGAGAAGCTCTTCGCGGAGGGGGTGACGCTTGTCGCGACCTCCAACGTGCCGCCCGACCGGCTTTATGAGAACGGCCTCAACCGGCCGCTTTTCGTGCCGTTCATCGACCTCATCAATAAGTCTAATGCGGTTTTCCATCTCGATGCGCCGCACGATTACCGCCTCGACAAGCACGGCGAGGAGCCTCTCTATGTGACGCCGCTCGGAGAGGCGGCCGAGAAGATCCTCGACGCGCATTTCGAGCGCCTCTCGGGCGAAGCCCGCGGAACACCTCAGCAGCTCAGTCTACGTGGCCGTCATCTCGACGTGCCTGAAGCGGCTGGCGGCGTCGCCCGCTTCAGCTTTCACGAGCTTTGTGAAAAGCCCCTCGGCAGCGCCGATTATCTGAAGCTCGCCAAGACCTTCCACACGATCATCGTCTCCGGCATCCCGGTCATGAGCCCGCAGACCCGCAACGAGGCGAAGCGCTTCATCAATCTCATCGACACGCTCTACGACCAGAAGATCCGCTTCATCGCGTCGGCAGAGGCGGAGCCGGATGCCTTGTGGCAGGGCACGAGCGGGGCGGAAGCCTTCGAGTTTCAGCGCACGGCGTCGCGCCTCACAGAGATGCGTTCGGACGCCTGGCCGGGTGAGGCAGCCGAGCGCGGATGAGCGAGCGCCGGGCTCTCGCGAGCCCGGTTCGCTGCGCAATTGCGCGCCCGCTGCAGAGCTGGCCAGCGCTTGCCACGGTGCGACATTCGCGCTACTCCGCGCACTCTCTTTTGAGAGTTCTTCGCTCTCGTTATCTACGTCTAGGGAAGGTTCTTCATGGCTCGCAGCAAGATTGCGCTCATCGGTGCTGGACAGATCGGCGGCACGCTCGCCCATCTCGCCGGACTGAAGGAGCTCGGCGACATCGTCCTCTTCGATATCCAGGAAGGTATTCCGGACGGCAAGGCGCTCGATATTGCCGAATCCTCTCCCGTCGACGGTTTTGATGCACGTCTCGTCGGCACCCAGTCTTATGAGGCAATCGAAGGCGCTGACGTCGTCATCGTGACGGCCGGTGTGCCGCGTAAACCCGGCATGAGCCGCGATGATCTTCTTGAGATCAACCTGAAGGTGATGGAGCAGGTCGGCGCGGGGCTCAAGAAATACGCTCCCGATGCCTTCGTGATCTGCATCACCAATCCGCTCGACGCCATGGTGTGGGCGCTGCAGAAATTCTCCGGCCTGCCTGGCAACAAGATCGTCGGCATGGCGGGTGTGCTCGATTCCGCCCGTTTCCGCTACTTCCTGGCGGAAGAGTTCAATGTCTCCGTCGAAGACGTGACGGCTTTCGTGCTCGGTGGCCACGGCGATTCCATGGTGCCGCTGGTACGCTATTCGACGGTTGCGGGCATTCCTCTGCCGGACCTCGTCAAGATGGGCTGGACCACGCAGGAGCGCCTCGACAAGATCGTGCAGCGCACCCGCGACGGTGGTGCTGAGATCGTGTCGCTGTTGAAGACCGGCTCGGCCTTCTATGCGCCGGCGGCTTCCGCCATCGCCATGGCCGAGAGCTATCTGAAGGACAAGAAGCGCGTTCTCCCCTGTGCTGCGCAGCTTTCCGGCGAATACGGTCTCGACCAGATGTATGTCGGCGTGCCGACGGTGATCGGTGCAGGTGGTGTGGAGCGTATCGTCGATATTTCGCTCGACCGCAGCGAGCGCGCGGAGTTCGAGAAGTCGGTTGCCACCGTGCAGGGTCTCATCGAGGCCTGCCGCAAGATCCAGCCGGCGCTCAACAGCTAAACGGCGGGGGGCCGGATGAACATCCACGAATACCAGGCTAAGGCCGTCCTCAAGGAATACGGGGCACCGGTCGCTGCCGGCGTCATGATCACGTCTGCCGACGAGGCGGAAGCGGCGGCCAAGAAGCTGCCGGGTCCGCTTTATGTCGTCAAAAGCCAGATCCATGCAGGCGGCCGCGGAAAGGGCCGTTTCAAGGAGCTCGGCGAGGATGCCAAAGGCGGCGTGAGGCTCGCCAAGAGCGTTGAGGACGTCGTCGCCAACGCCAAGGAAATGCTCGGTCACACCCTCGTCACCAAACAGACGGGGCCGGCGGGCAAGGTGGTCAACCGGCTCTATATCGAAGACGGCGCCGACATTGCGCGAGAACTCTATCTCTCGCTCCTTGTCGACCGCGGCACCGGCCGTGTCGCCTTCGTGGCCTCGACCGAAGGTGGCATGGACATCGAAACCGTCGCCGAAGAGACGCCGGACAAGATCCTGACGCTGCCGATCGATCCGCTTTCCGGCGTCAGCGATGCCGATGCGGCGAAGCTCGCCGAGGCGCTCGAGCTCGAGGCTCCGGCGAAAGATGAATTCGGGCAGCTTGCCCGAATTCTCTACAAGGCCTTCTCCGACGAGGATATGAGCCTTCTGGAAATCAATCCGCTCATCGTCATGAAGGACGGGCATCTTCGCGTGCTCGACGCCAAGGTCTCCTTCGACGGCAACGCGCTCTTCCGGCATCCGGAGATCGTCGAGCTGCGCGACAAGACTGAAGAGGACGCCAAGGAGATCGAGGCTTCCGAGCACGATCTCGCCTATGTGGCGCTCACCGGCGATATCGGTTGCATGGTGAACGGCGCTGGCCTCGCCATGGCCACCATGGACATCATCAAGCTCTATGGCGCGGAGCCGGCGAACTTCCTCGATGTCGGCGGCGGCGCCTCCAAAGAGAAGGTGACGGCCGCCTTCAAGATCATCACTGCCGATCCGAATGTGAAGGGCATCCTGATCAACATCTTCGGCGGGATCATGCGCTGTGATGTGATCGCGGAAGGCGTCATCGCCGCCGTCAAGGAAGTGGGCCTCAAGGTTCCGCTGGTGGTTCGCCTTGAGGGGACCAACGTGGCGCTGGGCAAGAAGATCATCGAGGAAAGCGGTCTCAACGTCATCGCCGCCGATGATCTCGACGACGCGGCCAAGAAGATCGTCAAATCCGTCAAAGGCTGACCGATGGCTGAATTCATTGCCGTCTGGCTTCCTCTGATCATCATCTTTCTCGTTTTCGGCGGCTTGATGGTGATCATGTCGAAAAAACAGATGCGCAGCTATGCGAAGCATGTGGCAGAGGTGAAGGCGATCAACGACGAGATCGTTGCCGTCAACCGAGAGGTGATCGCCGAGCTTCGGGAGATCAAACAGATTCTGAAGGACAAGAACTGATGTCCATTCTCGTCGACAAGAATACCAAGGTCATCGTCCAGGGGCTGACGGGCAAGACCGGCACGTTCCATACCGAGCAGGCGCTCGCCTATTACGGCACCAAGATGGTGGCTGGCGTGCATCCGAAGAAGGGTGGCCAGACCTGGGAGAACGGCGTCGAAGGCGCCGCTGAACTGCCGATTTTCGCCTCCGTCGCGGAAGCCAAAGAAAAGACCGGCGCGACCGCCTCCGTCATCTATGTGCCGCCAGTCGGCGCCGGCGCTGCGATCGAAGAGGCGATCGACGCGGAAGTGCCGTTCATCGTCTGCATCACCGAAGGCATTCCGGTGATGGACATGGTCAGGGTGAAGGCGAAGCTCGACAAGTCGAAGTCCCGGCTTCTCGGGCCCAACTGCCCCGGCGTGTTGACGCCGGAAGAGTGCAAGATCGGCATCATGCCCGGCTCGATCTTCAAGAAGGGCTCAGTCGGGGTCGTGTCGCGCTCCGGCACGCTCACCTATGAAGCGGTGTTCCAGACGACGAATGCCGGGCTCGGCCAGACGACTGCCGTCGGCATCGGCGGCGATCCGGTCAAGGGCACGGAATTCATCGACATTTTGGAAATGTTCCTCGCCGACGACGCGACGGAATCGATCATCATGATCGGTGAAATCGGCGGTTCGGCGGAGGAAGACGCCGCCCAGTTTCTCGCCGACGAGAAGAAGAAGGGGCGGTGGAAGCCGACCGTCGGCTTCATCGCCGGACGCACGGCGCCTCCCGGACGCACCATGGGCCATGCTGGTGCCGTCATCTCTGGCGGCAAAGGTGGGGCCGAAGACAAGATCGCCGCGATGGAAAAGGCGGGTATCGTGGTTTCTCCCTCGCCCGCCAAACTCGGCGATACGCTGGTGGAGGTTCTCAAGGGCTGAAGCCTTTTGCGCCGCGCCGCGAGCCGTGCGCGGGCGGCGCCCTGCCTCTCCAGGCGAAGACGTGGAGCGGAATTTTCCGCTTTTTGGATCCTTTCGCAGTTGGCGAAAGCGGCCGATTACACTAACTGCGCGTTTGCAAAAGGCGTATAGATTGCGCCAGGTCGTCGCAGGGGCGGGCGTCGGCGCAAACCGGGAAAGGCGTAGGATCAGTTCCTGCGGAAGGCTATGGCACGGCAAATCTCGAACGAAGCCCTCCGACAATCTTCGTTTCTTTATGGCGGCAACGCCGAATACCTGGAGCAGCTTTATGCGCGTTACCAGGACGATCCTGCCTCCGTCGGCGACGGATGGCGGGATTTTTTTCAAGAGCTGAAGGACGAGAAGAACGACGTCATCCGTGAGGCACGGGGCGCGCCCTGGCAGCGACCCGACTGGCCGATCGTCGCAAACGGGGAACTCGTCTCCGCTCTCGATGGCAATTGGCAGGGCGTCGAGCGGCATATCGATACGAAGATCCGTGCCAAGGCGCAGAAGGCCGGCGTCGATCTCTCCGAGCCGGAAGTCCTGCAGGCGACCCGAGATTCCGTCCGCGCACTGATGATGATCCGCGCCTATCGCATGCGCGGACATTTCCACGCGAACCTCGATCCGCTCGGCATCGCCGCCATGCGCGACCACGAGGAGCTGCATCCCTCCTCCTACGGTTTCACCGAAGCCGATTACGAGCGGCCGATCTTCCTCGATTGGGTTCTCGGGCTCGAATTCGCCACCATTCCGCAAATGCTGGCGATCCTTCGGCGCACCTATTGTTCGACGCTCGGCGTCGAATTCATGCATATCTCCGCCCCGGACGAGAAGGGATGGATTCAGGAGCGCATCGAGGGCCCGGACAAGGAGATCACCTTCACCGAGGAAGGCAAGCGGGCCATCCTCAACAAGCTGATCGAGGCGGAAGGCTTCGAGAAGTTTCTCGATATCAAGTATACCGGCACCAAGCGCTTCGGCCTCGACGGTTCGGAAGCGCTGATCCCGGCGCTTGAGCAGATCATCAAGCGCGGCGGTCATCTCGGCTTGCGGGAAATCGCCTTCGGTATGGCGCATCGCGGCCGGCTCAATGTGCTCGGCCTTGTTATGGGCAAGCCGCTGCACGCCATCTTCCACGAGTTCAAGGGCGGCTCGGCGCAGCCTGACGACGTCGAAGGGTCGGGCGACGTGAAGTACCATCTCGGCGCTTCCTCCGACCGGGAATTCGACGGCAACAAGGTGCATCTCGGCCTCACCGCCAACCCGTCGCACCTGGAGATCGTCGATCCGGTGGTGCTCGGAAAATCCCGCGCCAAGCAGGATCGCTGGGAAGACCCGAACGAGGAGGGAATTCGCGAGCGCTCGAGCGTTCTGCCGCTCCTCATTCACGGTGATGCGGCCTTTGCCGGCCAGGGCGTTGTCGCGGAATGCTTCGGGCTTTCCGGCCTCAGGGGCCATCGCACCGGCGGCTCGATCCATTTCATCATCAACAACCAGATCGGCTTCACCACCAATCCGCGCCTGTCGCGCTCTTCGCCTTATCCCTCCGATGTCGCGAAGATGATCGAGGCGCCGATCTTCCACGTGAACGGAGACCATCCGGAGGCGGTGGTGTTTGCCGCGAAGGTGGCGACGGAATTCCGCCAGCGCTTCAAGAAGCCGGTCGTCATCGACATGTTCTGCTACCGGCGCTTCGGGCACAACGAATCCGACGAGCCGAGCTTCACGCAGCCGCTGATGTATCGGGAGATCCGCAAGCATCCCTCGACATTGTCCATTTACGGCAAGAAGCTGATCGAAGAGGGGCTGACGAGCGAAGAACAGATCGAAGAGCGCAAGGCCGAGTGGCGCGCGCATCTCGACGAGGAGTTCGAGCTCGGCCAGAACTACAAGCCGAACAAGGCCGACTGGCTCGACGGCATGTGGATGGGGCTGACGACGCCGAAAGCCTCCGACGAGCGCCGGGTCGGGCGCACGGGCGTCGAGCTTGACCGCCTCAACCAGATCGGCATGGCGCTGACCGAAGCGCCGAAGGATTTCAAGATCCACAAGACCATCCGGCGCTTCCTCGACAACCGGCGCAAGATGCTGGAAACGGGCGAGGGCATCGACTGGGCGATGGGCGAGGCGCTCGCCTTTGGCAGCCTGCTTTCTGAGGGCCACAAAGTGCGGCTTTCCGGCCAGGACGTGGAGCGTGGCACCTTCTCGCAGCGCCACACTGTCCTCTACGATCAGGAGACGGAAGAGCGCTACGTGTCGCTCAACAATCTCGGGCGCAAGCAGGAGACCTTCGAGGTCGTCAATTCGATGCTATCGGAAGAGGCCGTGCTCGGGTTCGAATACGGCTATTCGGTTTCCGAGCCGCGCGGCTTGACCCTCTGGGAAGCGCAGTTCGGCGATTTCGCCAACGGCGCGCAGGTGATCTTCGATCAGTTCATCTCGTCGGCCGAGCGCAAATGGCTCAGAATGTCGGGTCTCGTCTGCCTCCTGCCGCATGGTTATGAAGGGCAGGGGCCGGAGCATTCCTCCGCCCGGCTGGAGCGCTTCCTGCAGATGTGCGCGGAAGACAATATGCAGGTCGCCAATTGCACGACGCCTGCCAACTACTTCCACATTCTGCGCCGTCAGCTGCACCGCAATTTCCGCAAGCCACTCATTTTGATGACGCCGAAGAGCCTGCTGCGCCACAAGCGGGCAGTGTCCAAGCTTGATGAATTCGTCAAGGACACGTCCTTCCATCGGATTCTCTTCGACGATGCCGATCGCAACGAGGGCGAGGGCATCCGCTTGAAGCCGGACGCGGACATCCGCCGTGTCGTCGTCTCCTCCGGCAAAGTCTATTACGACCTCTTCGAGGAGCGCGAAGAACGCGGCATCGACGATGTCTATCTCTTGCGGCTGGAACAGTTTTATCCGTTCCCGATGACGGCGCTCACCAAGCAGATGGCACGCTTTCCGAACGCAGAGCTCGTCTGGTGCCAGGAAGAGCCGAAAAATATGGGCGGATGGGCTTTCGTGAAGCCGCGCCTGGTCAATATCCTGAACACGCTGGAGTTGTCGCAAGAGAAGCCGCGCTACGCCGGCCGGCCGGCTTCGGCGGCGACCGCGACCGGCGTCATGTCGCGGCATCTGCAGCAGCGGGCGAAATTTCTCGACGAGGCGCTCGGCGAATAGGCCGGGCGCTCCATTGTAGCTTATGACAGGCGCCGCAACGGCGCGACGAAACGGGACGATCAATGACAACGGACATCAAGGTTCCGACGCTTGGCGAATCGGTCACGGAAGCCACCGTCGGCCAGTGGTTCAAAAAGGAAGGCGAGACGGTGTCTCGCGACGAGCCCCTCGTCGAACTTGAAACCGACAAGGTCACGGTGGAAGTGCCTGCGCCTTCCGAAGGCACGCTGGAATCGATCGTCGTCAAGGCTGGCGAGACCGTCGAAGTCGGCACGCTTCTCGGCTCCATCGCCGCGGGCGACAGCAAGGCCAAACCGGCCGAGAAGCCGGCTGCCGCAGCGTCTGATGGCAGCGGCAAGGCGGAGAAATCCGCCGCGGCGCCGAGTGCCGCGCCGGCCGCAGAGGATGAGGGCGGGGAAGGCGAGCTGATTGACATCGTCGTTCCCTCCGCGGGTGAAAGCGTGACGGAGGCCGATGTCGGCGAATGGCTGAAGCAGGAGGGCGACGAGGTCGCTCTCGACGAGGCCGTCGTCGAGCTCGAGACGGACAAGGCGGCGCAGGAGATCCCGGCGCAGGCCGCCGGTGTCCTGGCTGAGATCATCAAAAAGCAGGGTGAGACGGTGACTGTCGGTCAGGTTCTCGGCCGCATCCGCGTCGGCGCCAAGGGGGCGAAGACGGCGGAAGCTCCGGCGCCCAAGGCCGAGAAGACGGAAGCGGCACCTGCTGCCGGCGAGCGCAAGCCCGCGCCTTCCGCGGCCAAAATGATGGCAGAAAAGGGCCTCGCCGCAGCCGATATGGATGGATCCGGCAAGAAGGGCCAGGTTCTCAAAGGCGATGTGCTGAAGGCGCTCGAACAGGGTTCCGAGCAGCCGCAGGCGAAGCCCTCGGCACCTCGCGCCCCGTCGCCGGAAGCCGACGAGGTGCGTGAAGAACGGGTGAAGATGACCCGCCTCCGCCAGACCATCGCGCGGCGGCTGAAAGAGGCACAGAACACCGCGGCGATGCTCACCACGTTCAACGACGTGGATATGGGCGCCGTCATGGATCTCCGGAAGACCTACCGCGACCTCTTCGAGAAGAAGCATGGCGTCCGGCTCGGCTTCATGGGCTTTTTCGTGAAGGCGGCGGTGGCCGCGCTCAAGGAGATCCCGGCCGTCAATGCCGAGATCGATGGCACCGACCTCGTCTACAAGAACTATTACCACATCGGCGTGGCCGTCGGGACGGACAAGGGCCTCGTCGTGCCGGTCGTGCGTGATGCGCAGGACATGTCGGTGGCCGAAATCGAGAAGGAGATCGGCTCCCTCGGCAAGAAGGCGCGCGACGGTTCGCTCACCCTTCAGGACATGCAGGGCGGCACCTTCACCATTTCCAATGGCGGGGTCTACGGCTCTTTGATGTCGACGCCGATCCTCAACGCGCCGCAATCGGGCATTCTCGGCATGCACCGCATCGAGGAGCGGCCGGTCGTCAGGAACGGTCAGGTCGTGGTCCGCCCGATGATGTATCTGGCGCTCTCCTACGATCACCGCGTCGTCGATGGCCAGGAAGCCGTGACGTTCCTCGTCCGCATCAAGGAAGCCATCGAAGATCCGCAGCGTCTCGTGCTCGATCTTTGAGGCATCATCAGGGGGCTTGAATGGAAGCGGCAGCGACCGGTCTACCCGTTGAGATGACGCTCCTTGGCTGGAGCGTCATCCTTCTCATCGTCCACATCATCGTTCAGTCCGGCGCGGCGACGCGGGAGACGGGGCTCGATTACAATGCGAGCCCGCGCGACGAGGGCAACAAGGCCTGGGGCGTCATGGCCGGACGTTCGTCGCGGGCGCTCAAGAATTTTCTCGAGACGTATCCGGCCTTTGTCGCGATGGCGCTGGCCCTTGCCGTGACCGACAAGACGGGCGGCCTCGGGGCGATCGGCGCGCATGTCTGGTTCTGGGCGCGTATCGTCTATCTGCCGCTCTATCTTCTCGGTATTCCTTATATCCGCAGCATCGTATGGACGATTTCCGTCGGCGGCATTTTGCTGATGCTATGGGCGCTCTTCTTCTAGGTCCGGCGCTGTAGGGTCGGGGCCGCGAGACAAGGGGGGCCCATGAGTGTCGAATTCTTCGTCACTTCGCTTTTGATCATCCTCATTCCCGGCACCGGTGTCGTCTATACGCTGGCGGCTGGTTTGTCCGGCGGGCAACGGCGCGCAATCATCGCCGCCTTCGGCTGTACGCTCGGCATCGTGCCGCATCTGACAGCTTCGATCCTCGGCCTTGCTGCGCTTCTGCATGCGAGCGCCACGCTCTTCGCCTTCATAAAATATCTGGGCGTTGCCTATCTTCTCTATCTCGCCTGGCAGACGCTCAAATCCGCGGGACCGCTGGCGCTTTCGGGCCGAGAGGAGACGCCGAAGCGTGCGCTATCGATCGTGCGCAACGGTATTCTCATCAATGTTCTCAACCCGAAGCTGTCGATCTTCTTCGTCGCCTTCCTGCCGCAGTTCATCACGCCGGGGGAAGTCTCGCCGACAGGTGAACTCCTCGTCCTGTCTCTTCTGTTCATGGCGATGACCTTCGTCGTTTTCGTCCTCTATGGCGTGTTTGCGGCTGCCATGCGTGCAAAGGTCTTGCAAAACGCACGGCTTATGCGCTGGCTGCAGCGAACGGTGGCCATCGCATTTGCCGGTTTCGGCCTGCGTCTCGCTTTCGCCAGTCGTTGATGCGGCAGGGCGGCCACCTACCTTAGTGACCTATCCTTCGAGAATTCTGGAGTAATCAGCCGACATGCCTGACACCTACGATCTCATCGTCATCGGCAGCGGACCGGGCGGCTACGTCTGCGCCATCCGCGCCGCACAGCTCGGGCTCAAGACGGCAGTCGTGGAAAAGCGCCCGACCTTCGGCGGCACCTGTCTCAATGTCGGCTGCATTCCTTCCAAGGCGCTTCTCCACACCTCCGAGATGTTCGAGCAGGCGGCGCATGGCTTCGCCGATTTCGGCATCAAGGTGAAGCCGGAGCTCGATCTCGAAGCGATGCTGGCGCACAAGGACAAGACGGTGAAGTCGAATGTCGACGGCGTCGCCTACCTCTTCAAGAAGAACAAAATCGACACGTTCGAGGGCGTCGGCCGCATCGTTCAGGCTGGTGAGGTCGAAGTGACGCCCGAGAAGGGAGAGGCGACGCGCCTTTCCACCAAGGCGATCGTCATCGCGACCGGGTCCGAATCGGCACCCTTGCCGGGCGTCGAAGTGGACGAGAAGAAGATCGTGTCCTCGACCGGCGCGTTGAAGCTCGGCAAGGTACCGGAGAAGCTCGTCGTCGTCGGTGCCGGCATCATCGGGCTCGAACTCGGTTCCGTGTGGCGGCGGCTCGGGGCGAAGGTCACGGTCGTGGAATTCCTCGATCGCATCCTGCCCGGCATGGACGGGGAGGTGGCCAAACAGGCCCAGCGGCTTTTCAAGAAGCAGGGGATCGACTTCCGTCTCGGCACCAAGGTGACGGGCGTCGAAACCGAAAAGAAGGGCCTGCGTGTCTCCGTCGAGCCGGTCAAGGGCGGGGATGCGGAGAAGCTCGATGCCGATATCGTGCTCGTGGCGATCGGCCGGCGTCCCTATACGGCGGGGCTCGGGCTCGAAGAGGCGGGGGTCGCGCTCGACGAGCGCGGCCGCGTTGCCACCGCCAAGGATTACAAGACGAATGTCGAGGGCATCTACGCGATCGGCGACGCGATCGCCGGACCGATGCTCGCCCATAAGGCGGAGGACGAAGGCACGGCCGTTGCCGAAATCCTCGCCGGCCAGAAGGGCCACGTGAATTACGAGGTGATTCCGAGCGTCGTCTATACGGAGCCGGAAATCGCCGTCGTCGGGCGCTCTGAAGAGGAGCTGAAGGACGCCGGTATCGCCTATCGCAGCGGCAAATTCCCGTTTAGCGCCAACGGGCGCGCCCGTGCGATGAATGCCACGGACGGTTTTGTGAAAGTCCTGGCCGACGAGAAGACGGACCAGGTGCTCGGCGTGCATATCGTCGGGCGCGGCGCCGGCGAAATGATTCACGAGGCGGCTGTCCTCATGGAATTCTCAGGTGCCGCAGAAGACCTTGCACGCACCTGCCATGCGCATCCGACGATGTCTGAAGCCGTTCGCGAAGCGGCGATGGCGGCCTGGTTCAAACCCGTTCATATCTGAGGGCAGGACTGCCCTCAGCCTTGCCCCTGTCGGCGTGGTCCCTGCGAAACTCGGCCTAGGGCGATGGCGTTGGGCCGGGCCACCAGGGATGGCGAAAAGCGGCAAGGCAAAAAAAAGCGCCGGCTCTTCGGCCGGCGCAGACGTTATCCGGTTGCTATTGGCAACCTGGACTGGAGTACGTGAAAAACGTGCCGGGCCCTATTTGGTTCCGCCCGTGCAGGCCGTATCGCCCGCCGCACACTCTTTTTTTGGAGCGGCGTTGCGTTCGCTGCGGGTCGCGACTTGCGAAAGTGGTGTGGGGGTGGTTGCCATCGCCACCTTTTCCTCAGCAACCGGCGCTTTGGAGGCCATCACCTGCTGCCGGTGAAAGCTGCAATCGGCGCTGGCAGCAGATGCCAGCAGGAGGAAGGCGGCGGTCGCGCTGACGCATGTCAAAACCTTGCGCATGAATCTCTCTCCTTGTTCCCTCTTGTCTCTCCGCGGACAAAGCTTTCGCTCACGTCCGACGAGGAAAGTTAGGGCGGAAAGAAGGCCGCGCTAAGATCGATTCTGCCTCAATATTCGTCATCTCGAAAACGTGATGACGCAAGAAGACGTCTCACGAATGCCGTTGATGCGCGGCACGGGGATGCGCCTTTGCATAGATATCGAGAAGCCGGGCCGCATCGACATTGGTATAGATCTGTGTCGTCGACAGGCTCGCATGACCCAGAAGCTCCTGGATCGTCCTGAGATCGCCGCCGTCGCCAAGAAGATGCGTGGCGAATGAGTGGCGCAGCGCATGTGGCGTGACGCTCGGCTCGAGACCCAGGGCAGATCGAAGCCGTTCCACCAGTTTTTGGACGATGCGGGGCGACAGGGAACCACCCTTGGCGCCGCGAAACAGGGGCTCGCTCGGCGCCAGAAGGTAGGGGCAGAGGCGGATATAGGCTTCGATCGCCTCGCTCACCTTCGGCAGCACCGGCACGATCCGCGTCTTGCCTCCCTTGCCGGTGACACGAAGTGTATCGCGGCCTCCGATAGGGGCATCGGCCCGCGAAATGCCGAGTGCTTCGGAGATGCGCAGGCCGCTGCCGTAAAGAAGCAGAAGGACGGCGCGGTCGCGGGCGGCGAGCCAGGGCTCTTCGGTCAATGTGTCGGCGGCGTCCGTCAGCGTCAGGGTATCGGTGACGGAGAGCGCCTTCGGAAGGCTTTTCTTCTGCTTCGGACTGCGCACGGCCTCGAAAGCCGAGGTGGTCGGGATGTCGTGCCGGGCACAGAAGCGGGCTAGCGAGCGGCAGGCGGCGAGCTGGCGGGCGAGGCTGCGCGAGCCTGCGCCGGATGCGCGCCGAGCGGCGAGGAAGGCGCGGATATCGGCCGGCGTCAAAGCGGCGATGTCGGCAGTTGCCGGCGGTGCGCCGAGATGCTTCGTCAGAAACTGCGCCAGCTGCGAAAGATCGCGCTCATAGGCTTCGAGTGTCTTTGGCGACAATCGCCTCTCGTCGCGGAGATAGCTCAGCCAGCGCTGCAGGAGTGCGGCGAGGTCGGGTGCGAGCGCGACAAGGAATGCGTCTTTGGAGGCCATGGCGCGAGTATCACGCGCCATGGTTAAACAAATGCGTAGGGACGTAAGACGTTGTATCGACGCCCTTTTCCATATGAGTCAGAGGATTGACTGACCCGCCTTCTTCCAATCCGCAAGGAAGGCCTCGAGACCCTTGTCGGTGAGCGGGTGCTTGATGAGGGAGCGCAGCACCTGCGGCGGCACCGTCACCACATCGGCGCCGATCATCGCCGCCTGCTTCACATGGTTGGGCGTGCGCACGGAGGCCGCCAGGATCTCCGTCTCGAAGTTCGGATAATTGTCGTAGATGATGCGGATCTCTTCGATCAGCTCCATGCCGTCGAGATTGATGTCGTCGAGGCGACCGATGAAGGGGGAGATGAACGCCGCGCCGGCCTTGGCCGCGAGCAGGGCCTGATTGGCGGAAAAGCACAAAGTGACATTCACCATCCGGCCCTCGTCCGCGAAGGTGCGGCAGGCTTTGAGACCGTCCAATGTCAGGGGCACCTTGATCGCCACATTGTCGGCGATCTCGGCGAGTTTGCGGCCCTCCTTCAGCATCGTGTCGTAATCGGTTGCCGCCACTTCGGCCGACACCGGTCCGGATACGAGATCGCAGATCTCTGCGATGACGTCGGTGATCGGGCGCCCCGCCTTCATGATCAGCGAGGGGTTGGTGGTGACGCCGTCGAGGAGCCCGGCTTCTGCAAGCTCGCGGATCTCGGCGGTGTCGGCGGTGTCCACGAAGAATTTCATAGCGTTTGCCTCATCGCTGCGCTTGTCGTCGCGCGTGATAATCGTCCGCCCTCTCTAGAACTTTCGTTTGCCCCTTTGAAGGCACAGAGTGCATGGAGGTCTTGCAAAGGCGCCCTGCGGCCTTCGCGGGTTTCGCACCAGGCGGTTGTCGCAACGTCCTTAAAGCGCCAACGCGGAGGCGAGCACGGCCCCCACATAAAGCACGAGAATTCCCACTGTTTCGAAACCGACATTGGCAAAGCCGTAGCGCTCACGCCGGATGAGACCGAGGAGGAGCACGGCGGTCATGGCGATGCCGATCAGTGCCCAGAATTGCGTCGAGGGATCGATGGCGTTGTAAATCGACCCGTCGCGATAGGCGACGTCGGCCGCCGACAGGAAGAGAACGTCGAACGTGTTGCCACCGATGATGCCGCCGAGGGCGAGCTGCAAGGCGCCCCGCCGCACCGCGGCGAGCGTGGTCACGAGCTCAGGCAGCGAGGTGACGGTCGCCGTCATCAAAGCGCCGACGACGCTGCCGCTGATGCCGGTCTTTTGGGCGATCGTTGTTCCGGTCTCCGCCACCACGTAGCCCGCGATGGCAACGACGATCACCATGCCCGCAAATGAAAGCGCCAGGTTGAGCGTGGAGCGGCCTTTCTCGTCTTCTTCCGGCATGTCGTGCCGGGTCTCGTCGGTATCGAACGGCTTCCACATTGGCTGATCCCGGTCCTGGCGGCCGAGCCTCAGGCCGAAAATGTAGATTGCGATCAGGATGATGCTCGCCGGATGCACGCCGAAGAAGGTGACCGGCGGGAGCACGCCGGCAATCATCGGGATGCTGAGGAGAAGGATGAGCAGCGCCGATTGTGAGAGATTGGTCGGGTCGGCGGCCGCATGTTCCAGATTGGCTTTCCTATAGGCGATGTCGGCAAGGGCTAGAAACGCGGTCTGCGCAGCGATGCCGCCAAGCGAATTGGCATAAGCGAGGTCGACGTTGCCGGTCGCGGCGGCCGTAACGGAGGTTACCGTGCCTGCCGCCGACGTCGTCGCGCCCAGAAGCACCGCGCCCGCGATCGCCTCGCCGAGACCCGTACGGTCGGCCAGAACGTCGGCGACCGACGTGAGCTTCGTGCCGATATAGGCGATGGTGGCCGCGGCTACGACGAAGAGCCCGACAGCGAAAGTCAGAGAGAGTTCCGGCAAGAAAGATCCGCTTGGTTTGCCTAGCCAACTGAAGAGGCCATGCGCGGTTCCAACATTCCTGGACGCTCCTCATCTTCGCTGCGGTTCGGGAGCTTGCGATTTTGCTTCATGCTTGCGAATCGCGGCGGGGCGCGCTTGGAAGGCGCTTCGGCGAGCGTTTAGGCTCGTTAAGCGGATTTAACGAAAGCCGAGGCTCGCTTGCCTGATACGTTTCCGCTCCAGGTGCTTCTCCCTTATGCCCTGGAGTGCAGCTACACCTATCTCGCCGACCGCCCGCTCGATCCCGGAACGATCGTCGTCGTGCCGCTCGGTGCGCGCGAGGTCTTGGGTGTCGTCTGGGACGACGAGGCGCCGCAAAAGCTCAACACCGCGAGACTGAAGCCGATCGCAGCGGTTCTTCCGGCCTTGCCGCTGCCGCGTCCACTGATGCGCCTGATCGATTTCGTCGCCGATTACACATTGTCGCCGCCAGGCATGGTGTTGCGTATGGCGCTGCGCGTGACGGCGGCGCTCGCCCCGGAAAAGCCGGTTGCGGCCGTGCGCGTAACGGGGATGGCGCCAGACCGGTCGACCGCCGCCCGCCAGCGCGTTCTCGATCTGGCGGGCGACGGCCTTGCCTGGTCGAAAAGCGGCCTTGCCACCGCGGCCGGCGTTTCTGCTTCAGTCGTCGACGGGCTCGTCAAACAGGGCGCGCTGGAGATGGTGCTTCTGTCGCCGCGCCCGGTCACGCGCCCGCCGATCCCAGATTTCGCCCCACCGGAGCTCTCCGACGCGCAGGCCGAGGCCGGCGCGCAATTGCGCGCGCTGGTGCGAGATGAGGCGTTTTCGGTCGCTCTCATCGACGGCGTGACCGGTGCCGGCAAGACCGAGGTGTTTTTCGAGGCCGCGGCGGAGGCTCTCGAAAAGGGCCGCCAGGTTTTGATTTTGATGCCGGAAATCGCCCTGACCTCGCAGGCGCTTGAACGTTTCGCCGCTCGCTTCGGCTCGCCGCCGGCCGAATGGCATTCTGAGATGTCGCCGAAATTGCGCGAACGCGTCTGGCGCGGGGTTGCCGACGGGACGGTTCGCGCCGTCGTCGGGGCACGCTCGGCCCTCTTCCTGCCGTTTTGCGAACTCGGCCTCATCGTCGTCGATGAAGAGCATGACGGTGCCTACAAGCAGGAAGAGGGCGTCATCTACCATGCCCGGGACATGGCCGTCGCTTATGGCCATCTCGCCGGCTTCCCGGTGGTGCTGTCGTCGGCGACCCCGTCCGTCGAAAGTCGGGTCAACGCGCAGCGCGGGCGCTACCGTCATATCCATCTCGACCAGCGCTACAGCGGGGCGGGCCTGCCCGACGTTGACGTCGTCGATCTGCGCGAAGCGCCGCCGGAGCGCGGCCGCTCCCTGTCACCAAAGCTCGTCGAAGCCGTCCGGCAGACCCTGGCGCAGGGCCACCAGGCACTTCTCTTCCTCAACCGCCGCGGTTACGCCCCTTTGACGCTCTGCCGCCATTGCGGTCACCGCTTCACCTGCCCGAATTGTTCGACCTGGCTCGTCGAACATCGGTTTCGCGGCGTGCTCGCCTGCCATCATTGCGGCCATGAAGAAAGGCGCCCGGAAGCCTGTCCCGCTTGCGGCGCAGAGGACAGTCTCGTCGCCTGCGGGCCCGGGGTGGAGCGGCTGCAGGAAGAGGCGCTCGATCTTTTTCCGGAGGCGAGGAGCCTCGTCTTGTCGAGCGATCTTGCCGGCGGCGTGCAGCGGCTGCGGCTGGAGCTCGCCGCCGTCGAAAAGGGCGAAGCCGACATCATCATCGGCACGCAGCTCGTCGCCAAAGGTCACAATTTTCCGAAACTTACGCTCGTCGGCGTCGTCGATGCCGATCTCGGCCTGGCGCAGGGCGATCCGCGCGCGGCGGAGCGCACCTTCCAGCTTTTGACTCAGGTCGCGGGCCGGGCCGGACGGGCCGGCCAGTCAAGCCGGGCTTTCCTGCAGACCTGGCAGCCCGGCCATCCGGTCATGACGGCGCTGGCGGGCGGCCAGCCGGAGGCGTTCTTCGAGGCGGAGGTGGAAAGCCGGCGCCGGGGCGCCCTGCCGCCGTTTTCGCGCCTTGCCGGGATCATCGTCAGCGGCCCGGAGCGCGCGGCGGCCCAGGAGCATGCGCGGGCGATGGCGCGGGCTGCGCCGCGCGAAGAGGGGGTAGAGCTCCTGGGGCCGGCCGAAGCGCCGCTGGCGCTCATCCGAGGCCGCTACCGTTTTCGGCTTCTGGCACGCGCGGGCTCGTCCAACCAGTTGCACCGCTGGCTGCGGGCCTGGCTCGCTGCGGCCCCAAAAGCGCGTGGCAGTGTGAGGGTCTCCGTCGATGTCGACCCGCAGAGCTTTCTGTGATCCTCATGAGGAGAGGTCGCGCTCGTTTTCCGAGCAACGTCCGGGCGATAACGATGATGTGAGGAAGCGCGGGCGGTGGGCCGCCCGCGGAGTCGGTTCGTCAGAAGGTGATAGCGGCCTGTGCAGTCACGCCAAACATATCGACCGACCAGTCTTCGTCCTGAGCCGTGCCGCCCGCAGCGACGTTTTCAAAATGCGAATTGCCGTCGGTCTCCATATGCCAGTAGCGGCCGCCGAGGCCGATCGCGAAGCTGTCGGTCAGCCGGTAATTGACCATTCCCTCAAGCTGGTAGCCCCAGCCGGTACCGGTTTCGGGGATCGAACCGGCGAGGTCGGGTCGCAGATGATGCGTGTCGGCTCCGTCGAGATAGACGTAGGGGAGAATTGCGCCCTCAGCGCTCAGCAGAATGCGGTCGCCGATGAGCGCATCGGCTTTCAGGCCGATGCGTGCCGAGTGCCAGTCGTTCTCCTGCGAGATGACTTTTGCGCCGTCGGGCACATCGCCGGGCATGCAGATCTCAAAAGCGGCTTCCTGCTGGCATCCGTAGGCGTGCACCTGCTGGCGCAGCCAATTGTAGCCAGCAAACACGCCAAGACGCATGTTCGGCCGTTCGACGAGGTATTTGCCGCCGTCGATGGTGACGTAATAGACGTGACCGTCGTCCTGATCGCTTTTCGTGCTCGAATAATCCGGAATGACCGGCGGGAAATCTTCGTCCTGCAGCGAGCCGCGCAGGCTCCAACCGAGGCCGGCATTGCCCTTGGCGAAAATCCCATCATTGGTGATGTCACCGAAGACTTCTCCGGCATGGGTATCGAGATCGTCATAGGTGAGGCGGGAGAGCCTGATGTCGCCGGTCGAATCGTAGAGCGTCTTTTCGGTCTTGCCGGTCGCGTACCAGTATCTCGTCCCGAGCGTGGCGCTGTAGGAACGGTCGAGCGCGCCAGGCTTTTCGGAAACGCCGAAATCTGCGGCGAGTGCCGTGCCGTGAAGGGCTGCGACGCCCAATCCCAAAAAGCAAGCGAGTGTGGTTGTCGCTGTTTTTCCAAAACGCATTTGCCGCCCCCTGACTGCGTGTTGCGGTGACAAGCAATGCAGTGAAAGGTTAAAAGAAATGGTTAATCGTTTCTCTCTGCCGGGAATCGCCAAAATCGGCCGGTGTCTCGGCCCTCGGGGCGGCAAGCGAGCAGCGCTTTCGGCGGCTTCCGCGGAGGCAAACCTTTCGTAGGGGGTGGCCGCGTTTGTCGGCCTGCGGGCCGCTCGCCGTGTTGCACCCCCCAAAACGCTGTGCTAAGGGGCCCCCGGCTTGGCATGAGGGGGGCCCCGGCCCCTCCACGGTTGTCTAAACCCACCTGCTTCCGGAGCAACGGTCCGGAGCTCTAGCAAGAGATAGGAAACGCGTGGCGGACTCCTCCTCCCCTGTATCTGGCGTGGCTGATCGGTATGCGGCGGCTTTGTTTGAGCTGGCGCTGGAGGAATCGGCTCTCGAACAGGTCGAAGCCGATCTCGATCGCTATTCGCAGATGCTCGACGAGAGTGCCGATTTCCGCAGGCTCGTCGAAAGCCCGGCTTTCTCCTCCGAGGATCAGCTCGGGGCGATGAAAGTGCTGAACGAACGCGCAGGCATTACTGGCCTTGCGGCGAACTTCGTCGGCGTTCTGGCGCAGAACCGGCGGCTTTTTACGCTGCCCGGCGTCATCCGGTCGTTCAAGCGGCGTGCCGCGGAGCATCGCGGCGAGGTGACGGCACAAGTCACAGCGGCGCAGGCCTTGAGCGAGGAGCAAAAAAGCGCCCTGAAAGCGGCGCTGAAAGAGCGCCTCGGCAAGGATGCCAATCTCGATCTTAAGGTCGATCCTGCGATTCTTGGCGGCCTCGTCGTCAAGCTCGGTTCGCAGATGATTGACACCTCGCTCAGGACCAAGCTCAACATGATGAAATCACGTCTTAAAGAGGCCAGCTGATGGATATTCGGGCCGCAGAGATCTCCTCGATCCTGAAGGAGCAGATCAAGAATTTCGGCAAGGAAGCCGAGGTCACCGAGGTTGGCCAGGTTCTGTCCGTCGGTGACGGCATCGCCCGCGTCTACGGCCTCGACAAGGTTCAGGCCGGTGAGATGGTCGAGTTCGACGGCGGCATCCGCGGCATGGCGTTGAACCTCGAAGAAGACAATGTCGGCGTCGTCATCTTCGGCTCTGACCGGGAAATCAAGGAAGGCTCCACCGTCAAGCGGACCGGCGCCATCGTGGAAGTCCCGGTCGGCAAGGGTCTGCTTGGACGCGTCGTCGATGGTCTCGGCAATCCGATCGACGGCAAGGGCCCGATCGAATCGACCGAGAAGCGCCGCGTCGACGTGAAGGCGCCGGGCATCATCCCGCGCAAATCGGTGCACGAGCCGATGTCGACGGGCCTGAAGGCCATCGACGCGCTCATCCCGATCGGCCGTGGCCAGCGCGAGCTCATCATCGGCGACCGCCAGACCGGCAAGTCGGCCATCATTCTCGATACGATCCTCAACCAGAAGCCCGCCTGGGACCGCAAGGACGAGGACCGGATCCTTTATTGCATCTACGTCGCTGTCGGTCAGAAGCGTTCGACGGTCGCGCAGTTCGCCAAGACGCTCGAAGAGCGCGGCGCGCTGGAATATTCCATCATCATCGCGGCGACGGCCTCCGATCCTGCTCCGATGCAGTATCTGGCGCCGTTCACCGGCTGCGCGATGGGTGAGTTCTTCCGCGACAACGGCATGCACAGCCTGATCGCCTATGACGATCTCTCCAAGCAGGCCGTGGCCTATCGTCAGATGTCGCTGCTCCTTCGTCGTCCGCCAGGACGCGAGGCCTATCCGGGCGACGTCTTCTATCTGCATTCGCGGCTCCTGGAGCGCGCGGCGAAGATGAACGACGATTACGGCGCGGGTTCCTTGACGGCTTTGCCGGTCATCGAAACGCAGGCGAATGACGTGTCGGCCTATATTCCGACCAACGTCATCTCCATTACCGATGGTCAGATCTTCCTGGAGACGGATCTCTTCTACCAGGGCATCCGTCCGGCGGTGAATGTCGGCCTGTCGGTGTCGCGCGTCGGTTCGTCGGCTCAGATCAAGGCGATGAAGCAGGTTGCCGGTTCGATTAAGGGCGAGCTCGCACAGTACCGCGAAATGGCGGCGTTCGCGCAGTTCGGCTCCGACCTCGACCGCGCCACGCAGCGTCTTCTCGATCGCGGTGCGCGTCTGACGGAGCTCTTGAAGCAGCCGCAGTTCTCGCCGCTCAAAACCGAGGAGCAGGTCGTCGTCATCTATGCAGGCGTCAACGGCTATCTGGACAAGATCAGGGTTGCGGACGTGCGTCCTTTCGAGGACGGGCTCCTGGTTCTGATGCGCAACGAGCACCAGGATGTGCTCGACCAGATCCGCACCGAGCAGCAGCTTTCGGACGAACTCCGTGAGAAGCTGACGGCGATCCTCGACAAATTCGCCAAGAATTTCGCGGCGTAAAGCTCTGAGGAGAAGCGGCTCATGGCGAGCCTGAAGGACCTACGCAACCGTATCGCCTCGGTTAAGGCGACGCAGAAGATCACCAAGGCCATGCAGATGGTGGCCGCGGCGAAGCTGCGTAAAGCCCAAGAGGCGGCTGTCGCGGCCCGACCCTATGCGGAGCGCATGGAAAAGGTGCTCGCCAATATTGGGGCCTCGGTCGCCGGCAGCGAGAGCGCGCCGGCGCTCATCGCCGGAACGGGCAAGGACGACGTGCATCTGCTCGTCGTCTTTACCGCCGAGCGCGGCCTCGCCGGCGCTTTCAATGCCTCGATCGTCCGCAAGGCGCGCATGGATGCGCGCCGGCTCGTGGGCGAGGGCAAGACGGTCAAGCTCTTTCTTGTTGGTAAGAAGGGCAATGACATGATGCGCCGCGAGTTCGACAAAGAAATCGTGGATCGCACAGACTTCCGCGGCGTGAGGCAGTATGAATTCAGTCATGCGCTCGGCGTGGCGGACAAGCTACTCGCCATGTTCGACGAGGGCGCATTCGACGTCGCGACGATCTATTACTCGCGGTTTGAATCGGTGATTACTCAGGTGCCGGTGGCGCAACGGGTCATCCCTGTCGATCTCGGTGATGTGGAGGACGCCGACACCTCGCTGCATTACGAGTACGAGCCGGACGAGGAGACGATCCTTGCCGATCTTCTGCCGCGCAATCTCGCCGTACAGATTTTCCGGGCTCTTCTGGAAAATGGCGCCTCCGAACAGGGCGCGCGCATGACGGCTATGGACAACGCGACGCGCAATGCCGGCGAAATGATCGACAAGCTGTCCCTGTCGTACAATCGTCAGCGGCAGGCCCAGATCACGACAGAGTTGATCGAGATCATCTCCGGTGCAGAATCGCTTTAGCGCGCCGATAAACGGCGAATATAAGAGATCAGTCCTGGGTTCGTGCGAGCGGCGCCCCGGGAGAGGACAAGGATAAAGGCATGGCTGAGACAAACATGGGACGCGTCGCGCAGGTGATGGGCGCCGTGGTGGACGTCGAGTTCGACGGCGAGCTGCCGGCGATCCTGAACGCCCTCGAAGTGGACAACCATGGCAACCGTCTGGTTTTGGAAGTGGCGCAGCACCTCGGCGAAAACACGGTGCGCACCATCGCCATGGATCTGACCGAAGGCCTGGCGCGCGGCCAGGAGGTCAAGAATACCGGGCGTGCCATCGCAGTGCCGGTCGGCGACGAGACCCTGGGCCGGATCATGAATGTCATCGGCGAGGCGATTGACCAGGCTGGTCCAATCAAGACCTCCGAGACGCGCGGCATCCACCAGGAAGCGCCGTCTTACATGGAGCAGTCGACGGAATCGGAGATTCTCGTCACCGGCATCAAGGTCATCGACCTGCTCGCGCCGTACGCTCGTGGCGGTAAGATCGGCCTGTTCGGCGGCGCCGGTGTCGGCAAGACCGTGCTCATTCAGGAGCTGATCAACAACGTCGCCAAGGCGCATGGCGGTTATTCGGTCTTCGCCGGCGTGGGTGAGCGCACCCGCGAAGGCAACGATCTCTATCACGAGATGATCGAATCCGGTGTGAACAAGGATCCGAAGGAGAACAACGGTTCGACCGAAGGATCCAAATGCGCCCTTGTCTACGGCCAGATGAACGAGCCTCCCGGGGCGCGTGCGCGTGTCGGTCTCGCCGGTCTGACGGTCGCCGAATATTTCCGTGACCAGGGGCAGGACGTTCTGTTCTTCGTCGACAACATCTTCCGCTTCACGCAGGCGGGTTCGGAAGTGTCGGCTCTTCTCGGTCGTATTCCTTCGGCCGTGGGCTATCAGCCGACGCTCTCCACCGACATGGGTGCCTTGCAAGAGCGCATCACCACGACGACCAAGGGCTCGATCACCTCGGTGCAGGCCATTTATGTGCCGGCCGACGATCTGACCGACCCGGCGCCGGCCACCTCGTTCGCCCACCTCGATGCGACGACGGTGTTGAACCGCGCCATTTCGGAAAAGGGCATCTACCCCGCGGTTGATCCGCTCGATTCCACCTCGCGCATGCTCGATCCGCGCATCGTCGGCGAGGAGCATTACGAGGTCGCCCGGTCGGTGCAGGAGATGCTGCAGCGCTACAAGTCCTTGCAGGACATCATCGCCATTCTCGGAATGGACGAGCTTTCCGAAGAGGACAAGCTGACGGTGGCACGCGCCCGTAAGATCGAGCGCTTCCTGTCGCAGCCGTTCTTCGTGGCGGAGATCTTCACCAACACGCCGGGCAAGCTCGTCGACATCGCCGACACCATCAAAGGCTTCAAGGGCCTTGTCGCCGGTGATTACGACGATCTGCCGGAAAGCGCCTTCTACATGGTGGGCACGATCGAAGAGGCGCAGGAGAAAGCGCAGCGTCTGGCCGAGGCGGCTTAACGCGGCTTTCAACCGGGGAGCCTTAAATGGCCGAACCATTTCTATTCGATCTCGTCACGCCTTCTGCCCTCCTCATTTCGGAGGAGGTGCAGCAGGTTGTGGTGCCGGGGCAGGAAGGCTTCTTCACGATGCTGCGGCAGCACGCGCCGTTGATGACGACGCTGAAGCCCGGCTTCCTGGAAGTCCTGAAGACTGGCGGTGAGACGCAGCGCATCTATGTGCGCGGTGGCTTCGCTGACGCGACGCCCGACAGCCTCACCATCCTCGCCGATTTCGCGGTGCCGGAGACGGAGCTCAATGCCGATATCATCGACGAGCATATCCGTGAGGCCGAGGCGGAGCTTGAGGCGGCTGCCGGCGACATGAGCAAGTATCCGGTGGCGCATAAGCGCGTCTCCGATCTGCATGATGTGCGCCGCTGGATCATCCCGGCCTAGGCGCAGTTACGCGGCGATGCTGCGCCGCCAGAAGCAACAAGATTGACACGCTCGGGGGAGGCGCGTAACGCTCCGCGTGACCGCCTCTGCCGACGCTTGTATGCATCCGGGCCACTGAGCCCTCTCAACTGGACCTTTCTTAGCGATGGCATTGAAGATATCCGGCAAAAACGTCGATATCGGCGAGGCTCTGCGATCTCGGATCGAAGAGACCGTCGAGGCAGCGGTGAAGAAGTATTTCGACGGCGGCTATGCCGGCCACGTCGTGGTGGCCAAGAACGGCCGCAACTTCCACACAGATTGTTCCGTGCATCTCGATTCTGGTGCCGTCTTCGAGGCGAGCAGCACCAGTGCTGACGCGAATGACGGTTTCGATGCGGCGGCGGAGCGGCTGGAGAAGCGTCTGCGGCGCTACAAGCGGCGCATCAAGGACCACAAGGGCAAGCCGAGCCACAAGCTAGCCGGCGCGGCTGCGAACGCCTTCATCATCGAACCCCCGGATGAAGAGGAAGAGATCGGCGAGGAATACGCGCCCGCGATCGTTGCTGAGACCACGACGGAGATCCGCCGCATGACGGTCAGCTCCGCGGTGTTGCAGCTCGATATGACGGACGCCCCGGTCGTCGTCTTCCGCAACCATTCCCACGGCGGTCTCAACGTCGTTTATCGTCGGCCCGATGGCCATTTCGGCTGGATCGATCCCGCCTTGAACGAGCCTTCCGAGCCGAACAGCGGCGGAAGCTGATCGGGGCGTGGTGCACCCCGGCGATCAATTTTGGTGAATCCTCATGGATCTTAGCGACCTCCTGAAGCCTGAAGCAGTGGTGCCGAACCTCAAGGCCGTCAGCAAGAAGCAGGTCATTCAGGATCTCTGCGCCAAGGCCGCGCGCCTGACGGGTCTGTCGGAACGCGAATTGTTCGACACGATCCTGCAGCGCGAGCGGCTCGGTTCGACGGGTGTCGGGCAGGGGGTTGCCATTCCGCATGGCAAGCCCCGGCAGATCGACAAGATCACTGGTGTGTTCGCGCGACTGTCGAAGCCGGTCGATTTCGAATCGCTCGACGATCAGCCGGTCGATCTCGTGTTCCTGCTATTGGCCCCGGAAGGTGCCGGGGCCGACCATTTGAAGGCGTTGGCTCGTATCGCCCGCGTGCTGCGGGACGGTCAGGTTGCCGCGAAACTCCGTGCCACCACCGACCCAGACGCAATCTATTCGCTTCTGGTTGACCGCAGCACGTCGTCCCAAAGCGCCGCCTGAGGGCGGCCTGTTCGGGCATTAGGCCTCGAAGCGTACGGCAAAGCGTCAGTGGACGCTGAGCGGCTCCAGATCGTTGCTGCGGGCATTGGCGAGGGCGGCGGCGCGCGAATCCGTCAACAGGATCGGCGTTCCATCGGCCGTCAAAAGAGCCCAAAGCTCGAGCCCCGGCGCAAGCTCAGGGGCGGAGGGGAAGAGGCTCGCCACATCATCCGACTTCACCGGCCGGACATAGGCGATTTCGCCGCCTCCGAACTGCGCGAATGCGGCAGTGTCTGCCTTGTGCTGTTCGCAATCCGTCATCTCGTACTCCTTTACGGCCGCCTGTGCGGCCGTGTCCTTCTTTGAAGCGACCTAGCGGCCGGACCCGAAACGGCGTGCCGGACGCAATCGGAATATGGGAACGCGTCCGGCCTCTCACAAGAAGCATGCCGGGATGGGCTGAGGCTGGAGTCGGTGTCACCGGCTTGAGCCTTTCACCTTGGTGATTGTGAGAAAGTTAATCATCTTGTTGGCCTATTGGGGTGGCTTGCACCCACAGCGGGTGCGGCGAATGGGTCACACTTCTTGAAAGCCTTCCGGGGATAGCTGTCGCCATCATCTTGGATCGTCTAGTTTTCTTCGGCGTGGCGGGCGCGGGCGAGTTCGGGGTCGAGCGCATAGTGCATGTCGGGAATACATATTTGAGGTCGTGCCTGCGGCTGGGCCTTCCGTCCCGCTTCGTTCTGAAGCGAGCAGCGCGTGTCGGCCTCATGGCTGGATGTGCGTTTCTTGTCTTTCAGGCTCCCGCGGCACAGGCCTTCGAACTGTTCGGCTACCATCTTTGGGGTGACAAGGAGCCGGACGAGACGGTTCTCGAGCCGCAAACCTACGCAATCACGCTCAATGTCAGCCCGGACGACGATGACATCGGCGATCGGATCGAGAACGCCTCGCAGCTCTATGGGAAGCGCGAGGAGCCGGCGGCTGGCACCGCCGGTCTCGTGTCGCGTGCGCGCGGGGACTACGCCCGCATCCTGACAGCTCTCTATGCGCGTGGCCGTTATGGCGGCGTCATCACCATCACGATCGGCGGGCGACCCGTCGAGCAGATCACGCCGGACGTGACGCTGCCGGCCGATGTCCCGGTGACAGTGACTGTCGATCCAGGCCCGGTCTATCACTTCGCCGCGATCGACATCGTCAATCCGCCAGATTTCAACGCGCGCAAGACGCACCGGATCGATACGCCTCAGGAGCTCGGCCTGACCCAGGGCGCGGCGGCGGAATCCGGCGCCATCCTGAAGTCGGAAACGAGCCTGACCAACGCCTGGAAGCAGTTCGGATATCCCAAGGTGAAGGTCGAGCGTGAGATCGTTGCCGATCACGCGACGCGCACGGTCGATGTCCGTCTGGCTGTCGATACCGGACCCTACGCCCGCCTCGGGCACGTGAGCGTCAGCGGTACGGAGCGTATGGATCCAGGCTTCGTCGGCTACATGACCGGCATCAAGGGCGGAGAAGAGTACAACCCTGACCGGATCAATCGGGCACGCGAGCGTTTGCGTCGGCTCGAGGTGTTCCGCTCGATCACCATTCAGGAGGCCGAGGCCGTCGGATCGGACGGTTTCATGCCACTTTCGGTCCGGGTGGCGGAACGCAAGCGCCGTCTGATCGGCGGAGAGGCGAAATACTCCACCATCGATGGTGCGACGCTCGGCGCCTATTGGGTCCATCGGAACCTCTTCGGTCACGCCGAACGGCTTCGCATCGAAGGCAGCGTCTCGGGGATCGACGGCGCCGATTACGAGAATTTCGATTACATGCTCGCCACGACCTTCACCCGGCCGGGCATCATCACTCCGGACACCGATCTCGTCACCAATGTCACCGCCAAGCGGGAAGACAACGACACCTACGAAGAGCAGAGCATCTCCGGTCAGGTCGGCCTCACGCACCGCTTTACCGAAGATCTCAGCCTCGATACGGCGGTGAAGCTGGAGCGCTCGCGCATCGAGGATGCGCTCGGCATCAATCATTATCTGATCGCCTCACTGCCGACGAAGCTCGAATACGACAGCCGTGACAACAAGCTCGATCCGGCCGAAGGGATTCACGCGACGCTGTCGGGCGAGCCGTTCTACGAGTTCTACGAGGAATATCCGGCGCTGCGGTCTGAAGCGGAACTCGCGGCCTATTACAGCTTCGACCGCCGCGGCTATTACGTGGTGGCGGCCCGTGCCAAAGCGGGCAACGTCGTCGGCCCGTCGATCGACGATCTGCCGGCGAGCCGGCGGTTCCTTGCTGGTGGCGGCGGATCGGTGCGCGGCTACAGCTACGAGACGATCGGCGTCGATCTGCCGAACGGCGAGACCACGGGCGGCAAGTCGCTCCTGGAAGGCTCGCTCGAATTTCGTGCGCGCGTCACCGATTCGATCGGCCTCGTGCCTTTCGTCGACATCGGAACCGTCAGTGAGGACGCCATTCCCGATTTCTCCGAAGATCTGAAGATCGGCGTCGGCCTCGGCCTTCGCTACTACACCGGTCTCGGGCCGATCCGGGTCGACGTGGCGATGCCGCTCGATGCCGGAAAGGACGATTCCGATTACGCCATCTATGTCGGCATCGGGCAGGCCTTCTGATGAAGAAACGGACCACCCTTCTTGCTTCTCTGGCGCTTGCGGGCACGATCGGCGCCGTGAGCCTCGGCGTCCCCCTGGCTCTGGCGCAAGAGAACGACAAATCCTGGCTGCAGAATTTTCTGGAGAGCAAGCTCTCCGCTCCGGGCCGGCAGATCTCCATCGGCGCCATCAGCGGAACTCTCTCCTCGAACCCGTCGATCGCCTCGCTCACCGTCTCCGACGATGCCGGCCCCTGGCTGACGCTGCAGGATGTCTCCGTCTCGTGGAACCGGGGCGCACTCCTGCGCGGTCGCCTCGACATCGACAGCCTCAATGCCGCCTCCCTCAATATCGCCCGTAAGCCCAATCCCGGGCCAGAAGCGGCGCCTTCCTCCGATTCCGGCGGCGGGGGTTTTTCTCTGCCGATCGACGTCAAAATCGATGAGATCGCCATCCCGCAGATTCATCTCGGGGCGCCCGTCATCGGACAGGAAGCCGACCTCAGCCTGAAGGGGGCTGCGGCCGTTACCTCCGACGAAACCTCGGCCTCGCTCCAGGTCGAGCGCCAGGACGATCCGGGCGGCAGCTTCAATGCCCGTTTCAGCCTCGTCCCCGGCCAGAACGTTCTCGACATCGAGGCGAGCTTCGATGAGCCGGCCGGCGGTCTCGTCAGCACGGCAGCCGGGATCCCCGGCGCCCCGCCGCTTGCCTTCGCGATCGACGGCGAAGGTCCTCTCAACGATTTCACCGCCCAGATCGCGCTGAGCGCCAAGGGCGAGGAGAAAATCAAAGGTCAGGCTGCCGTCCAACGTCAGGATACGGCCTACCATATCACCGCCAACCTCTCCGGCTCGCTTTCAGGGATTGCAACCGGCGACAGCGCCCAGCTTCTTTCGGGAGAGAGCCAGCTTGCCGTCGACGTGTTGCGCAGCGACGATGGCCAGATCAGCATCCGTCGTGTCGATCTTCAAAGCCAAAGGGTCAACCTTTCCGCCACCGCTGAACTTGCCGCCGATGGCTTTCCGAGCCAGGGCGAGGTCAACCTCAGCGTCAATGAGGGACAGTCGGCTCCTCTTGCGCTGCCCGGTTACAATGGCGAGGCGTCGATCGGCGGGCTCACCCTCACGGCTTCCTTGAGCGGGGATGACGAGAAAAGCTGGCAGGCCGAAATTGCGGCCCAGAACGTGACGCATCCGCGAGGCAATCTCGTAAGCCTCAACTTCCGCGGCTCCGGCCAGGCGCAGTCGCTCGGTGATCCGCAGGGGCGCCAGGCGACTTTTGATGTCCAAGGGCAGGCGGAGGGGATCGAACCCCGCGACACCGCTCTTGCGCAGGCCGTTGGGCAGGAGATCAGCCTGAACGCCAAAGGCAGCTGGCAGGCGGGCTCGCCGGTGCGCGTGGAAGAAAGCCGCGTCGTCGCCGGAAACACCGAAGCGAGCTTTACTGGCGCGGCGTCACTGCGCTCGATCCTCGGCCGCGCCGCTTTATCGACCGCGGATCTTTCTCGCTTCTCCGGCCTCGCCGGACAGGATCTTGCCGGTGCCGCCGATGTCGACGCCAATGGCAGCGTCGACCTCAAATCGATGGGCTTCGATCTGACCGTCGGCGCGAACGGCCGAGGGCTCGGCGTGGGTATCGCCCCTCTCGATGCCCTTCTCACCGGCCCGGTGCGCCTTGAAGGTGGTGTGGCGCGCAACGAGACCGGCGGTTTCACCTTCCGCGATCTTCACCTGAATTCCGACGCCCTCGCCCTGACTGCGGACGGCAGCTACGCTGCGGACGCCGTCGATCTCGCGCTGCGGGCCGAGATCGACGATCTCGCTCGCGCCACAGATCGCGCGAAGGGGGCGGCACGCCTCGTTGTCGATGTCTCCGGCACGCAAGCCGCGCCACAGATTTCCGCAACGGCGACGGGCGACAACCTCGTCATGATGGATAAGCGGCTCACCGGCGCCAAGGCGAGCTTCAACGGCACGGTTGCAGGCAGCAAGGTCGACGGTGAGTTCTCGCTTGCCGGCAATCTCGGGGGCGTGCCGATCGACGGGTCGGGGCGCATCGCCTCGCTCGAGGGTGGGGTCCGGCAGCTGCAGGATCTTCTGGTCACCGCGGGGGCGGCAAAGCTCGCCGGCGATGCTGCGATGCGTGCCGATGGGCTCGTCTCCGGTGATCTCAGCCTCGATGCGCCCAACATCGCCGCGATCGCGCCGCTCTTCCTTATGGAAGCGGAAGGCGCCGTCGATCTCGATATTGCGCTTTCCTCCGACGAGGGTCAGCAGGATGCGCGGGTTTCCGGGACCATCGACAATCTGAAACTGGAGCAGGCCTCGGTCACCTCGGGGCGTATCGATTTGTCGGGACAGAACCTGCTTCAGGCGCCCGCTCTCCAGGGCATGTTCGATTTTCGTGGCATCCGTGCCGGCGGTTTCGACGTGCGCAGCCTGGAAGGAACCGCTCAGCAGACGGAAGGCAACACGGATTTCCGGGTGACCGCCGACACTGCGGATGGCGGAGGGCGGCTGGCCGGCCAACTTCAGCCAATCGAAAAGGGTTTCGCCGTCAATCTCGAGACTCTCTCCTTTTCGCATCAGGGCGTGGCCGCCGAGCTGCAACGTCCGTCGCGCATCGTTCTCGAAAGCGGCACGGTCGGCATCGACGATCTGGCGCTTGCTGCGGGCGGCGGCCAATTGACCGTCAATGGCTCGGCCGGCAACGAGCTCGATCTCCAGGTCGTTCTCGATGCGGTCAACGCGGCGGTCGTCAACGCTTTCGCGCCCGATCTCGATCTCGCCGGCACTATCTCCGGTCAGGCGAAGGTCAAGGGAACGTCGGCGCGCCCGGAACCCGCCTTCGACGTCACCTGGCGCGGTGCGACCGCAGCCCCGGTTCGGCAGGCCAATGCCGGCCCGTTCGATATTTCGGCCAAAGGAAATTACGTCGACGGCTCCGTCGATATCGATGCTGCGATCAATGGCCGGCGTGGCGAGCGCCTGGAGGTGAACGGTACCGTGCCTGTCTCCGGCGCGGGCCGTATGGACGTGAACGCCCGTATCGTCAGTCTGCCGGCTGCGGCGATCAATGCCATCCGCCCCGATCTCGGCGCCGAAGGGAATATCACCGGTACGGCCAGCGCCCGGGGTACGCTTCAAGCACCTGCGGCGCGCTTCGATCTCACCTGGCAGAACGCCTCGCTCCAGCAGACGCGCTCCATCGGTCTCGGCGCTTTGACGCTTTCCGCCACGGGCGCCTACGACAACGGCGCTGTCCGCTTGCAGAACAGCCGCATCACGGGAAGCGGCGTCGAGCTCGCGATCAACGGCAGTGTCGCGGTGACAGGCAGCCAGAGCCTCGATCTCCGGGTCACCGGGACCGCGCCGCTTGAACTCGCCAATACCTTCCTGGCAAGCCGTGATGCGGCGCTCAGTGGACGCGCGCAGGTCGATGTCGGCGTGCGCGGCGCGCTCACCTCACCGCAGATATCCGGCAGCGCGACGACAAGCGGAGCCACTTTCGCCGATCCGGAAACCGGGACGGTTCTGCGCAACATCCAGCTGCGCGCGAATTTCACCGGCGACCGCGTTGTCGTCGAAAGCCTCAACGCCCAGTACGCGCCCTCCGGCACGCTCACCGGCTCAGGCTCGGTTGGGTTGTCGGGCGGCTATCCGCTCAATCTTACGCTCGCCGCGCGCAACGGGCGCTATTCCGACGGGGACCTCGCCACGGCCCGCTTCGATGCGGATCTTCAGATCACTGGCCCCGCCCTTGCCGGCCCCACGGTCTCCGGCGAAGTGCGGCTTCAGCGTGTCGACATCACCGTGCCGGAAAGCCTTCCGGGTGGCGCGCTGGCACTCGACGTGGACCATATCAACGCCACGTCGGCGATCCTGCGGACGGTGCATCAGGCGCGGCCACGATCGCGACCGGCGAATGGCGCCGATAGCGGCGGCGGCGCCAATCTCGATCTCGTCGTCAACGCACCCAACCGGATCTTCGTGCGTGGCCGCGGCCTCGACGCCGAGCTCGGCGGTCGTGTGACGTTGCGCGGCTCGACGTCCAATATCGTCGCCACCGGCGGTTTTGAGCTCATCCGAGGGCGTCTCGATATCCTGACGAAGCGCATCACCATCGACAGCGGTGAGGTCAATTTCATCGGTGATCTCGATCCTTATCTCGATTTCTCCGCCACCACCGACAGCGGCGATATTACGGTGACGATATCTATCACCGGGCGCGCCTCCGATCCGGCGGTGACCTTCTCGTCCGTGCCGCAGCTGCCCCAGGATGAAGTCCTGGCTCAGCTTCTCTTCGGCCATTCGCTCGCCGATCTGTCGCCTTTCCAGATTGCCCGCCTGGCGGCCGCCGCCGCAGAGCTCGGCGGCCTGACCGAAGGCCCGGGCCTGTTCGGTCGGCTGCGTGAGGCGACGGGGCTCGACGATCTCGACATCGTCACCGACAGCGAGGGCAACACCGCCGTTCAGGCCGGGCGTTACATAAGCGACAACATCTATCTCGGCGTGCAGAGCGGCGCCGGGGCCGATTCGACCAAGGTGACGATCAATCTCGATGTCACCAAGGGCGTGAAGGTGCGCGGCGAGCTCGGGGCGGAGGGCGATTCCGCTCTGGGTATCGCGCTCGAACACGAGTATTGAGGAAGCCCGTACAGGCTTCCTCTGCATTGCCTCGCGTTAGAACCAGTTTCTTCGTTTTCCTGGTTTATCGCTCAGACGTTGCTTTGAGAGATGTAACTTGCGTGATCCTATAGAACGACGTTTCGTTCTAAGGGCATCCCATGGTCGTCTCCCGGTCCGAAAAGCTGCATGTCTTCCCAGCCTTCCACAAGGTGGCGGGCAGATGTGTCCTGGTGGTTGGCGGTGGCGATGAGGCGGCCGCCAAGGTCCGGCTTCTCGGGGAGAGCCTCGCGGAGATCTCCGTCGTCGCGGCCGAGCTGTCGCCAGCGCTGAAGGAGGCCATCGTCTCGACGGGTGCCCGCCATCTTCCCCGTGATTTTGAAGCGCCCGACGTCGAGGGCGCCGTTCTCGTCTTTGCCGCCTCGGGCGAAGAGGCGGAGGATCGCCGGGTCGTCGCGGCGGCCCGGGCGCGGGGCATTCCTGCGAATGCCGTCGACCGGCCCGAACTCTGCGATTTCTATACGCCTGCTCTCGTCAACCGGGCGCCTCTCGCCGTTGCCATCACCACCACGGGCGCAGCCCCGGTGGCCGCGCGGCGGCTGCGGGCGCGCCTCGAGGCTATGCTGCCGCGCGATTACGGCCGCTTCATCGCCTTCGCCGATTCCCTGCGGGGACGGGTGCGTTCGCGGCTGTCCGACGGGGTGGCGCGCCGACGCTTCTGGGCTGGTTTCTTCGACAGCGCGGCGCTCTCTTTGTTTTCGGCGGGCGACCGGGACGGCGCGGTCCGCGAAGCCGAGCGCTTGATCGATCATGCGGCTGTGCCCGCCCGTGGCTTCGTCTCGCTCGTCGGTGCCGGGCCAGGTGCGGAAGACCTTCTTACGCTGCGGGCGCAACGTGTGCTGCAGGAAGCGGACATTATCTTTCACGACGCGCTGGTGCCGGAGGCCGTGATCGCTCAGGGCCGCCGCGATGCGGAGCGCGTGAATGTCGGAAAGCGGAAGGGCTGCCACGCGAAATCGCAGGATGAGATCAATCGCCTGCTGATAGCTGCCGCGCGCGAGGGGCGTCGTGTGGTGCGGCTCAAGGCTGGCGATCCGATGGTCTTCGGTCGCGCGGGCGAAGAACTCGCAGCGCTCCGCGCTGCGAGTATCGCCCACGACGTGGTCCCCGGGGTGACGGCGGGGCTTGCGGCAGCGGCGGATCTCGAGCTGCCGCTGACGCTCCGGGGCACCGCGTCGTCTCTCGTCTTCACCACAGGTCACGACATGTATGGCGAGGCATTGCCGGATTGGGCGCGGCTTGCGGCCGGCGGGATGACGCTTGCGATCTATATGGGCAGAAGCGTCGCCGCCGATATCGCAGCGCGGCTCGCCGATGCCGGCCTCAGCGCAGATACGCCGGTTGCCGTCGTCGAAAATGCGAGCCGGCCCGACAAGCGCATGCTGGTCGGCACGCTCAATGATCTCCCGGCCCTTGCGGACCGCGAGGATCTTTCCGGCCCAAGCCTTGTCGTTGTCGGCGAGGCGGTCGCGGCCGCCCGGCTCGATCGGGCCGAACCCCTCCACGTTTCAGAAAGGCTCGCAGCATGAGCGGCAAGCGTCAGGACCTTCAGGTCGTCACGGCCAACCGGCTTGAGGATGGAGCTGTCGTCTGGCTCGGAGCCGAAGGCCATTGGTTTGAAGATATCAACGCGGCCAAAGTCTTTGCGCCGGAGAAGGTTGCGGAAGGCCTTGCGGACGCGGCTGCGGCTGTCTCACGCCAGGAGATCGTCGGCCCGGACGCAATCGCCGTCACGCAGGCGGAGGGCGAGATCGTGCCGGTGAGGCTGCGCGAGCGCATCCGGGCGCAGGGCCCGAGCATCCGGCCCGACGTCGGCCGCCTCGATGCAAGCCGGCCTGAGGTCGACCGCCCGACAAAGCTTTTCGAAGACGCGGCTTAAGCCGCTCTCTCCTCTTTCTCAGCGAACGGAAGTCTCATGTATCGCTACGATGAATTCGATCACTGCTTCGTCCAGGAGCGGATCCGGCAATTCCGCGGGCAGGTGGAGCGGCGGCTGTCCGGAGAGCTTTCCGAAGACGAGTTCAAGCCGCTCAGGCTGATGAACGGCGTCTATCTGCAGCTCCACGCCTATATGCTGCGCATCTCCATTCCCTACGGCACCCTTTCGGCGCGGCAGATGCACATGCTGGCCCATATCGCGCGCACGTATGATCGCGGCTACGGGCACTTCACCACGCGCCAGAACCTCCAGTTCAACTGGCCGCGGCTCGTCGATATCCCTGCGATCCTCGACGACCTCGCGAGCGTGGAGATGCATGCCATCCAAAGCTCGGGCAATTGCATTCGCAACGTAACGGCCGATCATTTCGCTGGTGCCGCTGGCGATGAGGTCGCCGATCCCAGGCCCTATGCCGAAATTCTCCGGCAATGGTCGTCGATCCACCCGGAGTTTTCCTTCCTGCCACGGAAGTTCAAGATCGCCCTCATCGGGTCGGAGCGCGACCGCGCCGCCATCCAGACGCACGATATCGGTCTCCAGCTGAAGCGGGACCAATCGGGCGCCCTCGGCTTTGCCGTCTATATCGGCGGTGGCCAGGGGCGCACGCCGATGATCGCCAAGAAGGTGCGCGACTTCCTGCCTGAGGCCGACCTTCTCGCCTATGTGACGGCGATCCTGCGCGTCTACAATCTGCACGGGCGACGCGACAACAAATACAAGGCGCGCATCAAGATCCTTGTTCACGAGACGGGAACGGAGGAACTGAAGGGCGAGATCGAGCGCGAATTCGCCGAGCTTCAGGGCAGCGACCTGACGCTTCCGGCCGAGGATATTCGCAATATCGACGCCTATTTTGCACCTCCTGCGCTCGAGCCACGTCCGGCGCGTTCTGAGGCATTTGAGCGGGCGCGCGCGGGAGATCGCGCTTTTGCAGCCTGGGTCGACCGCAATGTCGAAGCCCACAAGCTGCCGGGCCATGCCATCGTGACGATCTCGCTGAAATCGATCGGAGCGGTGCCGGGCGATGCTTCCGCCGATCAGATGGATGCGATCGCCGATCTTGCCGAACGTTACGGCCACAGCGAAATCCGTGTCAGCCACGAGCAGAATCTCGTCCTGCCGCATGTCGCGCTCGACGATCTCAAAGCGGTCTACGATCAACTTGTCGCGATCGGCCTCGCGGAGGGCAATGCCGGGCTGATCACCGACATCATTGCCTGCCCGGGGCTCGATTACTGCGCGCTCGCCAATGCACGCTCCATTCCGGTCGCGCAGAACCTCTCCAAACGTTTCGGAGATCCAAATAGACAGCGGCAAATCGGGGAATTGAAGATCAAGATTTCGGGCTGCATCAACGCCTGCGGCCACCACCATGTCGGCCATATCGGCATTTTGGGGGTGGAGAAGAAGGGCCAGGAATTCTACCAGATCACGCTCGGGGGGTCGGGCGATGAGACCACCACCATCGGCGAGATCGTTGGCCGGGGCTTCTCGTCCGAGGAGGTAGTTGATGCAGTTGAAACCCTGGTCGATCGGTATCTCGATCTTCGGCTGGATGAGACAGAGAGTTTTCTCTCCGCTTACCGGCGGCTGGGGCAGGAACCCTTCAAGGAGGCGCTCTATGCGACCGTTTGAGCCTGCAACAGGATCAGCGGGGCCGCCCCGTGCGTGCGATGACGATGTCGCCGTGCGTGCCGCCGACCTTGAGGCGCGCTACGGCGATGCGACACCGCAGGAGATCCTGCGCATCGCACTCGACGCGTTCGATCTCGATGATATCGCGGCGGTGACGAGCTTCGGCGCCGAATCGGCCGTCTGGCTGCACATGCTGTCGGAGATCGAGCCATCGACGCCGGTGCTCTTCATCGACACCGGCAAGCATTTCCCGGCCACGCACCGCTACCGCGAGACGCTGACGCAGACGCTCGGTCTCAAGGATGTGCGGCTGATCAAGCCGGACCCGGAGGATCTCAAACGCGAAGATCCGGTGGGGATGCTGTTTTCGCAGGATGCCGATCGCTGCTGCCATCTGCGCAAGACCCTGCCGCTCGCCGGTGCGCTTCAGCCCTTTTCGGCCTGGATGAACGGCCGCAAGCGCCACCAAAGCGCCACCCGGGCGCGCATGCCTGCCTTCGAGGTGGACGGGCCCAGGCTCAAGGTCAATCCGCTCGCCAGTTGGGGTCCTCAAGATATCCGCGCCTATTTCGAGCGTTTCGACCTGCCGCGCCATCCGCTGGTGGCGGAAGGCTATCCGTCGATCGGCTGCATGCCGTGCACGTCGCGCATCAAGCCGGGCGAGGATGAGCGGGCAGGGCGCTGGCGTGGGCGCGACAAGACCGAATGCGGCATCCACCTGGCTCCGTAAGCCTGACCGGTGGTTCGCCGGACAATCTCAAGAATTGGCCCTCAGGGAATGAACCATGAGTGATGAGACGCGTCTCTGGCGCAAGGACGGTTTTGCCGTCGACGAATGGCGCCTCCTCCAGGACGACGAGGCTATCGCGGCAGACGACAAAGTCATCCTGCCGGCCGCCCGGCTGGACGAGGTGGTGGCGGAGGCGCGCCTCACTCCGATGGGCGCACTTCTGGGCGCCGGTGAACCGGTCGATCTCCTCGTGCCGCATCTGGCAGGCCTCGAGCTCGTGGCGCTCGATTTTCCGGCCTTCACCGATGGACGCTCGTTCTCGAAGGCCGAGATCTTGCGCTCCCGTCACGGATTCTCCGGGGAGATCCGCGCCGTCGGCGACGTCCTCATCGATCAGATCCCGTTGATGCTGCGCTGTGGATTCGACAGTTTTCTGGTGCGCAACAAGCCAACGATTGCCGCCCTCGAGGGCGGGGTGCTGCCTGGCGTCGATCTCTTCTACCAGCCTGGTCAGGGCGCGGAGGCGGCCGTAGCCGGGCGTTCCTGGGCGCGGCGCCCGGCGATCCGCGAAGCCTCGTCGCGCTGAGCCAACGCTCAGGTCTTACGCTTGCGGAGCCGCGAGATGAGGCCGAAGGCGGCGTTTGAGGTGATGAGCACGATCAAGATCCGGGCGATGTGATGCGTCGCCACAAAAGCGACTTCCACCTGCAGCGAGAGCGCGACGAGGCTCATCTCCGTCAAGCCGCCGGGCGAATAAGCGAGCATCAAGGCGAGCGCGTCGAAACGCGTAAAGTGCCCGATCGTGTAGGCAAAGCCGTAGGTCACGGTGAGCAGGATGACGGTCGAGCCCAGTGACAGAAGCATCACCTTCAGCACTGTTGCCGCCGGAGTTGAGCGGAAGCGGCAGCCAATGACCGTGCCGAGAACGAGCTGTGCGGCGATGACGAGCCCATAGGGCGGCACGAAATGCGTGACGCCGGAGAGATGAATGGCGGCGCTGACCGTCATCGGTCCGATCATCTCGGGCGAGGGAAAGCGAAACAGGCGCCCAATGATGACGCCCAAGACGGCCGAGACGAGGAACCAGAAGGCTCCCTCGATGAAGGGTGTCCCGGCGCCAGCGCTGCCTGTCCCGCTCGTGATCGTCTCGCCGGAAAGCCATTCGACCAGGAACGGCAGCGTCATGACGACGAGAAGGATGCGCGCGGCATGGACGAGCGCGATCATGCCGCCGTCACCGCCGCGCTCTTCTCCGAGCACCGTCATGACGACGAGACCTCCCGGCATGCCGGAAAAATAGGCCGTCACCCAGTCAAAGCCTGCCACGACGCGAAAATAGGTGATGCACAAGACCGCAGAGACGGCCACGAACAGGACGAGTCCGAGAAGCGTCGGGATCCAGTCGGCCAGATGTCCCATCAGATCCGGCCGGAAACCAGATCCCAGCAGAACGCCGATGATGATGATCATCGGGGGGCGCACGATGGAGGGTGCTGCGATCGGCGCCTTCAAAAGCGCGCCGATGGTGCAGAAGGTCATCGGCCCGAGCATCCAGGCGAGAGGCAGGCTGAAATAGTAAAAGAGCGAGCCCCCCGCGCCACCGAGAGCGAGCGCGGTGATGAATTCGCGATAGGGGAAGCGCTCGCGCTTGAACGGCCCAAGGCTGGAGGCGAGAGCGCGGCGGTATCGGGGAGACGCTGGTTGCGCCGGAGAGGGGCCGAGGGAGTCGGGGGCGGGCTTGTCAGACAATCCTTTGGTATTCCACAACGATTTCAGGAAGCTCTGGGAACGGCGCCAAATGAGGAGCCGGAGGGGAGGAGAGGATCGAAATGGGTGTGCGGGTGCTGTCGATCGGCGAGTGCATGATCGAGCTATTCAAAACTAGCTTGGGTTCCTACGCCATCCAATATGGCGGCGATACCTTCAATACGGCCGTATATCTCGCCCGAGAGGGGGTCAAAACGGGCTATGCGACGGCCCTTGGCGGGGATGACCCGTTCAGTGGGGCGATTGTCTCGCTCGCTCAGGTGGAAGGTCTTTCCACCGATGCCGTCCTGCGTGTGCCGGAGCGGCTCCCGGGCCTTTACGCGATCGAAACTGATTCGGCCGGTGAGCGGCGGTTCTTCTATTGGCGGCAGAACGCGCCGGCCCGTCAGCTCTTCGAGCTCGAGGAGAGTTCGCGTATCGAAGCGGCAATGGAGGCGGCGGAATGGATCTATTTCTCCGGGATCACGCTCGGCATCTATTCCGACGCGGGGCTTGAACGTTTCGAGGCCGCGCTGAAACGCGCGCGGCAGGCGGGAACGAAAATCGCTTTCGACAGCAATTATCGTCCGGCCTTGTGGGCAGGCGATATCGAGCGGGCTCGCTCCGTCTTCCGCCGCTTCCTGCCGCTTGCCACGCTGCTTCTGCCGTCGTGCGACGATGAAAGGCTGTTGTGGGAGCTCGATACCGATGATGACGTCATGGCCGCCCTGCAGGATTTCGGGGCAGAGGAGATCGTCCTGAAGCGCGGCGACGCGGGCGTGCTCGTGCGCCATGACGGTGGTGAGGTCGAGGTTCCGATCGGCGACAAGGTCGTTCCCGTCGATACGACGGCGGCGGGCGACAGCTTCAATGCGGCCTATCTCGCCGCCCGCCTGCAGGGGACCGAACCCGAAGTTGCCGTTGCACGGGGACAGGCCCTGGCGCGTCGCGTCATCATGGTGCGCGGGGCGCTCATTCCGCGAGAGGAGGCCTGACGGCTGACGCCGTCAGGGGGCTGGAGGCGACCTCAGCCGATCGTCTGCAGGGAAGGGAAGGTCTCCAGGAGCCAATAAGACAGGCTCGCCATATCTCCGGTCAGGAAGAGAATGCCGGTCAGGACGAGGAGACCGCCCATCGCCTTTTCCACCGTCGCCATGTGGCGGCGGAAGCCGGAGGCCCAGCGCAGGAAGGGGCCGGCGAAGAGCGCCGCAATCAGGAACGGCAAGCCCATACCCATGCCGTAGATGAAGAGAAGGAGCGCCCCTTCGGGGGCGGAGCCCTCGCGTCCGGCAAGGGCGAGGATGGTGCCGAGAGCCGGGCCGACGCAGGGCGTCCAGCCAAAGGCGAAGGCGAGGCCGATCAGATAGGCGCCGAAGAGTCCCGGCGGCTTCTCCCGCACCTGGAAACGCGCCTCGCGATAGAGGAAACCGAAGCGGAGAAGCCCCAGAAAATGCAGGCCGAAGCCGATGATGACGACGCCTGCCACGATCGCCAGCCAGTCCTTGTATTCCGCCAGGAGCCGGCCGATGCCGGAGGCCGTCATGCCCAACAGCACGAAGACCGTCGTGAAGCCCAGCACGAAGGCCAGGGCGGCGGTGAAGACCTTGCGCGTCAGGCCGGAAGGAACGTCCCCCTGACCTGAAAGCTCATCGAGAGACACGCCGGCGATAAAGCACAGCGAGGCCGGAACGATCGGAAGAACGCAAGGCGAGACGAAGGATAAGAGGCCGCCGATAAAGGCGCCGACCCAGGTGATGTCGAGCACGGTCTGTCCTCTGGGATGCGAAGGTTGCGCCCCGCGCATTCAGCGCTTGGGCAAAGTTTGAAGTTCCTCTACATATGGCTCTGATGGCGATAAAAAGAGATTCAAGAGAACGTTATGGTACCGCGCCGCGATGTCGCGGGCGAAGCGACCATAGCGCGCGACCTCATCGCTGACGAGAGCTGGCCAGGACCCCAATGCCTCTTGCAAGAACGCTGACAGAGACCGACGAGCCCGAACTGCCGAGCCTTGCCGAAAAGGCGGCCGCGGCGAGCGCCTTCCTGAAGGCGCTGTCGCATGAGAGCCGTCTGATGATCTTGTGTCATCTGGCCGACGGCGAAAAATCGGTCACCGAGCTGGAAACGCTCCTGGCGCTGCGCCAGCCGACGGTATCGCAACAGCTTGCGCGTCTGCGTCTGGAAGGGTTGGTGGCGACCCGCCGCGAGGGAAAGACGATCTTTTACAGCCTCGCCTCGGGACGGGCCCGGCGGCTCATCGATGTCATCTACGACATGTTCTGCGGCGAGGATGAAGGCTCCGCGTCGCCGGAGAGAAGCCGGCGAAGCTCTTCTACCAGCTCCTGAAAGGGCTGGCTGGTGCGATAGTCCGGCCGGCGCGGGCGCGCTGCGGCGTTTTTCACCTCACCGATGATGCGGCCCGGCCGCGGCGAGAAGACGACGATGCGGTCCGCCAGAAATGCCGCCTCATACAGGGAATGCGTGACGAAAAGCACGGTGAACTGCTGTTCTGCCTGCAGCGCCATGAGCTCGTCGCCGAGGCGAAAACGGGTCATCTCGTCGAGCGCCGCAAACGGTTCGTCGAGAAGCAGAAGGTTCGGCTTCGTCACCAGCGCGCGTGCGAGCGAGGCGCGCATCGCCATGCCGCCGGAGAGCTGGCGCGGCAATGCCTCGGCAAAATCGGCGAGGCCGACATTCGCCAGCGCGGCTTTCGCATCTGCGTCGGCTGATTTTCGCGGCTGTTTGCGCAAAGTGAGCGGCAGGCGGACATTTGCAAGGACGCTAGCCCAGGGCATCAAGGTCGGCGTCTGAAAGACGTAGCCGATCTCGGCGGGCCGATCGGATGCAGCACGCTCGACGGTGATGCGGCCCTCGCTCAACGGCTCCAGGCCCGCCGCAACCCGCAAAAACGTGGTCTTGCCGCAGCCGGACGGGCCGAGAAGCGCGACGAATTCGCCGGGCTCGACCTCGAGAGACACGGCCTCCAGTGTGCTGAGGCCGTCGGCAAAGGTCTTGCTCACGCCCGCGGCCGCGATACCTGCACCAGGAGATCCGGAGTTCGTGCCACTTCTCCCGCCCGCACCAGAGGGGCTCCCTTGACCGAGACTGGGGAATGTGGCGGAAAGCTGGGACAAGTTGTCGCTTCTTTCTTCTCTGCAGGCTGTCTTCATGACCTACCGCGTCATCCCGGTCGAGCCCTTCGATTATATCGTCTTCGGAGGAACGGGCGATCTCGCCCGCCGCAAACTCCTTCCTGCCCTTTATCATCGCATGCGCGATGGCCAGATTCCCGCCGAAGGGCGGATCATCGCCGCCTCCCGCCGCAAGATGAGCGACGATGATTATCGCGCCATGACGGAAGAGGCGCTGACGGAGTTCGTACCGGAAGGCGAGCGCTCGCGCGAAACGCTCGACGCTTTTCTCGGAATGCTCTCATACCGCTCGCTCGATGCCTTGTCGGACGAGGGCTGGGATGCGCTGCGCGATGAGCTCGATCGCGACAAAGAGCGTGTGCGCGCCTTCTATCTCGCAGTCGCTCCGAACCTCTTCGACGATCTGTGTCAGCGTTTCGCCCAGCACGGGCTGGTGACGCCCAATTCGCGGGTCGTTATCGAAAAGCCGGTCGGGCGCGATCTCGCCTCTGCGGTCAAGGTCAACGATGCCGTCGCTCAGGCCTTTCACGAGAGCCAAGTCTTCCGCATCGATCATTATCTCGGCAAGGAGACGGTGCAGAACCTGATGGCTCTGCGCTTCGCCAACACGCTTTTCGAGCCTCTGTGGAACTCTGCCCATATCGATCATGTGCAGATCACGGTGGCCGAATCGATCGGGGTCGGCTCGCGCGGCGATTATTACGACACGTCCGGCGCACTCCGCGACATGGTGCAGAACCATATGATCCAGCTTCTGTGCCTCGTCGCGATGGAGCCGCCCGATTCTTTCGATGCCAATTCGCTCCGCGACGAGAAGCTCAAGGTTCTCCGGGCGCTGAAGCCGATCGATGCCTCGAATTACGACCGCCTGACAGTGCGCGGCCAGTACCGCGCCGGTGCTGCGGAAGGCGGCGCGGTTCCCTCCTATGCGGAGGAGATCGGCGACAAGCGCAGCCGCACCGAGACTTTTGCGGCGTTGAAGGTCGAGGTCGCCAACTGGCGTTGGGCCGGCGTGCCCTTCTATCTGAGGACCGGCAAGCGGCTCGCCGACCGGGTCTCGGAGATCGTCATCACCTTCCGGGCAATCCCCCACTCCATCTTTCCCAAGGATTCCGGCGTCATTTCGCAGAACCGGCTCGTCCTGCGCCTGCAGCCGGACGAAGGCGTGAAGCAGTGGATCATGATCAAGGATCCGGGCCCGGGCGGCATGCGGCTCAATTACGTACCGCTCGATATGAGCTTCGCGGAATCCTTCCAGGAGCGTTATCCCGATGCGTATGAGCGTCTGCTCCTGGACGTCATTCGCGGCAACCAGACGCTGTTCATGCGGCGCGATGAGGTGGAGGCCGCCTGGGCGTGGACCGATCCGATCCATAATGCCTGGGACGAGGACGGCAGTCCGCCCGTGCCCTACACGGCGGGTACCTGGGGACCGTCGGCTGCCATCGCCCTTATCGAGCGTGACGGCCGCACCTGGCATGAGGACACCGATTGATGGTGCATAACTGGCACAATTTCGAGGACCGGGACGCACTCGCCGAAAGTCTTGCCGACCTCACGGAGCGCACACTTGCCGCAGGCATTGCCAAGAACGGTGTGGCGAGCCTGGCACTCTCCGGCGGCTCCACGCCCAAGCTCTTTTTCGAGGTCCTGTCGCAGCGTCCGCTCGCTTGGGAGAAAGTCCTCGTTACGCTCGTCGATGAACGCTGGGTGCCGGTGGAGCACGAGAGGTCCAATGCACGGCTCGTGGCCGAGCATTTCGGCAAAGGTTCGGCGAAGGCCGCCCGCTTCATTCCGCTTTATACGGGGGCAGACACGCCGGAGGATGGCGTGGGTGCGGCGACGCTTGCAACCGAAGCGTTGCCGGAAACCTTCGACGTCGTCGTCATGGGCATGGGATCGGACGGTCACACCGCCTCCTGGTTCCCGGCTGGAGACAATCTCGCCGCGGCCATCGATCCGGCGCAGGAGCTGCCGCTCCTGCCGATGCGCGCGGAGGCAGCGGGTGAGCCACGCATCACCTTCACTCTGCCCCGGCTTCTTACCGCCAAGGCGTTGATCCTGCATATTGAAGGCGAGGAGAAACGCGCCGTCCTCGACAAAGCGCGCCTTGACGGCGACATCGAAGAGATGCCGATCCGCGCTATCTTGAGACAGGACCGGGTCCCCACCGAAATCTTCTATGCGCCGTAAGGCGAAGGAGTTCTTATGTCAGTTCGCTCCGAAATCGCAGCCGTGACGGAACGCGTCGCGGCGCGCTCGGCCTCAACGCGTCAGGCGTATCTCGATCGCATCCACAAAGCCCGCGATGCGGGTCCGCGCCGTCAGACCCTGTCGTGCGGCAACCTCGCCCATGGCTTCGCCGCCTGCGCTGCATCCGATAAGGCGGCGCTCGCCGGTGATACGACGCCCAATCTCGCGATCGTCACGGCCTACAACGACATGCTCTCGGCGCATCAGCCTTACGAGCGTTTTCCCGACGTGGTCCGCAAGGCGGCGCACGAGGCGGGCGGCGTGGCTCAGGTTGCGGGCGGCGTGCCGGCGATGTGTGATGGCGTCACACAGGGGCAGACGGGCATGGATCTGTCGCTCTTCTCGCGCGACGTCATCGCCATGGCGGCCGGGATCGCACTGTCGCACAATATGTTCGATGCCGCCGTCTTTCTCGGCATTTGCGACAAGATCGTTCCCGGCTTGACGATCGCGGCGCTCTCCTTCGGGCACCTGCCGGCGGTTTTCGTGCCGGCTGGGCCGATGCCGTCGGGTCTTCCCAACGACGAAAAGGCACGCATCCGCCAGCTCTACGCCGAAGGCAAGATCGGGCGCGCGGAGCTTCTGGAGTCGGAATCGAAATCCTACCATGGACCCGGCACCTGCACCTTCTACGGCACGGCCAATTCCAACCAGATGCTGATGGAGATCATGGGCCTGCATCTGCCCGGGGCCTCCTTCGTCAATCCGAACACGCCTTTGCGGGATGCACTCACCCGCGCGGCGGCGAAGCGGGCGCTCGCCATCACCGCGCTCGGCAATGAATACACGCCAGTTGGCGAGATCGTTGACGAGAAGGCGATCGTCAACGGCATCGTCGGTCTGCACGCGACCGGCGGATCGACCAATCACACGCTGCATCTCGTGGCGATGGCACAGGCCGCCGGAATCGTCGTCAATTGGGAGGATTTCGCAGCCCTTTCGGAGGTCGTTCCGCTCGTCACGCGCATCTATCCGAACGGTCTTGCCGACGTGAACCATTTCCATGCGGCCGGAGGCATGGGCTATCTGATCGGCACGCTCCTCGATGAAGGCTTTCTGCACGAGGATGTGCGCACGGTCGCCGGCGGTGGCCTTTCGCAATATCGCCGCGAGGCGGCGCTCGATGCCGATGGAGAAGCGACCTGGCGCGACGCGCCGGAGAAAAGTCACGACGAGAATGTTTTGCGCTCCGCTGCCAATCCCTTCCAGGCGACGGGCGGCTTGAAGCTTCTCACCGGCAATCTCGGACGCGCCGTGATCAAGGTTTCCGCCGTCAAGCCGGAACGGCATATCGTCGAGGCGCCTGCGATCGTGTTTCATTCGCAGGAGGATCTCCTTGCGGCCTTCAAGGCGGGTGAGCTCGATCGCGATTTCGTCGCTGTCGTGCGCTTCCAGGGGCCGAAGGCGAATGGCATGCCGGAGCTGCATAAGCTTACGCCGCAACTCGGTGTGCTGCAGGACCGGGGTTTCAAAGTGGCCCTCGTCACCGATGGGCGCATGTCCGGCGCCTCCGGTAAGGTGCCTGCCGCCATCCATGTCACACCGGAGGCCGTCTCTGGCGGTCCGATCGCAAAGCTCAGAACCGGTGATGTCGTTCGTGTCGATGCGACGGCCGGCACACTCGCCGCCCTTGTCGACGAGGCGGAATGGGCGGCGCGGGAGGCCGAGACGGGCGATCTCTCCGGCAATCAGTTCGGCATGGGACGCGAGCTATTCGCCGCCTTCCGCTCCATGGCGGGCGATGCCGAAGAGGGGGCAGGGGTCATCCGACCCGCCGCGCTCACCGAGGCCGCTTGAGGCATAGAGAGGGGGGCGTGCGCAGAGGTCGCGCTCGCCTTCTTGGAGGAAGTCCTAGATAGGCGAAGATCGTGGGTATCACGCCCGCGGGGGGCTGAGCGAATTCAGGAAAGAAGACCAGAAACGATGCATCACAAGACCGAAGAACTCGAAAGCCTTCTCGGCGCACAGCCCGTCGTTCCCGTTCTCATTCTGGACGATGCGGAGGTTGCCGTGCCGCTCGCGCGCGCTCTTCACGCCGGCGGTATTTCCACGATCGAGATTACGCTCAGGACTGAAGCCGCTTTCGAGGCCGTGCGGCGTATCGTGGAGGAGGTCGAAGAGGTCGCGGTCGGTGTCGGCACCGTTCTCGCCCCCGACCATCTGAAGCGTGCGGAACGGTCCGGCGCGCGTTTTTGGGTGTCGCCCGGCATGAGCCCACAGCTTCTGGAAGCGGCGCGTCATTGCGTGCTGCCGGGCCTGCCGGGTTCCGCCACGCCGTCGGAGGCGATGGCGCTGGTGGAAGCCGGCTACCATCACCAGAAATTTTTCCCCGCCGAGGCGGCCGGCGGCGCCGCCTACCTCAAATCTCTCGTCTCACCGCTCGGAGAGATTCGTTTCTGCCCGACGGGCGGCATCAATCCCGGCAATGCCGGTGATTATCTCGCGCTTCCCAATGTCGCCTGCGTGGGCGGTTCCTGGCTTGCGCCGAAGGAGGCGATTGCCGCCGGCGATTGGTCGAAGATCGAAAGCCTCGCCCGAGAGGCCGTCAATCTGCGCAAGGCGTAAATTCTCGCCGCTTTTGAAGATCCCCACGAAAGATCCCTCACGGAGGAATGACACGATGAAGCCTGCCGCCCGGACAGCGCTTGAAGCCCTGAAGGTGCATGAAAGCAGCCTTGCCGCGCGCCATCTGCGCGAGCTTTTCCAGGAGGATCCGGGCCGGTTTGAGCGCTTTTCGGCGAGCCTTGGCGATCTCACGCTCGATTATTCCAAGAACCGAATCACCTCGGAGACCTTCGATCTTCTGATCGCGCTCGCCCAGGCTGCGGAAGTGGAGGCGCTGCGGCATGCCATGTTCACCGGCGAGGCCATCAATCTCACCGAGAAGCGGGCCGTGCTGCACACCGCCCTGCGGGCGCCGGAATCGGCCTCCGTCGAGGTGAATGGCGTCGATGTCATGCTCGGCGTGCATGACGTTCTGGAGCGCGTGGGCGAATTCGCCGAAGGCGTGCGCTCGGGCAAGATTACGGGTGCGAACGGCAAGGCCTTCACCGATGTCGTCAATATCGGCATCGGCGGTTCCGATCTCGGTCCCGCGATGGCGGTGGCGGCTCTTACGCCCTTCCGCGATGGCGGGCCGCGCGTGCATTTCGTCTCCAATGTCGACGGGGCGCATATCCACGACACGCTCGCCGAACTCGATCCGGAGCGTACGCTCTTTCTGATCGCGTCGAAGACGTTCACAACGCTCGAGACGATGACGAACGCCGCCTCGGCGCGCAATTGGATCGTGGAGCGGCTCGGCGAGGAGGCGGTTTCGGCGCATTTCGCCGCCCTTTCCACCAATCTCAAGAAGGTCGGCGAATTCGGCATCGACGAAGAGCGCGTCTTCGGTTTCTGGGACTGGGTCGGCGGGCGATATTCCGTATGGTCGGCGATCGGCCTGCCGCTGGCGATCTCGATCGGCTTCAATAACTTCAAACGCTTTCTCGCCGGCGCGCGGCAGATGGACGAGCATTTCCGCACTGCGCCGCTCGCTGAGAACCTCCCCGTCATCATGGGGCTTATCGGGATCTACCACCGCAATGTCTGTGCCTATCCGACCCAGGCGGTGATCCCCTACGATCAGCGGCTCAGCCGTTTCGCCGCGCATCTGCAGCAGCTCGATATGGAATCGAACGGCAAGCGGGTGACGCGCGGAGGCAAGGCGGTCGATTACCAGACTGGGCCGGTCGTCTGGGGCGAGCCAGGCACCAACGGTCAGCACGCCTTCTTCCAGCTCATCCACCAGGGCACGGAGGTCGTGCCCGTCGATTTCCTGATTGCGGCGGAACCCAACGAATCGATGGGCGACCATCATGCCAAGCTCCTCGCCAATTGCCTGGCGCAGGCGCAGGCGCTCGCCTTCGGCCGCACCGAGGACGAGGTGCGTGCGGAGCTTTCATCCCAGAAGATGGCGCCGGCGGAAATCGACAGGCTCTCCCCGCACAAGGTGTTTCCGGGCAACCGGCCGTCGAACACGCTCATCTACAAGCGTCTCGATCCGCACACCCTCGGCATGCTGATTGCGCTTTACGAGCACCGGGTCTTCGTGATGGGCGCGATCTGGGACATCAATTCCTTCGATCAGTGGGGCGTGGAACTCGGCAAGGCGCTCGCCTCCAACCTCCTGCCGGTCATCCGCGACGGGGCGACAACGGACGGTCTCGATTCCTCCACCGCCGGCCTGGTGGAGCGCTACCGGGCGCTGTCGCGGTAGGTCTTCATCCAGGAAAGGCCCGCCTCCACAGTCGTGCGGGGGCGGTATTCGGCGCCGATCGCGCCCTGATAGCCGAGACGCTCGATCTCCGGCAAAAACCAGGAATAGGCGACTTCGCCTTCGTCGGGCTCGTTGCGCCCCGGCACGCCCGCGATCTGGATGTGGCCGATCTTCGGCATCAGCGCCGCGACGCGGCGGGTGAGATCGCCTTCCATGATCTGGGCGTGATAGCAGTCGAACTGGAGCTTCAGATTGTCGGCCGCCACCATGTCGATGATACGTGCCGCCTCCGCGCTCGATGACAGAAAATAGCCCGGTAAGTCACGCGCGTTGATCGGCTCGATCAAGACCGTGAGGCCGTGCCGCGCCGCCCGGCCCGCGGCATAGGAGAGGGCGTTCACAAAAGCTTCTTTGCAGCGGCGGACAGGCGTTTCGTCGTCAGCAATGCCGGCCATCACATGCACGGCGGTGCCGCCGAGATCGACGGCCCATTCGATCGCCTCATCGATCGCGGCAAGGGCTTCCTTCTCTCGCCCGGGGAGTGCGGAAAGCCCGAAGTCGCCGTCCTTACCGGTTCGCGTATTGAGGCCGAGAAGCGGCAGGCCGGTTTCGCGAAGCGCCTGTCTCAGCGTTTCGCGTGACGCGTCATAAGGGAACTGAAACTCAACCGCGTCGAAACCTGACTTTTTCGCTGCGACGATTCGCTCCTCCAGTGGCCGGTCTGTCCATAAAAATCCGAGATTGGCAGAGAGCTTGAGCATTTCACTTTTATCTTCAGCTATTTCCGTCGAAAAGAGCAGTCCACTTTTCGGCTGGCAAGTGGCCAAAAGGCTTCCGTGATTGACGCGCCTTCCTTCGCTCTCTAGAGCCGGTTCAGGGATGGTCGCCCGTCGAAGGGCTGAAAACGATCTCGGGCGCGGCTGACCCCTACCGGGAGCCAAAACCGGGGCCGTCCAGCGCCACAGCTCCGCTGTGGGCGGGTCATCCGTTCGTTTTTGTGAAGGCCCGCCGTGACGCAGCCCTGCTTCCTCCCTGCTTTTGCGCCCATGCGCGGTCGCCTCGCCACCCGAAAATCGGAGGATTGAACGCGTGTCGGAAAAACTCGGATTGATGATTTGCGGCCATGGCAGCCGCAACAAAGCGGCGGTCGACGAATTTGCCCGTCTTGCAACGGAAGCGCGCAAGCTCTTCCCGCAATGGCCGGTCGAATACGGTTATCTGGAGTTCGCCGAACCGGTTCTGCGCACCGGCCTCGATAAGCTGGTGGATCTCGGTTGCACGCGCATTCTCGCCGTTCCAGGCATGCTGTTTGCCGCTGGTCACGCCAAGAACGACATCCCCTCCGTCCTCAACACCTATCAGGCCGAGCGCGGCGTTCCGATCGATTATGGCCGCGATCTCGGCATCGATCCGCGTATGATCCGTGCCGCCTCCGACCGCATCTCGGAAGCTCTCGCCGCGGCGCCCTCCGACGTGCCGTTGCATGAGACGCTTCTCGTCGTCGTCGGACGTGGCGCCTCCGATCCCGACGCCAATTCCAATGTCTCCAAGATCACCCGCATGCTGTGGGAAGGCTTCGGTTTCGGCTGGGCGGAGACCGCTTATTCCGGCGTTACGTTCCCGCTCGTCGAGCCGGGCCTCGAGCATGCGGCGAAACTGGGCTACCGGCGCATCATCGTCTTCCCGTACTTCCTCTTCACCGGCGTCCTCGTCAGCCGCATCTACATGGCGACGGATGCCGTGGCGGCACGTCATCCGGAGATCGAGTTCCTCAAGGCGGGCTATCTCAACGATCATCCGCAGGTGATCGCGACCATGGCTGACCGGGTCAACGAGATCCTGAACGGCGCCAATCTCATGAACTGCCAGATGTGCAAGTACCGGGAGCAGATCCTGGGCTTCGAGGCGGAGATCGGTCTGCCGCAGGAAAGCCACCACCATCATGTGGAAGGCGTCGGCGCCGCCTGCGATCTGTGCAACGACGATGGCAGCTGCAACGGCCGCTGTCAGGACGAGCCGCACACGCACGGACATGGGCATGATCACGACCATGGGCACCACCAGCACGGCCACGGCCATGATCATGACCACGGACATTCCCACGATCATGATCATCCGCATACCGGGCACGATCACGGGCACAGCCACGATCACGATCACGACAATGGTCATGGCCATGACCACCATCATCATCCGTATCCGCATGCCGATCACCCGCTCGGCCCGCGTTCGATGAAGCGGCACTGAGCGAACATGGACTATCTGCGCGACGGCGCCGAAATAACCCGCCGCTCCTTTGCGATCATCGAAGCGGAATGCGAGTTGTCTGGGGTCCCTGCCGACCTCAGGCCGCTCGCCAAACGCGTCGTGCATTCCGGTGGGATGCCCGATCTTGTCGCCGATCTCGCATGGTCGGAGGGGGCGGGTGCCGCGGGGCGTGCGGCTCTTGAGGCCGGTGCCCCGATCCTTTGCGATGTAGCGATGGTCGCTGCGGGGATTGCGCGGCGGCATCTGACCGCCGGGAATGCGATCGAGGCTGCGGTCGCGCAGCCCGATGCGGCGCGGCTTGCCGGCGAGCTTCAAACGACGCGGACAGCCGCGGGCTTTTCGGCTCTTACCGAACGGCTTTCGGGTGCCATCGCGGTCATCGGCAACGCGCCGACGGCTCTCTTCCACCTTCTGGAACTTGCCGAAGACCCTGCTTTGCGCCCAGCCTTCGTCATCGGCTTCCCGGTCGGTTTCGTCGGTGCGGCGGAATCCAAGGAGGCGCTGATCGCCAACCGTCTCGGCTTGCCCTTCGTCGCGCTCAGGGGTCGGCGTGGCGGATCTGCGATGGCGGCTGCGGCGCTCAACGCGCTCATGATCGGTGAGGAGGCAGCATGAAACCCTGGCTTTTCGTCATCGGCATTGGTGAGGATGGTCTTTCTGGTCTTTCCGCCGCCGCTCAGCGGCTGGTCGACGACGCCGAAATCCTCATCGGCGGCGAGCGCCATCTCACCATGCTGCCCGAGGACGAGCGGGAAAAACTCGCTTGGCCCAGCCCTTTAAGTGAACTCGTGAGTCGTCTGACTGAGTATCGCGGGCGGCGGGTCGTGGTGCTTGCGAGCGGTGATCCGATGCATTTCGGGATCGGTGCGACGCTTGCCCGCTCCATTCCGCCCGAAGAGATGCTCATCATCCCGGGTCTGTCCGCTTTCGCGCTCGCGGCCTCAAGGCTCGCCTGGCCCTTGGAGCGTGTCGAGATGGTGACGCTGCATGGCCGGCCGATCGGTCGGCTGGCGCTGTCTGTCTATCCCGGTGCGAAGCTTCTCATTCTCTCGCATGATGGCACGACGCCGGCTGCCGTTGCCGCCTATCTGACGGCGCGCGGTTTCGGCGACAGCCGCATGGTGGCGCTTGCCCATATGGGCGGGAAGAAAGAAACCGGCATCAAAGGTCGGGCGCGTGACTGGTCGGCGGAGACCGCCGATTTCCACACGCTTGCGGTCGAATGCATCGCCGGACCTGGCGCCCGCTTCATGCCGCGCTCCGGCGGATTGCCGGACGATGCCTTCACGCATGACGGCAAGATGACGAAGCGGGAAGTGCGCGCGGCCGCGATCGCGCGGCTTGCCCCGTTCCCGGGCGCTCTTCTCTGGGATATCGGCGCGGGTGCCGGATCGGTCGCCATCGAGTTCATGCGTGCGGCGCATCATGCGCGTGCGATCGCGCTCGAGCCGCGGTTGGAGCGACGGGCCATGGCGGCGAAGAACGCCTTGGAACTCGGCGTACCGGAACTCGACATTCGCGAGGGCGAGGCGCCGGAGGCGCTTGCGGACTGGCCTGCGCCCGATGCGGTCTTCGTGGGTGGTGGCGTGCGGCCGGAAACACTTGCACTGGCGCGCCGGGCCTTGAAGCCCGGTGGCCGGCTCGTCGTGCATGCGGTGACGCTTGAAAGCGAAGCCGTCCTTCTCGCCGAGCATCAAAGCTCAGGGGGTGAGCTTACACGCCTTGCGGTCTCGCATGCGGAGGCGATCGGCCCGTATCACGGCTGGCGACCTGCGATGCCCGTCACGCAATGGGCCTGGGTTAAGGGGAGCGTTGGCGAAACCAGAATGGATGACGGAGGTCTGCTCCCGGAATGAGTGGCAAACTTTATGGCATTGGTGTCGGGCCCGGGGATCCGGAGCTCATCACCTTAAAGGCGGCGCGCATCATCGAAAGCGCAGAGGTGATCGCCTATCCCGCCCCGGATCCCGGCGAGAGCTTTGCACGAGCGATCGCGGCAAAGCACATTGCAGGCGACACACGCGAGATCGTCATCCGCATTGCGATGCGCGCCGGACATGTCCCGAGCGAGCCTTATGACCGCGCCGCGGAAGAGATCGCCGCCGAGCTCGAAGACGGTCGAGACGTGATTGTGCTGTGCGAAGGCGATCCGTTCTTCTACGGCACCTTCATGTATCTGCACGACCGGCTGTGCCCGCGCTTCGGCTGCGAGATCGTGCCGGGCGTTTCCTCGCTCACCGCCGTTGCGGCGGCCGCGAGCCGGCCCCTGACACGGCGCACGGGTACGCTCAATGTCTTTCCGGCGACGCTCGACCCGGCGATCCTCAAGGCGCGCCTCGGTGAAAGCGAAGCGGCGGCGATCCTGAAAGTCGGCCGTCATCTGCCGCAGCTCAAGGAGCTCATCGCCGATCTCGGGCGGCTCGACGAAGCCGTCTACGTCTCGCATGCGAGCCTGCCGCAGCAAAAAGTGGTGCCGCTTGCCGAGCTCGAAGCCGACGAGGCGCCTTATTTCTCGATGATCCTGATTGCGAAGGTTGAACGATGACGCCCGTCTTTCTCGCTTTGACCGAACGGGGCCTTGTGACCGCGAACAGGTTGCGGGAAGCGATCGGGGGCGACGTCCACGCCCTGAAGAAGGCCGTGGAAAGCGGTGCTGCTCCTGCCAATTGTGTCTTCGAGGATACGGGGGCGCATTGCCGGATGCTGTTCCAGGCCGGTCGGCCGATCGTCGGTATCTGTGCGGCCGGTATCCTGGTGCGCGTCCTTTCCCCGCTTCTCTCCGATAAGCGCAGCGAGCCCGCCGTCCTCGCTCTTTCCGAGGATGGTCGCACCGTGGTGCCGCTTCTCGGCGGCCATCACGGCGCCAACGGTCTGGCGCGGCAGATTGCGGCCAAGCTCTCGGGCTTCGCCGCCATCACCACGGCCGGTGATACCCGCTTCGGCATCGCGCTCGACGAGCCCCCGCACGGCTTTGCGCTCGCCAATCCGGAAGACGCCAAGGATGTGATGTCGGCGTTTCTCGCTGGTGCGACGGTAGAGCTTGAAGGGGATCTACCTTGGATCGAGGAAAGTGCCCTGCCGCGCGGAGCCGACAGCTCCGTTAAGCTCGTCGCCACGACCGAAGATCGCAAGGGCGATGCGCAGACGCTCGTCTATCACCCGAAGGCGCTTGCGATCGGGGTCGGCTGTGAGCGGGGTGCCGACACGGAAGAGGTGATGACCCTCGTCCAGGAAACGCTCTCAGAAGCCGGGCTCTCTCTGCATTCGGTCGCCTGCCTCGTCTCGCTTGATCTGAAGGCCGACGAGACGGCGATCCTGGAAACGGCCAAGATGCTCGGCGTGCCGGCGCGCTTCTTCACCGCTGCGCGCCTCGAGGACGAAACACCGCGCCTCGACAATCCTTCAGAGGCGGTCTTCCGCGAAGTCGGCACGCATGGGGTCGCCGAAGCGGCAGCCCTCGCCGCCGTCGGACCCGAAGGGCTTCTCGTCGTCGCCAAGAAGAAGAGCGCGCGTGCCACCTGCGCCATCGCCGAGGCACCATCGCCGATCGAGACGGCGTCCGTCGGGCGTGCCCGCGGCAAGCTCGCGGTCGTCGGCATCGGGCCGGGTGACGCAGAATGGCGCACGCCGCAGGCGGACGCGCTCATCGCCGGTGCCGATACGGTCATCGGCTATTCTTACTATCTGGACCTGATCGCCGCCCATATCACCGATAAAACCCGCATCGATTCGCCGCTCGGCGAAGAGCGGGACCGTTGCCAGAAGGCGCTCGAACTCGCGGCCGAAGGCCGATCGGTCGCTCTCATCTGCTCCGGCGATCCGGGCATCTATGCGATGGCCACGCTCGTTTGCGAGGTCTTGGAAGGTGCTGCTCCCGCTTCCGCGGTGAAGCGTGTCGACCTCGTCGTGGCGCCAGGCATTTCAGCCTTCCAGGCTGCGGCCTCGCGCCTCGGTGCGCCGATGGGCCACGATTTCTGCCTCATCTCGCTGTCCGATCTTCTGACTCCGTGGGAGACCATCCGTTCGCGTGTCGAGGCGGCGGCGCAAGGCGATTTCGTCGTCGCCTTCTACAATCCGGTCTCGCAGCGCCGGCGGCATCAGCTTGCCGATTCCCGCGAGATCTTTCTCGCCCATCGTCCGGCGGAGACGCCGGTGGTGATTGCCCGGCTTCTCGGGCGGGAGGGTGAGCGCTTGCATTTCACCACACTTGGCGAACTGTCCGTCGACGACGTCGACATGATGAGCCTCGTCGTCGTCGGATCGTCGACGAGCCGAACCTTCACAGCAGGCGGACGCGAATTCCTTTTCACGCCGCGCGACTACCACCGCAAAGTTCAGGCCCCCGAAAAGGAGACGACAGCGTGACCAGTCTCGACAACAAACCCACTGGCAAGGTGCATTTCATCGGTGCGGGGCCGGGCGCGCCGGACCTCATCACCGTGCGCGGACTGAAGCTCATCGAAAGCTGCCCGGTCTGTCTTTATGCCGGCTCTCTCGTTCCGGAAGCGATCGTCGCCGCCGCGCCGAAGGATGCCCTCGTGCGCGATACGGCGCCGATGGCGCTCGACGAGATCCTCGCCGTGATGGAAGAGGCTTGCCGCGAGGGCCAGGACGTCGCCCGCGTTCATTCCGGTGACCCCTCGCTTTATGGCGCGATCGCCGAACAGATCCGGCGACTGAAAGAGCTCGGCATCGCCTATGACGTGACGCCGGGGGTTCCCGCCTTTGCGGCCGCCGCGGCAGCTCTCGGACAGGAGCTCACCATTCCCGAGGTGAGCCAGTCGGTCGTCATCACGCGGACCGCAATGCAATCGTCGAAGATGCCGGAGGGGGAGAACCTTGTTGCCTTCGCCAAGACCGGTGCGACTTTGGCGGTGCATCTTTCGGTGCGCAATCTTCTCGCGATCGAGCGTGATCTGACGCCGGTCGTCGGTGGGGATTGCCCCGTCATCGTCGCGTATCGCGTCGGCTGGCCGGATGAGGATTTCATCCGCACCGATCTCGCCAATGTGCGTGAGAAAGTGCGCGAGAAGAAGCTCACCCGCACCGCGCTCATCTTCATCGGCCGGGCACTCGATGCGGACGAATTCCGCGACAGTGCGCTTTACGACGCGTCGCATTCCCACATCCTTCGCGCCGCCACGCGCGACGCTTGAGCCACCGCGCCTTACGCGGCGCGGTCGATCACATGCAGGAAGGAGCCCGATACGCTGCCGCGGCAGAGGCCAACCTCGCCAAGCGGCGTATCGGCAGCATCCCGGCTGTCGAAGAGGCGCTCCGCCGGGCCTTCGCTCACGATGCTGGCGTAGTGGAACTCATGTCCGCCGAGGGGGCCTGCGAAGGGCCTGCCGGCAAGCGGCGTCAGCCGGCGGTAGCCGAGATGGAGACGCCGCGCGGCGAAACTCGTCACGAGCGGCAGAAGCCCAAGCATTTCGTGCCGTTCGCCTTCGGCGTCGATCAAACCGTCGCCGAGCGTCATGAATCCCCCGCACTCGCCATAGACGAGCTGGCCTTTCGACGCCGCGTTGCGCATGGCACGCTTGAAGGTCGTGGCCGCGGCGAGCTTTCCTGCATAAAGCTCCGGATATCCGCCAGGCAAAAAGATCGCACCCGCATCGTCTGCCGGCGCCTCGTCGGCGAGCGGCGAAAAAGTGGTGATCTCCGCACCGGCGGCGCGCCAGTCCGCGAGCCAATGGGGATAGGCGAACCGGAAGGCGACGTCGTCCGCGAGGGCGATTTTTTGGGCGAGAGGGGGAAGGGTCGCGGCGTTTTCGTGGTTTTCGCCGAGCGGTTCGGCCGCCTGGAGGACAGCATCGAGATCGACATGTTTCTCGATCAGCGCTGCCGATGCCTCAATGACGGCATCGAGCGTCTCATTCTCCTCCGCCTGGACGAGCCCCAGATGCCGTGACGGCAGCGCCAGTCGCTCGTCGCGCGGCACGATTCCGATCAGCGGCACGGATGCACGCGCAAAGCCTTCCTGGATCAGACCCTGGTGGCGCTCGGAACCGGCGCGGTTGACGATCGCGCCTGCAAGCGAAAAACCGTCGGCCAGTCGCGCGAAGCCCTCCGCCACGGCCGCCGTCGATTGCGACATGCCGTTGGCTGCGACGACGAGGAAGGTCGGAAGCGCGAGGTGCGCGGCGAGGCTCGCGGTCGAACCGAGACCGTTCGCACCGCCGTCGTAAAGCCCCATCACGCCTTCGACGACGAGAAGGTCCGCGCCTTCCGCCTGACGGGCGGCGAGCGCGCGAAGCCGCTCCGGCCGCATGGCGAAGGGATCGAGATTGATCGCCGGCGCGCCCGAGGCCGCTTCCAGAAAGCGCGGGTCGATGTAATCGGGCCCGCATTTGGCGGCCTTCACTTTCAGCCCGCGTCGGATCAGGGCGCGGATGAGGCCTGCCGTCAGAACCGTCTTGCCGGAATGGCTGGAGCCTCCGGCGATAAGAAATGCCTTCGGCCCACCCTTCATGCCGCGCTACCGGCCTCCTTGGCGTAGAGATCGAGGCCGGTGCCGAGAGGGTCCGGATCGAGCTTACGGCCTTGCAGAGCCCCGAGCCAGTCGAGGCCTTTGCGCAGTTTCACCACTTCGCCGAGAACGACGAGTGCCGGCGGCTCCATCTTGGCAGCCGCGCAATCCTCCGCCGCGCGGCCAAGCACGGTTTCCAGAACGCGCTGACGTGATGTCGTCGCTTCTGAGACGATCGCTACAGATTCGTCGGGACCGCGACCCGCCGCCATCAGCGCGTCGGCGATGCCGGCCAGATGCTTGATCGCCATATACATGACGATCACCGGTGAGGCCTTGGCGAGGGCCTGCCAGTCGATCGAGGAGGGGGTGAGGCCCGTCTGATCATGGCCGGTGAGGAAGGTCACGACATGGTTGATGTCGCGGTGCGTGGAGGGAAAGCCCGCGTAGGCGAGGCCACCGACTCCGGCCGTCACGCCCGGCACGATGCGGAAGGGGATGTTGTGGGCAACGAGCGTCAGGGCTTCTTCGCCTCCGCGCCCGAAGATCAAGGGATCGCCGCCTTTCAGACGACACACGCGCTTGCCGGCACGGGCGAGCTCGACGAGATGCAGCGAGATATCGCGCTGCTTGGCCGAGGGCTTGCCGCCGCGTTTGCCGGCATATTCGATGACGGCGCCCTGGCGCGCATATTTCAGCACGGAGGAATCGACGAGCGCGTCGTAGATGACATGATCGGTCTGGGCGAGGGCGTTGGCAGCGTGCAACGTCATCAGACCGGGGTCGCCCGGACCGGCGCCAACGAGCCAGACATGGCCGGGTTCGAACTGGGGCAGGTCCGCAAAGAGGGGGGAGGGGGGCAGAGCGTCCATGTCGCTCTTTTTGCAGGAGGAAAACGGCAAGACAAGTGCCTTCGCGGGCTTGCCTGTGCTGCATTCAAGGCGTTTTGATCAAAGCACAATCTGGCGGCGCGTTTCGGTCTATCGGTACACGCGGGAATGAATGGAGAGCTCATGGCCAAGGTGATGATCCTGGGCGGTACGGCGGAGGCCGGAGAACTGGCGGCGCGGCTTGCGGGAGACACCCGCCTCGACACCGTCACCTCGCTTGCCGGGCTGACGCGTCTGCCTCAGGCGGTGGCCGGCAATGTCCGCCGCGGTGGCTTTGGCGGGCCTGATGGGCTCGCCCAGGCTCTGCGAGAGGGCGGTTATGACGCACTCGTCGATGCGACGCATCCTTTTGCCGCACGCATCGCGCAGCACGCCAAAGAGGCAGCCGAAATGGCGCAGGTGCCGCGCATCAAACTCGTGCGCCCTGGTTTCGAACGCCGGCCGGAAGACCATTTCATCGAGGTTGTCGATATGGCGGGGGCCGCGGCCTCGATTCCGCAGGGCGCGCGTGTCTTTCTCGCCGCGGGACGTCGCGAAATCCGGGCCTTTGCGGCGCGCCAGGATCTGTGGTGCCTGATGCGCATGATCGAACCGCCAGTGGCAGGAGAGGAGTTTCCGCGCGGCGAGGTCATTTTGGGTCGCCCGCCTAATGACCCGCAGGCGGAGATCGCGCTCTTCAAGGAACACGGGATCGAATGGATCGTGTCGAAAGATTCAGGAGGTCGTGCAAGCGCCAAGATCGAGGCGGCGCGCCTTTTGGGCCTGCCCGTCGTGCTGGTCCGCCGACCGAAACCGCCGGAGGGGCCAACAGCGGCTCAGCTTGAAGCGATCCTCGACTGGCTGGAGACGACGCTCTTTGCTGCGGCCGACGCGCCGGCGTCGCTCAGCTGAGCCCTCGGTGCACGGCCGTCGCGCGCGATCCAGCTGTCTAAAAAGCCGTCGAGCCATTGGCGCACGGGCGGATCGTAGCGGAACCATTTGGCCATGTGGTCAGGCCTTGGCCGCGCCCCTGGCAGGTTCATGCGCTCCGCGCCTCGCACCGTCCAGCGGCAGGCCATCGCATATGTGAGCTCGGAGTGGAATTGCACGCCGAAAGCGGCCGGACCGATTGAGAACGCCTGGTTTTGAAAGAGCTCTCCACGAGCGAGCAGCGTCGCGCCTGTCGGCAGGTCGAAGCCTTCCCGGTGCCATTGATAGACATGGCTCGGCCAGTCCATCATCGCGGCCCCTTCAGGCGTCGCGTCGAGCCGGTAGAAGCCGATCTCCGCGCAACCTTCGCAATGGCTTTTGACCTCGCCGCCCAATGTCTTCACCAGCATCTGGGCGCCAAGGCAGATGCCGAGGAAGGGGGCTTCTTCCTTGAGAGGGACATTGATCCAGTCGATCTCGCGCTTGACGAAATCGTCGGTGTCGTTGGCGCTCATCGGACCGCCGAAGATGACAGCGCCGCTGTGATCGGCCATCGTCTCAGGCAGCGGATCGCCGAAGCGCGGCCGACGGATATCGAGGGGGTAGCCCTTCGCCTGCAGCATCTGGCCGAGCTTTCCGGGGCTCGATGTTTCCTGGTGCAGGATGACAAGCACAGGCCGTCTGGCGGCGTCTTCCGAGAGCTGACGCCTCAGATAATGGATTTTTGCATCACTCATCGTGTCATTCGCGCTCGCTCTGGGCGTGACGCTCGGCCACGGCGTGCTTCAGACCGATGCGCGCATTGCGATCGACGCCCAGAAGCTCGGCGACGCGCCAGACGAGATTGTCTTCGAATTCATGCACTTCGCCGTCAACATAGATGACTTCCCAGAGCCTTTCCACCGCGCGGATGCGCTCTTCGATGGTCATCTGCCGTTTCAACACGCTGGTGAAGCGGTAAAGGTCGATCGCTTCGGCGTCGACGCGCTCGGCCTCGGCGATCAGACGCTCCAGATCGTCCCCGCTCAAACCGTAATCCGCCTTAAGAATTTCGCGCATACGTGCGCGCTCATCTTCGCCGGCAGCGCCATCGACGGCGACGCAATGGACGAGCAATGCGGCAAAGGCCAGTCGCTGATCGTCGTCGGTGAACGGGCGTTGTTGTTCTTCGCCCTTGAAAGTCAGGAAGTTGCGCAGTGCATCGAGCATTGTTGGATCCCTTTGGCACTGAAGCTAGTGCAAGAGGCGTGCCGTTGCCAGTGACGGCTTGGTAAGGCGCGCCAACCTTCGGGTGTGCCCCGCTCTAAATCTCGATCAGATCGAGGTCTTGGCCCAGAGCCTGCTCGGCTGTTGCCACCACGCTTCTGTGATGTGTGAAGAGGATCGGCTGGAAGTGTGTGCTCGAAGCTGCAAGCGTTTTGATGCCGGCTGCCGTGCGCTCATCGTCGAAGGTCTGGAAGAGATCGTCGCCGATGAAGGGCGCCGGTTCGTTGTGGCGGCAGTAATCCTCCAGAAAGGCGAGGCGAAGCGCGAGATAGAGCTGGTCGCGCGTCCCGTCGCTCAGACCCGAAATGGCGATCTGCTCGCCGCTCTTCCGCACCGCTTTGAGTTCCGGCTCGTCTGCCTCGTTGAGCTCCTGCGCAAGTGTTGCAAATGCGCCGTCAGTCAGCATGGAGAAGAGGGTGCCGGCGCGCTCCATCATCGGATCGCTCTCTTTTGCCCGGTGGTGCTCCATCGCGGCCGTGAGAAGCGCCGCTGATAGTTTCAAGACCGCCCATTGGCGTGCGGCCTCGACGATTTCGACCTCCGCGGCCTGTTTTGCGAAGGCAGCCGCCTCCGAGCCGGGCGCGCGTTCCAGGCGTTCGCGCTCGCCACGCTTTTCTGCGAGACGGGCATAGAGCTCAGCCATCTCCTGGTCGAGTTGCTCTTCGTCCCGCCTCAGCGTTTCCATGTCGATCTCGGCGCGACTGCGATCGAAGGCGGCGAGTTCGGTGCGCACGGCGTCTTCGCCTGCGCCGTCCGATATCTCTGCAAGGCGCTCCCGGCAGCGGGCAAGATCTGCTGCCAGCCGATCGCGTTCCCGCAGCCGCGCGATCAGCTCGCTCGGATTGGCCTCCGGGGTGGCGGTGAGCGCTTCTCCGAGCGCCTTGCGGGCGCGCTCGCAACTCTCTTCACTCGCGATACGGGCCGCCTTTGCGTCGGCGAGCGCCGTCTGGGCCGCGCGCCGTTGCGCCGCGTCGGTGCGGGCTTCCTGGACCCGTTCCTCGAGAAGCTTGATGGCATGGCCGGCTGGAAGTCCTGCGAGCTCTGTCTTAACCTCCGCGACGGCTGCTCCCACCTTCGTCTCGAAATCGGCAATGTCGCGGCGCATCCCGGCAACCCGACGCTCGCGGGCATCGCGCTCGCGTCGCAAATCGGGCAGGCGCTCCCACAGACGGATATTGGCGGCGGCCTCTGCGATCGTTGTCTTCGGCGACAGACCGACCGCGTTGGCCGCTGCGCGAAAGCGTTCCTGCCAGAGGCGCTCTTGCTCGTTCAGCTTTGCTGCCTCCTCCTCAAGGCGCTTGATACGCAACTCGGCGTCCTCACGGCGTCCGGCGAGCGCGCGGCTCTCGGCCCAGGTGGTGGCGAGCGCCCGCAGCCGCTCCTCGATGGCGCGCAGCAAGGCCGGCTGCGGCAGGGCTTTTGCCTCTTCAAGGCCGATACCCTCGGCGATCGCGGCAAGCGCTGGCGCAAGCTCGTCGGCCAGGCGCTGAAGAGCGGAAAGTTCGCTCTCTCGCTCAAGCAGGACGCGCCGCTCGTCGAGGAGACGGGAAATCTCACCGCGCCATGCCATCATGTCGTCGGCGCCGACAGGCGTTACGCCGCAATAAGCGAAGAGCTCGCGATAGGCCCGTTCGGCCTCCTGGAGGGTTTCTCGCGCCTTTGTCTTCTGCCGTTCAAGCGCTTCTGCCTCGCGGAGCTGCGTCTCTCGTTCCGCCTCGTCGATCGCCAACCGGGCGAGTGTTTCGGCACCCGCCAAAGCATGATCAGCCAGCCGGTCGGCTTCTTTCGTCAAAACTTCGAAGGTGGCGACCGCGTGTGGGGCGGCCTCTTCGGAAAGGGGAGCCGTCTCCCCGAGGAGGGGGCCACGAAGTGCGGCAAAAGCCTGGTCGCGCAATTCGCGTGCCTCATCGATCTCCGCGGTGCTGGGCGGTGCGCTCTTGCCTGCCTCCGCGCTTTCGACGCGGAGTGCTTCTTGCTCCTGATGGTTGCGCATGAGGGCGGCTTCGACCTGACGCAACTCTTCTGAAGCCGCCTTCAGCCGGTTGCGATGATGGGCAAGTGTTTCGACGGACGGAAGTGCGACCGCAGCGATGCGACCGAGATCGTCGACCGTCGGGACGAGAGCTGCGGCGCTTTCGGCGAGTTTTTGCCGCTGCACGAGGCAGCCGCGCTCGAGCTCGTCGCGCTTCTCCAGCTTTTTCAGATCCGGGCGCAGCGCCAGGAGCTGGTCTTCCCAGCGCCTTGGATCGATCAATGGCGTTACCGGCGCTTCACGGGCAAGTTCCGTGAGAGCATCGCGCTCTTCCGCAAGGCGCTTTTCGGCCGTTTCCCGAGCGGCTTTGAGGCTCTGTCCCTCGCTGACGGCAGCTTCGAGCGCAGCGAGAGCGGCATCCGTCGGCTGCAGGCGTTCAAGATCGGTGGCGGCGATCCCGAGGCGGCCGCCAAGCTCTGTCATCTGCGCCGTGTAATCGTCGCGCTCGGCGATGACGCGGGGAAGGTCGCGCTGGCTCTTGGCATAGTCGCCCGAATTTCCGTAAAGCGCGCTGATCGCCTCAGCCTTGTCGATGAGCGCATGATCGACAGCGATGGCGGTGAGCTTTGCTTCCGCCGCCTTCACGCGGTCCTGGGCCGCGCTCAGAGCCTCTTCGACGCGGGCGGCCCCGTTCAGCCGGGCTTCCAGACCTTCGGCGGTGCCGGACGGGTAGGGTGCAAGATCTGAGAAGTCGGCGAGCCGTGCCGTCTCGCGATCGATCTCAGCGACCGTCGGTTCGATCTGGCGCAGCCGCTGCAGCGTATGCAGTTTCTGACGTATTTTCGCGCGCGCAGAGGCCAGAGCCTCGTGTTCTTCCTGAAGCTCGTCGATTGCGCGGTTGAGGTCGCGCCAGTCGCCGGCGCGGAGCTGACTTGCACGCTCCTCCTTGCGGGCCTCCTCATGGCGGTCGCGGATCTGGTAGAAGAGGCGGTCTTTGGAGGCGCGTGGCGCGAAGATGCGGGTGGCGTCTGCCTCCAGCTTGGCTTTGGTGGCGCGTAGATGCAAAAGCCCCGACGCGGCAGCAAACAAAAGACTGCCGAGTTCACCTTCGGCGGCGAGCATGGCATCGGCTCCGGCACGCAGGCGCGTTGAATCAAGACCGAATGCCCGCTCGAATACATCGCGCGACAGACCGCCGGTGAAGGGCAGAAGCGCGTCGTCACGCAATGGCGTTTCGCTGTCGTCGTCGGAGAGCAGCGTGAGCTTGCGTCCGCGCTTTCGTCGAAATGTGAGGCTTGTTCCGTCCCCCGCCCGGAGGCTCGCGGCCACACGGAGTGCTTTCGTCCCGTGCAGGAATTCAAAGCCGTTGGTTCGTTCTGGAAAGCCGAAAAGAAGGTCGGAGATGGCGGCAAGCGCGGAGGATTTGCCGGCTTCGTTGCGCCCATAGACGAGATGCAGCTTCGCCCCGTCGCGGAAGCTGATCTCCCGCTCGGAAAATGCGCCGTAGCGTAGCAGCGTGAGGCGCTCAAAGCGCATCGGTATCCTCCTCGGCTGCGAGACGGACGCGCAGAAAATCTGCGGCTTCGGCGAGAAGAGCGGTGGTATCTGCACCGAGCGGTGTCTTCTCCGCGCCCAGCCCGCCCGGCAGCTTGGCGGTGATTTCGGCGATGATCGCCTCGGCCTGCTCGGCGATCTCAGGATCGTGCACGAGCGTTTGAAGCAACGGTTCGATATCGAGTTTCTGATCAGGGCTGACCGCTTGTGCCGGCGTTGCCGGCTCGCTCACGCGCAGATCGAGCTTTTCCAGCCAGATGTCGGGATGGCAGCGATGGCAGGCGGCCTGCACGTCATCGACGAAATTGGCGCGATCGGCGACCAGCCTCCGCCGCAGCGGCGAGGGGCCGGTGAGGCGGAGACGCAGGGCCAGGAGCCGGTCTTTTGCGGCCTCGGCATGGGTGGCGATGCGTTCTTCCACCGCTGTCAGAAGCTGCGGCATGGTCTCGATGCCAGCAAGATCGAGCGTCGCCTCGGCAAAACGGGCCTCATCGACCAGAAGTCGCTCTTTGTTTGTCACATGCCCGTCCTCGACGGTGACGAGGACGGCGCCTTTCTCGCCGGTCTCGCGGATGGAGCGGGCCTGAAGATTGCCGGGAAAGACGATCGGCGGATCCTCGGCCACGATCTCGAAATCGTGGACATGGCCGAGTGCCCAGTAATCATAGCCGCGCGCGGCGAGCTCCTCGGCCGAACAGGGGGCATAGCTCGCATGTGGCGGGCGTCCCGTCAGCGCCGTGTGCAGGACGCCAACGTTGAAATAACCGGGGACGGGCGGTGGATAGGCGAGCGCGAGATTGTTGCGCTCCGCACGTTCCCGGAACCCCTGGCCGTGCAGGGCCACTTTGAGGTCGTCAATGCGGAAGCTCTCCGGCTTCGCGGTGTCGAAGGCATGCACCGAGCCTGGAAGCGCGATGCTCTTTGTTACGACACTGTCCGCATCGTGATTGCCTTTGAGGAGGAAGACCGGGATGCCGGCGCGGTCGAGACGCGCGACCTCGCGGTTGAAGAAGAGGCCGACATTGTTGTCCGGCCATTCGCCGTCATAGATATCGCCGGCAATGACGAGGAACGCGACTTTGCGTTCGATCGCCTGGGCGACAAGGTTTTGGAATGCGCGTCGGATCGCTTCTGCAAAGCGCGCGGCGATGTCCGGATCCTTGACGCTCAGACCCTGCAGCGGGCTACCCAGATGCAGATCGGCGGCGTGCAGGAAGGTGAACGATGCCAAGGAATCCTCGTCGCGGGCAAAGAGCGGATAGGTTCAGCTATGGGATGCGTGGGCGATGATCGCAAGCCGGCCTTTTGCCGGGACGGGTCGTCGCGCGACACCGTCGGTCGCGCTCCTGCCTCTTGAGGACCTTATCCCCTCTATGCACATTGCCCCCAGGCGGGGCGCAGATCGATCACAACGGAGAGGTTCCCCATGGCTCAGACACAACCGGATCCAGACGCGGTCGACAAGCAACCCTCGGAATCCGCGCAGAACGGTGACGGCCGCTTCCGTATCGCCGACCTTTCGCGCTTTCATGCGGATCCGGACAAGTTCTTCGACTTTTCCTACCGGCAGACGCTGCACGATATGGTTCAGGCGGTGATCGAGGCCGAAGCGCCGGTGCGGGAAGATATCCTGGCGCAGCGCATCGCCCGCGCTCATGGCTGGCAGCGGACTGGCCGGCGCATTCGCGACCAGATCGCCAAACATCTGCGCGAGGTCGATCGTACGGAAGAATCGTCCGGCGACTTCCTGTGGAAGAAGGGAACGGTTGCGAGCCGCGTCGCCTACCGGCCGCCGGCAGGGCCTGCGCATCGCCGCGCCGTCGGCGAGATCGCCATCGCAGAATTGAGCGACGTGGTGGAGGCCAATCTGGCGCTGCTCGACGAGGATGATCCGCCGCTCGTGCTCGCCCGTCTTATCGATGTGGAGCGTCTGTCGGCGAGCGCCCGCGCGCGGCTCGAAGAGGCGATCGAACGCACCAGGCCGTAGCTTGGGAGTGTCGGTCTCCTAAGGGTGGAGCTTCGGAGAGGTGGTTTCGCTGTCGGCAGTCAGAAAGCGATAGCGCTGATCGAGATAGGACGCCCACGGATCGTCGAGGCCGAGCTCGTCGATCAGAGGCCGAAAGAGCGCCTCGGTCGAACAGCTGACGAAGTCGTCCCGCGTTTGGAGAAGGCCGCTGAAAACGGCAAAGGCGTCCCGGCCGAATGGCCTGAGCGCTGGCGATGTCACTTTGCGCAGAGCCAGATTGGCGGACGGGGCGATATGCAGGACGCGGACCCGCTCTGCGCCTTCTTCGTGCGCTTTCTGCATTTGAAAGGCGAGCATCTGCTGGCGCAGGAGCTGATAGAACGGCTCGTAGAAGAAATCGGCCAGCGAGAGCCCGATATCTGAGCGGATCGGACCATCTGGAGCGAAGGCAAGATTCCCATAACGTGAGATGCGGACCTCATGGCCTGCCGGAGCGAGCGGTGCGCCGTATCTTTCAGTGTATTTCCACTCGATCAGCAGCGTCTCGCGCCGGCCCTGATGCTGGAAGGCGAGGCAGGCATCGGCGCTGGTGCAATTGGCGCCGCGGGTGCGCCCTCCGACTCCCGATCCCTTTGCGGCTGACCGGCTCTCATTGAGATAATCGCCGCCGATCCACTCGAAAGCGACATACCAGGGACGTCCTTCAGGCCCGGCTTCGACCGGCAGCATTTGAGGCTGGGGAATGTCGAGCGCCAGCGAGACGAGCCGTGACAGGACTTCGGGTCGCTCGGCGAGAGGCATCAGAAAGTTGAGACAGCACGCCTGCGATGAAAGCGCATGGTCCGCGGCGAGATGCCAGGTGATGCGGCGCTCAGAGAAAATAGGCGGCGGCATCGGCGCGAATCATCGGGGCGAGGTTGAGGCGCTCACCACCCGGCGTCAGCCAGAAATCATAGCCGCGGTGCCCGATCTGCTTCGGGAAATTCTTACGAAAGTAAGCCGACTGGCTCTGTTTTTCGGACGCCGCAAAAGATCGGGCCAGCATAATAGTCAGCGCTTTTTCCGTGACCGGACTGCCGGAGGGGTCGACGCTGCATCTGGCTGGGTTTTCATGGCTGCCTCCCGGGTTGGAGAAAGGGAGGCGATGGTGCCGCATGCCGGACTCGAACCAGCGACCCCCTCATTACGAATGAGGTGCTCTACCAACTGAGCTAATGCGGCCCGGCCGAGCCTTGGCTCGGCGACAGGATGTCGTCGATCGACACCGGGCTGTGAGGGGCGGTGCCCCTTAGCGCGCCACCTCTTAGCGAAATGTGGGCGCGCGGGCAAGCGGGGAAGAGATCCGTTTGCCATGGGCGTTTGCCATGGCGAAAGTCTCAGAAAAGCCTGAAGCGGCTGCGTCCGGCCTCTTCGTCGGGTTTCTTTTCCTCTGGCCCCGGATCGTCCGGGAGGCGCGGCCGATTGCCCTGACCGCCATTGGCACGGGGAGAAGCATCCTCTTCGTCGGAATGTGCGTCCTTTGGCGCATCGACCGGTACGGGCGGTGCCTTAGGTGGCTCGCCCTTGCCCTCGGCCAAGGGGTCAGGCCGCTTGGGCGCTGTATTTGCCGATGCAGGACTCCCTGTCATTGCTGCGGAAGGTGCGACACTTGCGGGCGTAGGGCTGGCCGCAGGCGAGGTGGTCGACGGTTTTTCATCCGTCCGCTTCGTGTCCGCCGCCTGGTTGGCTGTGCTCGCTGCCACTTTGTCTTGTGGGGCGACGGGAGCTGCGAAGGATGTTGCGGACTGCGAGCCCGCGCCGCTCTCTTTCGGCTTTGCGGCATCCGTTGCTGTGGCGCTTTTTGCGCTCTCTGGCGCGGCCGATGCCGCCGGCGTGTCGGTTGCGGCAGGTGCAGGCTCCCGCGGTTTTGGCGGCTGGATCGCCCCAACTCCGGCTGCCGCGCCGGCCCCGCTAAGGATGGCAGTCGTTTTGGAAGGTTGCGGTTGCGCCGCCGCAGAGGAAGCGCCTGCGCCCGGACCGGCCTTAGGCTTATCGGCAGATGCTGCCGTCTGCGTTTCGGGCTTTGTCGCAGTGGCTGCGTGCGAAGGAGAATCGGTCGGCTTCGCCGCCGCCGGCTTTTCGGCGTCGGCGGGTTTCGTGGCTGCGGAGGCGGCTGCCGGTGCGATGGTGGAGTTCGTTGCTGTCGCTGTCTGTGCCTTCGCTGAACCCGCCGCCGGTATGGTGGTGGTGTCGGGCTTGCTACCGGCCGGCTTGGTGGGGGGCGTCGAGGCTCCGCTTGCCGCAGATGCCGCGGAGACCGGGGTTGCAGTCAATGTCGGGGCCGAGCTCTCGTCGCGCAGGGGGCTGATCTCGCGTGGACGGAAGCTCGCCTCATCAATGTCGATGGTGCGCCGGCTCTCCGGTTCCTCGATCGGCACCTTCCATTCCACCGTGTCGATGCGGCCGGTCACCGGCGAAACCGGCGCCCATTCGTCGAGGATCACGCCATCGGCGGTCCAGGCCGGATCGCGTGGCGCGTGTACTGCGCGTGACAGCCATTCGCGAGCGCGGCCGCGATCGCCATGCTCGCCTTCTTCGATTTCGGCCATCATCAGAAGCGCGTTTTGCGTCGGACGCGTGCGGATCATCGGCAGGAGCGTCTCGCGGGCGCGCTCCCAGTCACGTGAGCCGATTGCTGCGCGTGCCATCACCATCCGCGCGGCATCTTCCTGCGGGCGCAGCTTCATCAGGGTTTCGAGACGCTGGAAGCGGTCGCGGGCGGAATCCCCGGGGCGCACATTGGCGTAGGCGTCGGCAATGTCGGGATGCGGATTGGCCTTCCACGTGGTCTCCAGAACGCGCGTCGCGCGACGGATGTCGCCGAGACGGGAGGAGAGGCGGCCGGCGAGAACCGCCGCCGGAACGAGGTCCGGCTGCAGGCCATGGGCCTCGAGCGCCGCTTCCTTGGCCTTGTCTGGCTGGCCGTCTTCCCAGTCGATTGCCTGGGCGGTCAGGATGACGGCGCGCAGACGGCGCGCTTCCTTGCGATCGATATCGCCGGTCTCGGCATAACGCGAAAGCGTCTTCAGAGCCTCTTCCCAGGAGCCTTCCGCCGTCTGATAGCGCATCAGGGCGCGGGAGGCCCAAGCGGCCGAAGGTGAGGTCTCGCGGGCCTGCTCGGCGAATGCGCGAGCGGTGTCGTGGTCGCCCTCGCGCGCTGCCTCGATGAACAGGCCTCTCAGGCCGACGATGCGGGTGCGGTCATGTCCGAGCATGCCCTTGAAGGCTTCGCGCGCCTTGGCGTGGTCGCCGCGCAGCTGCGCCGTCTGCGCCCGAAGCAGCAATGCCAGAGGCTCGTCGTCGCGGCGTGCCAGGTCGTGAGATGCACGCTCGGCGGTCCGCAGATCTCCGGCGGCGACGGCGAGAAGGCCCGTCGAGAGCGCCTCGCGCTGGCGGCGTTCGCGGCGGCGGCGCCAGGATTGGCGGGCTTTCAAAGGGAAACGCAGGATGAGAACGATCAGCCCGACGACGATGAAGCCGGCGGCGATTGCCAAGAGCGCCGCGAGAGCGGCGCGGGCAAGCCCGATCGTATAGGCCGTGTCGGCGAAGGTGAGGGTCACTTCGCCGGGAGCCTCCTTCAGCCAGGAGAAACCCAGCACGAAGGCGAAGACGACGGCGATGAGAATGAGGAAGCGAATCATGTCAGGTCCTCAGCCGGCGGCGTTGAGGCGGGAGAGAGATTTCGCCCGCAGATCTTCCGCGAGCGCTTCCGCGTCGGCTCGAGCCTTGAGTTTTTCGGCCCAATCGGCGGAGGGTTGGCGAACGTCTTCAGGCAGGCTCTGCCATTCGGTGTAAGCCTCGTTGAGGCGACCGGCAGCGAGATCGGCCTCGATACGGGAGACAATGGCATCCGGTTCGTCGCCCTGGCGCGGCCCGGCGGGACGCACCTCCACGAGGCCGCGCGCACTCGCGATGAGCCGGTCCATCACGCCGACATCCTCTTCAGGGGCGTCCGCGGCGCGCAGGATTTTCGGAACGTAGGTGTGAAACTCCGCGGCGAGGGCTTCACGCGTCGGCAGCCCCTCGGCTGCGTGCGCCGACAGCGTCTCGCTTACCGCGTCTTCCCCGGCAAAGCCTGCGACGGCCTTGAGCTCGGTTTCGTATGGCTGGCCGCTTGCCACAGTGTCGGCGAAGGCTTCGGCGGCAACGGCCGGCGCAATTGCCGTCGCGTTTTCCATGCTTCCTTCAAGCTTCGTCATGCGCTGAGAAAGCTCTTCGCGCTGGGCTCGCGTCTCCTCGGTCGTGCTCTGCGTCTGCTGAAGCGCATTTTGCAGATCCGCAACGGAATCGCGGACGTTCGACAGGTCGCTGCTGTTTGCCGCGCCGGAGACGCTCTGCTGCAGCGTGGTGAGCATCTGCTGGTTGGTCGTCACCGCCTGTTGCAGCGGGCCGAGATCGACGGGTGCGGCGTTTTCCAGATTCCCGAGGCGCCCGGAAAGTTCATCGAGACGGCCGGAGAGGGCCTGAAGCTCTTCTTCGCTGGCGCCGGTGCTAGCCTGGGCGGGCGCGCTTTCGCCGCTGCCTCCTGTAGCGCTCATCTGCTCTTCGAGCGAATTGATACGGTTGCGAAGATCATTGAGCGCAGTCGGTTCTGCCGACGCAGCGCCGTTTTGATCCATGAGGTTTGCCACGGAACGCTGCAACTCTGAGACTTCCGCGCGGAGATCGTCCGATCCGCGGCCCTCTGCCACAGCGGGCCGGTTCTGCAGAGCTTCGAGTTGTTCCTGAAGCTGCGCTTGCTCGTCCTGTAGGCGGGCGATTGCCGCATCGTAGCTGCCTGTTCCCGCCGTCGCGCCCGTTCCTCCGCCGCCATTGGTGCCCGGAAGCGTCACGCCGTATTGGGGACCATAGGTCTGCAGTGCCCAGGCGCCGCCAAGCGCAACACCGCCGCCGACGATGCCGGCGAGGAGGAGCCCGCCAAATCCCACTCCGCGCTTCGGCGGCTTGGGCGGGGGTGGCGTCTTGCCGGAAGCGGATTTTTCGGATCCCGGCTTCGGAGCGCCTTTGTCGGTGCCCTTGTCGGCGCTGCCGGCGGCGCCCGCTTTCGTGCCCGTGCTCGGGACCGTACCCGGCTTGCCCGTCGCCGTACCAGTTGCGGCAGTGCCAGTTGCGGTCGCGCCAGCCGTTCCGGCAGCGCTCCCGCTGGAAGCGTTTTTGCCTACAGCGCCGGGGGCGGTGGTCTTGCTCTCCGGCCTGGCCGGTTCCTTATCGGATGTCTTGTTCGAGGTCGCAGAAGCTTTGTCTGGGGTGGCCTTCTCCGCGGCGGTGGCCGATGTCGAGGGTTTCTCGCCGGCCTTCGCGGTTGCTGCACTTGATGCTGTCGCGGCATTGCCTTTCGCCGCTGCGTCCGTGCCGCTTGCGTTTGTTGCACTCGCGCTGTCGGCGCCCCGGCTCGCGGCGCCGGTCTTAACGGCATCCTCGCGCTGTGCGTTCTTGTCTTCCGATGGCTTTACGGGTCCGGCCGGTGCGCCGGTCTTGCCGGGCTCTTCCTGGCGTCCCTCGCGGTCAACCGCCATCTTCGGCGTTTCGTTCTTTTTGGGGTCGGCGGGGCCGCCCGCGGAGCTCTGCTTCACTTCTTCGGCCTTCAGATCGATTGTCACGGGTTTACGCTTGTCGCCCGAGGCGGACATACGCTTGTCCTCAGGTTGCCTGGCCACCTGCCCCTCCTGCAGCTGAAAGCCGATCGCGGCGATCGGTTCCTCAATTGTTATGCCCTAATGCGGGCGTTGGTGGAACGCCTCGCCCATTCTGCCACCCTATCCGTCGCAAGAAGGCCCTCGGTAGCGCGCAATCATATCAAAGAGCGAAGCCTGATCGGGGCGATCTGACACAAGGACCGGGCCGCGGACAATGGGTCTGAGCGGCGCGGCGGCTTGGTCGGACAGGCAGAAGCAGACGATGTTTTCTCCGAGCGGTGTCAGCCCGGCGGTCTCCAGAGTGCGCGCGAAGGTGGCGGCACTTTGCTGTGAATAGATGAGGATACCGGCTTCTTCACCTGAGGCCAGCATGTCGCGCGCGCGGCTCTTCAGCTCGTTGACCGGCTCTGAACGGTAGATCTCTCGCAAGACCACTTCGAAGCCAGCGGCCGCCAGCTTGTCCTCGAGTGCCCCGGCGCGGCTATTGGCGGCGAGGTAGAGAACCGGGCCGTCTTCGGGCTTCAGTGTTTCGCGAGCCAACACGGCAAGCGCGTTCACATCGCCGCCTGCGCTGCGCACGTCCGGGAAGCCGAGGTGATGTCCTTCGGCGGCCGTGCGGTCGCCTACCGCAAGCAATGGCAGATGCTGCAGGCGGGCGAGTTCCGCATGGGCGGCAAGCGCCCGCACTGCATTGGCGCTCGTCACCAGCACCGCCTGAAAATCGTCCTCCGGCAAAGGCGCCTGAAGCGGCACCACGGCAAGGGCCGGCGAACGCACCACCTCATGGCCGAGAGCAATCAGCGTATGGGCCGTGCGGCTGCCATCAGGTTCGGGGCGGGTGACGACGAGACGCATCAGGCGATCCCGATCTTGGCCAACAGTTCGGCAGAGGCGCGACCGCGCACCTCGGCGCCCGTCTCGCGACCGATCTTCTCTGCATCTGCGGCCAAACCTTCGGCGGAGCCTTCCAGAACTTCTGTGCCGTCGGGCGAAAGCAGAAGGCCTCGGAAGGAAAGCCTATCGCCCTCCACCTGTGCCCAGCCGGCGATCGGCGTGCGGCAGGATCCGTCCAGCGTATCGAGGAAAGCGCGTTCGCAGGTGACGGCAGAGGCGGTTTCGGGATGACCGATCTTGGTGAGAAGATCGCGCATCTTCGCATCGTCCTCGCGGCACTCGATGACCACTGCGCCCTGACCGCAGGCCGGCGGGAATTCCAACGGATCGAGAAGCGCCGTTGCATGGCTGTCGACACCGAGGCGGCACATGCCGGCATAGGCAAGCAGCGTCGCGTCGAGTTCGCCGTCCTCGACCTTCTGGATGCGGGTCGGCAAATTGCCGCGCAGAAGCGTGATCTCGAGGTCGGGTCTGGCTCGCCGCAAAAGCGCCTCACGGCGCAAGGAGGCGGTGCCGAAGCGGGCACCTTCGGGCAGATTTTCAAGCCCGCCGCCGTGATGCGAAATAACCGCATCGCGAATGTCAGCGCGCGGCAGATAAGCGGCAAGCGTCAGCCCTTCCGGGAGGCGCGTCGGCATATCCTTGGCGGAATGCACGGCAATATCGATGGATTTGTCGATCAGCGCCTCTTCAATTTCCTTGGTGAAGAGGCCTTTGCCACCTGCTTCCAGCAGTGCACGATTTTGAATACGGTCGCCCGAGGTCTTGATGACGACGATCTCGATGTCGGCTTCGTCGATCCCGGTCGCGACCAGCGCGTCACGCGTCGCATGCGCCTGCCATAGAGCCAGGCCGCTGCCGCGTGTCCCAATTCTGAGCCGTTCCATTTGCCCCTTCAGCTTAGCCGGTGCTACACGCCTAGGGTCTAATCAGCCAAGGGGATAAGTGCAATGGACCCGGTCCTCCCCGGCGTCCCCCCAGGCGCCGCATCGAGTGTCCTCGGCATCGAAACGAGCTGCGACGAAACCGCCGCATCCGTCGTGACTCGGGGCCCGGACGGGAAGGGAAAAATCCTTTCAAATGCGGTGTTCAGCCAGATCGCGGAGCATTCCGCCTTTGGTGGGGTCGTGCCGGAAATTGCTGCACGCGCGCATGTGGAAGCCCTCGACGGCATCATTGCCGCAGCCCTTGCGGATGCGGACAAACGTCTTTGCGATGTCGATGCGATTGCTGTGACCTCCGGGCCGGGCCTCATCGGCTGTCTCCTCGTCGGCGTGACCACGGCGCGGGCGCTTGCGGCCGCTGCCGGGCTTCCGCTTCTCGGTATCAATCATCTGGAAGGCCATGCGCTCACCCCGGTTCTTACCGATGATGTTGCCTTTCCCTATCTCCTTCTCCTCGTTTCCGGCGGACATACGCAACTCGTCGCCGTCGAAGGCTATGGTCGCTACCGACGTCTCGGTTCCACCATCGACGATGCGCTTGGCGAAGCTTTCGACAAGACGGCAAAGCTCCTTGGTCTTGGCTATCCGGGCGGTCCGGAAGTGGAGAAACGTGCTCTCAGAGGAAATCCGGGCCGCTTCAACTTGCCGCGGCCGCTACTCGGCACAAAAGGCTGCGACTTTTCCTTCTCGGGTCTGAAGACGGCGTTGCGCATCAAGGCGGAGACACTGGTTCCGCTGTCTGAGACGGATATCGACGATCTTTGTGCCGGCTTCCAGGCGGCCGTGGCCGCGATTGTCGCCGAGCGCACAGCCCATGCGCTCACCCTGCAGCCGTGGAACGCCCTCGTTGTCGCCGGCGGGGTCGCCGCCAACCGGGCCGTCCGTTCCGCCCTGTCCGATCTTGCCGACAAAGCCGGCATCGCCTTCGTGGCGCCGAGATCCGACCTATGCACCGACAATGCGGCGATGATTGCCTGGGCAGGGCTCATGCGCCTTAGCGCAGGCGAGGCGGTCGCGGAGATCGTTGCCCGTCCGCGTTGGCCCCTCGATCAGGCCGCCGAACCACTTCTCGGCTCGGGCCGTCATGGAGCTCGCGTTTAATGGGTACGTCTTTTCGCAAAGTCGCTGTCGCGGGAGCCGGTGCTTTCGGCACCGCGCTTGCTCTTGTTGCAGAGCGCGCCGGGGCTTCGGTGACCCTCTGGACAATCGATGAAGCCGCCGCCGCACGACTGGCAGCGAGCCGTGAAAACAGTGATTTTCTGCCCGGTCCGCGCTTGCCGGAGACGATCGACGTCACCAGCGATACGTCGCGTCTCGGCGACGCCGATTGTGTGCTTCTCGTCGTCCCCTCGCAGGCGACACGGTCGCTGCTGGCCGGAATCGGCACAACGCTTTCGGACGACGCCGTGGTTGTCGCCTGTGCCAAGGGCATCGAGCAGGAAACCGGTGCGTTGCAGGGTGAGATCGTGCGGGCGGCGCTGCCGAACCATCGGATCGGGGCATTGTCGGGTCCGGGCTATGCCGCGGAGATCGCCAGGGGGCTGCCGACTGCCGTTACGGTGGCAGCGAGTAAGATTGCCGTCGCGGAGCAGGTGGCCGCCACCCTCTCCTCGGACAGTTTCAGGGCTTATGCGAGCGACGACATCATCGGCGCGGAGCTTGGCGGCTCGCTCAAGAACGTCATCGCCATCGCCGCCGGCATCGTCGAAGGCCGCCGGCTCGGCGAGAGTGCGCGTGCCGCGCTCGTCACCCGCGGTCTTGCCGAGATGAGCCGTCTCGGTGCGAGAATGGGGGCTCGGCCTGAGACTTTCATGGGGCTCTCTGGTCTCGGAGATCTCATGCTGACGGCGATGAGCCGGCAATCGCGCAATACGAGTTTTGGCATTGCACTGGCCGAGGGTCGATCAGTTGCAGAGCTGACCGCTCCAGGCAAGCCGCTCGCGGAGGGGGCTTTCACCGCCGCCATCGCCGCGCGCCTTGCCCGCGAGCACGACATCGACATGCCGATCACGAATGCCGTCGCGGCGGTGCTCTCGGGCAGGCTCACCCTCGACGAGGCGATCGCAGCCCTGGTCTCCCGGCCCTTGAAGCAAGAAATCGCCTGAGGCACGAAGACGGACCGCTGCAAGTCCTTGAAAGGGGTGGGTATGGCCTATTGGCTGTTTAAGTCGGAGCCGCACAAATGGTCGTGGGACGACCAGGTCAAAAAGGGTGCGAGCGGACAGGAATGGGATGGCGTGCGCAATTATCAAGCGCGCAATTTCATGCGCCAGATGAAAGCTGGTGAGCGTGGTTTCTTCTACCACTCCAATGAAGGCAAGGCGGTCGTCGGGGTTGTCGAGATCGTCGCCGAGGCGCATCCCGATTCCACGGACGAGAGCGGGAAATGGGAGTGCGTCGACATCAAGGCCGTGGCGCCGTTGAAGGAGCCCGTCTCGTTGGAGACCATCAAGGCGGACGAACGCCTCTCCGATATGGTGCTCGTCAAAAATTCGCGCCTGTCGGTGCAGCCTGTCAGCGATAACGAATTCGCAATGATCTGCCGACTGGGAGGGTTGGTAGCCGACGACGTCAAAGCCGGTTAAGAGCTGGCGCGAGGCTTTTTTGAGGTTGCGGGGCGGTATCGATCCGCCTTGCGAGGGGGAGACGGAATGGCTTTTGCCGGAATCAATTATTTTGCCGTCATTGTGGCCGGGTTTGCCGCATTCGGCTTCGGCGCCATTTATTACGCGGTGCTGGCAAAGCCGTTTACTGCCGCGACCGGCCTCATCCAGGTGAAGGTCGATGATGGCGATGAAAACGTCGATCGCACGCCGCTTCTCGTCTCTCTCACCGGCGAGATATTCATGGCCTGGATGCTTGCAGGCCTCATCGGTCATATCGGCGAGGTGTCGATCATAACCGGCCTCGCCTCCGGCTTCTTCGTGTGGTCGGGATTCATCCTGGTGCCGCTCGTCGTCAATCACCGCTACCAGATCATGCCGTGGACGCTCACCTTCATCGATTCCGGCCACTGGCTCGGCGTCGTCATGCTGCAGGGCCTCATCATCGGCGCGTTCGGGACGTAAGGTCGGGGCGACCGAAGACGGCGACGGAGCACGCTCTTGCATTTCGGCAGCATGAATTATTGGGCGATCCCGCTCGCCGCGGTTTTTGGCTTCCTCGCCCATCTCTTGTGGCTGCGTATATTGCCTGCCCCTAAGGACGTTAGCGGCGATGTCCGTCGCTCGCTTGCAGTGGGCGTCCCCGCGGTTATGCGGCAGATCTTGGTCTTCATCCTTATCTTAGTCATGGCCTATGTGCTCGCCGGCGCGATCGGCCATCTCGGCCCCGGTCAGGCGACCACCCGCAACGGCGTCATTTCCGCGGCAATTCTCTGGGCGGGCTTTGTCGCCACAACGTCCGGCGTCAATGGCATTCTCGCCGGGCAACCCGCACGACAAGTTTTCATGACGATCGGCCGCTGGTTTTTCGTCCTCGTCGTCGAAGGCTTTTGTCTCGGCGTTTTGGGGGCATGAAGGCCCGCCCTGGTCACCACTTCGAAGTGCTCGATATTATGTACGAAAGTGCGAGGGTCGCGGCATGGACAGCCGCGACCGCCTCGGCATAATGCCGCGGTATAATCCGGGCTGTAAGGTCCGACACAACCTTGGGGAGGCTCATCCATGTCTGACGCGAAAGTACATTCCGTGACGCCCGAATGGGCCGAGCGTGCCTTCATCGATTGGGACAAGTACCAAGACATGTACGCCCGGTCCGTTGAAGACCCGAACGGTTTCTGGGGTGAGCAGGCGCAGCGGATCGACTGGATCAAGCCCTTCACCAAGGTGAAGAACACCTCCTACGACTACCACAACGTGTCGATCAAATGGTTCGAGGACGGCACGCTCAACGCCTCGGTCAATTGCATCGACCGCCATCTTGCCGACCGCGCCGATCAGGTCGCCATCATCTGGGAGGGCGACGAGCCTTCCGATCACAAGCACATCACCTATCGCCAGCTTCACGAATATGTCTGCCGCCTCGCCAATGTGATGAAGGCGCACGGCGTGAAGAAGGGCGATCGTGTCACGATCTATATGCCGATGATTCCTGAGGCGGCCTATGCGATGCTCGCCTGCGCCCGCATCGGCGCCATCCATTCTGTCGTGTTCGGGGGCTTTTCGCCAGATTCCTTGGCGAACCGCATCGAGGACTGCCGTTCCGATTTCATCATCACCGCGGATGAGGGCGTGCGCGGGGGTCGTAAAATCCCGCTGAAGGCGAACACCGACAAGGCCATCGAGCGCGCTGAGAAGGATGGTGCTTCAGTCCGCAACGTCTTGGTCGTGAAGCGCACCGGCGGCAACGTCACCATGAAAGAAGGCCGCGATCTCTGGTATCATGAGGAGATCGAAAAGGTTGACGCCGATTGTCCCGCCGAGGAGATGGGCGCCGAAGATCCGCTCTTCATCCTCTATACGTCGGGCTCAACCGGAAAGCCGAAGGGCGTGATGCACACGACCGGCGGCTATATGGTCTATACCTCCATCACCCACCAATATGTCTTCGACTATCATGACGGCGATATCTATTGGTGCACGGCCGATGTCGGCTGGGTGACGGGCCATTCCTATATCGTCTACGGGCCGCTCGCGAACGGCGCTACGACGCTCATGTTCGAGGGCGTGCCGAACTACCCTTCGGGCTCCCGCTTCTGGGAAGTCTGCGACAAGCACGGCGTCAATATCTTCTACACGGCGCCGACCGCCATCCGTGCCCTGATGGGTGCCGGCGACGAGGCGGTGACGAAGACCTCGCGCAAATCCCTGCGGCTTCTCGGCTCCGTTGGCGAGCCGATCAATCCGGAAGCCTGGGAATGGTATTACCGTGTCGTTGGCGAAGAGCGCTGCCCGGTGGTCGATACCTGGTGGCAGACGGAGACGGGCGGCATTTTGATCACGCCGCTGCCGGGCGCCATCGCGCAGAAGCCGGGTTCGGCCACGAAGCCTTTCTTCGGGGTGCAGCCAGCGGTCGTCGACAACGAGGGGAACATTCTCGAAGGCGCCACGGAAGGCAATCTCGTCATCCTCGATTCCTGGCCCGGCCAGATGCGCACGGTCTATGGCGATCACGACCGTTTCGTGCAGACTTATTTTGCCACCTACAAGGGCACTTACTTCACCGGTGACGGCTGCCGGCGCGATGCGGACGGCGATTACTGGATCACCGGCCGCGTCGACGACGTGCTCAACGTCTCCGGTCACCGCATGGGCACGGCGGAAGTCGAATCCGCGCTCGTTGCCCATCCGAAGGTGTCGGAGGCTGCAGTCGTTGGTTACCCGCACAACATCAAGGGTCAGGGCATCTATTGCTACGTCACCTTGATGGCGGGCGAAGAGCCGACCGAGGAGCTGAAGAAGGAGCTCAGGAACTGGGTGCGTTCGGAGATCGGACCGATCGCCTCGCCGGACCTCATCCAGTTCGCGCCCGGCCTGCCGAAGACGCGCTCCGGCAAGATCATGCGCCGCATCCTCAGAAAAATCGCCGAGGACGACTTCTCCAATCTTGGCGACACCTCGACGCTCGCCGAACCCGCCGTCGTCGACGATCTCGTCGAACATCGGCAGAATCGCGCCAACTGAGGCAAACGGCTTTTGGTCTGACAACCTGGGGTGCTAGTGGCTTGCGCCGGCACCCCAGGTGCCGAATTTTCTTAAATTCTCAACCAAACCAGAACTTTTTTCGTCTGGTCTCCGATGACGGCCGCATAATCTAAGAAAAATCAGGGCTCTGGGGGCTTTGGATGCGGATTGTGCAGAAGTGGGCGACGGCCGTTGTTGTCGTCGCAGGCGTTGCGTGTGCGGGTGTGGCCGAGGCGCGGGAGCCGGTGCCATTCAAGGACACTTATCGTCCTGGCACGATCGTCGTCAAAACTAAGGAGCGCCGGCTTTACCTCGTCATGCGCGGTGGCCAGGCTTTGCGCTACACTGTTGGCGTTGGACGGCGTGGCAAGCAATGGGAGGGGCGCACGCGCATTTCGCGCAAGGTGGTCGATCCCACCTTCTCGCCGCCAAAGGAAGTCAAACACGACATTCCCTCACTGCCGGATCTGATTCCGCCAGGACCGCGCAATCCGCTTGGGCCGCGCGCCATGACACTTGCGGGCGGCGAATATGCCATCCACGGCACCAACCGGCCGAAATCGGTTGGCGGTTTTGTTTCCTATGGCTGCATCCGCATGTACAACCAGGACGTGGTCGATCTCTTCGAACGCGTGCGCGTCGGAACGCCGGTTGTTGTTTTGCCCTAACGCCAATCGGTTTGTTTTCATCGCTTTTTCGGGACCTATGCGGGCCGTCGGTCAACAACGATTGCGGCACGCAGCATTTGGCTCTTGCCGGATGCCGGTCGGGGTGCATGTCTTGCCTCAGAGATAGGCGGCCGCTGCGAGAAAGGGCGCTATTTGCGTCCGTTTCGTGCGTCAGGCGGCTGAAAGAAGAGGCGAGGAGACCCAATGCCCGACCGCTACGAGCCGGAAAAGAAAAAACGCATCGAAGATGCCACAGCGAGGCTTGAGGCAGAGGCCGAAGAGACGGGAATCGACGCCGCGCCACTCAAACGCTTTGCCGAGATCTTTTTTGCACATGCGGCGGGCGAGGATATTACCGTTTATCCTGCCGAAAGCCTGGCGGGTATTGCCAAGGCTGCTTTCGCATTCATCGCTCAGCGCGACGCCAATGTGCCGAAGGTCAGCCTGAGAGACATCGATGCGGCCGACGAGCGCGGTCGTCCGGTCACCGCGATCGATATCGTCGGCAAGAACCGGCCGTTCATCTTCGATTCCGTTCTCGGGGAGATCCAGGCCGCCGGGCAACCGATCCATCTTGTCCTGCATCCGATCTTTGAGGTTTCGCGCGATGAAGCCGGACGCCTGACCGAATTTGCTGCCGCGGGTGCGGAATCGAAGGGCCGCCCGAACCGGGAGAGCTTTCTGCATATCGAGATTGCGCGCCTGCCCGACGAGGCGGCGAAAAGCGAGCTCGAAGCGTCCTTGAAGAGCCTTCTGCAAGAGGTGCGGGTTGCGACCGAAGACTGGCGCGCCATGCGCGACCGCTTGCGCATGGCGATCCGCGACTACCGTATCGATCCGCCCGAGCTCGACGAGGACGAGCTGGAAGAAGCGATCGCCCTGCTGGAATGGCTCGAGGATGACAATTTCACTTTCCTGGGCACGCGTGAGTTCACCTACGAGCAGGATTCGGGTGGCGCACTCGACCACGCTCATGGCGAGGGGCTCGGCCTGCTGCGTGACCCCGAGGTGAAAGTGCTGCGCCGTGGCGCCGAACTTGTCACCATGACACCGGAGATCCAGGAATTTTTGATGAGCCCGGAACCGCTCATCATCATGAAGGCCAATGTCCGCTCGCGCGTGCATCGCCGCGACCATATGGACTATATCGGCGTCAAGATTTTCGACGACCACAACCGCGTGACGGGGGAATTGCGCGTCGTCGGCCTGTTCACGTCGAGCGCGTTCACCCGTTCCGTCCAGTCGATTCCCTATATCCGCCGCAAGGTCGACCAGATCCTGAAGCGCGCCGGCTTCGATCCCTTCAGCCATTCCGGCCGCACGCTCCTCAACATCCTGGAGAGTTTTCCGCGCACCGAGCTTTTCCAGGCCGATCTCTCCACGCTCTATGACCAAGCCATGGCCGTCCTGCATCTGCAGGAGCGTCCGCGCGTGCGTGCACTCAGCCGGGCCGACAAGTTCGGCCGCTTCGTCTCCGTCCTCGTCTATGTGCCGCGCGACCATTATTCCTCCGACATCCGCGCCAAGATCGGTCAGGCGTTGGCGGAGATGTATGACGGGCGGATCTCCGCCGCCTATCCAGCTTTCCCCGAGGGACATCTCGCCCGCGTGCATTTCATCGTGGCGCGGGAGGCCCGCGATCCCAAAACGGCTCCCGTAGATCCGGATCAGGGTGAGGTCGAGGCACGCATTCGAGCCATCACCCGCACCTTCGAAGACGGGTTACGCGAGGCGCTCGCCAATGCCTTCCCGCAGCAAACAGAGCTCTTCGGAGAGTATCGGGACGCCTTCGGACGCGAATATCAGGCCGCCTTTAGCCCGCAAGATGCCGTTGAAGACATCCGCATCGGTCGTGAGCTTTCCGACCGGTCGGTGATTGCCGCGCATTTTCACCGGCGCATCGCCGGCGGATTGAGGCGCACGGCTTTGCGCTTCCATCATCTCGATGCGCCGATCCCGTTGTCGCGGCGCGTGCCACTTCTGGAAAATCTCGGTTTCGCGGTCGTCAACGAGCGCACCTATCTGGTTCGCCCGGCGACCGGCTCGGCCGTTTATATCCATGACATGACGCTTGCCGCCAAGGATGAAGCGGGTTCCGGCGAGGTTGATCCTGTCGGCGATGCCGCTTCTCGTCTCCAGGAGGCGATCAGTGCCGTATGGGGTGGGCGCGCCGACAATGACGGCTTCAACGCGCTTGTCCTTTCCGCCGGCATCACCTGGCGCGAGGCTGCGCTCTTGCGCACGATCGGGCGGTATCTGCGGCAGACCCAGCTGCCTTATTCGCTCGACTACATCTGGCACACGCTCGGCCGCAACGCGCTTTTGGCACGCCTTCTCGTAGACCGCTTCCGGGCGCGCTTCGATCCGGCGATCGAGGACCGTGAGGCCGCAGAGGCTGATGCGGAAAAGGCTCTAGATGGCCCGCTCGATCGGGTAGACAGTCTCGACGAGGACACGATTCTGCGCGCCTACCGGGCTGTCATTCTCGCGACCAAGCGGACCGATTATTTCCAGAGGGATGCCGAAGGTGCCCCGCCGCTCGCCATCACCATCAAGCTCAAGCCGCGTGACCTCGCTTTCCTCACGCCGCCTCGGCCGTTCCGGGAGATCTTTGTGCACTCGCCACAGGTCGAAGGAGTGCATATGCGGTTCGGGCCCGTCGCCCGTGGCGGTCTCAGATGGTCGGATCGGCCGCAAGATTTTCGCGTCGAGGTTCTCGGTCTCGTCAAGGCACAGCAGGTGAAGAACGCCGTTATCGTGCCGGTCGGAGCGAAGGGTGGATTCTTTCCACGGCTCCTGCCAGCGGAGGGCAGCCGCGAGGAAATCTTCGAAGCGGGACGCGATGCTTATGTCGCCTTCGTTGATCGGTTGCTTGCGCTTACCGACGACCTTGAGGGTGACGAGGTCATTCCGCCCAATGACGTCGTGCGCCATGATGAGGACGATCCGTATCTTGTCGTTGCAGCAGACAAGGGTACGGCGACCTTCTCCGACACTGCCAATGCCGTCTCCGAGACTCATGGGTTCTGGCTTGGCGATGCGTTCGCCTCGGGGGGCTCGGCCGGCTACGACCACAAGGAAATGGGCATTACTGCCCGCGGCGCGTGGGAAGCGGTGAAACGGCATTTCCGCGAGGTTGACCACGATATCCAGAGCGAGCCGTTCACGGTTGCCGGCGTCGGCGATATGTCGGGCGATGTCTTTGGTAACGGTATGCTTCTGTCGCGTGCGATCCGTCTTGTCGCCGCCTTCGACCACCGCGACATCTTCATCGATCCCGATCCGGACCTTGAGGCGAGCTTCAAAGAGCGTCAGCGGCTATTCGACCTCCCGCGTTCGTCGTGGAAGGATTACGACACGAGCCTTGTCTCGAAGGGCGGTGGTGTTTTCTCTCGCCATGACAAGACGGTGCCGCTTTCGCCCGAAATCTGTACGCTGCTTGGACTTTCCGGGACATCCGCGCGCCCCAATGAGGTCATCCGCGCCATCTTGAAGGCGCAGGTTGATCTTCTGTGGTTTGGCGGCATCGGCACCTATGTGCGGGCGCCGCACGAAAGCGATGCCGAAGTGGGCGACAAGGCAAACGATCAGATCCGCATCACCTCTGCAGAGGTCGGTGCAAGGGTGGTCGGGGAAGGCGCCAATCTCGGTATGACGCCCCAGGCGCGTGTCGATTACGGCCTACGCGGTGGACGCTGCAATTCCGACGCGATCGACAATTCCGGTGGTGTCAACTCCTCCGACCTTGAGGTCAATATCAAGATCGCCCTGGCGCCCTCGCTGAGGTCGGGCAAGCTGGAGCTGGAGGAGCGCAACCGCTGCCTGGCCGCGATGACCGACCAGGTAGCCGACCTCGTCTTGCGCAACAACATCCAGCAGACGCTGGCCATCAGTCTGGAGCAGATGCGCGGCCTCGACGCGCTCGCCAATCAGGCGCGTTTCATGAACGAACTTGAAGCCGCGGGCCGGCTCGATCGGGCGGTGGAAGTCTTGCCGGACAATTCCACCCTGTCGGAGCGCCAGGCCCAGCGTCAACCGCTGACGCGGGCGGAGATTGGCGTTCTTCTCTCCTACGCCAAGATCGTTCTCTTCGATGATCTCGTGGCAAGCGACATCCCCGACGATGAATATCTCGCGCGCGAACTCTTCCGCTATTTCCCGGAGAACATGCAGGAGCGGTTTGGTGATGAGATTTCAGGCCATCGTCTGAGGCGGGAGATCATCGCGACGCAGCTCGCCAATTCGCTCATCAACCGCGGCGGGCCCACCGCGATTGTTCGGCTGCGTGACCGCACCGGCGCGACGCCGGCGGACATCACCCGCGCTTACACGGCCGTTCGCGATGCCTTCTCCATGCAACGTCTGCATGCGGAGCTCGAAGCCCTCGACAATAAGATCGGCGGCCAGCTGCAGCTTGAGCTCTATCTGCGGGTGCAGGATGTTCTTCTCGACCGCATCGGCTGGTTCCTGCGCAATGTCGATCTCCGGTCCGGCATCGGTGCAGTGGTCGATCGTTTTCAGGAGACGCTGGAGGCTCTGCGGCAATTGCTGCCCGACCTCCTGCCCGAATTCGCTGCAAATGCGGTCAAATCGCGAAAAGCCTGGCTCGTCGAGGCACAAGTCCCCGACGAGCTTGCCGAGGAGCTCGCCATCCTTCCCGAACTTGCCAATGCGATCGATGTGGCACTTATCGCGGAACGCTGCGGACGGCCGATCGAGGCGGCCGCGGCGGCTTATTTCGAGGTCGCCGATCGCTTCTGCTTCTCCAGGCTCGAGGCAATGATCCTCGCTGTCGAAAGCCCTGACTATTACGAGAATCTGGCGACGGAGAAGGCGCGCGATCAGCTCGCTTCAGCGCATCGGGCGCTCGCCCTCGACGTTCTCTCTTATGCCGATGGAGGGTTCCCGGACGTCTCCGCCTGGGAAGAGGAATACGGCCGCAATGTCAGCGCGACCGCGAGCCGGGTTGCCGCGATCCTCGCCGATGGCCGCGCGACGACGGCCAAGGCCACCGTCGCAGCGAGCCTTCTCGCCGAGCTTGCGGAACAGCAGGCGGACCTTGGTAGCCGCCTGCCCCACTCGAAAGTTAATGCCGGAAGTGGCGAAGCCCCGTGAACACCATCGCAAGGCCTGCCTCGTCGGCGGCGTCGATCACTTCCTGGTCGCGCAGTGATCCGCCTGGCTGAATAACGGCGGTGGCGCCAGCTTCCGCGGCGGCCAGGAGACCGTCCGCAAAGGGGAAGAAGGCATCCGAGGCAACGACGGAGCCACGCGTCAGAGCATCTTCGAGCCCGGCGGCACGCGTTGCCTCCTGCGCCTTCCAGGCGGCGATGCGGGCGGAATCGACACGGCTCATCTGACCCGCGCCGATGCCGACAGCGGCTCCGTCCTTCGCATAGACGATTGCGTTCGACTTCACATGCTTGCAGATGCGGAAGGCGAAGATCAGATCAGCAAGTTCCTGTTCGGTCGGCTCGCGCTTCGTGACCACCTTGAGATCGGCCATCTTGACTTGCGCGGCATCGATCTCCTGGACCAGAAGGCCGCCAGCAATCGATTTGACCATCATGCCTGTCGCCGGCATGGCGGAGCCCGTCAGGAGCACACGGAGATTGGCCTTTGCCTTGAGGATCTTGAGCGCCGCTTCGTCTGCGTCGGGCGCGATGACGACCTCGGTGAAGAGAGCCGTGATGGCCTTGGCCGCCGCCTCATCCAACTGCCGGTTTGCGGCCACGACCCCGCCATAGGCGGAGACGGGGTCACATATCAGCGCTTTGGCATGTGCTTCGGCCAGCGTGTCAGCGACGGCGACGCCGCAGGGATTGGCGTGCTTGATGATGGCGATCGCCGGCCTTTCCGGATCGAGATCGGCGGCAAGCTGGAACGCGGCGTCGGCGTCGCTCAGGTTGTTGTAGGACAGCGGCTTGCCGTTGACGAGGCAGGCATTCGCAGCACCTGGCTTGCCCTTGTCGGTCGAATAAAGTGCCGCCTTCTGATGCGGATTTTCGCCATAGCGAAGTTCCGATGCGCGGGTCGCGGCGAACACCATACGTTCCGGGAACTGCGTCTCCGACTGCTCAGCGAACCAGCCGGAGATGGCGGCGTCGTAGGCGCCCGTGCGCGCAAAGGCTTTTGCGGCAAGCTCACGGCGCAGCGCCTTGTCGACGCCGCCGGAGGCAACGGCTTCTGCGACACGTCCATAATCGGCGGGATCGGTCACCACGGCGACGAAGGCGGCGTTCTTGGCCGCGGCGCGGATCATGGCGGGCCCGCCGATGTCGATATTTTCGATGATCTCGAGCGGGTCGCTGCTTTTGGCAGCCGTCTCTTCGAACGGATAAAGGTTGATCGCGACGAGATCGATCGGCTCGATCTCGTGTTCCTGCATGGCGGCCTGGTGCTCGGAATCGTCACGGATTGCAAGAATGCCGCCATGAACCGCCGGGTGCAGCGTCTTCACGCGCCCGTCCATGATCTCGGGGAAACCGGTTACCTCGCTCACGTCCTTCACGGGCAGTCCGGCTTCTTTGAGCGCCCGCGCGGTGCCGCCGGTCGATAGAATTTCGGCACCGGCTGCAACGAGCGCCTGGGCGAACTCGACCGCTCCGGTCTTATCGGACAGGGAAATGAGGGCGCGTTTGACGACAACGCGTTCAGGACCGGAAGAGCCCTTTTTGGAAGAAACCGACATTGTGAGCCTCGGGGACGTCGCGAAGAAAGGAAGAACGTCCGGTCTTAATCCCTCAGGCGAGGCGCGCAAGTCTCCAGGCGACAGCGTGTGCATCGCCGACCTCGCCGCTCACCACAATCTGCAGGCTGCGGCCGGATCCTCTGGAAAGAGAAAAAATCGTGCTTTCTTCAAGAGCCAGAGGTTGGTCGGCCGTGAAGCGCCAGACTGCCCCATCGGAGAGAACAAGATCGATATGCGGCGGCATGTCCGTGTCTTCGGGCACTTCGACCCCGACGCTCGGCTCCAGGTGAAAGCGGATGTCGAAAGGGGTTCGCTCCGAACCGTTGCCTTCGAAGAGGTCACGTCCTTCCAACGCGAGACCGTTGCCGGAGAGGACGAGCTGGCGCCTGTGCACGAAACCCAGCGTCTTTGCGTAGCCGTCATGGGATAGTTCGAGCAAAATCGTGCCGTCTTTCTCCTGGCGGCGGTTTCTCTCGACACGCTTCGGTCCGCTGACAAGGAGGACGCGTTCGCCTTCGGCTTCCAATCGGCTCGAGGACGTATCGGCGAGCGTTGCGGTGGAATGCGCCGCGGTCAGCCGAGCGGCGCGCCTCAGGGCTTCATAGCGGGCGCGGGGTGCTCCGCAATTGATGATAAGGCGCTGGCCGTTATGGGAGAATTCGAAGGCGAGAGTGCCGGCATGCGCTTCGGCGCTGAAGGCGAGCGGTGGCGGCGGGCCGGCATCGACGATCAAGGCTGCCTCTCCGGCTTCCAGACGTTCGAAGGCCGAATAGGGGGCGGAGGCGACGGGTTTGCCGAGCGCCTCGTCATAAGCGAGCACGGTGGAGAGCTGATCGCGGCCGCCTGCGGAGGCACCGTTGAACTGGGCGAAGGCGCCGTCGGCATGGCGGAAGAAGCGCAGCATCGGCATGGCGCGGTCGATCGCGCCCAGGATCGCTTCCGGCGGGTGCTGGCCGCGCGCGACCACCGTCTGACGCAGGGGCAGAAGGTCGAGAAGCGCTTCCAAAATCGCCGCAGGCGAGCGGGAGATATGGCCGCCATCGGGCAGGAATTGCACGCCAATCTCGTGACTTACACGCTCCAGCCCGCGCTTGGCGAGACGCTCCTGGCGCGACAGGCACAGCCCGGCCATGGCAAGCGCAATCGCCACTTGCAGGCGCGGCAGGCCAGGCTCGGCGGCATAGAAGGATCTGCGAAGGAAATGCGCGTGGCGCAGCATGGAACGCACGTAAAGGCGGTAGAAATCGTGGTCGGCACCTTCGAGCACCAGCGCTGATTGCGACAACAGCGACATGGTGCGCCGTGCTGCCACCGGCGGTTCCCAGGCGACGGCATGATGGCGCCTTTCGGCGCTCATCCAATCGTGCACGATGACCTGCGCATTGGAGCGGGCAACCGGCGTCGCGGCCGCCTTCAGATGACGCAGCCAGCCGAAACCGTGCAGCTCTTCGGCCCAGTCCGAGCTTGGCGGAATCATTTCGAAGGGTGATTTTCCCTTCGTTTCAACCCATTGTCCTGCAAAGGAAAATCGACCCGAATAGACCTCTTCCGCGATCGTCGGATCGGCGGTTCGGAGGTCGGGTGGGGCAATCAAAAGCTGTGATCTGCTGCCGCCACCAATGAAAGCGGGTGTTCCGATGAGCGTGCCCAAGCGGAGACGGCGGCTCACGCGTTCGGCGCGTGAGAGCGTCAGCCTCCATCGGTCGCTCGAGGCCAGGGGTGCCATATTATTGGCGCGTAACGGGGTTTGCGATTCTTGGCAAGCGAGGCGGGAGGCCCGGAAACCGCGCGCCCACTGCTTTTTCGCTCAATTGAGCCGCCGCCAGCGGGCGGCGAAGAAGCCGTCGACGCCGCGAAGATCGCCACCAAAGGCCATTCCAGGCAGCGAGCGGAAGAAACCCTCAGGCGTGGAAAAGTCCTGAAGCTCGGGGAATTCCGCGGTCTTGAGCGGCATCGGCTCGAACATGTCGTGGCTCTTGGTGAAGATGTGGGCCTGCTCCTCGCCCTCCTCGGGCTCGAGAGAGCAGGTGGCATAAACGAGAATCCCGCCTGGTTTCAGCCAGTTAGCGGCCTGTGCCAGCATCTTTTGCTGCAGTTCGCGCAGCGTCACGATGTCGTCTTCGCGCTTCGTCCAGGGCAGATCCGGATGCCTGCGAATGGTGCCGGTCGCCGAGCAAGGTGCGTCGAGAAGGATAAAATCGAAGGATTCCGCGGGCTGGAAGGAAAAAACGTCAGCCTCGGCGAATTCCGCCGAGAGACGCAATCTTTCAAGATTGCCCTTGAGCCGGCGCATACGCGAGGCGGATTTCTCGACGGCCGTCACGAGAGCACCGGCGGCTGCAAGCTGCGCTGTCTTGCCGCCGGGTGCGGCACAGAGGTCGGCGACGCGCTTGCCCGAGATATCCCCGAGGAGACGCGCGGGGATAGAGGCGGCCGCATCCTGCACCCACCAATCCCCGCTGTCGTAGCCGGGAAGTTTGGAGACGGTGTGGAGACGATCGAGACGGATGCTGCCATTCGGCAGAAGATCGCCCGACAAACGTTCCGCAAGGGCGGCGGGATCTGATTTCGCCGTGAGATCGAGCGGGGGCGCGTCGGCATGGGCGGCGAGGATCGCGGCGGTGCGCTCCGGACCCCAGTTCTTTTCCCAGCGCGCGATCATCCAGTCGGGCGCGCCGTTCACTGAAGCCGCAGAGGCCAGGATCTCGCCCCGCTCGCGGGCGATGCGCCGCAGCACGGAATTGACGAGCCCTTTGGTCTTGGCCGTGCGCCGGTCGCGGCCGGCCGCCGTCACGGCGAGATTGATCGCCGCATGGTCGGGAACGTCGAGATAAAGGATTTGCGTGGCACCAAGATGCAGGAGGGCGGAGAGGCGGTGGGCCTTCTCGTCGAGAGGGCGCTCCAGGCGCTTTCGGATGGCATCCTCGATGGCGCCGCGGTGGCGTAGCGCCGCATCGAGGATCGCCCGCACCAGCCCCTTGTCCTGCGCCGACAAGGCACGAAAGCCCGGCGCGCCGCCGGCCTCCAGAAGAGGACCGAGCGGAGAGCCGTCGCGCACCACTTTGAGGAGGATGGCGGTCGCGGCATCGCGCGCGGCAAGGCCTGGCGGGCCCGGCTGCGCCGTGCCCCTTCCACTAGCCTTGGCGCCCGTCTTGCCGCTGCTCTTGCTTGCGCCTTTGCCAGCGCCAGAGCGATGCGGCCGTGCTCCGGATGCGGCGCGGCTTTCCTGCGTGTCGTGCGGTTCGCGGATATCGCGACGCGCGCCCTCGTCAGCGCTCATGAGCGGCTCGCCGATTCTTTGTCGTCATTCTGTCTTCCTAACCGCGCGACCAGCACTTGGCCATCGCCGCATCGCAGCTCTGCGGCAGGGACGCCGCAAAGCGACGGCGCCACCCGGGGTGGCGCCGTTCAAATCTTCCCTCTGCCTGTCGCATGCAGGAATGGTCAAAAGATGGTGGTGAAGGCGAGCTCAGCTATCTGTTCTCGCGTTTGTCTCCGCGCCGCGTCAGCACGCACGCGGCTTTGGCGCCCATCTGAGTTCCAGACACCTCAGCCCCAGGGACCACGGCGTTTGCGACCGGTCTGCGGCACCGTGCCGGAGCTCGGGCGGCTCGTGCCGACGGAACCCCAGGGGCCGGAAGGGCCACGCGCGGCGGGGCCGGGCTCCCTTGCGGGGCGGGAGGATTGGCGCGGAATGGCCGGCCCGCCGCCGCCTGATGCCATCTCCTGCAAGGCGGCGATGCGGTTTTCCGTGGACGGGTGCGTGGAGAAGAGGTTGTCCATGCGCGCACCCGACAGGGGATTGATGATGAAGAGATGCGCGGAGGCGGGATTTTGCTCCGCGCTCATCATCGGGCGGCGTTTGGCCGAGCCGGCGATCTTGCCGAGTGCGGAGGCGAGCCAGAGCGGATTGCCGGCGATCGCCGCCCCATCGCGGTCGGCAGAATATTCGCGCGTGCGCGAAATCGCCATCTGCACGAGCATTGCGGCGAAGGGCGCCGTCAGCGCGGCGAGGAGCACGCCGGCGAAGCCGAAAGGCGAATTGTTGTCGCGCGAGCCGCCAAAGAAGAGCGCGAAATTGCCGAGCATGGAAATGGCACCGGCGAGCGTCGCCGTGATCGTCATCGTCAAGGTGTCACGGTTCTTCACATGCGCGAGCTCATGCGCCATGACGCCCGCCACCTCTTCATGGCTGAGCTGCTGCAACAGGCCGGTCGTCGCGGCGACGGCCGCATTTTCCGGATTGCGTCCGGTGGCGAAGGCGTTCGGCTGGTCGCTGTCGATGAGATAGACTTTCGGCATGGGCAGATCGGCGCGCTCCGCAAGCTGGCGGATCATGCCGACGAAATCGGGCGCCGAACGTTCGTCGACCTCATGCGCATTGTGCATTTTGAGGACGAGCTTGTCGGCGTTCCAATAGGAAAAGAGGTTCATGCCGGCGGCGAAGAGAAAGGCGATGAAGGCACCTCCGGAACCGCCGACGAGATAGCCGACGCCCATGAAAAGGGCGGTCAGGGCGGCCAGCAACATGGCCGTCTTCATCATGTTCATCGTCTTTTTGCTCCGACCCACAAATGGCGTGTCTGCATATTTTGGGTGTCGATGAGCCGGCTTCAATCCGCAACTCCATTAAGGCGGAGAAAGCCATGTCGACTCAGCTTCTTAAGCCGTCATCGTACAGTCATCCCGGTCTCCAGAGGGCGCGTTTGTCGGTTCTCCTGCCCAATTTTGCAGCATTCGAGGCGCGCCTGAAAGGCCTCGGTGATGCTTCGGATTCCCTTCCGGAAGAACTCTCATGCAACGTCACGCAAGCCCGGCACCAGTTATCTTGTGAACGTTGCCGCCGTTGCAGGGCCTGTTTCGGACGAATTGGCAGGGCGGAGCAGGATTCCGGCAAAGACGCCGGACGCGGGCTCGCCGCAAATTTCACGTCCGTCTCAGAGAAAGTCCTGCAACATCACCTTGAGGGGGTTACATGTCGAAATTTCGGTCGATCGGGTTACGGCTCGCCCTGGCGAGCGTCGGCCTTATCGCTTTTCTTTTAATCGTCGGGATCGCCACGATCTCCACTTTCGTCACGAACTCGGTCAACGAGCTGGCGACGCAGCGGCTGGAAGAGACCGGGCAGGCGCAAGCGCAGAATGTGCGCAGCCGGCTCGGCGGAATGATGCAGACCGCCAAGACCCTCGACAGTTCGGTCGAGGCGTTGATGGAGACGGGGTATCGTGAACGCTCCGGCGCAACGCGGCTCCTGGAGCAGATGATGGAGCGGGATGCCGCTCTCGCGGGAGCCTGGCTCGTGTTTGAGCCGAACCTCTTCGACGGACGCGACGCAGAGCTGGCAGGCCAGGCCGACGTCAAGACGCAGACCGAAACCGGCCGCTTTGCACCCTATTACTACAATTACGGTTCCGGCTTGCAGGCAACGAGCGCGGGAAAGACCGATCTGCCGTGGTATCAGGAGCCTTTCCAGAGCGGCCGTGCCTTCATGACGGACCCGACGATCTACACGATCGACGGCAAGGACATCATGCTGGCTTCGGCCGCGTTTCCGCTCGAGGTCGACGGGAAGACGGTCGGTGTGGCAGGTGTCGACATCGAGCTTTCGGGTCTTTCGAAGGAATTTGGCGCGATCCATCCTTATGATGTCGGCCATGTGCGCCTCGTGTCGCATGGCGGGTTGTGGACGGCGACGGACGAAGCAGAAAATCTCGGCAAGTCGGTCAGCGACACGGCGCCGGAGCTGGCGGCCGGGATTGATAAAGCTCTGAGTGAGGGAACCCGTCAGCTCGTGCGTGACGAGGCCGGTATCCTTCACGTCATCGTGCCGACCCCGATCCAGGATTTCGGGCGCAATTGGGCGGTCATCGTCTCCGTGCCGGAGGCCGTGATCATGCGCCCGGCGCACCAGCTGTCGCAATGGCTCGTGATCGGAGGATTGGCGCTGGTGGTGCTGCTTGGGGCGGTGCTTGCGCTTCTGACGCATCGCATGATCCGCCGGCCGCTGGCACGCAGCGTCGGCACGATCCGCGCGCTTCAGGACGGGCATCTCGATACGCCGATCGTCGATACCGACCGTGGCGACGAGATCGGTGACATCAACCGCGCCCTTTCCGATTTCAAGGCGAGCATGATCAAGGCGGAAGAACTTGCCGAGGCGCAGGCCCGCGAGCGTGAGCTGCGCGAACAGCGGGCGAGCCGCATCGAGGCGCTCAACGGACGGTTCGATCAGGCGGTTTCGGGGGTTCTCGAAACGGTCGGGGCCTCCGCCACGACACTCAAGCTCACCGCTCAGAACATGTCGGCGATCGCCGAGGAAACGAGCAGCCAGGCGACCACCGTTGCTGCTGCTTCCGAACAGGCCTCGACGAATGTGCAGACCGTCTCGGCCGCGGCCGAGGAATTGTCGTCGTCCGTTCAGGAAATTGCCCGTCAGGTGCAGCAATCGACCGATATGGCGAAGACGGTGAGCGACAGTGCCGAGCAGAGCCGCGGCGTGGTGCAGGGGCTTGCCGCCTCGGTGAAGAAGATCGACGAGGTCGTGCACCTGATCGCCGATATCGCCAATCAGACGAACCTGCTGGCGCTCAATGCGACGATCGAAGCGGCGAGAGCCGGCGAATCCGGCAAGGGCTTCGCCGTCGTCGCCGCCGAGGTGAAAAGCCTCGCCACGCAGACGGCGAAAGCCACGGAGGATATCAGCCGGCAGATCGGCGACGTGCAGGCCGGGACCGGCAGCGCCGTGGAGGCGATCGAGAATATCGTCACCGCGATCCGGGAGGTGAGCGAGGTCACCGTCGCGATCGCCGGATCGGTGGAAGAGCAGAATGTCGCCACCCAGGAGATCGCCCGCAACGTTCACGAGGCGGCATCCGGCACCCAGGAGGTGTCGAGCACCATCGTCGGCGTGACGCAGGCGGCCGGCGAGACGGGCTCCGCCTCCGGCCAGGTGCTGTCGGCGGCCGAGGAGCTCAACCTGCATGCCGGCTCGCTGCGCGCCATGGTGCGCGAATTCCTTGAGGATGTGCGCGCCGCATAAGGGACGGCACGTCGCCTCACCGAAAAGATCTCCGAAGCAATCCCGGTCGGTCGAAATGACCGGCCGGGATTGCTAGATATCGCTCAGTGACGAGGCGATGATGACGGAGACGACGATGAACGAGGCGTCGAAGAAATCCTCCGAGGAGGACATTCAGGCCGAAACGGCGGCAACGCCGCGGCGCGAGCTCCCGGAGGCCGCCAAACGGGCGCTCGCCGAGGCCGAAGAGCGCCGCAGACAAGAGGCCGAGGCGCGCTCGGCCGCCGAGGCGGCGCGGGCAAAGGAGTTCAACGGCGGGGAGGGCCCAGAGCCGGTGCGCTTCGGCGATTGGGAACGCAAGGGCCGCGCGATCGATTTTTGACGGGCTGATCAGGGCGAATTGATCAGGGGGAAGGCGGGCCGGCGCGTTTGCCGGCTTCAAAGCCGCGACAGGCGAGGGCCACGACGCGGGGGATCAAACTCTGCGAGGCGACATAGCCCTGAATGGCTCGCAGACTGCGGCCAAGCTCGGCCGCGGCTGCGTGGCGGGTAAGATTGTTGCGCCTCAGGAATGCTTCGAAATCGGCGCCGGTCATCTGCTCTTCCGCGAGGCGTTCCACGCTGGTGGCTGGCATGTCGATCCGGCCGCCGTCCCATTCGAGCGTCTCGCCATCATCGGCAAGAACGACGCCGGCAAAAAGGGCGGGGTCGTCGCGAAGCGGCGCATAAATTCTGAACTGGCCGATCAGCGGGGAGAGGTCGATGATCTCCGAACGGCCCCGGCGCGAGCCTTCCGCCCAGGCCACGGACACGCAGAGACGCTCAAGCGGACGAATGCCCACAAGGCGGGGCATCGGCCGCGGATCCCGTGCGGGAGCCTGAGGCAGGGGCTCAATCGCGCTCATTGTATTCGGCCCATTTCGTCATCAGCAGCGGTTTGTTCCTTCGTGCCCATTCCAGCGCTTCTTTCGTTGCGCCCGCAGGGGCTCCGCCGCGGGTGATCCGCAACGAACGGATATCGACGACGCATGACCAGCCATTTCCCTTCAGATGAAAATGCGGGGGAAGATGGTCATCCGCATAGATCACCAGCTTGCAGGCCGCAAAGCCCTGAACGGTCGGCATGTGCGAACCCAATATATGCAATGATTGCATATTTTTCCAGACGGAAGGCGGGGTCCAGAGCCTTCGGTGTCGCGGGCTTCAGGCTCGACTGCTGCAAGCGGCGGGCACCCCCAAAGCCGCTCGCATATTGTCAATTAACCGGCATCCGCTATTATAGGAACATGTTCCTATTGCGATTCGCCCTGTCGATTTCGGTTCTTTTCTCGACGGCCCTGCCGGCTGCGGCGGGTTCCGAGCTGCCGGGGCTCTACCGGGCGGTGGTGGAGCGGGTCGTCGACGGCGATACGCTGGCGGTGCGGGCGACGATCTGGCTCGACCAGGAGGTGCGGGTGCTGGTGCGGCTGCGCGGCATCGACGCGCCGGAGCTGCGTGCGCGTTGTCTGGCGGAAAAGTTGCAGGCTCTGGCGGCGACGGATGCGCTCGCCGCGCTCGTCGCCGATCCCGCCGTCACCTTGAGCGAGGTGGAGGGCGACAAATATGGCGGGCGTGTCGTCGCCGATGTGCGCGATGCGAAGGGCCGCGATCTCGGCGCCCTGCTGCTGCAGGAGGGGCTGGTGCGGGCCTATGCCGGCGGCCACCGGGACGGGTGGTGCGGAAAGCTGTCGCTCAAGGCGGACTGAACGCGTTTCAGCGCGGGTGTGCGATGGGGCGGCGGCCTGGGCCGGCCGCCCCGATCTCTGGCGTCGGGCTCAGACTTCGACGAGCTTGTCCGGCAATTCGTTCGGGTTTTCCCGGCCCGCCGGAATCTGCTCTTCGAGGATCTTTCCGCAGGCGGTGATTGCCTTCACCAGGCCGTCGGCCAGGGCACCCTTGCGGCTGTCCTCGATGAGCTCGGCCACGATTTCGTCCCAGACGCTCTGGTCGACATGGGCGTCGATGCCCTGATCGGCGATGATCGCCGCATAGCGCTCCGCCAGCGACACGAAGATCAGGATGCCGGTGCGGCCGGCGGTTCCGTGGAGATTGTGGGCCATGAATTGCTGCATGGCATGACGCTCGGCGCGCTGGCGGCGGACGAATTCCGGCACCAGGAGGGGCCGGAGCGACGGCAGCGAGGCGAGGAGCCCGAGAAGGATCAGGAGGACGATCTCGCCGGCGGCGACGACGCGGGCATCGAGGGCGTCGCCCCAGAGGTCGTGCGATTGCGCGAGCCATTCATTGCCGGGCGCAGGCGCCGTGAGCCAGGCTTCGGCGAGCGGGTAGAGGAAGGCGACGGCAATGCCCGCAAAGAGCGCGGCAAGCGCCGCCCACAGAAGCGGGATGAAGCGATAGCTGTCGCTGGTTTCCGCGGCGACGGCAAAAATCTCGCCGGAGGTGCCGCTTTCGGCCGACCGGATCGCTTCGGCGATGCGGGCGTGTTCGGTGGGGTCGAGAATGGCCATGTCCGTCTCCTACCAGCTGCCCGACGAGCCGCCGCCGCCGAAGGAGCCGCCGCCGCCGGAAAATCCGCCGCCGCCGCCACCGAAGCCGCCGCCGTAATTGTTGAGGCCCCCGACAAAGCCGCCGGTGCGGCGGCGGCCCTTTCCGCGCGGGCCGAAGAGGCCGGAGAACATGATGATGAAGAAGACGGCCAGGAAGATCATCGTGAAGATGGTGGGGCCGATGTCGCCCTCCGGCACGCGTTCCTTGGCGCGCTTGACCCAGGCCTCGCGGTCGCCGCCGAGGACGGCGACGATGTCCTCGACGCCGCGCTTGATGCCGCCTGGGAAATCGCCCGCCTTGAAGCGGGGGATGATCGAGCCTTCGATGATGAGTTTGGAGATCGCGTCGGTGAGGGTGGGCTCAAGGCCGTAGCCGACCTCGATCCGCACCTGACGCTCGTTGGGCGCGACGAGGAGAAGGACGCCGTTGTCCTTGTCCTTCTGTCCGATCTGCCAGGCGCGGCCGAGATCGACGCCATATTCTTCGATGGAGCGCCCGTCGAGAGAGGGGACGGTGGCGATCACGAGCTGGTCGGAGGTTTTCTTTTCGAGATCGTCGGAAAGGGCGACGAGCTCCGCCTCTTCGGTGGGCGAGAGGAGATCGGCCGCATCGACGACGCGGCCGGTGAGTTTCGGGAAATCCTGGGCGGCGGCCGGCGCGATGAAGGCCGGCGCGACGAGGATCAGAACAGCAGCAAAAAGGGCGCGCAAAACGTCTCTCGTCTCAGATCAGTTGCCGGTGCCGGTGGCGGGTTCGTTGGCCGGCTGATTCTCGTTGGCCGGGGCGGTCTCGTTGGCGGGGGCATTGAAATTCACCCCCGGCGCGTTGCTGCCGCCGAAATCGACCTGCGGGGCGTTGGCGTTTTCGGGTGCGGTCTCGAAATTCGCCATCGGCTCGTAGCCGGAATAAAGCGTCATCGCCCAGAGCCGGCCCGGAAACGTCTTGAGCTCGGTGTTGTATTTGCGGACGGCCTCGATGTAGTCGCGACGCGCCACCGCGATGCGGTTTTCCGTGCCTTCGAGCTGCGATTGCAGCGCCAGAAAATTCTGGTTGGATTTGAGATCGGGATAATTCTCGGTGATGGCGAGAAGCCGGCCGAGGGCGGCGCCGAGTTCGCCCTGCGCTTCCTGATAGCGGCGCATGGCTTCCGGATCCGTCGGATCGACGTTGAGATTGGTCTGCGTCGCCTTGGAGCGGGCCTCCACGACGGAGGTCAGGACGTCTTTTTCCTGACGGGCAAAGCCCTTCACGGTCTCCACGAGGTTCGGGACGAGATCGGCACGGCGCTGATACTGGTTCTCGACCTGGCTCCAGGCGGCCTTCGCCTGTTCTTCGTAGGTCGGGATGGTGTTGACGCCGCATGAGGCGAGAAAGATGGCCACGAAGCCGATGAGAGCGACGCGAAGGCCGGTGAGCGGGCGCATGAAAACCTCCGGTGAATGCGGGCGAAAGGTAGTGCCGTGTGCCCGAGGCGCAAGCGATAATCGCGGGCAATCTGGCCGAAAAGCGAGGATTTGCCGCGGATCGACCCGGCCTAGCCCCCCAGCCTAGCCGCCGGCGTGGCGCCCGGCGAGAAGCCAGTAGACGAAGGCGCCGACCGTGCCCGCGGCGGCGAAGATCGCAATGTCGGAGAATTCGGACGCCGGCGGGCCGGCAATGCCGAGGATGGTCGCGGCCGAACCGACCACTGCGCCGAAGACGAGATGCAGGATGAGCGAGCGCCAGCCGAAGCTTTCCGCAAACAGGATCATCAGGAAGGCCGGGATACCGGCGACGGCGCCGACGACGAAGGCGGCGAAGAAGGAAATGAGCGCCGCCTTGATGGCGTAATCCTGAAGCGCCTCACCGGGATGAAGCTCCGGCGGGACGGAGAAATAGAGGACCGCCGCCGCCGCCCAGCAGGCGGCGATGAAAGCGAGCGGTATGAGGAGGATGATCCGCCAGACCCGGGCCATGCCGGTGGCGCTCAGCCTTCCGCTGCGAGCGCCGGCGCTGTTTCGCGCTCACGCTTCTTCAGACGCTCGCTGGCGCTCTTCAGCTGGCCGCAGGCGGCGAAGATGTCACGCCCGCGCGGCGTGCGGATCGGCGAGGCGTAGCCGGCGCGGTTCACCACCTCTGCGAAACGCTCGATCTGGTCCCAGTCGGAGCATTGATAGGGGCTGCCGGGCCAGGGATTGAACGGGATGAGATTGATTTTCGCCGGGATGCCTTTGAGGAGCCGCACGAGCTCCTTCGCCTCGGCGAGCGAATCGTTGATGCCCTCGAGCATCACGTATTCGAAGGTGATGCGGCGGGCGTTCGACAGGCCCGGATAGGCGCGGCACGCATCGAGAAGCTCGGTGATCGGCCATTTGCGGTTGATCGGCACGATCTCGTCGCGAAGATCGTCGCGCACGGCATGGAGCGAAATCGCCAGCATGCAGCCGATTTCCTCGCCGGTGCGGAAAATGCCCGGAACGACGCCCGAGGTCGACAGGGTGATGCGCCGCTTCGACAGGGAGAGGCCCTCGCCGTCGGAGGCGATCAGAAGCGCGTCGCGCACATTCTCGAAATTGTAGAGCGGCTCGCCCATGCCCATCATGACGATATTGGAGACGAGACGGCCTTCCGTCGGCACGATCGCGCCCTGCGGCGTCGCAAGATCGGGAAAATCGCCGATGCGCTCGCGTGCCACCAGGATCTGCGAGACGATTTCGCCGGGGGTCAGGTTGCGCACGAGCTTCTGCGTGCCGGTGTGGCAGAAGGTGCAGTTCAAGGTGCAGCCGACCTGGCTCGACACGCAGAGCGTGCCGCGGCCTTCTTCGGGGATATAGACGGTTTCCACATCGACCGGGCGGCCCGCTGTCGGGCCGGGACGATCGGCGCCTTGCGCGGGAAAGCGCATCAGCCATTTGCGCGTGCCGTCGACGGAAATCTGCTCGGAGACGATTTCCGGGCGGACAATGGCGAATTTGTCGTCGAGTGCGGCGCGCAGCTCCTTGCCCATATTGGTCATGGCATCGAAGGAGGTGGCGCCGCGCAGATAGAGCCAGTGCCAGAGCTGGTTGACGCGCATGCGGCGCTGCCGTTCCGGCACGCCGATTTCGCCCAGCGCATCGGCGAGCTCCGCGCGGCTCAGGCCGACGAGCGAGCGGCGGACGGCGGAAGCATCCGTGGAAAGCGGCTGTGCAGACGCGTCGAAGCGCGGCGCAGCCGCGGGTGTGGCAAGGCTCATATCGTTCATGGCGGTGTCGAAGGTGGGTCTTAGCACAGGCTCATGCAAACGAAAACGGACCGCCCGCAGGACGGTCCGCTTCGAAAATCTCGGCTTGTGGCCGTTATTTACATTCGGAAGCGACCTTGTTGCTCGCCGCCGTCACCCCGGAAAGGGAGAATTGATAGCTCGTCTCGTTGCCGCGGCGCGATGTGCCGGTCACCGTCATCTGGCGCCCGCTCTTCATCGCCGCATAGAGCTGCGGCTCCTCGGCCTCGTTCAGAAGCCAGGCGCTGTCGCCCTTGGTGAACATCGTGAACTTCTTGCCGTCGATGTCGACGGTCACCGTCGACTTGTCCTCAAAGGCGTAGCCGACGACGAAATTCGCCTCATGGCCGATGTTTTCAGCCGGACTTGTGCGCACGAAGAAGGCGACTTTGCCGTGATTGAGATTCGACGGCATCTCCTTCTTCGGAGTTGAGTGGATGAAGCAGACGGTGCCCTTGTCGCCCGGATAGCTCCAGGCCGTCCAATCGTTGAACTGACCCAGCGAATTCGGCGTCTGAGCGAAGGCTGCGGTCGCGACGATCAAAAAGAGGCTCGTCAGAAATGTCCTTAGCATGCCTGTCCCGCAATCGATGGTTTCTACGAAGCCGCGCCGCATCGGCGAGGCGTCGGTCGTGATGGTCGCTCTAGAGATGCGTCATCGTGGTTACTAAATCATGAACCGAGCGTAGGCCACAGGCGAAGCCTGCCGGCATCCGTTCGACCGGCTCGATGCCGGGAGTGTTGTTTGGGAAAAAACGGCCAGATTTTGACGGAGGGGGCGTTTCCTCAGGCTTCGGCGCCCACTTCTTCCTCAAGTGCCGTCGTTGCGGCGGTGCGATGCTCCTCGCGAATGGAGGAGGAGACGGCGGCCAGCGCTGCAGCCAGAACCGAGGCGTCGTCGAGAAAACCAAGGCCGACGATGAAATCCGGCACGAGATCGAAGGGGGAGACGAAATAAGCGAGGGCTGCGACCACCGTCAGCTTGGCGCGTGTCGGCGTGCGCGGATCGAGCATGGCGTAATAGGCCGACACAACTTCGTGCATGAAGGGAATCGTGCGCAGCGCCTTCCTGACCGTCGGCCAGAACCGGCGCTTGATTTCCGCTTCCTTGTCGGCCGCATCCTCCGGGCCGAGAATCTCGATATCAGGTACCGTACGTGGCATCTGGCGCTCCCATCTGATCGTGTTCAATTGGGGCGCGAGTGGTCCTTTCGCAAGACGCGGGGCTTGGCTAAGAGGAGGCTGAGCGAGGGAGAAGAGCCCGCCCGGCGGGTTTAAAGGGGAGGACAGAATGCAGCTCAATTCCGATATCGCAGCGATCGTGACCGGTGGGGCTTCAGGTCTCGGCGAGGCGACGGCACGCATGCTCGCCCATCAGGGCGTGCGGGTGACGATCTTCGATATGAACGAGGAGCGCGGCCGGATGACGGCGGGCGACATCGCCGGAACGTTCGTGCCGGTCGACGTGACCGATGCCGCAAGCGTCGCGGCGGGCTTCGAGGCAGCGCGCAAGGCGCATGGCGTGGAGCGCATCCTGGTGAATTGCGCCGGCATCGCGCTCGGGCGCAAGACGCTTGGCACCGACCGCAAGACGGGCGAGCTCAAGGCGCATGACATGGCCTCGTTCCGCAAGGTGGTGGAGGTCAACCTCATCGGCACCTACCAGATGATCGCGCAATCGGTTCCGGAGATGTCGCAGTTGCAGCCGATCACGGCGGACGGCTGCCGGGGCGTGATCGTCATGACCTCTTCGGTGGCGGCGACGGACGGGCAGATCGGCCAGGCGGCCTATGCCGCCTCAAAGGGCGGCGTTCTCGGCATGACGCTGCCGGTCGCGCGCGACCTCACCGAATACGGCATTCGCGTCTGCGCCATTCAGCCCGGCGTGTTCGAGACGCCGATGGTCTCCGGCATGCCGGAGAAAGTGCGCGAGAGCCTCGCCGCCGGCGTGCCGTTTCCGAAACGTCTCGGCCAGGCGCACGAATATGCGCATGTCGTGAAGTTCATCTGCGAGAACGATTATATGAACGGCGAATCGATCCGCCTCGATGGAGCGATCCGCCTCGCGCCAAGGTGAGGGGGCGGGTGCAGACGCTTGCACCGGCGAAAGCCGGTGCGGTTGTCCGGTGTGATTTGCGCGGTGGATGGGCAGGTCAGCTTACCGCGTCCGCAAGACGAGGAATGCTGCAAACGCCCGCTTTGCTTGAGCGGGGACCCTATCGAACCTGTCCAGCACAGCTTCTGTCTGCTCGATATCAAGCAAAACGTCAGATTTGTAGAAGCTTTCGCTCGGATCGTAATCGGCAATTTGCCGTTTCTCCTGCATTGCGACGAAGCGCAGTGCAAAGTCCTGCAATTCTTGCGGAAAGCCAACTAACGCAGATGTGTTGTTGCATCGGCTTTTCGCCGTTCCGTGATCGAGTGCGCGATAGGCCTGAAGCCAAGCGGCATCGCTGCGGGCCGACCCGGTTCCACCGATAAACAGATCCGCAGTTGTCTTCGCCAGGGTGTGAAAGAGCGCGTAATAGACCGAGCTGGTGGCGCGTCTCAGATTCGCCTGGCGCGGCTTGCCATGGCCAGATCGGGTGAGATCTCGCGCAGTTTCGAGCAGGTCACGCGGCTTCACCCATCAGACCCTTCGCCTCGTTGCGTGCGATGAACGAAAACAACGGAAACCCGAACTCGCCAAGGTCGCGCAGCTTCGGAAGGATATGACGTGTCAACATCGATAGCTTGCCTGCGTCGACGTCCTTGGCGTGTCCGTCGAAGATCACATCGATCCGGATGAGATCGTCGCCGTCGCGACCGCTTTCCTCCCGCACATTGATCTGCACGATCCGCATGTCGGCGAGTTCAGTCGCGAACACGTCCTTCACAAGGTTGCGTATGTCGCTGCCCCTGAACTTATGCGGCATGGCAAGTAACCTGCACTGACAAATATCTATATGTGTACGTTACGCCGTTCTCTAGGCGCCGACAATGAGAAACCCGCGCGACGAAACAGGCTGGCGAAGGGCGGCTGGTCGATATTTGGCTCGCTCTGCGCCGAATAACTCCGCTTTGCTTGGGCCCCCGCTGACGGATGATCGCGGTCACGCTCGGATGGTGCCGAAGGCCTTCCTGCCGCAGGTAAGCTTTGCTCTGGCCATAAAAAAGGGGCGCCGGAGCGCCCCTTTCGCGAACTTTGATGTCGGGCGGCGTCAGTAGACGCGCTTCTTCGGCTCGATATAGGGCACGTCGTTCGACATCGTGTAGGTGTGCACCGGCCGGTCTTCGAGGCGCACCGTGTGGGCGGCTTCGTCGATGAAGGCGAGGCTGTGCTTCATCCAGTTCTGGTCGTCGCGCTCCGGGAAATCCTCACGCGCATGGGCGCCGCGGCTTTCGTGCCGGTTGGCGGCCGCTTCCATCGTCACCACCGCCTGGGTGATGAGGTTCTGGAATTCCATCGTCTCGACGAGATCGCTGTTCCAGATGAGGGAGCGGTCGGTGACGCCGATGTCTTCGGCGCCGCGCCAGACTTCGTCGATCAGCTTGCGGCCTTCCTCGAGCACCGGGCCGTCGCGGAAGACGGCGCAGTTCGACTGCATCACCTTCTGCATGCGGTCGCGCAGCGCCGCCGTCGGCGTGCCGCCCTTGGCGTAGCGGGCGCGGTCGAGGCGGGAGAGGGCGAAATCGTCGGAGCCCGCCGGAAGATCCGGATGGCGCTCGCCGGGGCTCACCGTTTCGGCGCAGCGATCGCCGACGGCCCGTCCGAAGACGACGAGGTCGATGAGCGAGTTGGAGCCGAGGCGGTTGGCGCCGTGGACGGAGACGCAGGCGGCCTCGCCGACGGCCATCAGGCCCGGCACGACGGTATCGGGATCGCCGCCGACCTTGGTCAGCACTTCACCGTGATAGTTCGTCGGCACGCCGCCCATATTGTAATGGACGGTCGGCAGGACCGGGATCGGCTCCTTGGTGACGTCGACGCCGGCGAAGATCTTTGCGGTCTCCGAGATGCCCGGCAGGCGCTCGTGCAGGACGGCCGGGTCGAGATGCTCGAGATGCAGCTCGATATGGTCCTTTTCCTTGCCGACGCCGCGGCCTTCGCGGATCTCGATGGTCATGGCGCGCGAAACGACGTCGCGGGAGGCGAGATCCTTCGCGGACGGGGCATAACGCTCCATGAAGCGCTCGCCTTCGGAGTTCGTCAGATAGCCGCCCTCGCCGCGCGAGCCCTCGGTGATGAGGCAGCCGGCGCCGTAGATTCCGGTCGGGTGGAACTGCACGAATTCCATGTCCTGGAGCGGCAGGCCTGCGCGCAGCACCATGCCGTTGCCGTCGCCGGTGCAGATATGCGCCGAGGTGCAGGAGAAATAGGCGCGGCCGTAACCGCCGGTCGCCAGAATCGTCTTATGGGCGCGGAAGCGGTGAATGGAGCCGTCTTCCAGGCAGAGCGCGATGACGCCGCGGCACTGGCCCTCGTCCATGATCAGGTCGATGGCGAAATATTCGATGTAGAATTCCGCCGAATGCTTCAGCGCCTGGCCGTACATGGTGTGCAGCATGGCGTGGCCGGTACGGTCGGCGGCGGCGCAGGTGCGCTGCGCGGTGCCTTCGCCGAAGCGGGTGGTCATGCCGCCGAAGGGGCGCTGATAGATCTTGCCCTCTTCGGTGCGCGAGAAGGGCACGCCCCAATGTTCGAGCTCGTAGACGGCTTTGGGCGCGTTGCGGCAGAGATATTCGATGGCGTCCTGGTCGCCGAGCCAGTCCGACCCTTTGACGGTGTCGTACATGTGCCAGCGCCAGTCGTCCTCGCCCATATTGCCGAGGGCCGCCGAGATGCCGCCCTGGGCGGCCACCGTGTGCGAGCGGGTCGGGAAGACCTTGCTGATGCAGGCGGTCTTGAGGCCGGCCTGCGAGGCGCCGAGTGCGGCTCTGAGACCCGCGCCGCCCGCACCGATGACGACCACGTCGAAGGCATGGTCGATGATCGGATAGGCTTTGCCGTTTTGTTTGGGGGCGCCTGTCGCGCCGTTCGATTGTCCGTTCTGGCCGTTGGTCGCCAAGTCAGCCTCCAAGGGCGATGATCAGGATGGAAAGGATGCCGAGGATGGCCATCCCGTAGGTGAAGAGGGTGTTGGCGAGATAGCTCAGCACCTTCAGACCTTCGTGGTGGATGTAATCCTCGATCACCGATTCCATGCCGATGCGCATGTGCAGGGAAAGATTGAAGGTGAGGCCGATGAGGATCGCCGCGATGAAGGGATTGGCGACGCGGTCATGGGCCGTCTGGTAATCCGCCCCGATGAGCGAGGCGAGGATCAAGAGGAAGGCGAGAACCAGCGGGATGTTGGCGAAAGCCGTGATCCGCTGCTGCATGAAATGGCCGGTGCCCTCCTTGGCGGAGCCGCGGCCGCGGGCTTTTGCAAGCGGTGTGCGCATGACGGGGCCTTTCTAGAGGGCGAGGAGGATGACGATCCACAAGAGCGCGGTGAGGCCGACGGAGCCAGCGAGCGAAGCCCAGGCGAGCTTCTGCGTCACCGGCTTCTCGTAGCCCGCGCCCGTGTCCCAGATGAAATGGCGGATGGCGCCCATCAGATGCTGCATGAGCACCCAGGTGTAGCCGAAGAGGACCAGCCAGCCGAAGGGCGAGCCGAAAAACCAGGTCGCCCAGCCATAGGCTTCCGGCCCCAAAGCGAGGGCGACGATCCAGCCAATGAAGAAAAGCGAGCCGATATAAAGGCCGATGCCGGTGATGCGGTGCAAGATCGAGGTGACCATGGTGATCGGCCAGCGGTAGATCTGCGTGAAGGGCGACAGCGGTCGCTGTCGTTCAGTCAAATCTTTCATCGAACGCTCCTTGGCCCCTTCATAACGTGCCGATCCTGCGTTGCAAACGCGTCGGTCGGATAATGCTCATGCATGCCATGCATGCGACGAATGGCTTTGCACCGGCGCGGGAAAGCAAACTCCGCCGCGCCAAGACATGCTGTGCTCTTTGCGCGGCCGTTCATCAATAGTCGCTCAAGCGAAAATTCTCAGCGGTACTTTCGGCCTGCCAGTCGCCGTCGGCCTCCTTGACGATCGCCTGGGCGCAGATCGTGCGCTTCGCCTCCGTGTCGAAGGTGAGGGCGGGCGAGCCGTGCAATTGCCAGCCGGCGTTGAGGGCGGCGGAGACGCGCTTGCAGAAGGCGGCGTCGTCGGGGCCGGTGAGAAGACGGTAGAGCTTCATGCTGGATCTCTGTCGGCGATTGCACGCGCTCTGGCAAGCAGGCTTTCCGCGACATGTAAATGCAGCCTTTCGACCATGCGCCCTTCGATGCCGATGGCGCCCTTGCCGGCATGTTCCGGGCGGGCGAAGGCTTCGACGATCGCCTCGGCTTCGGCGATCTCTTCGGCGCTCGGGGCGAAGATGCGGTTCGCCGTGTCGATCTGGCGGGGATGGATGAGGCTCTTGCCGTCGAAGCCGAGGGCGCGCGCCTGTTCGCATTCCGCTTCAAGGCGGGCGTCGTCGCCGAAATCGTTCAGGACGCCGTCGATGGCGACGAGCCCATAGGCGCGGGCGGCGGCGACGACGCTCATCATCCAGGGCAGGAAGGCGCCGCGGTCCTGGGCCGGACGCACACCCGTCTCCTTGGCGAGATCGTTGAGGCCGAGGACGACGCCTTTGAGCGGCAGTTTTTCGGACGAGGAGGCGATGTCCGCGAGGTTGAGGAGCGCCTTCGGCGTTTCGATCATCGCCCAGAGCGAGATGCGGTCGAGCGCGTCGGCCTGGTCGAGGGCGTCGGCGACGCGCTCCAGATCGGCCGCGCTCTCGACTTTCGGGATGAGGAGACCCTCAGGGCGCGCGGCAAGCGCGGCGAGAAGATCCTCCGTCGCCCATTCGCTCGCAAGACCGTTGATGCGCACGATGACGGGCGCGGAAAAAGGCTCGGTGAGCGCCTCGCGCAGGGCCTCGCGGGCGTCTTCCTTGCTGTCGGGGGCGACGGCGTCTTCGAGATCGACGATGATGGCGTCAGCGGCAAGGCCGCGCGCCTTGGCGAGCGCCCGGGGCTTGTCGGCCGGAACGTAAATGAGCGAGCGGAAGACAGGCGGCATGGGTCGTCTCCGAGAATTTTGTCCGGTTGGATGAGGGGCAGCAGTCCGGCCGGCGGGTGCGGCCCGCGATCAGTCCCGAGCCGCGCGCGAGATGGCGGGCCTCAGCGGGTCGGGACCGGCTCGTCGCTGCGGTAATCGTAGAAGCCGCGACCCGCCTTGCGGCCGAGCCAGCCGGCCTCGACATATTTCACCAGAAGCGGGCAGGGGCGGTATTTGGAATCGGCGAGGCCCTCGTAGAGCATCTGCATGATCGACAGGCAGGTATCGAGACCGATGAAATCGGCAAGCTGCAAGGGGCCCATCGGATGGTGTGCGCCGAGCCGCATCGCCGTGTCGATCGCCTCCACATTGCCGACGCCTTCATAGAGCGTATAGATCGCTTCGTTGATCATCGGCATCAGGATGCGGTTGACCATGAAGGCGGGAAAATCTTCCGCCACCGCGATCTTCTTGCCGAGCGAGGTGACGAAGCGCTTCGCCTCCTCGAAGGTGGAATCTTCCGTCGCGATGCCGCGTACGAGCTCGGCGAGCTCCATCACCGGCACCGGATTCATGAAATGCATGCCGATGAAGCGTTCGGCGCGGTCGGTGGCGGCAGCGAGCCGGGTGATCGAAATCGACGAGGTGTTGGTGGCGATCATCGCCTCCGGATCGAGGATCGGACAGACCTCGGCGAAGACCTTGCGCTTCACCGCCTCGTCTTCCGTTGCCGCCTCGATGAGAAGATCGGCCGGGGCCAATCCTTCGACGCCCTTGGCGGGACGCACGCGGGCGAGCGCCGCCTGACGCTCTTCTTCGCTGATGCGGCCGGAGGTGCGCTGGCGGGCGAGCGTGCCTTCGAGCGTGGCAAGCCCCGCCTGCAGCCGATCCGGCGAATTGTCGTGCAGAATCACATCGTAACCGGCCAAAGCGCAGACATGGGCAATGCCTGCGCCCATCTGGCCTGCACCGACTATGGCGACCGTTTTGATCTCATCCGCCATGGATCATCTCTGTTGCTGGCGCTTGCGTTGAATATTGAACAAGCTTCGGGAAAGGGGAAGTGGTGCGTCGCAACATTTTCCGTGTTGAAACGGGCCCTTCTCGACGCAGGGAAGGGCCCGTCACTGAAGGTTACGGGGCCACGATCTAGATCACGCGCCGGCCTTGTCGAGTTCGGCGGTGAGTTCCGGCAGGGCCGTGAACAGATCTGCGACGAGGCCGTAATCGGCGACCTGGAAGATCGGCGCCTCCTCGTCCTTGTTGATCGCCACGATGACTTTGGAATCCTTCATGCCGGCCAGGTGCTGGATGGCGCCGGAGATGCCGCAGGCGATGTAGAGATCCGGGGCCACGATCTTGCCGGTCTGGCCGACCTGCCAGTCGTTGGGGGCATAGCCCGCATCGACCGCGGCCCGGCTTGCGCCGACCGCCGCGCCGAGCTTGTCGGCGAAGGGAAGCATCACCTCGTCGAACTTTTCCTTGGAGCCGAGAGCCCGTCCGCCGGAGACGATGATCTTGGCGGCGGCGAGCTCCGGGCGTTCGCTTTCCTGGATCTTGGCGCTGACATAGCGCGATTTGCCAGGATCGGCTGGGGCCGACACCGTCTCGATCGGCGCTTCGCCGCCCGCTTCGGCCGCCTGGAAGGCGGAGGTGCGCACCGTGACGACTTTCCTGGCGTCTTTCGCCTTCACCGTCTGGATGGCGTTGCCGGCATAGATCGGGCGCTTGAAGGTGTCGGACGCCACGACCTCGATGATGTCGGAAACCTGCATCACGTCGAGGAGAGCGGCGACGCGCGGCATGACGTTCTTGCCGCTCGTCGTGGCGGGGGCGAGGACGGCGTCGTAATCGCCGGCAAGGCCCGTGATCAGATCCGCCATCGGCTCGGCGAGATGATGGGCGAGCGCCTCGTCTTCGGCGAGAAGCACCTTGGCGACGCCCGCAAGCTTCGCCGTCTCTTCGGCCGCCGGGCGCGCATCCTTGCCGGCCACGAGAATGTGAACGTCGCCGCCCATTTCCCTGGCGGCGGTGAGTGCCTTGGCGGTCGCCTCGTTGAGGCTCTGATTGTCGTGTTCTGCGACGAGTAGAATGGTCATTTCGCGATCCCTCAGAGTACGCCCGCTTCGTTCTTGAGCTTTTCGACGAGTTCGGCCGGGGAACCCACCATGACACCGGCCTGGCGCTTGGCCGGCTCGCGCGTCTCCACGACTTCGAGACGCGGAGAGAGGTCGACGCCGTAATCGTCGGCCGTCTTTGTGTCGATCGGCTTCTTCTTCGCCTTCATGATGTTGGGAAGCGAGGCGTAGCGCGGCTGGTTGAGGCGCAGATCGGCCGTCACCACCGCCGGCAGAGCGATCGAGAGGGTCTCAAGACCGCCATCGATCTCGCGGGTGACTTCCGCTTCCTCGCCCTTGATCTGAAGCTCTTTCAGGAAGGTGCCCTGCGACCAGCCGAGAAGCGCCGAAAGCATCTGGCCCGTCTGATTGCAATCGTCGTCGATCGCCTGCTTGCCCATGATGACGAGGCCGGGCGCCTCGGCCTCGACGATGGCCTTCAGGATCTTGGCGACGGCGAGCGGCTCCACCGTGCCTTCCGCCTGGACGAGGATGCCGCGATCGGCCCCCATGGCGAGCGCCGTGCGGATCGTCTCCTGCGCCTGCGAGGGACCGACGGAGACGATGACGATCTCCTCCGCGCTGCCCGCCTCTTTGAGGCGAATGGCTTCTTCGACCGCGATCTCGTCGAAGGGGTTCATCGACATCTTCACATTGGCGAGGTCGACACCGGAGCCATCGGCCTTGACGCGCGCCTTCACATTGTAATCGAGCACCCGCTTGACCGGGACGAGAACTTTCATCAGGCAACCTCCGTTGTTTGCCCCCGGTTAGCGTTGCTCACCGACGGTGGCAAGAGAGCGCACCCCAAAGTTTCCGTTAACGTCAGCCTCCGTTCGTGCGTCAAAGCCGCGTGAGGCGCCTCGTCGCAGGCGGCGGGCTGCACCATATCGGTGCCAGGACGCTCGTGAGGTTTTGTCATGAAAGCCATTTTTGCTGTCGCCGCAGCTTTCGCCATGCTTGCCCTCGCACCCGCCGCCGGGGCGCAGGAGAAGGCGGGCCAAGCAAAAGGGGGCCAAGACACCGCCATCTTCGCCGGCGGCTGTTTCTGGTGCGTGGAGGCCGATTTCGACAAGGTGCCGGGGGTGAAGGAGACGATTTCCGGCTTCACCGGCGGGGATCTTCGCAATCCGACCTATCATCAGGTCTCTGCCGGCGGCACCGGCCACAAAGAGGCGGTGAAGATCACCTACGATCCGAATGTCGTCAGCTATGAAAAGCTTCTCGACGTCTTCTGGCATTCCGTCGATCCGACCGATGCGGGCGGGCAGTTCTGCGACCGCGGCGACAGCTACACGACGGCGATTTTTGCGCTCAACGACAAGCAGCTTGCCGCGGCAAAGGCCTCCAAGACGGCGACCGAAAAAGAGCTCGGCCAGAAAATCGTCACGGAGATCGAGAAGGCCGGGGAATTCTGGCCGGCCGAGGCCTATCACCAGAACTATTACAAGAGCGATGAGCGCATCCTGTCGCGCTTCGGCTACGTCACCAAGGCCTATGCCTATAAGGGCTACCGGGAAGGCTGCGGCCGCGACCAGCGGCTGAAGCAATTGTGGGGCGCCGACTATCACCGCGGCATTCCGCAGAGTTGATGGAAAGCTGATGGGGAGCTGAGCGGCGCAGACGGGTTTTGAAGGCCGGGTTCAGGGCGCCCGCGGGCCGAGAAGGATGACGGCCGTGCCGAGAAGGCAGATCGCGGCGCCCGTCACGTCCCAGCGGTCAGGTCTCAGCCCTTCGACGCTCCACAGCCACAGGAGCGAGGCGGCGATATAGACGCCGCCATAGGCGGCATAAGCGCGCCCGGCCGCATCCGTCTCAACGAAGGTCAGCGCCGAGGCGAAGACGAGCAAAGCGACGAGGCCCGGCGCCAGCCACCAGACCGATCGGTCGAGCCGAAGCCAGGCCCAGAAGGCGAAGCAGCCGGCGATCTCGGCAATCGCCGCGACGGCATAGGCGAGAGCGGTTTGCAAACGGGGCTCCATTTCAGATGACGGTGCGGTGGCATAGCCGACCGGCAAAGGAGGGCCAAACCGCGGAAAGTCAGAGGGGCGATCGGCGCGCTTCGTCAAATCTTCCGGACCAAGAGAGCCACAAATATATCTGCGGCTCTCATTCCTCTTTTTAGTGGGTTATCGGGCCTCTCTTGGCGGGGTATCGGGGCGCCAATTCCGGCCTTGGAAGGCTTATCGCCTTTCCCTTTTTCGGCTGCATTGTGCTATTCTCTCGACGCGAGGAGTTTCAACTATGAACGTCGAGCAGAAGCGCCCGGACCGATCGCCCGAAGCCGTCGAACGCCGTCGGCGTGCCGTCGAAGAGGCGGCGGCCGCAAACTATCGTCAGGGTCTGTCGCCGAGCCCCGCTTACGCCGCCGCCATGGAGCAATTCGTGTCTGGCGAGATCACCATGGAAGAGCTGCACGCCATCGGCAGGCAGGTTTAGAGCGACGCAAGCCAAGCTCCGCCGCCTCAGAGACGGGGCGCGGTCACTCCCCGCTCTCCCGCCCGAAGTATCGTCATGGCCGCCGCCAAGGGTTCCTACACCTATCCGACCGAGATCGACGATGACGACCATCGTGACGTTCTCAAAAACAAGTTCGGGGTCCGCACGCATTCCGAACTTCGCGAAAGAGAATATCCAGCGACTTTCGAACGCCAGGTGCGGATGCGGCTTGGGGAAGGGCCGACAGGCAATTTCGACGAGGCGCATCTGAAAGCCGTCCATCGCTTCCTCTTCGAAGAGGTCTTCGAATGGGCCGGCCACTTCCGCAACGAACGGGTGAGGGTCGAGGGGCAACAGGTCGAGCCGGTCGGTGCCATGTCGAAGGGCGGCGATCATTTTCTCCACGGCTCGCGCATCGAGATGGGCCTCAACGAGGCGCTGAGACCGATCCGAAATCGGGACGTTTTGCGGGGCTCGACGCCACGCGGGTTCGCTGAGGTCGCCGGCGCCGTGATGGGGGAGCTGAACTACGTCCACCCGTTCCGGGAAGGAAACGGACGCACGACCGAAGCGTTTATCGCCGCGCTCGGGCGCGAGTACGGGCACGAGGTCCGCTTTTCGCTCATCTCGGAGCCGCGCATGATCGCGGTGTCGAAGGAGACCTCGGCCAACCCGTCAAGTCAGGCGATGATCCAGTTGATTTACGACGCCACCGATCCCGGCCGCCAGACGGCGCTTCAGGCCGTCTTCGACGATCTTCGGCGGCTGGGAGAGGATCCGCTGGAGCACGATGTTCGCACCGCCCAGCCGGGAGAGGTCGTGTCCGGGCAGATCCTCGGCAGTGACGCGCGGCATGTCTGGCTGGTGACGGATACCGGTGTCGTCGTTGGCGGCCGTGCCGACCTTCCGGCAGATTTGCCGAGCGATGATCGTGACATCACCTTCGAGGCAAGATTCGACTTTGCCCGGGCTTCCGGCGGCGAACGTCCCGATTGAGCTCGATGCCGAAGCTTCGGCGCCGTGATCCGGCTCAGCGCGGCAGGTCGCGGTCGAAGAGGGGGACGCCGCGGCGGCGGAGCGGTACGACGAGCGCGGCACCGAGCGCGAAGCCGCCGATATGCGCCCACCAGCCGATATTGCTCGATTCCGGCGTCGACATTACGAGATTGGCGATCTGAAAGACGAGCCAGGCGCCGAGCACGATGAAAGCGGGAAGGCGAAGCGGGATGCGGCCGAAGGCGAGGACCCAGAGTTTGACCTTCGGATGCAGGATCAGATAGCCGCCGACGATCGCCGCGACCGCGCCCGAGGCGCCGATGAGGGGCGCTTCGGAGGCGGGATTGGCGAGGGTGTAGATGTAGCCCGAGCCCGCCGCGCCGAGGAGATAGAAGGCGAGATAGCGCAGATGGCCGAGCGCATCTTCGATGTTGTCGCCGAAGATCCACAAGAACAGCATGTTGCCGCCGAGGTGGATGAGGTTGCCGTGCAGGAAGGCATAGGTGATGAAACTCAGCTCTTCCGGGATCAGCACGAAGCCCGGCGGCAATTCGGCGATGTCGTTGACGACGGAGGGGATGAGGCCGAGCGAGATCGCCGCCATCTGCACGCGCGCCGCATCCAAGCCGCCCGTCAGGACAAAGCATGCCGCCGTGATCGCGATGATCGACCAGTTGACATAGGGCCGGCGGATATAGCCGAGCGGATTGGCGTCGTGGAGCGGCAGGAACATCGTCTACGTCACGCCTTCCAGGTCACGCCTTCTGCGCCGGGGCTTCTATGTGGGGTCGGGCGGCGGTGCCGTCAGCGGTTCTTTCCCGGCACCCAGAGGATGTCGCTCTCGCCCTTGCCGTTCACCCAGCGGCTCGCGACGAACATGAAATCGGACAGCCGGTTCAGATATTCGATCACCGGGGCGCCGACTTTTTGCGGCTCGTGGCTTGCCAGGGACACGGCGAGGCGTTCGGCGCGTCTGACGACGGTGCGGGCGAGGTGCAGATAGGCGCCTGCCGTGGTGCCGCCCGGCAGGATGAAGGAACGCAGCGGCGACAGCTCCTTGTTGAGCCGGTCGATATCGTGTTCCAGGCGCTCCACCTGCGAGTGGAGGATGCGCAGCGGCTCGTAATCGAGCGGCGTGCCATCATCCGGGCAGGCGAGATCGGCGCCGAGATCGAAGAGATCGTTCTGGATGCGCGCGAGCATGGCGTCGACTTCGGCGATCGGCTCGCCGAGCGCGAGATCGAGGCTGGAGCGCACGATGCCCAGAATGGCGTTCGCCTCGTCGACAGTGCCGTAGGCTTCGACGCGCAGATCGTATTTCGGCCGCCGCTCGCCGGTGCCGAGCGCGGTCGTGCCGTCATCGCCCTGGCGCGTGTAGATCTTGTTCAGGACGACCATCGGCTTCTCCGTTCTCAAGGCGGAGGCAACACTAGGGCAATTCGGGGAAGATTGAAGCACGTCCCGCGAGAGAGTGTCGCAGCGTTGCGTGCGGCGAAATCTCTTTCCGCTCGGTTGCCTTCGGCAGCGGCGCCCGGCGGCCGGCAAGGAAGCGACGCCGCCGGGGAGGCTGAGGCCCAAATGGGCCTCAAGAGAGCTTAGAACTTGTAGCCGACCATCACGCCGGCATGGGTGAGGCCGTCATTGTCGTCGCAAAGGCCGGCATTCGAGGAATGGTCGATGCGGGCCATGACGCGCAGATGCTGCGTGACGTTGACGCCGAGACCGGCGCTCTCACGAAACAGCGCCGAGCAGCCGAGACGGGCGCCGGTTTCCGCGTGATCGGTGTTGCCGTCGTGGATGGTGCCGCCGAAGGTGCCTTCCACGAAAATCCGGTTGGTCAGATTGTAGTCCCAGGTGAGGCCGGCATAGACCTGATTGGTGCCGCCCGAGGTGGTGACGGTGCCGCCGATATGCGGGCGCGGGCGCAGGAGGAAATCGACGAAGCGGTTGTCGAAGGGCGTCATCGGATTGCCGAAGAGCACTTCGCCGTTGAGGAAGACGCCTTCTTCCTCGTCGGTGAGGCGATGGCGATCATCGAGGAAGCCCGTCGCGCCGACGCGCACTTCGTCAAAGAAATGATAGGTACTGACCGGCTCGGCCGCATAATAGACGGGGTCGGCGGGCTCGGCCGGCAGATCCGCCGCCAGCGCCGCAGACGTCCCGAAAAGCGCAACCAAACCTGCGCCAAAGCTCAATAACCGCATCACAGCCCCGTGAAATTGTTCCTTCGGCTTTAGCTTTGCCGGCCGGGCGCGGCAACGGTGTTTGCCGGAAAGGTGGCCAAAGGCGGCCAAAGCTTCAGCGATTGTTGCCGCAAAGGCACGCTTGCCCAGCGGATTTCTCAGTCGGGTCTGGGCAGATTTCAGCGGGTGCTGAGCCAGAGGCCCGCCATCAGGACGATGACGGCGAGAAGCTGCAGACCGACGCGCCAGCGCATCAGGCTTTGCGAACGATTGGGGCTGCCGCCGCGCAGCATGTTCCACAATCCGAGTACAAGCACGACGACGACGGCAAGGACGGCGACCGGACCAAGATATTCCATGGTTTTCCTGCCTTGGCTGAGGACCAGAAAACCGCATTAAGCCAGGCACAGGCGAGACGCAAATCTGAGAGGCGGCGGAAGCGGGCTGTCGTTTTTCCTAATTGGTGGCGCGCGTCGCGGCTTTGTGCAGCAACCGGCGCGGCAGAAGCCTCCGGCCGAAGGCGGCGATCCTGGTCTGGCGGGTGACGGGATAATGGGTCGCGGGACTGGGCGCCTCGCAGGCCTCGATCAGAACCTCGAGGACGGCTTCGGGCCCGAGCTGCCCAAAGGTGTTGCCGCCCTTTTCCATGGAGGCGAGGCGGCGGCGGTAATAGGCGGCATGGACGGAGGCGTCGATGTCGACGTTGCGATGAAAGGCGGCGACGGCGTTTTCCGTCATGCGGCTTGCGATCGGGCCGGGCTCGATCGCCACGACCTCGATGCCGGTGTCGGCAAGCTCGATGCGCAAGGTGTCGGTGTAGCCTTCGAGCGCGAATTTCGAGGAATTGTAGGCGCCGCGGAAGCCGAGCGCGACGAGGCCGAGGACGGAGGAATTCATGACGATGCGGCCGGCATTCTGGCGGCGCATCACCGGGATCACCCTTCGCGTGAGCTCGTGCCAGCCGAAGAAATTGGCATCGAACTGGGCGCGCAGGACGGCAGGGGAGAGGTCTTCAAGGGCGCCCGGCTGCGAATAGGCGCCGTTGTTGAAGAGGGCGTCGAGGCGGCCCTCCGTGGCGGCGAGCACGGAGTTCAGGGCGGCTTCGATCGAGGCGTCGTCGGCATAGTCGAGATAGAGGGCTTCGAGACCGTAGCGGCCTCCGGCTTCGCGCAGGGCCGCGAGATCCGTCTCCTTGCGCGCCGTCGCAAAGACGCGCCAGCCGCGCTTTGCCATGCCGAGGGCGCAATGGCGGCCGATGCCGGACGAGCAGCCGGTGATCAAGATGCTGCGGGCCATGGGCGCCTTTCTTCTGGTTCCCCCGTCCGGGGAGCGTGAAATCGAGCTTTTCTTCAGCCCTTGTCCCCGCTTCCTCCTAGGCAATCAAGTGGCGGCGGCTTAAGGCGGAAGGAGATCCGAATTTCGCCGTCATAGCCGCCCACAGCCGTCCATCGCGGCCGAAGCCGCTGCAACCGCCGCAAACGCCGCCAACGCCGCAAACGCCGATGTCCGACACCGCCAGCATCGTCCTCACCATCTTCGGCCTCATCGGGATCGGCTATCTCGCGGCACGCTTCAAGCTCCTGAAGATGGAGACCGGCGGGGCGCTCGCCGATTTCGTCTTCACCATCGCCATTCCGCTCCTCCTCTTTCGCACGCTGGCGCATGCGGATTTCCACGGCCTGTCGCCGTGGCGGATCTGGATTGCGTATTTTTCGGGCGTGCTCGTCACCTGGACGGTGGCGCATGTTCTGGTGCGGCGGCTGTTCAAGCGCGACACGCGCTCAGGCGTCGTCGCGGGCGTGTCGGCGGCCTTCGCCAATACGGTTCTGATCGGCATTCCGCTGGCGCGCGCCACCTATGGCGATCCCGGCACGGTGGTCGTCCTCATTCTCGTCTCGGTGCATCTGCCGGTGATGATGGCGGCAAGCCTCGCCCTCAACAGCTGGGCGCGGCGGCGCGACGGGCTGGTGGCGGAGGTGGAGAGCAGCCGCGCCATGTGGGGGGCGTTTGCGCTCGAACTCATCCGCCATCCGCTCATCATCGGCATCATCCTGGGTGGCATCTGGCACGTCTTCCATCTTCCGATCCCGGGGCTTGCCGAAAAACTGATCGACAGCCTCGCCGACGTGGCGGGACCGGTGGCGCTTTTCGCCTGCGGCATGGGGCTCGCCCGCTACGGCATTGCCCGCAACATCCCGGCAGGCGCACTCATCGCCGGCATCAAACTCTTCTTCATGCCGCTCGTCGTTTTGCCGGTGGCGCTTCTCGTCGGGCTCGGCCCGGTGCCGACGGCCGCTCTGGTGCTGGTGGCGGCCTGTCCGACCGGCGTCAACGCCTTCCTCATCGCCACCCGCTTCGGCACGGGCGAGGCGCTCGCCTCCAACACGACCTTGATCTCGACGGCCTTCGGCGTCGGCGGCGTCGCCTTCTGGCTCATGGTGTTGCGCGCTTTTACCTGAACTTCGGCTACGGGAATCTCAGGCGACGGAGGCGGCGGCCCGCGGCGCAAAGCCCAGGCTGCGGCGTATCTCCTCGGGCGTGGCACCCGCCTCGCGCAGGTCGCCCAGAGCGGTCGAGCCGGCGGATTTCGCGAGTTTGCGGCCCTCCTTGTCGAGGATCAGCCGGTGATGGTGGTAGAGGGGCGCGGGCAGGCCGAGCAGCACCTGCAGGAGGCGGTGGACGGAGGTCGCCGCTTCGAGATCGGCGCCGCGCACGACATGGGTGACGCCCTGATAGGCATCGTCGAGGGTGACGGCGAGATGATAGCTCGCGGGCACGTCCTTGCGCGCCAGAATGACGTCGCCCCAGCCGCTCGGATGGGCGCTCACCCGTGTGGTTTCGCCGGTCTCCAGGTCGAGTTCCTGCCAGGCGAGCGGCTCGAGGCCCGCGAGCGCCCGGCGCATGTCGAGGCGCAGCGCATAGGGGGCGCCGGTCGCGATCCTTTCGGCGCGCATCTGCCGCGACCAGTCGCGTTCGAGGCCGGGATAATGCGGGGCGCCGTCGGGATCGCGCGGCCAGACATGGCCGGTCTTTTCCTTGTCAGAGATGGCGCCACGGATCTCCGAGCGGCTCAAGAACGCCGGGTAGAGAAGGCCGAGGCGATCCAAAGCGGCCAGCGCGCCGGCATAGGCCGGAAAGCGGTGGCTCTGGCACAGAATCGGCTGTTCGAAGGCGATGCCGAGCCAGGCGAGATCATCGAAGATCGCGTCGGTGAATTCCGGGCGGGCGCGGGTGTAGTCGATGTCCTCCATGCGCAGGAGGAGACGTCCGCCCACGGCCTTGGCGGCATGCTCGTTGAGAAGCGCGCTATAGGCATGGCCGAGATGCAGATAGCCGTTCGGGCTCGGCGCGAACCGGAAGACGGGTTTTTCAGGCGCGCGGTTCAATCGAGGGAGGCGTCCTGGTGCGCCGTTCGCGATAGAGAATGAAAAGGCCGCTCAAGATGATAATCGCACCTCCCAGAACCGTCGAACGCGGCGGAACATCGCCGAATATGACGAAGCCGAGGGCGGTGATCCAGAGAATCTCGCTGTAGACGAAAGGCGCAAGCAGGGTCGCGGGCGCGAGCTCGTGCGCCTTGATCAACAGCCAGTGGCCGAGGCCGCCGAAAAAGCCGGTGGCGATGAGGAGACCCCAGAGAAAGGTGCTGGGAACGGTCTCCCATTGGGCGATGCCGAGTGGCGCGATGGCGAAGCTTGCGAGGATCGCCGGCATGACGATCATGCTCTGCGCGGTTTCGCGCCCGGCCATCTGGCGCGTCAGGATGACGTAGAGCGCGTTCGAGGTCGCAGCCCCGACCGAGAGAAGCATCGCCGGCTCGAAGGCCCCCGGCACCGGCTGGATGATGATGAGCGCGCCGATGAAACCGACGACGACCGCCGCCCAACGCTGCGGCCCCGCCCATTCGCCGAGCATCGGCCCGGCAAGCGCCGTGACGATGAAGGGGCCAATGAAGAAGATGCTGACCGTCTGGGCGAGCTGAAGATGGCGCACGGCCAGGAAGTTGAACAAGGTCGAGCCGACCAGGCAGCAGGCGCGCGCCACCTGGAGCTTCTTGTTGCGCGGCAGACAGAGCGCCATGTCGCACCACGGCCGGAAGATGACGAGCGTCAGGACAAAATGCGTGAGAAAGCGCACCCAGACGATCTGCATCGCCGGCAGCCATTGGCCGAGATATTTCGCCGTCGTGTCCAGACAGGCGAAGCAGAGAAAGGCGAGCATGATGAGAAGAAGCGCACGCAGGCGCGCCGCGGCGGCGCCAGCGCCTGCGTCTTCGGAAAGGGAGACCATTTCACATGCAAAGGGCCTTCCAGGCCGGAAAGCAAGCTCTCATCGTTCTCTCACCTTTGGCCCTCATCTCTCGCCCTCATCGGCGGCGGCACGGCTCCCTTGCGCAAAAGGCGTTGCAGAGCCGGCGTATTTGCTTTTCACATGGATGTGAGACGCGTTGGAGAGGCTTCCCATGTTGCGCCTTTGGCAGGATCTGACGAGCCCCGAACTTGCCCGATGCGATCCCGCGCGCACCGTGGCGATCCTGCCGATCGCGGCCACCGAGCAGCACGGGCCGCATCTGCCTCTCGGCACCGATTGCCACATCGCCGAAGGGCTTGCGGGGGAGCTTGCAAAGACGCTCGATCCCGATGTCGAAGCACTGCTTCTTCCGACGGTCAGCGTGGGTGCCTCGCTCGAACACATGTCCTTTGCCGGCACGCTGTCGCTTTCGGCGGCGCAGATGACGCAGACGATCGTCGCCATGGGTGAAGGGGTGGCGGCGTCGGGCCTCAAGAAACTCATTCTGATCAGCTCGCATGGCGGCAACACGCCCTCGGCCGGGGCGGCCGTGCTCGAACTTCGGGCGCGCCACGGGCTTCTGGCGGTGACGACGAGCTGGCGGCGCTTCGGTCTGCCGGCGGAGCTTGCCGATGATTTCGAGCGCGCCGTCGGCATTCACGGCGGCTTTGTCGAAACCGCCCTGATGTTGCATTTCAAGCCCGATCTCGTCCGGCATCTTTCTCTGGAGAATTTTCCCTCGCGGCAAAGCGGGCTTACCGAGCGCTATCGCCATCTTCGCGCCTATGGCGATGTCGGCTATGGCTGGCTTGCCGAGGATCTGAATGCCGAAGGGGTCGTCGGCAACGCCGCCGCGGCGAGCGCCGAAGCGGGGGCCGCGATCGCCCGGCACCAGGCGCGGGGCATGGCGGAACTCGTGCGTGAGGTGGCGGTTGCCGACATGCGCGAGTGTCTTGCCGAAGAATGAGGCGCGACAGGGCTTTACGGCGGCCCGCAGCTTTGATTGAACCAGCGCCGGGCGCGCCAGAACCCGGTATCGGCACCGCGCCCTGAGGCGCTTTGGGAAAGGCGCCGAGGAGGACATTTGAAGGACGCATCGATCGCCATCATCGGAGCCGGCCTCGCCGGTCTCGCCGCCGCCAGGCGCCTGCGTGCGGCAGGGCTCGACCCCATCCTCTTCGAAGCGGCCGGAAAGTCCGGAGGGCGGCTCTCCTCGGAAGAGGTCGCCGGCGTGCCGGTCGATGCGGGCGCGGTCTATGTCACGGCCCGCGAAGAGCCCTTCAAATCCTTCATGCAAGAGGCGGTCTTCGCCGGCAAGGCGACCGGCTGGGCGCCCTCGGGGCGCGAGAGCGACGAGCCCTGGCTCATCGGCCTTCCGAGCATGGACGGCCTCACCGATTTCGCCGGAAAGGGGCTCGATATCCGCACGCATACGGCGGTCGAACGGATCGGCCGGGCGAGCGAGGGCTATCTCCTGCAAAGCAATTCCGCGCCGATCGGGCCGTTCGATGCGGTGATCGTGGCGCTTCCGGCGTCTGCCGCCGAACCGCTGCTGCATGCCCATGGCAAGCCCTTCGATCGCCTGTCGGAGGTGGTGATGCGGCCGGCGATCGCGGGGCTCTTCGTCTTTGACGGCGCCGTGCCGATCACGGCGGACTGGATTTCAAGGCGCGGCGATTTGAGCGTCGCCATCCGCAACAGTTCAAAGGCCGGCCGGGGCGATACGGAGAGTTTCGTCGTGCACGCATCGGCGGGGTTTTCCGAAGCGCATTTCGGCGCGCGCGAAGACGAGCTGTCGGAGCGGCTCCTCGACCTTCTCGCCGCCGAGGCGGACGGGCCGTTGCCGCCCTTGATGGCCCGCAAAATCCGGCGTTGGCGCCAGGCGCTCGTCGCGGAACCCGCGGGCGAACCCTGCCTCGTCGGGGCGAAAGGGCGGCTCGTCGCCTGCGGCGACTGGTGCATCGCCGCACGTTCGGAGGCGGCGTTCATTTCCGGCACCGCGGCGGCCGACGCGGCGCTTGCCTCGTTTGCGGATTAGAGGTCCGGCGCTTCCCGCTTCCCGCTTCCCGCTTCCCGCTTCCCGCTTCCCGCTTCCCAGCGGCCCGATGCCATGGTGTGTCGGCGCCTCAGGCGGCCTGCGAGCGCCGCTTGACGGCGGTCAGCCGCTCTTCGGCGAGCTGGTCGGCGATCGCGGCCGTCGTCGTCCTCTCTTCCGCGGCGCGCGCAAAGATCGACGCAAGCGTTGAGCCGATCGCCTCCACCTTGTCGCGCATCTCCGTCTGCGAGCGGCCGGCGCCGGCCAAAGCGAGCGCCACGACGCCGCCGGCATTGATGGCGTAATCGGGTGCATAGAGAATGCCGCGTTCGCGCAGCCGCACGGCGTCGTCGGCCTCGGCGAGCTGGTTGTTGGCGGCGCCCGCCACGATCGCGGCGCGGATCTGCGGAATGGTGGTGCGGTTGAGCCCGGCGCCGAGGGCGCAGGGGGCGAAGAGATCGACCGGCGCGGCATGGATTTCCGCCACGGGCACGGCGAGCGCGCCCCAGGCCTCTTCGGCGCGCGCCAGGGCTTTCGCGTCAATGTCGGAGACGAGAAGATCGGCGCCGGCCTCGTGCAGCTTTTCCGCGAGGCGCCAGCCGACATGGCCGAGCCCCTGGACCGCGACGCGGATGCCTTCCAGCGAGCTCGAGCCGAAACGGTATTCGACAGCGGCGAGAATGCCGTGAAAGACGCCGAGCGCTGTATAGGGCGAGGGATCGGCGACGCCCGAAGCCGGCGTGCCGCGCACATGCTTCGTCGCGCGGGCGACATCGGCCATGTCGGCGGGGCTGGTGCCGACATCTTCCGCGGTGATGTAGCGGCCGTCGAGTTCTTCGATCGCGGTGCCGAAGGCCTCAAAAAGCGCCGGGGTCTTGGGCGCGCCGGGGGCGAGAATGATGACGGCCTTGCCGCCGCCGAGATTGAGGCCGGCGAGCGCGTTCTTGTAGGTCATGCCGCGCGACAGGCGCAGAACATCCTCAAGGGCGGCGCCTTCATCTGCGTAACGCCAGACGCGGCAGCCGCCGAGGGAGGGGCCGAGCGTGGTGTCGTGGATGGCGATGTAGCCGGCGAGGCCTGCCGCTTCGTCTTCGATGCGCACCACCTCTTCGTGTCCTTCGAAGGCGGGATGGCTTGCGAGCTCGGCTTCCGACAAGGCGATGACGGGCATGGCTCAGGTCCTTTTTGTTTTTTTAGGCGTTTCCTCTTGGCGCAGAGATAAGCGCCCGGCGCGAAAGCTTCTGGCTGGAGGAGCGCCAAAAAGCCGCGGAGGGAGGGGCAAATGACTTTCTGCCGCGACGTCGGGCGAAAGATTATTCCGCCGCGCTGTCGCCGCACTTGTGCGAGAAAGCGCCTGTGTGTCCGCCGATTGGGTCGGATGCGATGACCGGAGACTGCCCGATGGCGCGCCGATTGCTCTCGCTTCTCGTTCTGGCCCTCGCGCTCTTGCCGGGGTCGGCGCTGGCGCATCCGCATGTGTGGGTGGATGTCGCCTCGGAGGTTTCCTTCGACAAAAGCGGGCGCATCGTCGGCATCCGCCATCATTGGCGCTTCGACGAGGCGTTTTCCGCCTACGCGACGCAGGGGCTCGACGCCGATGGCGACGGCAAATTGTCGGCCGAGGAGCTGAAGCCCTTGGCGGAGGTCAACGTTACCTCGCTTGCCGATTATGACTTCTTCACCGAGCTTACCGCGGGCGGCGAGCCGGTGAAGCTCGGCGATCCGGTCGATTACTGGCTGCAGCCGAGCGGCAAGCAACTGATTTTGCATTTCACCCTGCCGCTGAAGAAGCCGATCGCGGCGAACGCGCCGGTCGAGCTCGTCGTCTCCGATCCGGAATATTTTGTCGCCTTTTCGCTGCCGTCGAAGGAGGCGGTGCGGCTTGCCGATGCGCCGGCCTCCTGCAAGCTCGAGGTGACGCTCGGCGAGGAGCCGGATGCGACGGCGGCGGCGATGCTGGCGACGATCGGCGCGGACCAGCGCGAGCTTCCCGCGGAATTCAAGAGCCTGACGGCCGGCACGGAGAATGCCGCGATGATCACATGTCCCTGATGCGGCGAGAGGGGAGTGTGCGGCCGGATACGCCTGTCGCACTTATTGCGCTCATGCCGCTGATCGTCCTGGCGGCCTTCGTCTGTCTCGTCTCCGATGCCGAGGCGGCGACCTCGCCGTTTGGCGTGGGCCTGCCGGGCGAGGGCGGCGGCGCCGGGCTCGTGCCGATGATCGCCGCCTTGCAGAAGGGCTTCTACCGCGAATTGACGGCGACCCTGTCGCGGCTCGCCTCCGACGGGTCGGCCTTCTGGTGGCTCGGCAGCGTCTCCTTCATCTACGGCATCGTGCATGCGGCCGGACCCGGCCACGGCAAGGTGGTGATCTCGTCTTATATCCTCGCCAACGAGAAGACGGCGCGGCGCGGGGTTCTGATCGCCTTCCTGGCGGCGTTTTTGCAGGCGGTGGTGGCGGTGGCGCTGATCGGCGCGCTTGCGGCGGTTCTGGGGCTGACGAGCTTTGCCATCACCGATACGGCGCGGGCCTTCGAGATCGGCAGCTACGGGCTCGTTCTGGCGCTCGGCCTCTTCCTGCTGTTGCGCAAATCGCGGCGGCTTTTCGCGCGGCTGCGCCTCGGCATGCGTCCTGCGACCGCCGGCCTCGCACCGGTCGCGGCCGGGGCGCATGGGCATGACGTGCATCTGAGCGCGGCGCATTCTCAGGACGGGCATTCGCATGACCACCACCCTGATGATCACGGGCATACGCATCACCACGATCACCATCATGATCATGGCGCGTGTTGCGGGCATGTGCCGGATGCGGCGCTGGTGGAAAAGAGCCGGGGACTGGCCGGCGCGGCCGCGGCCGTCGTCTCCGTCGGTCTGAGGCCGTGTTCGGGCGCCCTCATCGTTCTCGTCTTCGCGCTGTCGCAGAAGATCTTCTGGGCCGGGGTCGCGGCGACGTTTTTGATGGCGCTCGGGACCGGGCTCACGGTCGCGGTTCTCGCCGCGCTCGCCGTCGGCGCCAAGGGCGTGGCGGCGAAGCTTCTTCAGACGCGGCCCGGCGCCGGCGCGGCCTTCGTCTCGGTGCTGGAATGGGGCGGGGCGCTCGCGATCACCGCGCTCGGCGGGCTTCTGCTGGCGGGGGCTCTCGCCTAGGCTCCTGCCGCCGTCAGGTCAGGTGTCCTGTTCGGCGGCGATTTTCGCCTTGGCGTCCTGATGCTGGCGGATCGCCTCCGAGAAGGCGGCAAAGATCGCCCGCGAGGGCGGATCGGTCTCCGCCCAGTATTCCGGATGCCATTGCACGCCGAAGGCGAAGCTTGCGGCATCCGAGACGCGCACGGCCTCGATGGTGCCGTCATCGGCGGTCGCCTCCACGACGAGGCCGCGGCCGAGCCGGTCGACGCCCTGGCGGTGGACGGAATTCACGCGGATGCGCTGGTTTCCGACGATTTTCGCAAGACGGCTGTCCTGCGCGAAGGTGACGTCGTGGGCGAGCGCGAAACGCTGATCGGGTTCGTCGGCCTGCGAGCGATGATCGAAGCGGCCCTCGATCTCCTGGATTTCCGACAAGAGCGCGCCGCCGAGCGCAACGTTCAGCTCCTGAAAGCCGCGGCAGACGGCGAGAAGCGGCAGGCCGCGCTGCAGGACGAGGCGGATCAGGGGAAGCGTCGTCGCATCGCGCGAAGGATCGAACGGCCCGTGCTTGTCCTCCGGCGCCACGCCGTAGCGGTCCGGGTGCACGTTGGAGCGCGAACCGGTGACGAGGACGCCGTCGGCCATTTCCACGGCGGCATCGAGATCGATGCGGTCGGCCATGGAGGGGAGGATGAGCGGCACCGCACCGATGCTGGTGATGGCCCTCAGATAGGTTTCGGCCACGGAATGCCAGACATAGCCGTCGGCGGGACGGACATCGGCGGTGACGAGAATGATGGGGGTGTTTCTGCTGCGCATCGTGGCAGGCATCCTAATGCGGTCGGCAGGCAAAAGTCAGCCCGTCTTCTCGCGTCACGTGCGGCCTTTCTCAATCTCTTGTCTGCCGCTTCGCCGCAGAGAGCCGCGCTGGACAGAGTTTGGCGAAAATGCAAGTTTTCCCGCCCGCTAAAGAAGACGACCCAAGGGAGGAAACAGAGCATGGATCGTCGCTCGTTTTTGAAGACAGCCGGGCTCGGCACCGGTGCGGCCGCGGCCACGACCCTTGCCACGCCGGCGCTGTCGCAAAACCGCATCCAGATCACGTGCGTCACCTCCTGGCCGAAGAACTTTCCGGGCATCGGCGAGGCGCCGGAACGGTTCGCCACCCTGATCGACGGGGCGACGGACGGGCGCATCACCATGAAGGTCTATGGCGGCGGCGAGCTCGTCCCGCCCTTGAAGTGCAATGACGCCGTGCAGGAAGGCACGGCGCAGATGTACCATTCGGCCGATTATTATTATCAGGGCAAGCTCACCGGCTATTCCTTCTTCTGCGCCGTGCCGTTCGGCTTCATGCCGGCGGAGATCGACGCCTGGATCCAGAAGGGCGGCGGCCAGGAATTGTGGGACGAGGTCGGTGGCCAGTTCGGCATCAAGCATCTGCCCGGCGGCAATTCCGGCTCCCAGATGGGCGGCTGGTTCAACAAAAAGATGCAGACCGTCGACGACTTCAAAGGCCTGAAGATGCGCATTCCGGGCTTCGGCGGCGACGTCATTACGGCGCTCGGCGGTACCTCGGTGACGCTCGCCGGTTCGGAAATCCTGCCGGCGCTGCAATCGGGCACGATCGATGCGACGGAATGGGTGGGGCCGTGGAACGACCTCGCCTTCGGTCTCTACAAGGTCGCCAAGAACTACCATTACCCGGGCTTCCACGAGCCGGGCTCGCTTCTGAGCTTCGGGATTTCGCGTCCGTTCTGGGACGGGCTTTCGGAAAGCGACCAGACGCTGATGACGGCGATCGCCTATGCCGTCAACAACGAGACGCTGTCGTCCTACAACACCCATAACGGCCAGGCGCTGAAGACGCTCGTCAACGATCACGGCGTGGAACTCGTGGAGTTCTCCGACGATATCTACCGCGAATTCGGCAAGGCGGCGAAAGACGTTCTCGACAAGGCGGGCAATTCCGATCCGCTGACCAAGAAGGTCTACGAGGCGTTCCTGGATTTCCGTGCCAAGGCAATCGACTGGACGAAGATTTCCGACCAGAGTTACGCCAACAAACGGGCGCTGACGCCTTTCGCGTGAGGCTTCGGTCGCGGGTGATGCGACCTGACGCCGAAACGCGTTCTATGGGCGCGTTCGAGGGGGGCGCGTTCGAAGGAAGGGTGTTCGGGGCGGGTTCTCCCGCCCCTTTTCAGTTTTCCGCGAGAGGGTTAGGCGCATGCGGCGGGCCGCCTGCCGCGCCTGAAGGGGAGAGAGCGTGAAAGCCATCATCGCCGTGATCGACGGTCTCAACTACCGCATCGGCCGCGCCGTCATGTGGCTCGCCGTCCTGACGGCGCTCGTGCAGTTTGCGACCGTCATCCTGCGCTACGTCTTCTCCATCGGCTTCATCCCGATGCAGGAATCCATCTGGTACATGCATGCGATCCTGTTCATGACCGGAGCCGGCTTCACGCTCCTGCAGGACGGGCATGTGCGCGTCGACGTCCTCTACCGCGAGGCCTCGCCGCGCAAGAAGGCGCTCGTCGATCTCTTCGGCGCGCTGTTTCTGCTCCTGCCGGTGTGCGTGGCGGCCTTCTGGCTGTCGCTCGGCTATGTCAGCAATTCCTGGCGCATCCTGGAGCGTTCGACGGAAGTGAGCGGCCTGCCGCTCATCTTCGCGCTGAAGACCTTCATCTGGGTCTTCGCCATTCTCGTCGGGCTGCAGGGGGTGGCGATGGCTCTGCGCGCCATCGTGGCGCTCAAGGAGCATGACGACAGCTATACGGCGGCTGGAATTGCGCGCGACAGCGTTCACTAATTCACGCAACCAAACGGGCCTCGTCCGCAGAACGGGCGATCGGCAAAGTTCATGATCGACCCGCTCCTTCTTTGTCTCTTGATGTTCGTGGCGGCCTGCGGGCTTTTGACGGCGGGCTTTCCCGTCGCCTTCACGCTCGCCGGAACGGCGCTCGGCTTCGCCCTCATCGGCTCCGCCTTCGACGTCTTCTCGCTGTCGCTTCTGACCGCCTTCCCGCAGTCGATCTTCGGCACGATGACCAACGAGACGCTCGTGGCCGTGCCGCTTTTCGTCTTCATGGGGGTGATGCTGGAGCGATCGCGGATCGCGGAAGAACTCCTCGACAATATGGGGCGGCTCTTCGGCTCGGTGCCGGGCGGTCTGGCGTTTTCGGTGTGCATCGTCGGCGCGCTTCTCGCCGCCTCTACCGGCATCGTCGGCGCGACCGTCGTCACGATGGGGCTGATGTCGCTGCCGACGATGGTGAAGCGCGGCTACAACAAGCGCCTCGCCTGCGGCACGATCGCGGCGTCGGGCACGCTCGGGCAGATCATCCCGCCCTCGATCGTGCTCGTGCTTCTGGGCGACCAGCTCTCCGTCGCCTATCAGAACGCGCAGTTTTCCATGGGGATCTTCGCGCCCGACACGGTGTCGGTGAACGATCTCTTCGCCGGCGCGCTGCTGCCGGGGTTTATGCTCGTCGGCCTCTATATCGTCTATCAGATCATCTACGTCTTTCTCCATCCGGCCGAAGCGCCGGCGATCCCGCATGAGGAGCTCGGCGAGCTTTCCGGCTTCGCCTTCTGGGGTCAGGTGATCCATGCGCTCGCCCCGCCGGTTCTGTTGATCGTCGCCGTGCTCGGCTCGATTTTGATCGGGCTCGCCTCTCCGACGGAGGCTGCGGGCGTCGGCGCGATCGGCGCGACGATGCTCGCCGGCTACAAGTGCGACGAGCGCCGCGCCGGGCCGATTTTGATCGGCGTTCTGTGCATGGCCGGCCTTCTCCTCCTCACCTCTTTCTATGATCTGCGCTCGCAAAGGAGCGTCGTTTCGGTCGAGGAATGGGTGGCGATCGGGGCGGCGGTGGTGCTCACTCTCGGTCTTGCCTGGGGCGTGGTGATGGCGCTCTGGCGCACCTTCACGTGGCGCGATGAAAACCGCGAGCGGGTGCTTGGGGCCGTCTGTCAGTCGACGATGGCGATTTCGGCGATGGTCTTCACCATCATCATCGGCGCGCGCATGTTCTCGATCGTCTTCATCGGTCTCGGCGGGGCCGATTTCATCGAGGAGTTTCTGACCGCGCTGCCGGGCGGCACGCTCGCGGCGATCCTTCTCGTCATGCTCGTCATGTTCGTGATGGGCTTCTTTCTGGATTTCCTGGAAATCGTCTTCATCGTCGTGCCGATCGTGGCGCCGATCCTGTTGCAGATGGAGATGCCGGGCGGCGGCACGATGAGCCCGGTCTGGCTCGGCATCATGATGGCGGTGAACCTGCAGACCTCGTTCCTGACGCCGCCCTTCGGTTTCGCTCTCTTCTATCTCCGGGGCGTGGCGCCGCCCGATATCCGCACCACCGACATTTATCGCGGGATCGTTCCGTTCGTTTGCATCCAGGTCTTTGCGCTCGTCCTGTTGTGGTTCCTGCCGGATGTGGCAACCTGGCTGCCGCTCAAGCTCTACGGGCATTATAGCGACCCATAGCTCCAGGGGGATCACATGCGCGCGGACGAGCTCTTCGATCTGAAAGGACAGGTGGCGCTCGTCACCGGCGCTTCATCGGGGCTCGGGCGGCGCTTTGCGCGGGTGCTGGCTGAAAACGGCGCCAAGGTGGTGCTGACGGCGCGGCGCCAGGACAAGCTCGAAGAGCTTGCAGATGAGATCGTGGGGGCAGGCGGCGCGGCGCTCGCGGTCGCTTGCGACGTCACCGATGAGGCGAGCCTCACGGCCGCCTTCGAGACCGCCGAGGCGCGTTTCGGGACCGTCACGGTCCTCGTCAACAATGCCGGCATCGCGCCGGCGGGTCCCGCCATCTCGCTTCAACGCGAGCATTGGCGGCAGGTGATGGCGACCAATCTCGACGCGGCGTTCTTCGTGGCGCAGGCGGCCGCAGAGCGCATGGCGAAGGCGGAGACGGGCGGCACGATCGTCAACATCGCCTCGGTCCTCGGCTTTGCCGTTTCCAAAGGGACCGCGCCTTATGCGACCTCGAAAGCCGCACTCGTTCATCTCACCAAGGCGCTGGCGCTCGAATGGGCGCGGTATCGGATTCGCGTCAATGCGATCGCGCCGGGCTGGTTTCTGACGGAGATCAACCGCGATTTCCTGGAAAGCCCGGCGGGCGAGGCGATCGTCAAACAAAATCCGATGCGCCGCTTCGGCGAGGAGGGCGATCTCGACGGGGCGCTCTTGTTTCTCGCCTCAAAGGCCAGCGCCTATGTGAGTGGCACGACGGTGACGGTCGATGGCGGGCAAGTGCTTGCAGGCGGAGGATAATTCGGTTTCAGCCGAATGAACCATCGAGCCCGATGAACGTTTCCTGGGAAACCTCGTCAGGAGATGTCGCAATGCCAGCCAAGTCGAAAGCCCAGCAAAAGGCCGCCGGGGCGGCGCTTTCCGCCAAGCGCGGCGAGACCAGGACATCCGATCTCAAAGGCGCCTCGAAGTCGATGTACGAATCGATGGATGAAAAGGAGCTCGAGGATTTCGCCAAAGGCGGCCGCAAGGACAAGCCGGACCACGCATCCAAGAGCTGAGCGCCCGCGCCGGCCTGGCGCGGCGCTGATCAGCGCCGTGCGGATGCCGCCGGGTGGCCTGTGGCGATCGCAAGATTCAGAAGCGGCAAACCTTTTTCTGCGATATACACGTGTAGATTGAGAATTGGCGGCGGGGCTTGACTGTTGTTAGAATTGCGCAACTTTGAGGTCTTATGCAGCGTAACAGTTTTCGCTCCGAGCCCCGGCCATCCCCCGCCGACGTTCAGGAGCCAGACCGGAGCAGGGTCGTGATCCGAACCCTTCTGATCATCGCTGCGGCTGCCGCTGTCGGCTACGCCTTCAGCCTCAGCTACGATTTCTTCGAGGCGCTGTACGATTTCAGCCGCCACCACGAATCCTGGCAGCTCGACGAGATTTTCGGAACGGCCGTCATCATGACGCTGATCCTGCTCGGCGTCGCCATCTGGCGGGTGGTGCAGCTGCGCCAGGAGATGGCGGCCAAGGACACCGCCCAGCGCGAGGCGCAGCGCCTTGCCCGGCACGACGTTTTGACCGGGCTCCCCAACCGCCGGCGGCTGTTCGAGATCTTCGAAAGCCATGTGATCGCCGCGCAAGATAGCGGACGGCGGCTTGCCGTCTTGATCATCGATCTCGACCGCTTCAAGCCGGTCAACGACCTGCACGGGCACCAGATGGGCGACGAGGTTCTGTGCATCGTTGCCGAGCGGCTGACGCGACTTGCGGTCGGCCGCGGCGTGGTGGCGCGCTTCGGCGGCGACGAATTCGCCGCGCTTCTCGAATATGAGGACGAAAGCGACGAGCTCCTCCGGCTCGTCCACAAGATCGTCCACGACATGGCGCTGCCGATCCGCGTGCGCGGCATCAGCATGCGCATCGGGGCGAGTGTCGGCGTGGCGCTTTATCCCGACGACGGAGAAGCCGCTGACGTGCTTTTGCGCAACGCCGACATCGCCATGTACCATGTGAAGGCGGAAGAGCGCGGCAGCTTCCACTTCTTCAAAGCGGGGATGGATTCTGCTCTCCTGGAGCGCATCGAGCTCGAGCAGCAGATGGACGAGGCGCTGGCGAGGCGGGAGATCGTCCCTTATCTGCAGCCCGTCGTCGACCTCAAGACGGGCGGGATCGTCGGCTTCGAGATGCTGGCGCGGTGGCTGCATCCGCAAAGGGGCATACTGTTGCCGGACCGGTTCATCGCCATGGCGGAGGACAGCGGCAAGCTGACCCGCATGACTCTCGCGCTTCTGGAGCAGGCGATGGAAGCCTCGGTCGCATGGCCGTCGAGTTTCACTCTATCGATCAATCTCGCGCCCGTGCAGCTTCTCGATCCGGCCCTGCCGAGCCAGCTCCTCGACATTCTGGCGCGCGCCCGCTTTGCGCCGCACCGGCTGGAGGTGGAGCTCACGGAAACGGCGCTGGTGGAGCGCATGGACGAGGTGAAGGCCGTGCTTGCGGCGCTTCGCAAGGCGGGGATTCGCGTCGCGCTCGACGATTTCGGCACCGGCTATTCCGGGCTCTACCATCTGCGCGAACTGCATCTCGACACGCTCAAGATCGACCGCTCCTTCATCGCCGGCATGCTGGAGAGCGAAGACCGGCAGGCGATCGTGGAGGCGGTCCTGCATCTCAGCCAGGCGCTCGGCATCGACACCACGGCGGAGGGCATAGAGGAGCTGGCGCTCGGCGAGAAGCTCGCCGAGCTCGGATGCCAACTCGGTCAGGGATTCTATTACAGCGAGCCGCTGCCGTTGGAGGCTGTCGACGACCTCATCGGCCGCAACTGGCCGGTGCGCGCGAGCGCCTGAGGGCTGTTGCCCGGCGGGCAGATGCTCACTGGGGCGATCTCAGGGTGCAGATGCTCGAAGCCGCGCACGTTCGGCTCAGCTGTAGAAGATGCCCAGGATCTGGAGGAAGGCGCCGAGGATAAGGATCACGATGCCGAACTGGCCGGCCCGGCGAATGTTCTCAAGGATCGCCTGCTCTTCGTCGTTTTGCGGCGGGCGAGGCTCCGGCATGCCGGGCTTCTGCGCCTGAAAGCCGATGCCGTAGCGCATCACGAGAAGAATACCGACCAGGTTGAAGATCACCCCGAATAAGGTGAGGACCATCTCAATCTCCCATGTTCCAGGCGACCCGCGGTGTCGCTGGATTGCCAACCGAGGCTCCGGGCCGCAAGCAGGCTCGCGACCGGCAGCAGAAAGGGGGCGCATCCCTTAGGCATCGGTTGCTGCAGAGACGATCTCTCGCTCTGCAAGCGCAGCGACGCCGGATCGGCGAGCCCCCTCATGGCCATGCGACAGCCCCATGGCCGGAGTGTCAACCTAGCCTGACTCGTCATACGGTGGCAGCGGACAGTTTGTCTCTGCCTTTCGCGGCTGTTTTCTCTCCTGTTCCTGGCGGTGTTCCTGGCGGCGTTCTTGGTCAGGCCCGCGCGTTCGTCCTTGGGCCTGGCGCCGATAGGCCGGTGTTAACGGCGGGGTCCGCATAAAAGCCGGCGGTGAGAGGCGTGCCGGGGATTCAGGGGGCGGAGATGCAGGCGCGGAAATGCAGCGGATGCAGTGGCCGGGAGGCCGACGATGAGCGGCGGTGAGATGCCGGCAGGCCAGGAGATCGGCGCCCGCTTCCGGCGCTATCAGCCTCTTATCCTGGCGCTTCTCGCGGTGGCGACGCTCGGCCGCGCCTATCGGTTTTCGGTAGCTGCGGAGGCGGACGGGCCGGCGCGGCTCGTCGATTTCGACATGTTCCACTTGGTCGCACGCCTCGTCTGGGCGGGGCGGCTCGAAGAGGCGTATCGTTTCGACAGCCTCTGGCCGCTCCTTCAGGCGCGCGGCGGCCTCGATTTCATGACCTGGGCCTATCCGCCGCCCTTCGACCTCGTCGTCGCCCCGCTCGGGCTTCTGCCGGCCGGTGCCGCCTATCTCGTCTTCGTCGGCGGCACGCTCGCGCTCTATCTCTTCGCGCTCAAGCGGCTGGCGGGCGAAAATTTCGCTCTGGTGGCGATCTTGATCTTTCCCGCCCTTGGGATCGGCATCAGCGGCGGGCAGAACGGCTTTCTGACGGGCGCGCTGATCGCGCTTTCCTGCCTCGGTTTTGAGAGGCGGCGATGGCAGGCGGGGGTGCCGCTCGGGCTGATGATCATCAAGCCGCACCTTGCTGCCGGCCTTGCGGTCAGGACGCTGCTTGCCCGGCGGGTCGCGGCGGCGGTGGCTGCCGCACTCACCGTGGCGGCCGCCTGTCTCGCCGCGACGCTTTGCTTCGGCGTCGGCATCTGGGCCGCCTTTCTGGAGGCGACGCGCGAGACCGGGATCTTTCTCAAAGAGGGGTTCTTTCCGCTCCACCGCATGGTGTCGATCTATGCGACGGCGCGCAGTTTCGGGCTCGGTGTGGCGCCGGCCTTCGTGGCGCAGGGGCTGGTGGCGCTCGTGGCGCTGGCCGCGATCGTCCGGATGACGTTCGGGGCCTTCACCTTGCGTCAGAGCCTCGGCGTGACGGCGGTCGCCTCGCTCCTCATCACCCCATACGCCTATGATTATGATCTGAGCCTCCTCGGGGTCGGCCTGGCGCTGCTTCTGCCCGATCTCCTCGGCACGGCGGGGAAGGGCGCCATCGGGGCGCTGTTTGCGCTCTGCTTCATCACCTGCGGCTATTGGCTCGTCGAGGCGGTGCCGCAATTGCTGGCGACGGATGGGGCGGGGGACGTGGCGAAAGCCGATGCGCTTCCGGCGCTGGCGGGCCTGACGCTCGTTGCGCTCTTTGCGCTGATCTGGTGGCTGACGGAGCGCTCTGCCGCCATGGCGGCAAGGGGGGCTGCAAGGGCGGCAGCAAGGCGGGCCGAGGCCGCCGCGAACACGTCAGCGGCGGGGGCAAAGACTTGAGTCTTCGGCTTGAGTTTTTCGATGGAATGGTGGGCGCGACAGGGATTGAACCTGTGACCCCTACGATGTCAACGTAGTGCTCTCCCGCTGAGCTACGCGCCCTTCCAAAGGGGTGCCGCCCGAAGGCGACTCGCGGGGATATATCCTCTGCGTTTCGGCCGTGCAAGGCCCTGCGGGCAGAGTTCTTGACCCCGCTTCAAGATATTGTTTGCGGCGCCGGGGCCGCCGGCCCTCTGTCAGGCCGCGATCAGGCGATCCACCTCGTTGACGAGGTCGCGCAGATGGAACGGTTTCGACAGGATTTTCGCATCCTGTGGCGCGGCCATGTCCGGGTTGAGAGCGACCGCGGCAAAGCCGGTGATGAACATGATTCGCAGATCGGGATCGAGCGCGGACGCCTTGCGCGCCAACTCGATGCCATCCATCTCCGGCATGACGATGTCGGTCAAAAGCAGATTGAAAGGCTCGTCGAGCAATCGATTGTAAGCCGAGAGACCATTGTCGAACGCGAGAACGTCATAACCCGCATGTTCGAGAGCTTTGGTCAAAAAACGACGCATGTCTTCGTCGTCTTCGGCGAGCAGGATTCGACCTCGCATGCTTCTCCAGCGCCTTCCGTCTTGAACCCGTCCGTTGTGAGCCCGCTCGGTAAATATCGGGTAAGCGGCCCGGAGACAATGACGGGGCCGGTTCGTTATGGACAGGGACGCGGCAGATCGGCAACATATCCGCATATGACAAGAGGATTTTGATGGACGAGCGCGTGGGAGACGAGCTGCCGCCCCTGCGGCCTTTCAGCCTGTTGGGTCGCTCCGACCCGGTCTCGCCCTTCCTGTTCAATTCCCCGCATAGCGGACGCTTCTATCCGAAGAGCTTTCTCGCCCAGTCGCAGCTCGATGCGACGGAGATCCGGCGTTCGGAAGATTTCATGATCGACATGCTGTTTGCGGGCGTCGCGGAACGCGGGGCGCCGCTTCTCTCCGCCGTCTATCCGCGCGCCTATGTGGACGTGAACCGCGAGCCCTACGAGCTCGAGGCGAAAATGTTTCGCGAGCCGCTTCCGGGCTACGCCAACAGCCGATCGATCAGAGCGGTGGGCGGGCTCGGCACGGTGCCGCGCATCGTCTCCGAAGGCCGGCCGATCTATGCCGGGCCGATCGCGCTCGCCGAAGCGCTTCAGCGCATCGACAGGGTCTATGTGCCCTATCACGAGGCGCTCCGGCAGCGGCTTGCGACCATTCACGCGCAGTTCGGCTACGCGGTTCTCGTCGATTGCCATTCGATGCCGTCGTCGGCGCGCAACGCCGCGCCGGGCATCCGGCCGGATTTCGTCATCGGCGATCGTTTCGGCTCAAGCTGCGCCCCGGAACTCACCGATCGGGCGGTGGAGATGCTGCGGCGGCGCGGCTATTGCGTGACCCGCAACAAGCCTTATGCCGGGGGCTTCATCACCGAGCATTACGGGCGTCCGCAGGCCGGACTGCATGTGATGCAGGTGGAAGTGAACCGGGGGCTCTACATGAACGAAGAGGCGATCCGCCTTCATGACGGGTTCGAGAGCGTGCAGGCTCTCGTGGAGGATCTGGCCGAGGCCCTGATGGGCGTCTCGATCGCGCCGCCGATCGCCTTCGACGAGGCGGCCGAATAAATCGTGACAGGTTCTCGTGCGGATGCGGCTTCGAAACGGTCTGCCTCCCGACGCGCCATGCCTTCGAAAACGGCATGGGCAGAAAGAAAAATGGCCGCACCGAGGTGCGGCCAAGTCTAGGGAGGAAACGCCCAATGAGGGCTGCGATACAACGTATCGCAACGCACAATCTATGCTGCTTTGCACAAGATGCAAGAGGCTTACGGCACCGATTGCCCGTCGGGTTCCGATATAGTCACCCTGAGCGGCAATGCAAACGTTTTGGGTAATTCATCAACCCTCTGATTTAAAACAACTTTTCCCACACAGTGGCAAAACGGCAACCCTGCTATGCATTCCATGGAAAGCTTTTTTCCCTTCCTGCACCGTCTCGCCGACGTGGCGGCCGATGCGATCCTGCCGCGATTCCGCTCCGCGATCGCCGTCGACAACAAGCTTGAGGCGGGCTTCGACCCGGTGACGGAGGCCGATCGCGGCGCCGAGCGCGCCATGCGCGACCTCATCCGCAAGACCTATCCCGAGCACGGCATCATCGGCGAGGAATACGGCGCCGAAGGCGAGGGCCGTTCGCATGTGTGGATCCTCGATCCCGTCGACGGCACGCGCGCCTTCATCTGCGGCCTGCCGCTCTGGGGCTGCCTCACGGGTCTTCTGATCGACGGCAAGCCCGCGGCCGGGATGATGTCGCAGCCTTATATCGGCGAGCGTTTTTTCGGCTCGGCCGAGACCGGCAGCTTTCTGGCGCGCGGCGGTGAGACGGGGCCGATCAAGGTGCGCGCCTGCGCGGCGCTCGACCACGCGCATATCTCCACGACCGACCCCAACATCTTCACCGCAGCGGAGAGACCGGCCTTCGAGAGGCTCTCGGCCCGGGCGCGGCTGACGCGCTACGGCTATGATTGCTACGCCTATGCGATGGTGGCGATGGGCGGCATGGATTGCGTCGTCGAATCCGGGCTGAAGCCCTACGACATCGCCCCGCTCATCCCGATCATCGAAGGTGCGGGCGGCGCGGTGACGAGCTGGACCGGCGGGCCGGCGGCAGGCGGCGGGCGGATCCTGGCGCTCGGCGACACACGTCTCACGCCTGAGGTGGAGGCGCTCCTGGCGACGTGAACACGGCGCGCCAGGCCTCGTCGGGCTCGCCGATGAAGGCATCGAAGGCGGCCCAGAAGATCTCGCGGTAGCGGTCGTCCTCCTGAAGGATCTCATGCATGGCGCCGGCGATGCGGACATTGCCGACGGTCTTGATGCGCATGGTGAACTCTTCGATCGCCCGGTTGGAGACGATGCTCTCCTGGCCGGCCATGGCGATGAGGACGGGAAGCGGCACGCGTTCGGCAAATTCCGGCAGAGCGAGAAATTCCGCCGCGCGCAGGGCCGAATGCACCCAGGCCAAGGTCGGGCCGGAAAGGCCGAGCTCGGGATGCGCCTCGATCAATTCGCGGACGCGCTCATAGCGTCTTTTGTCGGAGGTGACGCGGTTGCCCTCGAAGGGGCGGAGCTGAACGAGATTGCCGCGGAAGGGGCCGGCATACATCTCGCCGAGGCCGAGATAATTCAGGATGCCCGTGACGACGCGCAGAAAATGTGTGCGCCCGCCTGAAAGCGCCAGAAGCGGCGCTGTCAGCACCATGCGCTCGACCTGCGTGCGGGCGCGCGCGGCATAAAGGAGCGCGATGGCGGCGCCGGTCGAATGGGCGAGGATGTTGTAGGGCGGATGGCAGCGGGCGAGCGCCACCTCGCGCATCACCGTTTCGAGATCGACGAGATATTCGGAGAAATCGTCGACATGGCCCTTTCTCGGATCGCGCAGGCTGCGCGAGGAACCGCCCTGGCCGCGCCAGTCGAAGGTGACGACGGAATAGCCGCGGCGGCGCAATTCGGCGACGGTCTCGAAATATTTCTCGATGCATTCCGCCCGGCCGTGGAGGACGAGGACCGTGCCCCGCTTCGCCGAAGCCGCCGGATGCCACCAGGCGGTGCGCAGCTTGCGGCCATCGGGCGTCAGCACGAATTCGGCGTTCGTGCCGTCCGGGATCGGATTTTGCTCGGTTTCAAACAGAATGGCCAAGGCTGCGCCTCCCGCAGCGCTGATACTGGGAAGTGGGTCGGGCGGCAAGCAGTGGCGTTGGTCCCCGATGGGGTGCCCCAAAAAGGGGAGCCGACGACCCGAAGGCCGCCGGCTCCGTCACCGGACGCTGGAGGGGGCAGTTGCAGCGCCCGATCTCTGGTGCTCCGTCGAGGGTGCCGGAGCCGTCATGGGCTTAGCGGTGACGCCAGCCGCCGTGGTGGCGACCGTCGTGACGGCGGTGCTTGGGGCCGATGCGGCTCACGCTGATGACATGGCCGTTATAGGCGTTGACCCGGAGCATGACCGGGGCGCCGCGCCGGCCGCGGGCGGCGAGCGAATAGACGCGACCGCGGGTATCGAAATAGCGGACCGGGGTGAAGCCCTGGCGGCGCAGCTTGCGCGAGATGCGGTGCGTGCTGAGCTTATGGTTCCAGCGGCGCTCGTGATGGCGCCAGCCGCGGCCGCGATAATCGACCTTGGTGACGGCGTCGCTGCGCTCGACTGTCATGCCGGCCTGGCCGGCGGCGATCGGCGCGGCACTGGCGCCCGCTGCGAGCGGCAGGAACGAGAGCGTCGCAAGACCGGCGGCGGCGAGAATGTTGAGTTTCATGGCTTCGTCTCCTCAGTGATGCGGAGGGGCTGCCCTCCATCGATGTTTGGAGACTAGGCGGAGCTCACTGAACTCGTTCAGAACCGGCCGTTCATCTGGCGTTCAGCGGCAAAAGCCCGGGAAACTGCGATTTTCACGCGCTGCACGAAAAGGCTTGAAAGGGATTTTGGGAGTTCCCATTTCTCAATCGGGACGCCGAAAGGGTCCCGCGGAAAGGGCGGATCGGCTTTTGAGAGAGGCCGTCTTTTCCTTCTCAGAATGTCGCTTCAATGGAGGACTTCAGATGCGTCAGTATGATTTGAGCCCGCTTTACCGTTCGACCGTCGGCTTCGACCGGTTGTTCAACATGCTCGATTCCATGGCAGGCTCGGAAAACGGCGGCCAGAGCTACCCGCCCTACAACATCGAGCGGACCGGCGAGACCGCCTACCGCATCACGATGGCCGTGGCCGGCTTTGGCGAGCGCGATATCGACATCGAATCGAAAGAGAACATTCTCACGATCAAGGCGCAGCGCAACGAGGACGAAAACGAGCGCGACCGCGAAATTCTCTATCGCGGGATCGCGGCACGTTCCTTCGAGCGCCGCTTCCAGCTCGCCGACCATGTCGAGGTGACCGGCGCGACCTTGGAGAACGGCCTTCTCCACATCGATCTCGTGCGCGAGATCCCGGAGGCCATGAAGCCGCGGAAGATCGCGATCAGCGGTTCGGACAAATCCGAAAAGCAGATCGATGCGTCGATCGCGACCAGCAAGGCCGCCTGACACCCCCGACCCGACCTCCAGTCATCGGTCGAAGGCGCCCCGCGAGGGGCGCCTTTTTTGTTGGCACGGATTCCGTTCCGGCGGCAGACGCCCTGCGGCTTCAGTGTCGGGCAAGACGCCGGATCGGGTCTTTCGAGGATGGCGGATCCGCGCTGGTTTCGGGCGACATCACCGTGATGGCCTTGCGATGAAATTGATCGAACCGACACACACTGCTCTGTCCGCCTATCGGCGCGCGCTGGAGGATGGGTGGCAGCCTGACGATCGCCGCGCCGATGGCGCGACGCAGCAATTAAGGGAAATCGATGAAAATGCCGCGCAATTCCTCGCGCGTCTGAACGAGCGGAGCGTGCCGGATCGGCCGGTTCGCCTGCCGGACGGCTCCACGCGCCCCCGGCTTCCGAGCTTTCATTATTGGATCTGGGAAGAGGGGTTTTGCGGCCGGATAAGCGTGCGCTGGCAGCCCGGGACAAGCGAACTTCCGCCACATGTCCTCGGTCATATCGGATATTCGGTCGTGCCCTGGAGGCGGAACCAGGGTCTGGCGAGTGCGGCTCTTTTAAAGCTCTTGCCGGAGCTGCCGACGCTGGGCCTTCATCATATCGACCTCGTGACCGATCTGACCAACGCGCCGTCACTCCGCGTGATCGAGAAAGCGGGCGGAAAGCTGGTGGAGCGTTTTCATCTGCCAGAGGGTTATGAGGATGCCGAGGCGCTGAGGTTCCGCATTGCGCTGACTTAGTTTGTCTCGTCCCCGAGGCAGACCGCGCGTCCAGAGACAGGGCGCGCAGTGCGTCCACCTTGCGGTGGAGCCTCTTCGGCGGCTGCCGAAGCTTCCAGCCTAAAGCTTGGCGCCGAGGAGTTCGACGAAACGGTCAACCTCGTCTTCGCTCGTTTGGAAATTGGTGATGAGGCGCACAAGGATTTCGTCTTCGCCTTTCTCCATCTTCAGACCGTGCGGGCGCGGCCATTCCAGGAAGACGGCCCCGGCCTTGCGCAGGAAGCTCGCCTGCTCGCGCCCCAGCAAGGCGAAACTCTCATTGGTCTCGCTCGGCCAGGCGAGGCGGGGCTTGTCGGAGCTTTCGATGCCGGCGCGCAGGCGCTCGGCCATGGCATTGGCGTGGGCGGCGAGCCGCAGCCACAGATCGTCGGCGAGATAGGCCTGAAACTGGGCGGCGATGAAGCGGGTCTTGGAGAAGAGGTGGCCGGCACGCTTTCTGAGATAGGGAAGCTCGGCCGCCATTTTCGGATCGAAGAAGACGAGGGCTTCGGCGGAGACGCAGCCGTTCTTGGTGCCGCCGAAGGAGAGGATGTCGACGCCCTGGCGCCAGGTGATGTCGGCCGGGTTTTCGCCGAGATTGACGAGCGCATTGGCAAAGCGCGCCCCGTCCATGTGAACGGGAAGGCCGCGCTCATGGGCGATGGCCGTCAGCGCCTCGACCTCCTGGCGCGTATAGATGGTGCCGACCTCGCTCGCCTGCGTCAGCGACAGCGCCATCGGCTGGCCGGCATGCACGAAATCCGGCGAAAAGCGCGACACGGCATCCTTGAACTCGCCCGGATCGATTTTTCCGAGCGGGCCGTCGAGCTGCATCAGGCGGGCGCCGCCCGTCTGGAATTCCACCGCGCCGCATTCGTCGACGACGATATGGCTTTCGCGGTGGCAGAAGACGGCGCCGCCGGGCTTGTTGACCGCGGCGAGCGCGAGCGCGTTCGACGAGGTGCCGGTGCCGACGAAGAAGACGGCCACTTCCCGCTCGAAAAGCGCGTTGAAGCGGTCTTCGACGGCGCGGTCGAGGGCGCTCACCCCATAGGCATCGGCATGGCCGGCCGCCTGATGGGCGATCGCTTCCACGATTTCCGGCGCTGCGCCGGACCAATTGTCGCTGGCAAACTGCATATTGGCGGCTTAGGGCCGGCGCGCGTCTGGCGCAAGGGGGTGCGGCAGCCTGCGACGCCGGGACGAGCGCTCGGGGGCAGCCGTTTCGAGGTTTTCGCGGCAGGAAACGAAGGCTTGGAGAGTTCTGTCGATCGCGAGCGGTTTTTCTCGATGTTTCTCGGCTGTCTCTTGGCTGTTTCGCGGCTGTTTCTCTGTTGCTTCGGGCGGCGTTGCCGGCGCCTTCCTCAAGGTGATGTGCGAAAGCCCGACCGCGGCCGCAGGCTCCCGCGCGGCCGGCCAAGTCTCCGCCTCGGCCTTTGACAGACGAGCCCGCGAGGAACGCGGCAGGAGAAGTCATTCAGGATCGGGGATTTTTGGCGAAGTCCCATCTCTCCTTTGACGAGGCGCGAAAGTCTGGCATAGACGGTTGGCGAAAGCTGCCCAGCCGCGGCCGTGAAGCTTCTCTCCGCGACGGCGAAGCTTGCCACGGATTTCACCCTGCGGCACCGGCGACGACGCAACAGTTCCGTTCGGCCTTTGAACGGCGCGGAGAGTCGACTTGTCGTCTCTTGCAAAATTTGAGATGGTGAATGAATAGGACAGGTCTTCTGTCCTAGTTGGTGGAGGGCGCCGGTCCCGAGATCGCCGACGACGAAGACGGGGCATTAAAGGGCCGAGCGAAGGGCATTCCGCTCAACCCGAATGTGCCCAACCAGTATAAGTGTGAGCTTAGGCGTTAAGCCGATTGCTCGAGCCGCATGTCCTGAACGAGGCGTGCGACCCGAACGGAAGAGGTGCCCCGAGACGAAGGGTTTCGGTGCGGGGCGAGATGGCGGAGGCAGGCCGTGACGATGGAACCTCACCTCAAGAGCGAGCGGATGCGCGCAGCGGCGCAGGCGTTTGAGCGCGCGGAGCGCGTGCGCGGAACGCGAAAAACGCCGGCTGCCGGCCAAGGTCTTCTCGATCCGCGCGGCGAGCGCGATGCCTGCGGCGTCGGCTTCATCGCCGATCTGAAGGCGCGGCCTTCGCACACGATCGTCGAGCACGGGCTCAAGATCCTCCACAATCTGACGCATCGCGGCGCTGTCGGCGCCGACCCCGAGGTCGGCGACGGGGCGGGCATGCTCATCCAGCTGCCGGACGCGTTCTTCCGCGGCGAGGCGGAGGCCCACGGCTTTTCGCTGCCGCCGCTCGGCCGCTATGCCGTCGGCGTCATCTTCATGCCGCAGGACGCGGAGCTGCGCCGGCATCTGGAAGGCGTCGTGGAACAGGTGGTGGCCGAGGAAGGCCAGACGGTGCTCGGCTGGCGCGACGTGCCGGTCGACAATTCCTGCCTGTCGAAGGCGCAGAAGATCCGCGCGGCGGAACCGGTGCACCGGCAGGTGTTCATCGGCGCGGCGGACGGGCTCGAGGGCGACGATTTCGAGCGCCGCCTCTACATTCTGCGCAAGGTCATCTCCAACCGCATCTTCCACGAGAGCGACGGTCGCGACAAAGGCTTCTACATCGTCTCGATGTCGAGCCGCACCGCGGTCTACAAGGGCATGTTCCTCGCCCATCAGCTCGGCGAATATTACAAGGATCTGTCGGATCCGCGCTTCGCCTCGGCGCTCGCCCTCGTGCATCAGCGCTTCTCGACGAACACGTTCCCGTCCTGGAAGCTTGCCCATCCCTACCGGATGGTCGCCCATAACGGCGAGATCAACACGCTCAGAGGCAACGTCAACTGGATGGCGGCCCGCCAGGCGTCGATCTCCTCGCCGCTTCTCGGCGACGACATCGATAAATTGTGGCCGATCTCCTATGAGGGTCAGTCGGACACGGCCTGTTTCGACAATGCGCTCGAATTCCTGACCATCGGCGGCTACGAACTCGCCCATGCGGCGATGATGCTGGTGCCGGAGGCCTGGGCCGGCAATCCGCTGATGGACGAGAAGCGGCGGGCTTTCTACCAGTACCATGCGGCGCTGATGGAGCCGTGGGACGGGCCGGCGGCGATCGCCTTCACCGACGGACGCCAGATCGGTGCCACCCTCGACCGCAACGGGCTGCGGCCGGCGCGCTATGTCGTGACCGACGACGGCTTCGTCATCATGGCGTCCGAAGCCGGCGTCCTGCCGGTCGACGAAAGCTCGATCGTGCGCAAATGGCGGCTGCAGCCGGGTCGGATGCTGCTCATCGATCTTCAGGAAGGCCGCATCATCGACGACGGCGAACTGAAGGCGCGGCTTTCGGAAGGCAATCCCTATCGCCAGTGGCTCGCCCGCACGCAGATCGTTCTGGAAGACATGCCGGAGGTCGCCTCGCGCGCGCCGACGACGGCTGCCTCGCTGCTCGATCGCCAGCAGGCGTTCGGCTATACGCAGGAAGACCTGAAGATCCTGATGGCGCCGATGGCGGTGACCGGTCAGGAGGCGATCGGATCGATGGGATCGGATACGCCGGTCTCCGTGCTCTCCGACAAGCCGAAGCTGCTCTACACCTATTTCAAGCAGAACTTCGCCCAGGTGACGAACCCGCCGATCGATCCGATCCGCGAGGAAATCGTCATGAGCCTCGTCTCCTTCATCGGGCCGCGGCCGAACCTCTTCGATCTCGAAGGCCTGTCGGAGAGGAAGCGGCTCGAAGTGCGTCAGCCGATCCTCACCAATGCCGATCTCGAAAAGATCCGCGGCATCGGTGACATCGCCGACAACCATTTCCAGACGAAGACGCTCGACATCACCTACAATGCGAGCCTCGGCGCCGATGGCATGGAAGACGCCCTCGACCGGCTGTGCCAGCGCGCCGAGCGGGCGGTGCTCGACGGCTACAACATCATCATCCTGTCGGACCGCCTGGTCGGCCCGCAGCGCATCGCCATGCCGGCGCTTCTGGCGACGGCGGCCGTGCACCATCACCTGATCCGCAAGGGGCTCCGCACCTCGGTCGGCCTCGTGGTGGAGACGGGCGAGGCGCGCGAAGTGCATCATTTCGCAGTGCTCGCCGGCTACGGCGCCGAGGCGATCAACCCCTATCTCGCCTTCGAGACTTTGGCGCAGATGCATGAGCGCGGCGACTTCCCAGACGTCGTCGATGCGCGCGAAGTGGTGGAACGCTTCATCAAATCCGTCGGCAAGGGGATTTTGAAGGTGATGTCCAAGATGGGCATCTCCACCTACCAATCCTATTGCGGGGCGCAGATCTTCGATGCTGTGGGCCTGTCTTCGGCCTTCGTCGACCGCTTCTTCTTCGGCACGGCGACGATGATCGAAGGCGTCGGTCTTGCAGAGATCGCCGAGGAGACGGCACGGCGTCACCGCCTTGCCTTCGGCGACGACCCGGTTCTGAGGCGCACGCTCGAAGTCGGCGGCGAATACGGCTTCCGCATGCGCGGCGAAGACCATGTGTGGACGCCGGATGCCGTGGCGCATCTGCAGCATGCGGTGCGCGGCGAAGGTTTCGACCGCTTCCGCACCTTCTCCGAGATGGTGAACGGCGAGGCGGCGAAGCGGCTGACGATCCGCTCGCTCTTCCGCATCCGCGAGGCGGAGTCTATGGATGTCGAGCCGGTGCCTCTGGAAGAGGTGGAGCCGGCGGCGGAGATCGTGAAGCGTTTCGCGACCGGCGCGATGAGCTTCGGCTCTATTTCGCGCGAGGCGCATACGACGCTTGCGGTCGCCATGAACCGGATCGGCGGCAAGTCGAACACCGGCGAGGGCGGCGAGGAGCCGGAGCGCTTCGTGCCGAAGCCGAACGGGGATTCGGAGCGTTCCGCGATCAAGCAGGTCGCCTCCGGCCGCTTCGGCGTGACGACGGAATATCTCGTCAATTCCGACATGATGCAGATCAAGGTGGCGCAGGGCGCAAAGCCCGGCGAAGGCGGCCAGCTGCCCGGCCACAAGGTCGATGCGGTGATCGCGAAAGTCCGCCATTCGACGCCGGGCGTCGGCCTCATTTCGCCGCCGCCGCATCACGACATCTATTCGATCGAGGATCTGGCGCAGCTCATTTTCGACCTGAAGAACGTCAATCCGGCGGCCGACGTGTCGGTGAAGCTCGTCGCGGAAGTGGGTGTCGGTACGGTTGCGGCCGGTGTCGCCAAGGCGCGCGCTGACCACATCACCATTTCCGGCTATGACGGCGGCACGGGCGCCTCGCCACTCACCTCCATCAAGCATGCGGGTCTGCCCTGGGAGATCGGCCTTGCCGAGACCCATCAGACGCTGGTGCATGAGGGCTTGCGTTCGCGCGTGGCGCTGCAGGTCGACGGAGGGCTGAGGACCGGACGCGACGTGATCGTGGGTGCGCTCTTGGGCGCCGACGAATTCGGCTTCTCGACCGCTCCTTTGATTGCGGCCGGCTGCATCATGATGCGCAAATGCCATCTCAACACCTGCCCGGTCGGCGTCGCCACCCAGGATCCGGTGTTGCGCAAGCGCTTCCGCGGTGCGCCGGAGCATGTGATCAACTACTTCTTCTTCGTGGCCGAAGAGGTGCGCGAGATCATGGCGGCGATGGGCGTGCGCAAGCTCGAAGAGCTCGTCGGACGTTCCGACCGGCTCGACACGATGCCGCTCATCAAGCACTGGAAGGCGAAGGGGCTCGATTTCTCCAAGCTCTTCCATCGCCAGGACGCGCCTGACGACGAGGTCCGCTGGACAAGGCGCCAGGAGCATCCGATCGAGACGGTGCTCGATCGCAAGCTGATCAAGGAAGCGGCGCCGGCTCTCGAACGCGGCGAACCGGTGCAGATCGATGTGAAGGTCGCCAATCTCGACCGTTCGGTCGGCGCCATGCTGTCGGGCGAGATCGCCAAGCGCTACGGCCATGAGGGCCTGCCCGACGACACGATCGTGGTGAAGATGAAGGGAACGGCCGGCCAGTCCTTCGGGGCGTTCCTGGCCCGCGGCGTGACCTTCGACCTCGAAGGCGACGCCAACGATTATGTCGGCAAGGGACTGTGCGGCGGGCGCATCGTGGTGCGGCCGGCGGAGGGTTTCCAGCTTCCGGCGGAGCAGGCGATCATCGTCGGCAACACGCTGCTTTACGGCGCCGTCGAGGGCGAGTGCTATTTCTCCGGCGTTGCCGGCGAGCGCTTCGCCGTCCGCAATTCCGGGGCGATCGCGGTCGTGGAAGGCTGCGGCGACCATGGCTGCGAGTACATGACGGGCGGCATCGTCGTCGTCATCGGCGAGACGGGCCGCAACTTTGCGGCCGGCATGTCGGGCGGCATCGCCTATGTGCTCGACGAGGACGGCTCGTTCGAACGGCGCTGCAACCTCGCCATGGTCGAGCTCGAACCAGTGCCGGAGGAAGAGGCGCTTCTGGAAGAGCTGCACCACCATGGCGGCGACATGGAATGGCACGGCCGCGTCAACGTCTCCTCCAACATGAACACGCATGACGAGGAGCGGCTTTTGACGCTCATCACCAACCATCACCATTACACGGGCTCCAAGCGTGCCAAGCACATCCTGGAGAACTGGGCGGACTTCCGGCCGAAATTCGTGAAGGTGATGCCGGTCGAATATCGTCGTGCCCTCGTCGAGATGGAAGAACGCCGCATGGGCGGCGGGCGACGCATCGCGGCGGAGTGAGGCAAAGGTCGGGGCCGGCGCCAGGCCGGCCCATCACGACAGGTGCGGAGCGCGCCACGAGAGACACGCGAGCAAGGGCGGCGCGAGTAGGGGCATGGGGCCGATCTGCGGGCATTTGCCCGCCAGGCGGAACTGGAAATCCAAAAAAGGCTGCGGCATGAAGTCTGACCGGATCGGGATCTCCGGCGGCGGGCTTTCGGCACGACGAGTGCGGGGCGGCAGCGGGAATGACGGGTGAAGCGTAGTTATGGCTAAAGTCACAGGCTTTCTGGAGATCGATCGGCAGGAACAGCGCTACCAGCCGGCTTCCGACCGCATCCGGCATTTCAAGGAATTCGTCCTGCCCTTGCCGGAGCCGGAGGTGCGCCGGCAGGCCTCGCGCTGCATGGATTGCGGCATTCCCTATTGCCACGGGCCGACGGGCTGCCCGGTGCACAACCAGATCCCCGACTGGAACGATCTCGTCTGGCAGGGCGATTGGGAGGAGGCCGCGCGCAACCTCCATTCCACCAACAATTTCCCCGAATGGACGGGCCGCATCTGTCCCGCGCCTTGCGAAGAGGCGTGCACGCTCAATATCGAAGACGTGCCGGTCACCATCAAGACGGTGGAGCAGGCGATCGCCGACAAGGCTTTCGAGCAGGGCTGGATCCGTCCGCAGCCGGCGGAGCGAAAGACCGGCAAGCGCATCGCCATCATCGGTTCGGGCCCGGCTGGCATGGCGGCGGCCCAGCAGCTCGCGCGCGTCGGCCACGACGTGCATGTCTATGAGCGCGAGCCGAAGGCCGGCGGGCTCTGCCGCTACGGCATCCCCGACTTCAAGATGGAAAAATACCATATCGACCGGCGTGTGACGCAGATGGAAGGCGAGGGCGTCATCTTCCATTACGGCGTCAATATCGGTGTGACGAAGCCGATGAAGGAGCTCGTCGATGAGCACGATGCCGTGTTGATTGCCACCGGTTCTGAGCGGCCGCGCGATCCGGGCATCGGCGGCATGGAATTGACCGGCGTGCATTACGCCATGCCCTATCTCATTCAGTCGAACCGGCGCGTGAACGGCGAGCCGGTGCCGGAGATCGATCATCCCGACGACATCTGGGCCGGACGCCGGCATGTCGTGGTGGTCGGCGGCGGCGATACGGCCTCGGACTGCGTCGGCACGGCGTTCCGCCAGGGCGCGATTTCCGTCACGCAGCTCGATATCCGCGCCTGCCCGCCGGAGAAGGAGAACAAGGCGCTGGTGTGGCCGTACTGGCCGACGAAGCTTCGCACCTCTTCCAGCCAGGCGGAGGGGGCGGAGCGCGAATTCCAGGCGGCGACGCTCGAATTCGTCGGCAAGAACGGCGTTCTGACCGGCGTGAAATGCGCTCGCGTCGATGAAAAGCGCCAGCCGCTCGAAGGCACGGAATTCATCCTGAAGGCCGATCTCGCCTTCATCGCCATCGGTTTTTCCGGACCGCTGGAAGACACCTTCGTCAAGGAATTCGGCGGCGCGCTGAAGCAGGACCGGCGCACCAACATTCTCGCCGACGAGAAGAGCTATCGCACCTCCGTCGACAAGGTGTTTGCGGCCGGCGATGTGCGGCGCGGCCAGTCGCTGGTGGTGTGGGCGATCCGCGAGGGCCGGCAGGCGGCGCGCTCGATCGACGAGTTTCTGATGGACGAGACCTCGCTGCCGCTGTGACGGCAGATCTAAGCGGCGATGTGACTTCAGATATAACGAAGGCCGGGGCCTCGGCGCGTTTCGACGCGTGAGGTCTATTCGGCGGGTGCCGCTGACGCTGCGCGTTCTGCCGGGTCCGGTTCTGGATTGTCGGCCTCAGCTTCGGGCGAGGTGGCGGCCGAAGCACTTTCATCGCTTTCGGCCGGCTTTTCGGATGACGTCTCGGCCGCCTTGTCGGCGGCTTTGACCGGCGGCGTGCGCCGCTCCGGCGGCCAGCGGTAATCGTCGATGCGACCGGCCGGCGGCGGCGTGCCGGCGATCATTTTGGCGAGCAGGGCTTCCGCCTCGGGCTCGACGTCTTCCTCTTCGACCTTTTGCGGCGCCGCTTCGGCGGGTGAGGAGCGCGGAACGGCAGCCGTTTCGTCCTCTGCTGCAGGCGCGTCCTCGTCGCTGCCTTCCTTGCCGGCGCCTGTCGGCTGCTCGGCTCTGATCCGGGGCGTATAGGTGGAGAGGCCGCCGGCGTTGCCCAAGATCAATTTGTCGATCGGGATCATGGCGCTGATCGCAGGCCGGGCTTCCTTCTCGGCCGCGGCTTCGCCCTCTTCGAGGGAGGCCAGGAACGGCGAGCCGGTCTTCAGGATTTCCTGCAAATCGCGCTCGATGAAGAAGGCGAGCTTGCGCTGGCCGGCGCGGGTGAAATTGAGCCCGTCGCCGACGCGCAGCTGCCGGTTCTGGCCGTTCATGTCCGGGCCGGAGGCGACGTATTTGCCTTCGTCGTCGGCAAAGCCGTTCCACACATCGACGAATTTGACTGGCGAATCTTCCAGGGTCTCGCGGTAGATGGAATTGAAGGCGCTGTAATCGCGCGACATGACGGAGGAGGCGACCGGCACGAGGCCCACCCAGATGCCGGGCTCGCCGCTTTCGGCGATGACATTGGCGAGTTTTGCGACACGGTCGCCATAGGCCTCGTTCCATTCGTCGCCGCGCACCGCGAGCTTGCCGATCTCCTGGCGGTCGTTGCCGCCGAGCATGACGACGACGGCATCCGGCTTGTGCTCCGCGATGAGCTCGGGAAGCCGCGCCGGCCAGTCGTAGAAATCGTCGCGCACCAGGCCCGAGGAGCCGTTGGCGGCCTGGATGATCATGACTTTCGGGTTTTCGGCGAAGGCTTCGTCGAGACCCTTGGCGATGCTGCGGGCGAAGAAATCGCCGACGACGAGGACGCGCTTTGCGTCTTCCGCCTTCTCCACGATGTCGACCTGCGGCTCCACGGGTGCGCGGGGCGTGCTGCGGCGCGTGGACCGGCGCGGGGTGGAGCGCTGCGGGGCGCGCTGGCGCGTCTGCGGCTCCTGGCGCTGCGGCTGGGCGTTGCGCCGCGGGCCGAACAGGAAGCGGAAGAGGGACGGCTGGCGGTCGTTCTGGGCGACGACGATCGTCTCGGCCGCTGCGGCACGCGAAGTGACATCCATCTCCGCGCCGAGAAAGGCGAGAGCGGCGAGCGCCACCATGAAGCCTGCAAAGAAACTGCGCATCTCACGCTCCCGCGCCTGGCCGGTTCGTCCGGTCGATCACCGGGATCGACGGTGGCGGCGCCTTTCGGCTCCGCGCCGAGGGTTCATCGTGTCGCAGCACATGACGCGAACCGGCGCGGCATTCAAGCCGCTCGTTTGAGGGCCCATGTTAGCGTGGCTTCCGGCGCGGCAAAAGCCGCCGTGGCACGCCGGGGCGAGAAACCGCCATGACACCCGGCCGTAAGAAAGGCGGCGATCCGCCTCAGGCGGCGCGCATGGCGGCGCGGGCCTCCCAGGCGAGCGCGTGTTCCAGGATCGTTTCGAGATTGGAGAAGCGCGGCTGCCAGGCGAGCGCCTTCAGGATGCGGTGCGGATCGGCGACGAGGCTGACGATATCGTCGGCCCGGCGGGCGCGGGCGCGCACATCGAGCACTTTGCCGGCGATCCTTTGCACCGCGTCGATCACTTCAAGCACGCTGTGGCCCTGGCCATAACCGCAATTGACGGTGAGGCTGTCGCCGCCGGCTCGGAGATAAGCGAGGGCGGCCAGATGCGCATCGGCGGCGTCGGCGACATGCACGTAATCGCGAATGCCGGTGCCGTCGGGCGTGTCGTAATCGGTGCCGAAGACGGGCACGTATTCGCGCCGGCCGAGGGCCGCTTCGAGCACGATCTTGACGAGATCGGTGGCGCCGACGATCGCATGGCCGACGCGGCCCGACGGATCGGCGCCGGCGATATGGCCGGTGCGCAGGCTGACGCTCTTGAGGCCGTAGGAGGCGCCGGCCTCAGCGAGCATGCGCTCCGCCGAGGCCTTGAAGACGGCGTAGGACGTCAGCGGCTCGAGCGGCGCGGTCTCGGGGACCGGATTTTCGGCAGGGTGGCCGTAGACGGCGGTCGACGAGGACAGGACGATGTGGTCGACGCCGTTCGCGACCGCGGCGGCGATCAATTCGCGCGTCTTGATCGAGTGGTTCAGATAATAGCCGAGCGGGTCGGCGACGGAATCGACGACGACGAGGGCGCCTGCGAGATGCAGGACGGCATCGACGCGGCGGGTGCGCATGATGTGGTTGAGGAGAAGCCGGTCGCCGACATCGCCGATGACGAGTTCGGCGCCGCGCGGCACGGCCCATTCATAGCCTGTGGAAAGGTTGTCGAGGACGACGACGTTCTCGCCCTCGTCGCGAAGCGCGAGCACGAGCTGGCTGCCCAGATAACCGGCGCCCCCCGTTACCAGAACGCTCATGCGCGCCCGTCCCCTTTCTTCTGGCCTTCACTTTTTGCGGGCGTCGCCTAGGTTTTGAGCCTGCGTGCGCCACCCCGACCCGCCTGGACTCGTGCGGGACGCTTATTCTAAACGGGTGTCGCGCTTGTCCGTACCCCAAGAGGTTCCCGTGGTTAACCGGATCAGAAAAGCCGTCCTGCCTGTCGCAGGCCTCGGCACACGATTTCTTCCCGCTACCAAAGCCGTGCCGAAGGAGATGCTGACGATCGTCGACCGGCCCGTGCTGCAATATGTGGTCGACGAGGCGAAGGCCGCCGGCATCGAGCATTTCGTCTTCGTCACCGGGCGCGGCAAGGGCGTCATCGAAGACCATTTCGATATCCAGCCGGAGCTCGAAGACACGCTGAAGGCGCGCGGCAAGACCGCCGAGCTCGACGTGTTGAAGGCCGAATTGCCGCCCGCCGGCGGCACGAGCTTTACCCGCCAGCAGGCGCCGCTCGGTCTCGGGCATGCGATCTGGTGCGCGCGCGAGATCGTCGGCGACGAGCCGTTTGCCGTGCTTCTGCCCGACATGCTGATGCGCTCCGAGCCCGGTTGTCTGGCGCAGATGATGACCGCCTACGAAAAGCACGGCGGCAACGTCATCGCGCTCGAAGAGACGGTGCCGGAGCAGGTGCACAAATACGGCATCGTGGCGCTCGGCGAGGACGACGATGTCGGCGTCGAAATCACAGGCATGGTGGAGAAGCCGAAGAAGGAAGAGGCGCCTTCGACCTTCTATATTTCCGGCCGCTACATCCTGCAGCCGGAGATCTTCAAGCTTCTGGAGACGACGAAGCCCGGCGCCGGCGGCGAGATCCAGCTGACCGACGGTATGAAGGCTCTCTCTGAGAAGCAGCGTTTCACCGGCGTGCGCTTCCGCGGCGTGACCTTCGATTGCGGCGCGAAATCCGGCTTCCTTGCCGCCAATGTCGCCTATGCGCTCGACCGCGAGGATATCGCGGACGATTTCAAGGCGGAGCTGAAGAAGCTCGGCAAGGATTGGCTGAAGGGCCTCGTCGGCTAGTTTGGCCGATCACGTCGGCGCCGTCCTATGGCGCCGACGTATAAGGGGGCTCCCTCCAAGGGATGCGGAAAGGTCGGAGGCGATGGCGTCTCCGATCCGACCTCGCGCCCGTCGCGCCACGCTTCATCAGCGCGGGATCAGCGCGAGGGACCTCTCGCCCCGGGAGAGGACGGGGGCTTCAAGCCGGGGATCAACGAGGGGCGGGGACCGGACGGGCGCGATGCGGATTCCCAGAACCACGATGGAGCAATGGGCCGTCCTGCAGGCCGTCGTCGAGAGCGGCGGCTTCGCCCAGGCCGCGGAACGGCTCAACCGCAGCCAGTCCTCGGTCAGCTATGCCATCAGCCGCCTGCAGGAGCGCCTCGGCGTCGCGCTCTTTGAGATCGAAGGCCGCAGGGCCCGGCTGACACCGGCCGGGCGAAGCCTGTTGGCGGAGGCCAATCCGCTCATCGACGATCTCAGCCGGCTGGAGGATCGCGCCCGGTCGCTCGGCACCGAGGAGAGCCAGGTGCGGCTTCGCGTGGACAGCATCTTTCCCCGTCAGAGGTTGTTCGGCGCGCTGCAGGTGTTTGCCGAGCGCCATCCGCATGTGGAGGTGGCGCTGCGCGAGAGTGTGCGCGTGCCCGAGCCGGATCGGGCCTCCGACGATTTCGATCTCGCAATTTCGCTCTGGCAGCCGGGACGAGCCGATCAGCATCCGCTCATCGACATCCCGATGCTGGCCGTGGCCGATCCCGGGCATCCGCTGGTGCAAAGGTCGGGCGGCGCCATCACGCCGGCGACGCTGGCGCGCCATCTGCGTGTGGCGATCAGCGGCGACGGGGCGGTGATGGCGAGCGAGGGGCTGTCGCCCTCCGATGGCCGCACCTGGGACGTGAACAGCCTGGAAGCCGGCGTGGAGGCAGTTCTCAGCGGTTTGTGCTGGGGCTGGCTGCCCGAACATCTCGTTGCCGCGCATCTGGCGGCGCGGCGCCTGGTGGAGCTCGATCTCGTCAGCGGCAGCCGGAGGGTCATCCCGCTCGCGCTGAGCTGGGCCGACGAGACGCGGGCCGGCAAGGCGGCCCGGGCGCTGGGCCGCCTGTTGCTCGACGGGCAGGATCAGGTCCGGCTGGCATAGCCTTCGGGCAATTCCTCAGGCGCCACCGCGACGACGGTTTCGTCGTCGACCGCGCAGGTCTCCAGGAACGTCACTTTGGCGAATTCGTCGATGACGAGCTTCGGATAGGTCGGGCCGGCATCGCGGAAGGCGCGCATCTCGTCGAGATGCTCGTTCTGGAAGCACACCGTCTTCTTCGGATCCTGGGCGATCCATTGGGGGAAGAAGATGACGCCGTGGAGCTGGCGCTCGGCGAAATTCACCGAGACGCTGACGGAGGTACCGGTCGGCTCGTCCCAGGACACCTTGAGCACGTCGTCGGAGAGGCGGGCCAGATGCACCTTCTGATCGCGCACCCAGCGACCGCCGACCATGCCGCTGTGGATGCGGTAGTCGATGGTGTCGGCGTTCTTGATGTACATCTCGTACTGCCAGCCATTGTCATAGGTGTAGATGAAATGGCGGCCGAGGAACGGCTTCAGTTCCTCGGGTCTGGTGGAGGAGTAATCTTCGCTCATCGCTGAAATCCCGTTGCTGTTACGGGAGGGAGGTAGGTCCGTGAAATCCGAATAAAAAGTTCGAAATTCGCGGCGATATGATCGGAAAATCCGATGGGTCGGGTTTTGTTTGGACGTTCGGGGATAAGAGCTCTGGCGCCGGGGCATGAAGGGGTGGTGAGTTTCAAGGTCAGAGCCGCTGACCGCCCGGCAAACGGAGACACCCCTCCCCTGGCCCCTCCCCGCAAGGGGGAGGGGAAGAGGCCGTGCCATAGGCTTCTTCCGTCAATCCTTGGATTCTGACGCTAAATTCTGGCCCAGGAGTCGGGTGCGAGATTCCGGGGCGCCTTGGACCCTAGCGCTTCAGACGGAGGCGGACGGAGACGGTGTTGGTTTCGACCGTCTCGCCCGGATCGAGGATCCTGCGCTCGTAGGTGTAGCGGCCGATGAGGGCGGCGTAGCGGTTGAGGTCGTAGACGAGGCCGCCGAAAGCGGTCCAGGTCGTCTCCGTGAGATCGACGCCGTGGTAATCGCGGTAATCGAGGCCGAGGCCTGCCTCTGCGAAGAGATTGTGGCGCATGCGCCGCTCAAGCGTCAGATCGGCGGAATGGATGACGGAGCCCGAGGCGCCCTCGATCGTCGTTCCCTCCGTCGTCGTGGCGAGGTCGAGGCGGACATTGGTGAGGCGGCGCGGCGACCACAAGAGCGCGGCCGTCGCGAGCGGCGCGTTGAGATCCTCAAAACGCGGATCGTCGTAGTTTTCGTGGCGATAGCCGACGCCGATCTCGCCGGCGAGTTTCGGCGACAGATTGACGATGACGCCGCCGGTCAGTTCGCCCCAGCGGCTGTCGCGGCGATAGCCGGCGGCATCCGTTCTCTCGTCATAGCGGGTGGTGCCGAGACGCGCCTCCACGAAAGGCTCGAGCGCTGGCGAGATGAGATAGCTCGCGCGTCCGGTCAGCGCATAATCGTTGTTGTTGCGGTCTTCCTGGCTGATCGTGGCGCCGGAGGCCGTGGTGACGTCTTCGTAGGTTTCGCGCTCGAAGGAGCCGCGCAACGACATGCCGAGACGGTTGAAGCGCTGGGTGACGCCGAGAGCGGCGTTGTAATTCTGTTCGGCCGGACGTTCGACGGCGGCTGACGGCGTGTCGGGATCGGTGAAGGATTCCAGCGTGTAGAGATAGCCCGCCTCGACATTCATTTCCGTGTCGGAGCTGATGTCGTAGCGGCCGGTGAATTTCGCCTCTGCCTCACGGTCGTCGTTGGCATGGTCGTCGTAGAAGCTTGCCGTGCCGCGGAGGTCGAGTTCGACGGCGTGACGGTCCCAGTCGGATTGCAGATTGAGGGTGGGGGCGACGAGGCCGCCCGCCTCCCAGGATTGCTGTTCGTCGCCGTCCGGATTGTCGGAGGCGATGGCGCCCAGATCGAGCGTCGGGCGCAGGACGAAGGTGCCGACGCGCACACCGACCTGCGCATAGGGATCTTCCGCCTCTTCCTCCTCCACGACGCGGCGGATGAGACGGCGGCCGTCGAGCTGCGGTTTTGGCGTGGCGCGGCGCTGGCGCGGTTCCGGCTGAGGCGGGGACGGGGGCCCGGCAAGCGGAGGGCCTATCGGTTCGTCCGGCCTCGGCCCGAATGGGGGCGGGCCGATGGGCGCGTCGGGCGTGGGATAGGGCTGTCCGGGCGGCGGAGGCGGTGGCTCGGCTGACGCACTTTGCCCGGCCTCGTCGCCCGCGTCGCCGCTGTTCGCTTCGCCGCTATCCTGAAACAGCGTGTCCTCGTCGGCCGCATCGCTGCCGCGCAAGGTGAAGTCGGTGGGGCCTGAGGTTTCTTGGGCGCGCGCGGAGTTCGCCTGCACGACGAGAAGTGCGGGACCAAGGACGCCGATCAGTGCGGCGGAAGCAATGATGGCCGGCAGGCGCACGCGCATAGGCTTTCCGGTCCCGCGACGCGCGGGACATGCCTGCCAAGCGGTAAACGCTTATAGTTAACGCAAGGTTTGCGGAGGTTCCGGCCTAATCGTGGCTGAGCGGGGCTTCGGGTTCGACCAGCAAAAGCGCGCCATCGGCGCCGACGATGCGGATGCGCGCGCCCGCCGGCGTATCGGGGCCGCTTACCCGCCAGACGCTGTCGTCGATGCGGATGCGGCCGGAGCCTTCCGCGATCGGTTCGGTGAGCGTGAAGGTGCGGCCGTGGAGACGGGCGGTGCGCAGGTTGAGATATGGATCGCTCGACGGCGCGTCGCGATAGCCGAAGAAACGGCGGCCGGCGAGAGCGGCGACCACCGACAGAACGGCAAAGCCCAGGATCTGCATCTGCCACGGCCAGGAGATGGTGACCGCGCTCACCCCGATGAGGAGCGCGGCGACGCCGAACCACAGGAAGAAGAAGCCGGGGGCGAGAACCTCCACGCCGAGAAGGACGAGCCCGAGGATCCACCAGGTCCAGCCGCCGAGGCTTTCGATCGCGGCTTGGATCATGAGATGTCACCGGACGGCTCCGGCCGCTGGCCGGTGAAGGGCACGCTGCCACTGCTGCTGCTGGGGCTGCTGCTGGTGCTGCTGGCGCGGCCGCCCCGCACGGGATGCTCGTCCTTGTCGGCAAAGGCTTCGCGGGCGATTTCGGTGATGCCGCCGAGCGCCCCGATGACGGCGGAGGCTTCCATCGGCATCAAGAACGTCTTCTGGTTGGGCGAGGTGGCGAAGGCCTTGAGCGCGCCGACATATTCCTGCGCGACGAAATAGTTGATCGCCTGCACGTCGCCCTTGGAGATGGCTTCCGAGACATAGGCGGTCGCTTTCGCCTCGGCTTCGGCCTCGCGCTCGCGCGCTTCGGAATCGCGGAAGGCGGCCTCGCGCCGGCCCTCGGCCTGGAGAATGAGCGACTGCTTTTCACCTTCCGCCTTCAGAATGGCGGCCTCGCGCAGCCCCTGTGCCGTCAGGATCGAGGCGCGCTTTTCACGCTCCGCCATCATCTGGCGGTTCATGGAATCGATGAGATTGCGCGGCGGATCGATGTCCTTGATCTCGATGCGGGTGATTTTCACGCCCCAGGGGCCGGCGGCCGCATCGACCACTTTCAGAAGTTTGTCGTTGATCTCGTCGCGCATGGAGAGGAGCTGATCGAGATCCATCGAACCCATGACGGAGCGGATGTTGGTCATCGTCAGATTGACGATGGCGTTTTCCAGGAAATTCACCTCATAGGCGGCGCGCGGCGCATCCATGACCTGGAAGAAGGTGATGCCGTTCACCGTCACCGTGGCGTTGTCGCGGGTGATGACCTCCTGGCTCGGCACGTCGAGCACCGTCTCCATCATGTTCATCTTGGCACCGACGCGGTCGATGAAAGGCACGATGACGTTGAGGCCGGGCGACAGCGTCTTGGTGTAACGGCCGAAGCGCTCGATCGTGTAATTGTGGCCCTGCGGCACCGTCTTGACGCTCGCGAAGAGGACGAGCGCGATCAAGACGACCAGGACGATGACGACGATATCGAATCCACCGAGCATGGGTGTTACTTCTCCTTGGGCCTGCTGCGAGGCCGTCTTCCTCTACATGGGAATGGCGTGCCTGCAGCGCCAATCTTCGTGGGCGATCTTGCCGGCCAAGGGCGGTAGCAGATTTCCGTTAATCGAACACGTCGGGGATGATCACATCGCCGAGATGCGGCCGAACAGGCAAGGTCGCGCTCTTCTGGTGCGCTCTTCTATGGGGGTGGGCAAGAAGATGGCTGCGATCGTCTCGGAGGTTGCGGCTGGGGCGCTGTGGCTCAGCCGATCGCGGACTTGAGTTCGGCAATATGCCGGCATATATACGGCACATTGCCGTTCGTGAAAGAGGTGGCGCATGTCGATCGTCGTGGAGGAAGTCGCGCGCAAGCTTGGCGGCTCGTCGGTCCTCGGCAGTGCCGTGCGCACGCAGGCGGAATTGGCGGTGGCGGTGCGAAACCGGCTCCCCTTGGCGGCCTTGAAGGGCCTGGCAGAGGCGGGCTTGAGCGAGCAGGAAATCGAAAAATTCGTTCTTCCGCAGCGCACGCGGCGCCATCGCAGCGAGAAGCGGCAGCCTTTGACCGTGGAGGAATCCGACCGCGCCGTGCGGCTTCTCCGCATTCAGACCGTCGCCGAAGACACGTTTGGGGACAAGGAAAAGGCCAATTTTTGGCTCCGGCGTCCCCTGGCCGAGCTCCATGGCGACATGCCGCTCCTCGTCGCGCAGACGGAGGCCGGCGCGCGGGTGATCGAAACGATCCTTGGCAAGATCGCATGGGGTGCGGCCGCGTAATGCTGCTGTGGCGCCTGTCGGGCGAACGGTACGCACAAACCTTCGACGGCGGATACGGTCTCTTCTTCGACGGTCGCTGGAACACCATCGGGCATGCGGTGACCTATTGCGCCACCTCTCCGTCGCTCTGCGTCCTGGAAAAGCTCGTCCATGTCGAAGATCCGGCGCTCCTGCCGAACCTGGTGATGGTTCGCTACGAGGCGCCCGATGACATGGCGGCGGAGACGGTGGAGCTCACCGAGATGCCGCCCGACTGGCGCCGGCAGGAGAGCTGGACGCAGCAACGCGGCAATGCCTGGCTCCGCTCTGCGTCGGCTCCGCTCCTGAAAGTGCCCTCAGCGATCGTGCCGATCGAAGGCTCGCCGGACGTGAACGTTCTCGTCAATCATCGGCATCCCGGGGCCTCGCAGATCAGGGTGATCGGCTTTGAGCCGTTTGTGCTCGACGTGCGGCTGTTCTGAAGCTGCGATGGTCGCTGCGTCAGAGTGGCCGCGCTTGCGCAAACGCCGCTTGTTCGCGCGTCCCCGAACGCGTGACGTGATCGTGCTGCCCACTCTCTGGCCGCCCGAGCGGTGCGGGGCTTTCTAAAGCCAGCCCTGCAATTCGCGCATCACGACGGTCTTGATGACGTGCATGCCGTGCTTGGAATCGTTGAGGCAGGGGATGTGGCTGAAGTTTTCGCCGCCATGCTCCTCGAACGTCTCGCCGACGCCGATGGCGATCTCTTCGAGCGTCTCCAGGCAGTCGGAGACGAAGCCCGGATTCATGATGGCGAGCGATTTCACGCCTTCGCTCGCAAGCCTGGCCGTCGTCTCGTCGGTGTAGGGCTGGAGCCATTCCTCCGGCCCGAAGCGCGACTGGAAGGTGGTGAGAAGCCGGTCTTTCGGCCAGCCGAGGCGTTCCGCCAGGAGCCGCGTCGTCTTGTGGCAATGGCAGTGATAGGGATCGCCCTTCTCGAAATAGGATTTCGGCAGGCCGTGATAGGAGGTGATGACGACCTCCGGCGTGAAGTCGAGCCCGGCGATGTGCTCTTCGACCGACTGGGCGAGCGCGTCGATATAGGCCGGCTCATCGTGCCAGGGCGGCGCCGTGCGGATCGCCGGCTGCCAGCGCATCTCCTTCAAGGCATCGAAGGTCTTGTCGTTCACCGTCGCCGTCGTGGTGGCGCTGTATTGCGGATAGAGCGGAACGATCAGGACCTTCTCGCAGCCCTTTTCCTGCAGCCCGGTCAGCTTTTCGGCGATTGAAGGATTGCCGTAGCGCATCGCCCAATCGACCTCGACGCGGTCTTCGGCGGCGAAATCGGCGGCGAGCTTTTCGCCCTGGCTGCGGGTGAAGGTGCGCAGGGGCGATTCATTGCGCTCCTTATTCCAGATCGTGGCATAGGCCTCGCCGCTCTTTTGCGGGCGGGTCGACAGAACCATGCCGTTGAGGATCGGCCACCACAAAAGACGCGGCGTTTCGATGACGCGGCGGTCCGACAGGAATTCCTTCAGATAGCGACGCATCGGCCAGTAATCTGTGCCGTCGGGCGTGCCGAGATTGACGAGCAGGACACCGATGCGCCCGGCGCGCACGGGCGGATGATCCGACGGAAGGACCATCTCCTTCATGTCGTTGCGTCTGGAATCGGAAAAACTGGAAAAAACGGGCCGGTCCAGCACTACGGCTTCCCTCGTTCTGGCATCAGGGCCAAGATAAGATTCTACGGCGCACCTTCCACCTGTCTGCGCATGGCGTCACCGAGTTGTGCAAGATAGGTCGTAGCACAGGCGGAGCCAATGGAGCAGCGGGTCGAAGCACGCATAATCCTGAAATTCTGTATAATGATTGTCCGAACAGGGGAATGAAGCCATGGCTTCAACGCTGCGATGGTTTGCCGCGTTCGTCATTGCCGTCTCGCTTGTGCCCTCTTTTGCGGCGGCCGAGGACGTCTCCGTCACCTTTCTTCTCGTCAACGATGCCGACCAGATGGCAGGCTCGGATGATGTGCGCGGCGGCTATGCCCGCATCGGCGCCGTGGTGGCGCGCGAACGTGCCGAGCGCGATCACGTCATCTTCGCGCATGCGGGGGACGCGATTTCGCCGTCGCTGATGGCGGGTTTCGACGAGGGGGCGCATATCATCACGCTCCTCAACATCATCAAGCCGGACGTCTTCGTGCCGGGAAACCACGAATACGATTTCGGCCCCGAGGTCTTTGCCAGGCGCATGGGTGAGGCGGAGTTTCCCGTGCTCGCCGCCAATCTGCGCGATGAGGACGGCAAGAGGATCGGTGCGATCGCCGATACGCGCATGATCGAGGCGGAGGGCATCAAAATCGGCATCGTCGGCCTCACAGCGGAGGATTCCTATCAAAAGTCGAGCCCTGGCTCGCTGAAGATCGCGCCGGCGCTTGCGACCGGCGAGGACGCGGCCGAGGCTTTGCGTGCCAAGGGTGCCGATTTCGTCGTCGCCGTCGCCCATGCCGGCCATGAGGTCGACCGGGCGCTTTTCCAAAGCCGTGCCTTCGATCTCATCCTCTCCGGCGACGATCACGATCTGATGATCTTCTTCGACGGCAAGACGGCGATGGCGGAATCGAAGGAGCAGGGCGAGTACGTCACTGCCGTCGATGTGCGCATGGGGATCGAGGAGAAGGACGGCACACGCAGGCTTTCGTGGTGGCCGGAATTTCGCCCGATCGATACGGCGGGCGTCATCGGCGACAGCGCTGTGCAGGCAAAGATCGACGAGTTTCAGGCCGATCTTTCCAAGGAGCTCGATGTCGCCGTCGGCACGACGAAGACGGCGCTCGACAGCCGCCGCGCCACCGTGCGCACCGGAGAGGCGGCGATCGGCAATCTCGTCGCCGATGCGATGCGGGCCGGCACTGCGGCCGATGTCGCGATCACCAATGGCGGCGGCATTCGCGGCAACCGAACCTATGAGCCGGGAGCCACGATCACACGGCGCGATATCCTGACGGAGCTGCCTTTCGGCAATGTCACGGTGAAGCTCGAGATCTCCGGCGCGGCGATCCTGGAAGCACTCGAGCACGGATTTGGCGATGTGGAGAATGCCAGCGGCCGTTTCCCGCAGATTTCCGGCATGCGCGTGACGGCCGATCTCAAAAAGCCCGCGGGGGAACGCGTCGAGGCCGTGGAGATCGACGGCAAGCCGCTCGATCCGGGCGCGGTCTATACGCTCGCCACCAACGATTTCATGGCGGATGGCGGCGACGGCTATGTGGCGCTGACGAAGGGGCACGCCCTCATCAACGGGCGCGACGGCCGGCTGATCGCCAACGACGTCATGGCCTTCGTGCGTTCCGCCCATGAGGTGGCGCCGGAGCCGGAGGGGCGGATCACGTTTCTGGACGATGAAGCGGCCCTGGAAGACGATGCGGGGCGTGCCGCCAAAGATTAGGGCGCCGATTAGCGCGTGCCGAACGGACCGACATGCGGAAGTCCGCTTGACACCCTCCGGGGGCACACCCTAAATGCGCGTCGCTTGCGACCGTTTTCGGTTCGCGGCGGGGCCGTAGCTCAGATGGGAGAGCGCTGCAATCGCACTGCAGAGGTCAGGGGTTCGATTCCCCTCGGCTCCACCAATTTCCTTCCCATGTTTTCGTCGTTTTTCGCTTCCTGGCGCAGGTCTTTCGCGAGGCCTTTTGCGTGCCGTTTCACGCAGTTGGCGCCGGCCATGAGGGCGGGGTGAGGAGGAAGCCCGCGAGCATGCGGGCGCTTGAAGAGCTCGGGCGGGTGCGGCTGTCGGCGAATTTCTTCCTGCGCGATTTTCTCTATTCGGAAATCTCAGGCTTTTACGGACGGCCGAACGTGCCCGACGATCCCGATCTGATGATCGCGGCGGGGCGGCGGCTTTGCGAGGAGCTTCTGGAACCGATCGAGGCGACGTTCGGGCGGATCGCCATCCGCTCGGCCTATCGGGCGCCGGAGCTCAACGCTTTCGGCAACGACAACAAGCTCAATTGCGCGCGCAACGAGACGAGTTATGCCGGGCATATCTGGGATCGGCGCGGGCCTGAGGGCGAGATGGGGGCGACGGCCTGCATCGTCATCCCGTGGTTTGCCGACCTTTATGCCGACGGGGCCGACTGGCGCGCCATGGCGTGGTGGGTGCACGACCATCTGCCCTATTCGGCGATGGAGTTCTTTCCCAAACTCGCGGCTTTTAACCTGACCTGGTCGGAGCGCCCGGCGCGCACGATCTCAAGCTACATTCCCCCGAGGGGCTATCTGACGCGGCCCGGCATGGACAATCACGAAGGCCGTCATGGGGAATGGTACGAGGGGTTTCCGCCGCTGAAGATGCCGGGATAAAGCCTGCTTCCGGCAGACGGTAGGTGCGAAAACGAAAACGCCCGGGGATATGCCCCGGGCGGTGTTTCTCAAAGGCGCGAGCGCCTATTGCTGCGGCCCCTTATTGCTGGGGTAGGGCGTAGGCCACGAGGGCGTCGCCGATCGGCGTTTCCATGAAGTGGTGGCCGCCCGCCATGATGACGAGATATTGCCGGCCGTTCGCCTCATAGGTCATCGGCGTCGCCTGGCCGCCTGCCGGCAGCACGTCGCTCCACAAGGTCTCGCCCGTCTCCATATCGATGGCGCGGATGAGATTGTCCGTCGCCGCGGCGACGAAGATGACGCCGCCGGCGGTCACCACCGCGCCGCCATTGTTGGGCGTGCCGATGGTGATCGGCAGCATGGAGGGGATGCCGAAAGGCCCGTTGGTGCGCGCCTCGCCGAACGGGCGATCCCAGAGGGTTTTGCCCGTCTCCATGTCGATGGCGCGAATGCCGCCATAGGGAGGCTCCTTGCACAGGAGACCGGTGAATGGCAGGCGCCAGCCGGCATTGACGTTGATGGCGTAGGGCGTGCCGGCCTGCGGATCGCCGGCGCCTTCCGCCCCGCCGATGGCACCACGCTCCTGGCTGCGCGGCGCCCAGCCTTTGCGCTCGGCCTCGGCACGCGGCACGAGACGGTTGTAGTTCGGCATGTCGTTGTAATTGGCGACGATGACGCCGCGGGTCGGATCAACGGCGATGCCGCCCCAATCGGTGCCGCCATTGTAGCCCGGATATTCGATCCAGTGCTGGTCGGAGGTCGGCGCCGTGTAGAAGCCCTCATAGGAGGAGCGGCGGAACTCGATCCGGCACACCATCTGGTCGATCGGCGACATGCCCCACATGGAGGCTTCCGTCAGGTCCGGCTTGCGGAGCGTGTGATAGAGCGAGAAGGGCTGGGTCGGCGAGCGCTCTTCCGGCTCCACGCCACCTGTCGGCACCGGGCGTTCCTCGACGCCGGTGATCGGCTCGCCGGTCTCGCGGTTGAGGACGTACATGTCGCCCTGCTTAGAGGGGAGAATGAGCGCCGGCACGGTGCCGTCGCCGACCGGGAAATCGACGAGCGTCGCCTGGGCGCCGAGATCGTAATCCCAGACATCCTTGTGCACCGTCTGGAAGTGCCAGGCGGGCTTGCCGGTCTCCACATCGATGGCGACGAGCGAGGTCGAATATTCGCTCTCCGCGTCGGTGCGGGAGCCCGACCAGTAATCGACGGCGGAATTGCCCATCGGCAGGTAGACGAGGCCGAGCTCTTCATCGCCGCTCGCCGTCGTCCACATATTCGGCGTGCCGCGGGTGTAGGTCTTGCCTTCCGGCGGCTGGCCGGTGATCTCCGGCTGCGTCATGTCCCAGGCCCAGCGCTGCTCGCCGGTGACGGCATCGAAGCCCTGGATGACGCCCGAGGGGGCTGAACGTTTCTGGCCGTCGAGCACCTGATGGCCGGTGACGATGACACCGCGCACGATGGTGGGCGCGGAGGTCATCGAGACCATGCCGGGGACGACTTCGCCCATGCCGCGCTTGAAGTTGACGGAGCCGTTGTCGCCGAAATCGGAGCAGGGCTCGCCGGTCTCGGCATCGACGGCGATGAGACGACCGTCGAGCGTGCCTTCGATGACGCGCGTCGGGCAGACCTGATCGGGGGCTGCGTCAGGCACCTCGAAATAGGTCACGCCGCGGCAGGCGGCCGTGTAGGGGATCCAATCGTCGGACACCTTCGGATCGTAGCGCCAGCGCTCCTTGCCGGTTTCCGGATCGACGGCGATCATGATGTTCATGGCCGAGCAGAGATAGAGCGTGTTGCCGACCTTGAGCGGCGTCGTTTCCGCGCCGTATTTGCCCTTGGCGAGCTCGCTGTCGGGCAGATCGCCGGTATGGTAGACCCAGGCGCGCTTCAGTTTGCCGACATTGTCGCGATTGATTTCGGCGAGCGGGGAATAGCGCCGCGCCGAATAGGTGCCACCATAGGCAGGCCAGTCGCTGCCGACCTCCTTGAGTGACGGGTCGGCCATGGCGAGACGCCCGGCCGCCGGCAACGGGCCCTGGACCTGCGGGGCGTTGACGATGGCGATATAGACCCCGCCGCCGACCATCAGAACGAGGACGGCCGCGATGCCGGCAAAGGCCGAGCGCCAGGAATAATCCCAGGGCGCGAGCGGCGGCATCGCGGCAATGACGAGGACGAGAAGCACGGTCGGCGCCACCACGCGGGGCACGAGCGCCCAGCCGTGGAGGCCGACTTCCCAATAGGCCCACAGAAGCGTGGCGAAGAACACGAAAATGTAGAGCCAGGCGCCGCTGGCGCGGCCCGCCATGATCAAGATGCCGGACGCCAGAAGGCCGAGGCCGGCGAGAACGTAATAGAAGGAGCCGCCGAGGCTTGCGAGCCAGCCGCCGCCGCCGACCAGAACGAGCCCGATGAGAGCCAGAACGAGGCCGAGTAGCCGGGCGAGCCAAAGGCCCACCGTGTTTCTGTTTTCGGATTGTGTGTTCAACGCACGCCCCCTTTTTGTCTTGCTGCCGGCCGGGTGCCGGTCCGTTCGGCCGGTTGCCGAGCTTTGCGCTTCTGGTGCCGGCCGTGCGAGCGATGTGGCGCATGGTAGCGCGAAACTGGCTCTTCGCCAGGGCCGAGTGTGCATCATCGATGTGAAAGGCCAATGATCTCTGACCCCTCGACAACGGGCGGGCGGTCGGGCAAGGCCCGCGGCATCGGATTTCAGGAGCGCGGCGTGACGAACGAGGGGATGGAGCGGGTGGACGGCGGTGCCAATGGCCGCGTCGAGACAGGCAGCGCCGAGAGAGGCAGAGCGCCGAGCCGCGCAGATTTGGCCCGACACGTCACGCTCGTCACCGTCGCCTACAATTCGGCTGAGGCGTTGCGCTGGCAGGGCGCGCATTCGGCACGGCTGCCGGGCATCGTCGTCGACAATGGCAGCTCGGATGCCACACGGGCGGCGGCCAGGGAACGGGGCCTTGGCATTCTGGCGTTCGACGTGAATTGCGGTTTCGGCCGCGGCGTGATGGCCGGGCTTGCCGCTGTCACGACGGAATTCGCGCTCGTCATCAATCCCGATGCGGCGATGTCGGAGGATGGCGTCGCGGCGCTTCTTGCCGCGGCGGAGCGCTATCCGGACTGCGCGCTCTTCGTTCCGCGCATCGTCAACGAGACGGGGAAGGTGTTCTTTCGGGTCGATTCAGCGCTGGAGCCGCGCCAGAAGCACCGTCGCCCGCCCGAAGGCGATGCCTGCATCGCGATGCTGTCGGGGGCGGTGATGCTCGTCCGGGTGGCGCCGTTCCTCGCCTTCGGCGGCTTCGATCCGGCGATCTTTCTTTATTTCGAAGATGACGAGCTCGCGTTTCGCTACCGGGCGGCGCGGCGCCCGATCATCTATGTGCCGGAGGCGGAGGCGGTGCATCTCGGCAACCGGTCGTCCGGGCCTTCCGCCCGCCCGGCCGCGAAATCGAACCGCGTCAAAGACATCTCTTTCGGCTGGTCGCACGCCTATGTGATGGAGAAAACCGGGCGAGATTCTGGGAGGTCCGTTGGGCGGAGGAGCCGGGCGCTCGCCGTTCTGCGGCTGGCAGGCAGCATCGCCGTGTGCCTTGTCAGCGGGCGCTTTGGAAAATTGCGGCGGGAGGCTTACAGGCTCAAAGGTTTCGTGAGACGGCTGCGGGGGCGACCGGCGCCGTTTCTGCCGCCGGGCGAGCCGGAATGCGTGGCGCTCGACCTTTCTCACGGGAAGGTGTGAGAACAAAATTAGACGGGAAATTGAGTTCCGCTTCACTGTCGCAGAAATTGTGAGACTCGTTCCTGGATCGCTCTGGGGCGGGCGGCATCAGAGTGCGTCTTATTTTAGCTTATTTGTACAGGTTAAAGACAAGCGACGAAGAGATATGCTCTTTGCTGGCGTCGGCGAGGCGCCCGCAGCGTCACTGTTTGTCACTCAAGCATCTTCAACCGCCGGTGATTTCTTATTGCTGGAATTCCCCGGCAGGTTTTATAATTGAGTCGACGATGGACGAAATGCACATATTTGTGCAATGTGATGCGGTGTTTTCGGGGTCGGCACAGATCGTGGTGCGCAAGGGCGCGGCTGCGAGAATACTGGGGGTTGGCGACATATCTGTCGCGATTAGGTGAGACTTACGTGCCGGTTACTGCGTCCAACGGTGAATTGCCGTTGAACGCCGAAGCGTTTACCCAAATCTATCGAAGCAGAGGTCACAGGGGGAGACGAATGCGCGCCAGACGAGAGGAAACCAACGGGCAACGCGGTTCCAGGAGCCAATATGCTCTCGCCAACCAAATCCTGGATATCGTTCGAGATCGGCGGCTTGAAGAAGGCGATCGCCTGGCGGAAGTGGCGCTGGCAACCCAGCTCGGCGTGTCGCGCACGCCGGTGCGGGCGGCCCTCTCACTCCTTGCCGAGGAAGAGATCGTGCGGGCGCGTCCGAACCAGGGATATGTCCTCCTCAAGGGCTGGACGGCTCTGAAGAGCACGATTTTGGCGGCGCCGAGCAGCAGCGACGACGAGCTTTATCTCGATCTCATTCGCGAGCGCCTGCAGGGCGACATTCCCAATACCGTCACTCAGACGATGCTGCTCGACCGCTTCAAGACGAGCCGGGCCGTGCTGTTGCGCACGCTGTCGCGCATGGCCGAAGAAGGCATCGTGACCAAGAACAAGGGGCGCGGCTGGACGTTTCAGCCGGCGATCGACACCTCGGTGGCGATGCGCAACAGCTACGATTTCCGTATCATGGTGGAGCCTGCCGCTTTGATGCTCGACACGTTCGAGATCGACATGGTGGCGCTCGACCGCGCCCGCGCCCGGCATTTGTGGCTCCTGGAGCAGGGGGAAGTCCTGGCGCCGAGCAGCCTGGAATTGTTCGCCATCGATGCGCAATTCCACGAGATGATGGCCGGTTTCTCCAACAACAGCTTCTTCGTGCAGGCGATCCAGCATCAGAACCGTATGCGCCGGCTCCTGGAATATCAAGGCGTTCAGCCCGTTCAACGAATCGTGACCTGGGTGAAGGAGCATATGGAGATCATGGATGCGCTGTGCGCCAACGACCGCGAGCTTGCGGCGCGGAGAATGCGGTCGCATCTTGAAAACGCCTATGTGTCGACGATGAAACTGACCGCCGAAGCCCAGAAAGCCGCCGTTGCGCGCTCCAAGGCGAAGACCCAAGGGCGGCAGAACGCGCCGAGGCGGCGCGAGCGGAACGACGTATCGGCGGAGAGCGATCTCGCCGGATAAGGCGCGCTCGCTCGCCATCCGGCGATCTTTCTCCTGACCAACGGAGCGCGCGACAAAAGCGCGTTTCCTGCAACCTGGAGCGGAACCAGCCTCCGACTGCCGTGTTTCCTGCCACCGAATGCACTGACGCGCTTGAAGAAATCGGCGCGTCCCCGCGGAGGAGGGATCTGCTCTTGGTTCAGGACACACTGCTTTACAAACTCTCGCAGGCCGGCAAGGCCCAGCGCGTTTTCGTGGCGGCGAAATTGCGCGAAATCGATCTGCATCCGGGCCAGGACGGCGTCTTGATGCTGCTCAAGGAAAAAGGCGCGATGTGCCTTTCCGATGTCGGGCTGCTGCTCGCCATCCAGCCGCCGACGGTGACGAAGATGACGGTGCGTCTGGAGCGCAACGGCTATATCCGCCGCCGCACGGCCCCGCAGGATCAGCGCAAATGCATGATCGAGCTCACCGAGAAGGGTGAGGAAAAGGTCGCCGAGATCGAAGCGCTGTGGCAGCGCGCCGACGCGGACGTGATGCAGTCCGTTTCGCCGACGATGCGGGCTTTCCTCGATGAAGCGCTTGCCGATCTGGAGGCGAGCCTTTACCGCAAGGCCGGGCGCTGGAAGGCGCCGAGCAATCCGGTCCGCAAGACCGCCGCTTCGGCTTCCGGCGGCGCCGTCAATGGACGCGCGGAGGCCGTCTCCGTGCGTCAGTCTCCCGTTTGACAGAGGGGCCGACGCTCGCGCAACATCACGCGGCTAAGCGCTGGTTCAAGGCAACAGAGATGATCAGACCGCGAGCTCAATCCGGCGGCATTCCTATGGTATCTTCGGGGTTCCCCGTGTCGCAGGACGATGACTACCTGCAAAAACAGCTCGCGAAGCTCGGCGAGGAGGTTCTCGCCGAGGACGTGCCGGATCGCCTGCTTCAGGCGCTCACCGGCGACGCGCCGGCTGAGGGCGAGACCGCGCTAGAGAGTGCCGAAAAGACAGCGGAGGGAGCCGCTGGAACTCCGGGTGCCGGTTCTCGTTTCAGCAAGCCGAAAAGCGAAGACTAAGCCGCCGAGATCCGTGTGGCGACGGCCGGGGCCCCGTCATGCCTGCGGCGGCGAACGCCTGCGCCGCCCACCCGGCGCATACTCTGATGGTCAGTCGCTCTTCTGGAGATCGTCGATCTCGGCATCGCCGGCCGCTGCGGTCATGGCGTCCGCACCGCCGGGCTCTTGGAGGAGCTGCGTGAGGCGGGCGCGAGCGCGCGAGACGCGCGAGCGCACCGTGCCGATCGGAATATCGAGCATCTCGCCCGCTTCCTCGTAACCGACGCCTTCCACCGCCGTCAAAAGCAGGATCTCGCGATGCTCCGGCGAGAGGTGGGCGAAGGCATGGCGCACCTCCTGGAGAGCCACGGCGGATTCCTGGCCGGGCTTACTGTGCGTGCTCGCCTCATGCGTCAGATCCTCTTCCACCCGACGCCGGTTGGCGCTCTTGCGCAGATCGTTCTTGTAGATGTTGCGCAGGATGGTGAAGAGCCAGGCTTTGAGATTGGTGCCGTCCTCGTAGCGGTCGAGGGACGCGACAGCGCGCACGAGGCATTCCTGCACGAGATCGTCCGCCCATTCCGGATTTTGGACGAGATATCTCGCAAAGCGGCGCAGATGCGGGATCAGCGCGGCGATCTCGCGACGGACGTTGCCTTTCCGGTCGTCACCGGTCGTCATTTCACCGTTTGCCTGCTCTCTTCCCCAACGCCCGGTTTCGCGCAAGAATCACCCGCGGCGGCAAAGCCTGCCATATTTTGCCGAGGTTTCACGTCTAAGGTCGTTAGACGGCTACGGACTTTCGGCGCCGGCAGCCGCGTTTGAACACTAAGTTCGCCCAGGTTAATGTGTCGGCGCAAGTTTGCCGATAGGCTGTCACCTCATGTCGGACGGCTCGGGGGTAGAGTATGAACACGCAGGTTTCCGACGACGTGAAACACGCGGTGGCTCGTCTTCGCCGCTATGCTTTCTGCCTGTTCGGCTCGCTGCCGCAGGCCGACGAGGTCATCGAACGCTGTCTACGGCGGTTCGATCCGGCGCGGCTCGACGGCAAGACCGATCCCCTCATCACCCTCTTTCGCCATTTCCATGAGGTCGGCGCGTCCGAGATTTCGCCGATGTGGGTCAGCAACGGCCGTGCCATCGGGCAGGAAGTGCTGCATGGCGGTCTCTTGCGTCTGCCGCTGAAAGAACGCGAAGCCATCGCTTTGCGCGCCGTATGCGGGTTCCGCGCCGACGAGGTGGCGACGATCCTCGGCGTGAGCGCGGAGAGAGCGCAAGGTCTCGTCGACGAGGGCTACCGGATGCTCGCCTCGCCGAGCCTGTCGGCGCTGATCATCGAAGATGAGCCGCTCGTTGCCAGCGATATCTCCAGCATCATCTCGAGCATGGGCATCGAGGTGATCGGCACGGCCAGCAAGGAGAGCGAGGCGGTTTTCAAGGCTGCAGAGAAGCGGCCGCATCTCATCCTCGCCGACGTGCGGCTCGCCGAAGGCAACGGGCTCAACGCCGTCAGCACCATCCGTCGCTTTCACGAAGCGCGGGTCATGTATCTGACGGCTTTCCCGAGCGAGGTGCTGCGCTCCGTCGGGGAGCGGGACGCCCTGATCGTCCGCAAGCCGTTCGAGCGGGTCGCCGTCGAAGCCGCCGTGCGCCAGCTCGCCGGCCTTGAAATGGTCTCCTGACGCCGCTGTCAGCGAGGGGATTCTGTCCTCAGCTGTCCGGTCGGGCGGTCCGGCGATCTCGACAAGGTACCGCCTCTCACACCGACGCGAAGCTTTCGAGCGGGCTCGACATCAACAGGCGCACGATTTCAACGAGCGCTCTCTGATCGATCGGTTTCGGCAGATAGGGGGCATCGGCCAAGTCCGGCTCCAGAAGATCCTGCGGGCGATAGGCGCTGGCGATGACATAGGGCACGCCCTTACGGCGCAGATCACGCGCCACTTCCGTCGAAATCTCGTCCTGCAGGTTGAGGTCGAGGAGGGCGACCGCGAAATTCTTCTCCGCCACCATGCGACGCGCTTCGGCGACGTCGGCAGCGAGGCCGACCACCGGCCATCCGGCCGATTCCACGGCTTCCTGCATGACGGAGGCGAGGAGAGGGGAATCCTCGACGATCAGGACCGAACCTTTCGGCAGAGGGGGCGCGGCGCCGTCCCTGCCGCTTTGCAGGCCCCGCGCGACAGCCGGCAAATCATGCCGCGGCGCCTCCTTCATCTGCGGAATGCGGAAGGTGCAGAAAACGCCATGCGGGCGGAATTCCAGATGCACCTTTTCGCGCAGCTCCGTTTCCATCATCGAGCGAATGACGAAGGTGCCGAAGCCCTCATTGGCGGGCGGCTGCAGTGCTTCGGGTGCGGTCTCGTCCCAGGAAAAACGATGTCCGCCGTGCAGATCGTCGCGTTCCCAGCTGATCTTGAGATGACCTCCCGGCCCCGAGAGTGCGCCGAAGCGGGCGGCATTGGCGGCGAGTTCGTGCAGGCTCAAGGCGAGGCTCTGCGTCAGCCGCGGCGGCAGCATCACATCCGGACCGTCGATTTGTATGCGGGCATTGGCCCGGCCGCCGGCGACCCTCAAGGCCCCTTCGACGAGGTCGCGCAACAGCGCACCGTCCCAGCCCGATCGGCTCAAAAGCTCATGCGCATCCGCGAGCGCCTGAATGCGCCCGCGCAGGGAGCGGATGAAGGAATCGATGGAATGCGTCTCGCTGCGGCTTTGCGTGGCGATGGCGCTGATATTGGCGAGCATGTTCTTCACGCGGTGATCGAGCTCGGCCAGGAGCACCGTCTGACGCCGCTGGATTTCGAGAAGCTCGCTCACGTCGGACGCGAAGCCGAAGAGGCGGCTCGGGCGCCCTTCCTTGTCGAAGACGAGATAGGCGCGGTCCCAGACGTCGACCCAATGACCATCCGCATGGCGGACGCGGTATGTCGCCTCAAAACTGTCGCGCTCGCCGCGTCTCAGCTCGGTGCCGAGGGTCCGGAGCCTGTCGCGGTCGTCGGGATGGACGCGCTCAATCCACCAGGGCAGGAACGAGGTGCCGCCATGGCTTTCGCCGACGAGCCTATCCAGGCCTTCACTCGCCGCCACGCGCCCCGTCGCCATATCGCGCTCGTAGACGACGCCCGCGACGGCGCGCAGCGACAGGCGATACCGGGCGGCGTTGTCGGCCAGCTCGGCCTGCGCCTTCTTGGTGGCGCTGATGTCGTAATTGACGCCGTAGGCGCGCGTGCACTGGTCGCTGCGATGGCATTCGGCGGCCGAGGCGATCCAACGGATTTCGCCGTCGGGCCGGGTGATGCGGAACTCGATCGATAACGGCCGGCCCTCCTCGATGAGAGCTTTCAGCTCGCGCGAGACACGCTCGCGATCGGCGGGATGGACGAAGGCGAGGGCCTCCTCATGGGTGAGCGGGCCGCTTCGTTCCTGAACGCCGAAGATCTCGAAGGTGGTCTCGTCCCAATAGGAGAGGCCCTCTTCCTTGTGCCAGACCCAGGTGCCGATATGGGCGCTGTCGAGCGCCAGACGCAGGCGCCGTTCCTGCGCCTGCAATTTCGTTTCGGCGCGCTGCCGCTCGATCGCAACGGCGAGAATGTTGGCGACGGCCTGCACGAAGCCGATGTCCTCGGCGACGAAGCGCTCGATCTCGCAGGCGTGCACGCCGAGCGCGCCCCAGGGATTGTCCTTCTTGCCGATGAGGACGGTGACGCCGCTCTTGACGCCGTGTTCGAGAAAAATGTTGCTCTCTTCGAAGCGGGATTCGTGGGCGATGTCGCTGGTGACGACAGGCTGTCCGGAGGACAGGGCGAAGGACGCCTTGGAGCCGGCGCGAGCGCTGACGAGATGCGTTCCGACGAGGCCCGCACGCCAGCCGGAGCCGGCGGTCAGAAGGAAGTTCTCGCCATCGGGAAGGAGTCGCAAAATTGCGGTATGGTCGCAGCCGAGCGCCTTGCCGACACCGGAGACCGCCTCGTCCAACAGGTCATCGAGCGGAGCGCCGGCGAGCGCGCGATTGCCGAGCGCGGCGACGATCGCCTGCTGCTCTTCGCGCCGCAACAGGCGGGCCCGGGCATCTTCCTCTTCCGACGAGGACAAAGGCTGGCGGTCTGCCTCAAGAGCCGCGATGCGCGCCTTCAATTCGGCGTTCTCGCGCTTCAGGCCTTCAAGGCGATCCGCCGCCAGGGGTCTCAGGTTTTCTTCGTGCATTCCCAACCGCTTCTGGCGGCGGAGCATCCGCTGCCTTCCTGCGGTGAACGGCCGATACCCGCCCCGGGTTGCGGTGGGCCGGCGGAGATCTTCGCCGGCCCGGAATTTTACGTCTCCGCCGCAGCGTCAGCCGCCGAGGCTTTCCTTGACGGCCGGCAGGCCTTCTTCACCGGAGAAGGTCTTTACGCCCTCAAGCCAATTATCGAGGGTCTCGGGATGAGCCTGAAGCCATTCCTTGGCGGCCGCCCGGGCTTCCTTGTTGTCGTTCAGGATCGCGCCCATGATTTCGTTTTCCATCGGCAGCGTGAACTTCAGGTTCTTGAGGAACTGGCCGACATTCGGGCACTCGTCGAGATAGCCTTCGCGGACATTCGTATAAATCGTCGCGCCGCCGTAATCGGGGCCGAAGACATCATCGCCGCCCGACAGATATTTCAGCTCGAAATTGGCGTTCATCGGATGCGGCTCCCAGCCGAGAAAGACGATCGGCTTGTCGCGCCGCACAGCCCGGCTGACCTGGGCGAGCATGCCCTGCTCGGAGGATTCCACGAGCTCGAAATCGCCAAGGCCGAACTGATCGTCCTCGATCATGCCGAGGATGAGGCGGTTGCCGTCATTGCCGGGTTCGATGCCGTAGATCTTGCCGTCGAGCTCGTCCTTGAACTTGGCGATATCCTCGAAGCTCTTCAGGCCCTTCTCGTAGGTGTAGGCGGGCACGGCGAGCGTGTATTTGGCACCGGTGAGGTTGGCGGGCTCCAGCGTCTCAACCGAACCCTCCTCGCGATAGGGCGCGAGGTCGGCCTCCATCGTCGGCAGCCAGGTGCCGAGGAAGACGTCGAGATCGTTGTTCTTTAGCGACGCATAAGTGACCGGCAGGGACAGGACTTTCACGTCCGGCTTGTAGCCGAGGCCTTCCAGCACCACGGAGGCAAGCGCCGTCGTCGTCGTGATGTCGGTCCAGCCGACATCGGAAAAGCGCACCGTCTTGCAGCTATCGGGGGCGCTCTGCGACAGCGCCGGGCCGGCAAGCGACAGGGCGAAGATGCCGCCGGAGAGGGCGGCAAGAAGCTGTCGGGCGATGGGCGTCATTCGGTGTCTCCGTCTTGGTTCTCAAATTGCGTGCCGCGCGGCTCAAGGCGCCAGGCCCGCCGGTGCGGCGGGGCGTCAGGCGGCCTCCGACGCGGCGGCGGCATCGAAACACCATCGCCGCGGAATGGCAATGTTTGCTTGATTGACTGATCAATCAAAAAAAAGCAGAAGAGCGGCAGGAGACGACAATGCCCCGCATCGGAATGGAACCCGTGCGCCGCAAGGCGCTCATCGACGCCGCCATCGAGGCCATCCACCAGGAAGGCATGGCCCATATCACCATGGGCACGATCGCCAAGCGGGCCGGCGTGTCGGCCGGGCTCGCGCATCATTATTTCGGCGGCAAGGACAAGCTCCTGCTCGCCACCATGCGCCACCTTCTCTCCGAGCTCGGCGAGGAGATGCAGCGATGCCTGAAGACCGCGTCGACGCCGCGGGCCCGCATCAGCGCCATCATCGCCGGGAATTTTTCGGAAGCTCAGTTTCGTCCTGCCGTCATCTCCGCCTGGCTCGCCTTCTACGAGGCGGCACAGACGGAGCCCGAAGCGCGGCGGCTTTTGCGCGTCTATACGCGGCGGCTCGAAAGCAATCTCCTGCACGCGCTGCAGGATCTGGTGGCGCGCGAGGAGGCGGTGCGGATCGCTGAAACGCTCGCCGCGCTCATCGACGGCGTGTGGATCCGCCGTTCGCTTGCCGGACCCGCCGATCCCGACGGTGCGGCCGCTCTCCTGGAACATGCCGTCGATGCTCTCCTCAATCGGAAACCTGCTCATGCGTGACGTCGATTTCATCATCATCGGCGCCGGCTCCGCCGGCTGCGTGCTCGCCAACCGGCTGTCCGAGGACGGACAGAACAGCGTCCTCGTCGTGGAATATGGCGGCAGCGATGTCTCGCCCTTCATCCAGATGCCGGCGGCCTTCTCGATCCCGATGAATACGAGCCGCTACGATTGGGGCTATCGCAGCGAGCCGGAGCCGCATCTCGGCGGCCGGTCGCTCGCCTGCCCACGCGGCAAGGTGATCGGCGGCTCCTCGTCGATCAACGGCATGGTCTATGTGCGCGGCCATCCGGAGGATTTCGACACCTGGCAGGAGATGGGCGCCAACGGCTGGGGCTATGCCGACGTGGCGCCGTATTTCCAGCGGCTGGAGACGAGCCATGGCGGCGAGGACGGCTGGCGCGGCAGCGACGGGCCGATGCATGTAACGCGCGGCACGATGCGCAATCCACTCTATTCGGCCTTCATCCGTGCGGGCGCGGAGTCGGGTTATCCGCTCACCTTCGATTACAACGGCTCGGCCCAGGAAGGTTTCGGGCCGATGGAGATGACGGTGTGGCGCGGGCAGCGCTGGTCGTCGGCTCAGGCCTATCTGCGCCCGGCCTTGAAGCGGGCGAATGTCGAGCTCATGAGCAATACGCTGGCGGAGCGCATCCTGTTTGAGGATCGCCGCGCCGTCGGGCTCGTCGTCTCTCGCGGCGGCGCCCGCGAGACGATCCGGGCGCGGCGGGAAATCATCGTCGCCGCCTCGTCGATCAATTCGCCAAAGCTTCTGATGCTTTCGGGGATCGGTCCGGCGGAGCATTTGCGGGAGCAGGGCATCGATGTCGTCGCCGACAGGCCGGGTGTCGGCGCCAATCTCCAGGACCATCTCGAAGTCTATGTGCAGCAGGAATGCCGCAAGCCGGTGACGCTCAACCCGCATCTCGGGCTCGTCGGCCGCGGGCGGATCGGCGCGCGCTGGCTTTTGACGCGCACCGGTTTCGGCGCCACCAACCATTTCGAGGCCTGCGCCTTCATCCGCTCCGCGCCGGGCGTCGCATATCCCGACCTGCAGATGCATTTCCTGCCGGCGGCGGTGCGCTATGACGGCAGCGCGGCGGCGAGCGCGCATGGCTACCAGATCCATATCGGACCGATGCGCTCGCCCTCACGTGGCTCTGTGCGGCTGAATGGGCCGGATGCGGCGACGGCGCCTGCGATCCGCTTCAACTATATGAGCCACGAGCAGGACTGGCGCGATTTTCGGGCGGCGATCCGGCTGACACGCGAGATTTTTGGACAGCCGGCCTTCGGAGAATTCTCCGGCGCCGAGCTCGCGCCTGGGCCAGGGGTGGTGAGCGACGCGGCACTCGACGATTTCGTGCGCAGTGAAGTCGAAAGCGCCTATCACCCTTGCGGCACCTGTCGCATGGGGGAGGCCGACGATGTTGGCGCCGTCGTTGATCCCGCCTGCCGGGTGATTGGGGTCGACGGGCTCAGAGTGGCCGATTCCTCCATCTTCCCGCAGATTACCAACGGCAATCTCAACGCGCCCTCGCTGATGGTGGGCGAGAAGGCGGCCGATCATATTCTGGGGCGCAGCCTTCTGCCGCGCTTCGAGCGCGAGCCGGTTATCGTCTCCGGCTGGGCCGTGAGCCAGCGTAGCAAGCTGCCGCATCACGATCTCGCCGCCTGACGGGCGCGGTCATAGGCGTTTCACGGGCGTGTCACGGGCAGGGCCAGTCTGCGAGCCCGGTATGCGCGAGGGAATGGCTGGCCTGCATGTCGGGGCACGGCCGGCGCAAGCTTGAGCCGCTAAAAGGGAACCGCGCGGGCGCTTTCCACAGGCGGAACCGCGCCCGTTGCGCGGCAGCGTAACCAACGGTTAAGCATAACGCGCACTTACTGTCGCGCAGTTGAAACGCTTTTGAATCAAAGGGCGTTGTCGTCTGCGAAGGAGGGACTTTGCCATGGGCGAAGATGCCAAGATCATACTCCTGATGCAGGAAGTCTATCAGCCGGGGGATCCGGCGCGCAGCTGTGCCGCCAATGCCCTCATCCGCGCCCTGCGGGCCAAGCGCGACCTGCGCCGGGAGGAAGACCGGATCGCCCGCGAAGTGGCCCTCAGCTCCGGCGCCCATGGGGCCGCAGAGGTGCGGCGGCTCTGCCGGCTCGTCGCGTAAGGTCTGACGGGAACGTTTCGGCTGTCGGGCGCGGCGGGATCACGCCTTGTAAGGCGCCGGCTTGGCAGCTACATGGGCGAGCGTCCTGCCACCACAGACACCTCGGACCTCCATGCGCGCCATTCTCGACGTTATCCTTCTGATCCTCAATCTTTATACCTGGGTGATCATCGCCAGCGCGATCTTCTCGTGGCTTTACGCCTTCAACGTCGTCAATCCGCGCAATCAGGTGGTCTCGACGATCGGGCGCATGCTGTATCAGCTGACGGAGCCGGTGCTGCGGCCGATCCGGCGCTTCGTGCCGGCCTTTGGCGGTCTCGACATCTCGCCGATCATCGCGATCCTTCTCATCTTTCTGCTGCAGCGGATCATCGTCTATTACATCTATCCCGTCGTCTTTTGAGCGAGCCGTTTAAGGCGACCTCCGAGGGGCTCCTGCTTTCGGTGCGTCTGACGCCGAAGGCCGCCAAGGATGCGCTCGAAGGGGTGGAAGAGCTTGCCGACGGGCGCGCCGTCATCAAGGCGCGCGTGCGGGCCGTGCCGGAAAAGGGCGCGGCCAACAAGGCGCTCGAAAATCTGGTGGCGAAGGCGCTCGGTATTCCGAAGAGTTCGGTGTCGCTTGCAACAGGCGGGACGAGCCGCGTGAAGGTGCTGCTTCTCGCCGGCGATGCGGACGAACTCACGAAGAAGCTTCAGAGCGTCGTTTGAGCGTTCCGGTGGGCGTTCTGGGGAGCGTTCTGGCCGTTTTCAGAGTTTGAACGAAAAAACCGCGACGGGCATGCGCCGCTCGCCGAAAAGCGTCTGCGCCATGGAGCGGATTTCGCCGCCGCGGTGCTCGTAGAATTCGAGGGCGCGGGCGTTTTCCGTCAATGCGCGGACGATGAGGCGGGTGAAGCCCCGCTCCTTCAAGGTGCGGCAGGTCTCTTCGAAGAGCAGGCGTCCGCCGCCGATGCCCTGATATTCCGGCAGGAGATAGAGCTCGTAGATCTCGGCGGTGCGGGCATGGGAGCGCTGTCTGGCAACGCCGAAGGTGGCATAACCGGCGATCATGCCGCCCACTTCCAGAACGAGGACATTGCGCCTGCGGCCGATCACCTCCACCCAGTGGCGGGGTCCGTGGCGGGCGACCATCTGACGGAGCGCCACGGCCGGCAGGATGCCGGCATAGGCCTCGCTCCAGGAACGCTCATGCACATCCGCGATAGCGGTTGCATCGGAATGTTCCGCATAGCGGATATCGATAACGACAGCGCTCATGGGCGAAGCGTAAGCCGCTTCGCCCCTTTCGAGCAATCACTGTCGATACGTCAAGCGGCATCTTTTTTGCTGCGCTCGGCCCGTTTGCGATCGTTCGGATCGAGGATCGCCTTGCGCAGACGGATGGATTGCGGCGTGATTTCAACGAGTTCGTCTTCGGCGATGTAGGACAGCGCCTGCTCCAGGCTGAGCTTCAAAGGCGGCGTCAAAAGCACGGCATCGTCCTTGCCCGCGGAGCGGATGTTGGTGAGCTGCTTGCCTTTGAGGACGTTCACCTCGAGATCGTTGCCGCGCGAATGTTCGCCGACGATCATGCCCGGATAGACGGCTTCGCCCGGCCCGATCATCATCGAACCGCGATCCTGCAGGTTGAACAGCGCGTAAGGCACGGCGGCGCCGGTGCCGTTGGAGATCAGGACGCCGCGCTGGCGGCTCGGAATCTCGCCGCGCCAGGGCTGCCATTCGTGGAAGACGCGGTTCATGATCGCCGTGCCGCGCGTGTCGGACAAAAGCTCCGGCTGATAGCCGATGAGGCCGCGGGTCGGGACATAGAAGACGATGCGGGTGCGGCCGCCGCCCGAAGGCTGCATCTGCACCATCTCGCCGCGACGGGTGGACAATTTGTCGATGACGACGCCCGAGAATTCGTCGTCGACGTCGACCGTGACCTCTTCGACCGGTTCCAGCGTCTCGCCGTTCTCGTCCGTTCTGGTGACGACGCGCGGCTTTCCGATGGTCAGCTCGAAGCCTTCGCGGCGCATGGTCTCGATCAGGATGGCGAGCTGCAATTCGCCGCGACCGGCGACGTCGAAGGCGTCCTTGTCGGTCGATTCCGTGATCTTCAGCGCGACGTTGCCTTCCGCTTCACGCAGCAGGCGCTCGCGGATCACGCGGCTTTGCACCTTGGAGCCCTCGCGCCCGGCAAGCGGCCCGTCATTGATGCGAAACGACATGGAGAGCGTCGGCGGATCGATCGGATGGGCGGCGATCGGCGTCGTCACCTCCGGATCGGCGAGCGTATCGGCGACGGTCGCCTCGCTCATGCCGGCGAGAGCGACGATGTCGCCGGCCTCGCCCTTGTCGATCGGCTGACGCTCCAGGCCGCGGAAGGCGAGAACCTTCGAAACGCGGAAATTTTCGACCAGGTCGCCCTTGCGCGACAGCGCCTTCACCGTCTGGCCGGGCTTTATCTCGCCGGAGCGCACGCGGCCCGTAAGGATGCGGCCGAGGAAGGGATCGGCTTCGAGCGTCGTCGCCAGCATGCGGAACGGGCCTTCCTCGGTGGTCGGCGCGTTGACGTGCCGCACGACGAGGTCGAGGAGCGCATTGATGCCCTGATGCTGGCCTTGCGGTGTGTCCGCCATCCAGCCCTGCTTGGCGGAGCCGTAAAGCACGGGGAAGTCGAGCTGCTCTTCGGAAGCGCCGAGGGCGGCGAAGAGATCGAAGACCTCGTTGAGGACATAGTCGGGGCGGGCATCGCCCTTGTCGACCTTGTTGATGACGACGATCGGCTTCAGCCCGGCGGCGAGCGCCTTGGTGAGCACGAATTTCGTCTGCGGCATCGGGCCTTCGGCCGCGTCCACCAGGAGGAGGGCGCCGTCGACCATATTGAGGATGCGCTCCACCTCGCCGCCGAAATCGGCATGGCCTGGCGTATCCACAATGTTGATGCGCGCGTCGTTCCAGACGAGCGACGTCACCTTGGCGAGAATGGTGATGCCACGCTCGCGCTCCAGCGCGTTGGAATCCATGGCGCGCTCGGCGACACGCAGCCCCTCGCGAAAGGAGCCCGAGCTCTTGAGGAGCACGTCGATGAGCGTCGTCTTGCCATGATCGACATGCGCGATGATGGCGATGTTACGTAGAGTCTTTGTCATGAGGGCCTTTATATGTGCGCCGCCCATACTCCATTCCAGTCATGGAAGACAGGGGTTGTGGCGCAAACATGGTCCGAAGCGCGGAAAAGGCGCCTCAGAAGGGCCCTTTGACACATTTTTTCGGATTTTTCACGCGCCCCTTAACGCCTCATTGAGGCTTCTTGCAGGTTTCTCGCGAAATGCAGCGCATTTTAATCGCTTCCTGGCTTTTTGGGTCGAAGATGCAAGCCACATGACGGCTCGAAGAGACAAAAGAAAACGTCATCGTAAGGCGTTAACTATGCTCGGACGATATCGAACAAGATGTTCGCGGTGGCGTCGCGACGAAGACGGCGCGACGGCGGTGGAATTCGCGCTGATTGCCCCGGTGCTGATCTTCCTGATGATGGGGATCGTCGAGCTCGGGCTTTATCTCTCCGCCGAAAGCGTTCTGGAGCATGCGAGCTATACTGCGACCCGGCTCGGGCGCACGGGCTATAACGATAAAGACAACAAACTCACGCGCGAGCAGACGATCCGCGCCGAGCTTGACGGCTATTCCCGCGTTCTCGTGGATCCGGCGAAAATTAAGATCACCAGCCAGACCTTTTCCAACTTCGAAGACCTCGGCCAGTATCCGGATGGCTTCATCGATGCCAACGGCAATGGTGTCTACGACGAGGGGGAATACCGGGTCAGCAAGCCCGGTTACGGCGATGGCAGAGACGTTGTTGTCTACACCATCACCTACCCTTGGAAATTCTTCACGCCGATGATCGGCAAGATCCTCGGTGGAAGTGATAACACCCTCGATATCACCGTGCATGCGGTGGTGAAGAACGAGCCCTTCTGATGCGACCGATCCTGAAACGGGCACATAGCGCGTTGCGCCGGTCGGCGCAGTGTTTGCGCACTTTGCGACGCAACGAGGCGGGTGTGGCGGCGCTCGAGTTCGCGCTCGTCGCACCCTTTCTCGTGCTTTTGCTGCTCGGCGGTTTCGATTTGAGCCGCTACATCCTGGTGCAGCAGAAGGTGGACAAGATGGCCTTCACCGTCGCCGACACCATCTCGCGCGAGCAGATTCTGACGTCTTCCATGGCGAACCAGCTGTTTGTGGCTTCCGCCCAGCTGATGAAGCCGTTCGATTTCGGCGCGAACGGGCTCGTCATTCTGAGTGCCGTCGCCCGCAACGAGGACGAAAGCAAACTCCGCGTCAAATGGCAGTGCAAAGGCGGGGGGACACTCGAAGCGGCAAGCCGGATCGGCAAGATCGACGACATCGCCGACGTGCCGGGGGATCTCACGCTCGATGCCAAGGACTATCTCATCATCACCGAGGTCTTCTACGAGTGGACGCCGCCCTTCGGCAACTTCTTCCTCGGTGATCACGGGGTCTACAAATACGCCATGTTCCGGCCCCGTCTGGGGCAGCTGACAACGACGGCGGGGTGCCTGTGATGTTGTGTTCTCTCCGTCGCCTTTTTTACCGCTATCTGCGCCGGGAAGATGGCTCGGTCGCGCCGCTGATCGGCTTTTCGGCGCTCGGGCTGATCGTCGTCATCGGCTTTGCCATCGATGTCGGGCGGGCCCAGCTTGTGCAGGCCAAGCTCCTGAATGCCGCCGATGCCGGCGGGCTTGCGGCCGGATCGCGCATCCATTCGACCAATGTGCAGGACGAGGTGGAGCAGTTCGTCCGGGCGAATTTCCCAGACGGCTATGCGAATGCGCATATCGCCAGCGTCAAGGCAGAGCTGAACGATTCGAAGACGACGGTCACGGTGGATGCCTCGGCACGCGTGCCGACCACCTTCATGAAGCTTCTCGGCTTCAAGACGCTGACGGTCAGCGCCCATTCTGAGGTCACGCGCAAGATGACCGGTCTCGAAGTCGTGATGGTGCTCGATAACACCGGGTCGATGGGCTCGAGCATGGGAGCGCTGAAGACGGCGGCCAAGACTCTGGTTGACGCCCTCTTCGGAGACGATGCCGTCGGCGAAAACCTTTATGTCGGCCTGGTGCCGTTCTCACAGGCAGTCAATGTCGGGAAAAGCCACAAAGACTGGTTGACGACGGCCGATATCACGGATCCAGACGAGATCGATTATGGGCAATCCGCCGGTTATGAATGGGAGGGATGCGTCGAAGCAAGGCCGGACGGGTATGACGTTACGGATGATCCGCCGTCAGCCAAAAAATTCGATCCATACTATTGGCCTGACAGCAGTCGCTACGATTGGATTAAGACAACACCTGGGTCGAGATACTGTGATGGGCCGCTGATTCTCGGATTTATATGCCTTGGAACATGGCGAGAATCTCCGGGGACAAAAACGTATGAAATAACAAAAGATCAGGGTCCAAATTATAAGTGCCCTCAGGTTGTTACAAGGATGACTCCAATTAAGGCCAACATAATCAGCGGCATAAACAATATGTCTGCGCTCGGTAATACGTACCTTAATATCGGAGCCGTCTGGGGGTGGAGAATGCTTTCGCCGTCTTGGAGAGGTTTATGGGGTGGCGATATGGAAACATACAACCTGCCTCTCGATTATGAAAATAATCTAATAAGTAAGGCGGCGATCCTTATGACCGATGGGCGCAATGAAGTGTCTGGTGCGCTGAATGATTACGCTGCATACGGAAGTTTGTGGGACGGACGTCTCGGTACGACAAATCAATATGAGGCGGACAAAGAATTAAATGAGCGTCTCTCGATGGTTTGCAAATCTATGAACACGGCTGGGATTAAGGTCTATACTATAGTTTTTAGAACGACTGATCCGTCTATTCAGAAATTGATGCGAGAGTGTGCCTCTGATCCTAGCCTTTACTTCGATTCCCCCGACCCGGCGGCGCTCAAGAGCGCCTTCGAACAGATCGGCGATTCGCTTTCCAATCTGCGCGTCAGCCGCTGATTGGGTTCGTTTGGCACCTGCTGCGTGAGCGTGAAGCGGTGTTGGCTGGGCGTTTCGGCCGCCCCGCAGAAGGTCTTCGCAACGACCTATTGCGGCACGACGGGGCTGGTGCCGCGGCCTGGTGGTGAGGCGGGCCCGGTGGCGCCGCGGATCATCATCAGCTCGTCGATGTTGTCGGCAGTGATATAGCCGATGAAGCGGCCGCCTTCGGTGCGGCCGGCCAGGCTGATGCCGCCCTCTACGACGCCGACCGCCGGCGCCATGCCGGCCTGGAGGCGCTTCAGCGCATCGCTCAGGCGGGCGCGCGCGGCAATCACCGGAATATCGGTCGTCATGACATGCAGGACGGGGGCGTCCGGCCCCTCGGCTGCGAGCTTTTCGATCAGCGTCGCGCGGGTGAGGATGCCGCGCAGGCGGCCGCTGCCATCGACGACCGGAAATTCATGCTGTGTGGTGCGCAGAAGAAGCTCGGCGGCCTCGCCCAGGGTCGCGGAGGGGGCGAGGGATTCGAATTCGCTGATCATGGCATCGCGCACCCTGAGCCCGCGGGCGGCATCTTCCAGGCCGACGGAGCGGGCCTCCGCATTGCCGGCGAGGAAGATGAACGCGGCGATGAGGAGAAGGATCGGATTGCCGTAAAGGGCGAGAAAGCCGAAGCCGACCGCAATGCCCTGGCCGATGCGCGCCGCCATCGTGGTGGCGGCCGGGCGGCTCAGCTTGAAGGAGAGGGCCGCGCGCAGGACGCGCCCGCCATCCATCGGAAAGGCCGGGATGAGGTTGAAGAGGGCGAGGAAGAGATTGACGCCGGCAAGACGGGCCAAAAAGCTCACCTGCGGATTGTCGAGCGAGGCGAGCGAGGCCGTATCGACGGCGCCGCCGAGGGCGAGGATCAAGACGGCGGCGATGACGATGTTGACGGCCGGGCCGGCGAGCGCGACGAGGATCTCCTCGCGCGGATTTTCCGGCATGCGTTCGAGACGGGCGAGCCCGCCGATCGGCAGAAGCGTGATGTCGGGCGTCTTGATGCCGAAGCGGCGTGCCGTCAGCGCGTGACCGAATTCATGCGCGACGACGCAGGCGAATATCGCCAGGATGAAGAGAACGCCGTCGATGGCGGCGGCGGCCCCGCCCATCTGGTAATGCGCGAACCCGATCCACGCCAAAAGAAGAAAGAAGGTGGCGTGGATGCGGATTTCCGAGCCGAAGAGCCGGCCGATGGGAAAGGACCAGGACATAAGAAATAAATGGTCCTGGTCCTCTCAAATTGCAAAGATATGCGGACTTGCCGTCAGCCTTTCGTCAGCTTTTCAGCCGGTCGCGCATGCCGAGCGTTCTGAGGCGCAGGGCGTTCAGGCGGATGAAGCCCGCCGCATCGCGCTGGTCGTAGGCGCCGCGATCGTCCTCGAAGGTGACGAGTTCGTCATTGTAGAGCGATTGCGCGCTCGCCCGGCCGATGACGATGACATTGCCCTTGTAGAGCTTCAGGCGGACGGTGCCTTCGACCTTCTCCTGGCTCTTGTCGGCGAGCGCCTGGATCATCTCGCGCTCCGGCGCATACCAGAAGCCGTTGTAGACGAGCTCGGCGTATTTCGGCATCAGCTCGTCCTTGAGATGGGCCGCGCCGCGGTCGAGCGTGATCGATTCCATCGCCCGGTGAGCCTGCAGCAGGATGGTGCCGCCCGGCGTCTCGTAGATGCCGCGGCTCTTCATGCCGACGAAGCGGTTTTCGACGAGATCGACGCGGCCGATGCCGTTGTCGCGGCCGAGATCGTTGAGGGCCGCCAGAAGCTCATGCGGCTTCATCGCCTTGCCGTCGATCGACACGGGGTCGCCGTTCTTGAAGGCGATCTCGATCACCGTCGCCTTGTCGGGCGCCTCTTCCGGCGAGACGGAGCGCTGGAAGACGTAGGCCGGCGGCTCTTCGTTCGGATCTTCCAGGACTTTGCCTTCCGAGGAGGAATGCAGGAGGTTCGCATCGACGGAGAAGGGCGCCTCGCCGCGCTTGTCCTTCGGCACCGGGATCTGGTTCTTTTCGGCGAAATCGATCAAGTCGGTGCGCGACTTGAAGTCCCATTCGCGCCAGGGGGCGATCACCTTGATGTCGGGGTCGAGCGCATAGGCGCTGAGCTCGAAGCGGACCTGGTCGTTGCCCTTGCCGGTGGCGCCATGGGCGATCGCATCGGCGCCGGTCTCGTGGGCGATCTCGACGAGGCGCTTGGAGATGAGCGGGCGCGCGATCGAGGTGCCGAGAAGGTAGACGCCTTCATAGACGGCGTTCATGCGGAACATCGGGAAGACGAAGTCGCGGACGAATTCCTCGCGCAGATCCTCGATGTAGATTTCCTTGATGCCGAGCATCTCCGCCTTCTTGCGGGCCGGCTCGAGCTCGTCGCCCTGACCGAGATCGGCGGTGAAGGTCACCACCTCGCAGTCATAGGTGACTTTCAGCCATTTCAGGATGATGGAGGTGTCGAGGCCGCCGGAATAGGCGAGCACCACTTTCTTGACGTCGGAAGCCATGGAAATCCGCTTGTTGCGCAGGGTTATGATCGGCCGCGCACTATAGGCCGGGTGTGGTGCGGTGCAAGACGTGAGGCCCGGCTTGATGGCGACGAACGGGGGCCTGTGGCCTTATGCGCGGGTCGAGAAGATAAACCGCCCCGCCGCGCGCAGCCGGCGCCCGAGAATGGTGAGGGCGGCGGTGACGCCGCGATCGATCTCGGGCTGAAACCGGTAGAGCACCGGCAGGCGCAGAACGATCATGACGAGAAAGGTGACGAGCCAGGCGACGAGAACGTCGCTCAAAAAATGCCCGCCCATGGCGAGGCGCGTCCACGAGACGATGAGGAGGAGCCCGAAAGTCGCGAGAAAGACGGGCAGACGCCAGGCCCTCGGCACGACGAAGACGAGCGCGATCAGCCAGAAGGCGGAGGCCGCTTCGCCGGAGGCGAACGAGCAGTTGGAATGACAGGTGCCGGAGAGATCGCCGACGCGGGCGAAGACCTCTTCGCCGCCGAATTCGAAGAGATGACGGGGGCGCGGGCGCGCCGAGAACGTCTTGAGAAGGCCGTTGATGAGAAGCCCCGGCCCGATCGCCAGAACGAGATAGAGGAAGATCGGCTTGTGCGGGCGCACGAGCATCGGCCTGTCCGGCCATAGGAGTTTTGCGACGAAGGGCAGGCCGATGGCGATGGCGATAAAGATTTCGAGGCCGCGGCCGACATTGCGCCAGAAGGGCGGCGCGCCCGTCGCCGTGAACCCATGGCTGCGATCGAAGAAGAGCCTGGCGACGGCGAGATCGATGGCGGGAAAGGCGGCGAAGACGAGGAGGATCGCAAGAAGTGCGGAGAGCGCCGTCATCGTCGGGCGCCGCTTCACGAAGTCCGCGGCGTCGGCCACACGGCGACCGCGGCGCGCGGGCGGTGGCAGAAGCACGGGAAGATCCGCCAAAGGCCGCGATCCGGCCGTGCGCGCGGCGGGCATCAGCCGCAAAACCGGCGCAAAAAACGGGTGGCGCGTGACATCGGCAAGAGGCATGAATGCGGTCCTCAGGAGACGCGTATGGACTTTCTTCCTTCGCTGGCGGTCATCGCCACCTTCACCTTCGCGGCCGGCGTGCTCATCATTACGCCCGGGCCCGATATGACGCTGTTTCTCAGCCGAACGCTGACGCAGGGACGTGCGGCCGGACTTGCCGCCATGCTGGGCGCGACCTCGGGCCTCGTGGTGCACACGATGCTCGCGGCCTTCGGCCTGTCGGCGCTCCTCGCCGCCTCGCCCAAGGCTTTCCTCGCGGTGAAGATTGTCGGAGCGCTCTATCTTCTCTACCTCGCATTCCAGGCGATCCGCCGTGGTTCGGCTTTGACACTCGATACGAGCCTGCGCTCCAGACAGCCGCTCGTGAAGAGCTGGCTTGCAGGTTTCGGCATCAATCTCCTCAATCCGAAGATCGTTCTGTTCTTCGTGACCTTCCTGCCGCAGTTCATTTCGGTAAACGACCCGCACGCCTCTGCCAAGCTCGCGTTTCTCGGATCTTATTTTATCTGTCTCGGCGTCCCCTCCTGCGCAGCAATGGTGCTCGCGGCCGACCGCGTTTCTGCCACTTTGCGCCGTTCGCGCAAGATCTCGCGCGCGATCGACTGGCTTTGTGCCAGCATTTTCGGCGGCTTCGCCTTCCGCATCCTGTTGGCGCGCGGGCAGTAAGGTGGTCGGGTCTGCGGCCATGCAAAAAATTCCGGAGATCTCGACGCCGCGCCTAACCTTGCGACCATTGCGGATCGATGACGCGCCCGCGATCCAGAGCAGATTTCCGCAGTTTGAGATCGTCCGCTATCTGAACGCGGTGGTGCCGTGGCCCTATCCCGAGGACGGGGCGCTCACCTATATCCGCGACGTGGCGCTGCCGGCGATCGAGGCCGGGCGCGAATGGCACTGGACGCTTCGCCCGAAAGCGGGGCCGGACGAGGCGATCGGCGTGATCAGCCTGAGGCGGGACAGCGAAGACGATCATCGCGGCTTCTGGCTGGCGCCCGAATGGCAGGGGCAGGGCCTGATGAGCGAGGCGGCCGAGGCCGTCGGCGAATTCTGGTTCGAGACGCTCGGCGAGCCTTTGCTGCGTGTTTCCAAGGCGGTTGCGAACGAGCGCTCCAGGCGTGTCTCCGAGCGCGGCGGCATGCGCCTCGTCGCGGTGACGGAGCGCAGCTTCGTCAGCGGCCGCCTGCCCTCGGAAATCTGGGAAATCACGCGCGAGGAATGGCGTGCGCAGCGCCACAAGGCGATGCGCGAAGAAGGCCGAGAGAGAGGCTAGTCCTTCCTGCCGGCATCTTTTGCCGCAAGCGCGCCCATCGCCGACCAGTCGAGAGTTTCCCCGCCATGGGCGAGAAGCCGCAGGAAGCGGTCGTGCAAGAGGCTTGCGATCGGCAGCGGCACGTTGAGGGCATCGCCCGCCTGCATGGCGAGATCGACGTCCTTCTTGCCGAGGGGTGCTGGGAAGCCGGCCGGCTCGAAGTTCTCCTCCACGATGAGGCCACCATAGGTCTTGTAGACGGGGGCGCCGAAAATCGTCGAGGTGAGAAGCTCCAGATAGGCGTTCTTGTCGACGCCGCCTTTGTCGACGAGGGCGATCGCCTCGCCGAGGGATTCAATCACCGAGGCGATGAGGAAATTGCCGGAGAGTTTCACGAGGCTCGAGCCCTTCGGCTCCTCCGATATGGCGAAGGTGCGCTGGCCGATCGCCTCGAAGAGCGGTTTCGCCGTCTCGATGGCGGCCGCGGCACCGCCGGCGACGACGAAGAGCTTGCCGGCGGCGGCCATGTCCGGACGCCCGAAGACGGGAGCTGAAAGAAACGCCTGGCCTTTTTCGGCATGGGATGCGGCGAGCCGCTCCGCCATCGCGACGCTGATCGTGCTCGAGGAGATGTGGAGCGCGCCCTTGGGCAGGTTTTCCAGGATGCCGTCGGGGCCGTCGACGATTCCTGCGAGCGCCTTGTCGTCCGGCAGCATGGTGAAGACGGCCTCGCCGCTGCAGGCGTCGGCGATCGTGTCAGCGACTGTTGCACCGTCTCCGGCAAGGGCTTCCGCCTTGGAACGCGTGCGGTTGTAGAGTGTGACCTGGTGACCGGCGGCGATGAGGTTTTTCGCCATGCCGGTGCCCATCTGGCCCAATCCGATGAAGCCGATGTCCATATCGAAACCTTTCCGCATTTGTGAGGTGCCGTATCGGGATGCCGCGAGGGCGCGGGCGACGGCACGGTCCGTGTGCCTTCATCTGGAGCGGGGCCTTTGGGCGCCAATGGTTCGGCTCGCGGCAAATTCGCGGAGCTGCCCTTACGCTTCGTCAGAGAGAATGGCGCCTGGCGGGGTTGCCGCCTCCTCGCGCAGCCGCGTGACGATCCAATCGCAGAAGACGCGCACCTTGCGCGGCGGGCGCCGGGTCTCGGGATAGACGACGTAATAGCCCCAATCGGATGACGCGAGGAGCGGGAAGGGCTGGACGAGGCGTCCGTCTGCCATCTCCTCGCGGAAAAAGGCCGGTTCGAGAATCGCGACGCCCTGTCCGGCAATGGCCGCGCGGGCGGCGAGATGCTGGGACAGAAGATGCAGGCCTGAGCGTTCCTCGATGTCGCCGGCCTCGATGCCGGCGAGGCGGAACCAGTCCGTCCACCAGGAATCCGATGGATCGATCAAGGGAAGCTCGAGAAGGTCGGCGGGTTTTGGCGCCGGGCCGAGGCGCGCGGTAAGTGCGGGGCTCATCATCGGCGAGAAGGCGATGTCGCGCAGCTTATGGGTCGTAAGCCCCGGCCAGCCGCCACGGCCTGCCCGCAGCCCGAGATCGACGGAATCGCGTGCGAAATCCGTCAATTGGTTGCTGGTGTCGAGACGCACGGCGATTTCCGGATGGGCGAGCTGGAAGAAGCCGAGCCTTGGAACGAGCCAGGTGGTCGCGAAGGTGGTGACGGCGCTCACCGACAGGATGTGTTCGCTGGTGACGGCAAAGGCGGCGAAACTCTCCCGCAACCCCTCAAAGGCGCGCAGCACGGCCGGGGCGAGGCGGGCGCCCGCCTCCGTCAGCTCGACGCCGCGCGCCCGGCGCACGAAGAGACGCGTGCCGAGGCGCTCTTCCAGAAGCTTGATCTGATAGCTGACGGCCGCCTGCGTCATGGCGAGCTCTTCGGCGGCCGCCGTGAAGTTCAGATGCCTCGCGGCGGCCTCGAAAACACGGATTGCGGTCACGGGAGGAAGGGAAGAAGGCATAAATGCACCTTATTGCAGGGCGCGGATTATTGGTTGGATTGGAGGCCTCTGCAAGGCTTAGGAACGACCATCACTCAGATGATAGTTGTTCAGGAGATGGGCGATGTTCGCAGAAACATGCGCGTCCGGACGCCCAGTCCGGCGCATCCAATGGTTTGCGGCTCTCATGGCGCAATTTATGGCTTGGCGGGCGAGGCCGCGACGGCTCGATCTCGACGAGATGCCGGAAGCGCGGTTGCGCGATATCGGCTTTCTCGACGGGCGGCCGCATGCGCCGCGCGATGTGATGCGCGATTGAGAGGGATGATTGGGCTGGGGTCCGCCCCGTCCGTTCGGGCGGTGTCAGGCCGCGAGCGGATAGGCTTCTTCCATGATGTAGGGGCCGCCGCCTCTGGAATCGCGCGAGGAGAGAAGCACGAACCGACCGACCTCGAAGGGGGGCGTGCGGAAATCGCCGCGGAGCGCCAGATAGGCCGCGACATCGCCCTGGCTCGCCGTCTTGAGGCGGGCAAGCGTCACATGCGGGCTGAATTTGCGCCGGTCGGGATCGAGGCCGAGGCGCTGCAGGCGGCGTTCCAGATCGGCCTGCAATTCGCGCAGCTTGTCGCCGGCTGAGACGCCCGCCCAGACCGAATGGGGTTTGCGTCCGCCAAAGGTACCGAGGCCCGACAAGGAGAGTTCGAAACCCTGCCGGCTCACCTGCGCCAGCGTGCCGGCGACCTCGTTCGCCGTGCGGTGGTCGACATCACCGATGAAGCGGAGGGTGATGTGATAGTTCTCCGGGTCGATCCAGCGCGCCCCGGGCAGGCCGCCGCGCAACAGGGACAGAGAGAAGGCGATATCGGAGGGAAGCTCGAGCGCCGTGAAGAGGCGGGGCATGACGGTCTCCCATGCGGGGCCTTCGGGCCGGTTCGGCTGTGCCTTGCGAATCACGCATGGGCACCGCGACTGCTCCCTATTCTAGGGCCAGATGGGGAAAGGAAAGAAGGGGACCAAAAAGACCAGACGTGACGCCGTGCCCGATCCGGGCGGCGAACACGATGAAAGTCTGGACAAGAAAAAGGCCGGGCAAGAAAAAGGCCGGACTGACCGGCCTTTAAGGTGTTACCTCTGGGGGATTGAACCTACTCGGAACAATATTCGGCGGAACCGGAGTTCGGGGGCTGGGGGCGAACCGTCGCCCCGGCTCCGACGAATTATATGAGGCAGTCTCAATCTCGCTTTTCAGAGTGGCGTGCGAAGGGCTGAATTCCGGCGACAATATGAAATTTCTTTCCCGCGACGGGACGTTCAACCAATCTAGCCTTGCCTGCCTGCCGCGATTGCCGCTTTAATGGACGGCTATCAGGAGGCTTGCTTGAGCGAGACAGAAGACGGGTCTAGGGCTGCGCTGCGGACAGGTTTCGCAGCGCATTCGAGCGAGAAAACGAGCGGGCATTCGTCGACGCTTTCTGGGGCGCAGTCTGGGACGCATGCCGGTGGAAAGTCGGGCGCCAACAAGGCGCTGGTCGCCTTCCACCGCACCGAACTCGACGTCATCCTCAGAGTTTACGGGCGGCGCGTGGCGGAAGGCGAATGGCGCGATTATGCCATCGACCATTTGGCGGATCGGGCGATTTTCTCGATCTTCCGGCGCGCCAGCGAAATGCCGCTCTACAAGGTGGAGAAGGTGCCGGCTCTTGCCCGAAAACAGGGCGCCTACCGGGTGGTGGCGACCGGCGGCACGATCCTGAAGCGCGGCCACGATCTGGCGCAGGTTTTGAAGATTCTCGACAAGCCGAAGCTGAAGCTCGTTTCGGGCTGAGCTGCCGGCGCTGCCTGGCGGCCGATCCTAAGACGCCGGAAGCCCCGGGTCGCGATCGGGCAGGGTGCTGCCGCCTTCGCCGAGTTCTTTTTGCATCCACACCGTGTCGAGCCAGCGGCCGAACTTGAAGCCCGAGGCGGTGATGGTACCGGCATTGCGGAAGCCCAAGGCCGCGTGCAGGCCGACGGAGGCGACATGGCGGCTGCCGTCGCCGATGACGGCGACCATCTGACGAAAGCCGCGCCGTTCCGATTCCTGAATGAGCGCTTCGAGCAGGCGCCGGCCGATCCCCTGACGGTGCGCTTCGGGATGAATGTAGATCGCGTCCTCGACCATGTAGCGATAGGCGCGGCGGGCGCGAAAGGCGCCGGCATAGGCGTAGCCCAGGATCTCATCGCCTCGGGTTGCCACGAGATAGGGATGGCCACCCGCCAGGATCGTCTCGAAACGCGACAGCATCTCCGCTTCGTCGGGCGCATCGAGCTCGTAGCTCGCCGTGCCGTGAAGGACGGCATGGGCATAGATCTTGGTGATGGCCGGGATATCGGCCGCTTCGGCGGGACGAATTGTGAGAGAGGCTGGCGTGTCCATGGCTTTCGCCATAGCGCTTTGCGCGATCAGCGTCGATGGGAGAAAGCGCACACAAAAACGGCGCCCGAAGGCGCCGTTCGAAGCTTTTTCAAAAACCTCTTTCCGCTTAGTTGCGGTTGCCCATGAACTGAAGCAGGAACATGAAGAGGTTGATGAAGTCGAGGTAGAGCTGCAGGGCGCCCATGATGGAGGCGCGGCCCGCGGCCACCGTGTCGCCGGACACGTAATCATACGTGTTCTTCAGCCGCTGTGTGTCGTAGGCGGTGAGGCCTGCGAAGAGCAGGACACCGATCGCCGAGACGGCAAACTGCAGCGCCGAAGAGGCGAGGAAGATGTTCACGATCGAGGCGATGATGATGCCGATCAGGCCCATCACCAGGAACGAACCCCAGCCCGACAGATCCTTCTTGGTGGTGTAACCCCACAAAGAGAGGCCACCGAAGGCCGCCGCCGTGACGAAGAACGTCTGCACGATCGACTGGCCGGTGAAGACCAGGAAGATCGTCGACAGGGACAGACCCATCACCGCCGCGAAGGCGAGGAACACCATCCGCGCCGTTCCCGGCTGCATGCGGTTGATGCCGGCCGAAAAGCCGAACACGAAGAGAAGCGGGGCGAACATGATCACCCACTTCAGCGGGCTCGCATAAACGGCCTGGCCGAAGGGCGTCAGCATCGCGCCACCCGCCGTCTGGTCGACGGCGAAATAGAACGTGGCGAAGGCGGCAACGCCGGTGACGGCAAGGCCCATCGCCATGTTGTTGTAGATGCCGAGCATGAAGGCGCGCAGGCCCTCGTCGATGCCAGCGCGGGCGCCGGCCCGGGATACTGTGCTCGAGCGATCGACAGTCTGGTACTGCCGGTCGAATTCAGCCATCGAATTCCTCCTGTTGGGGTGCTTCGCCTAAGCTACAAAAGGGCGTCGCTCCGCATATGGCGATGGGACAAGTCCATCACAAGACCTGTCCGTCCTGGAAGAAATTAACATCACGCAAGGTTAAGCGAAACATTATCCCCGATCACAGATTGCGGAGGAAGGGCGCGGGGCGCACCGAGAGGATGCGCCAGGTGCCCGCAAGGCCGAGCCCGATCGTCACGACGAGGGCGATGACGGCCGCTGCCGCCGCGACCCAGGGGAAGAGCGTGAAGCGGAAATCCATGAGGGCGGAGACGACGAGCCAGGCGGCGCCGGCGCCCGCCAGAAGCGCGAAAAAGCCGGTGGCGAGGCCGAGAAGCCCGTATTCGACGGCAAAGGCCGTCATCAGCTGACGCCTGGTCGCCCCGAGCGCCTTTAAAATGACGGCGTCCTGGCGGCGCTGACGGTGACCGGCGGCGAGCGCGCCGGCGAGAACCAGCATGGAGACGACGAGCGCCAAGGAGGCCGCGATGCGAACAGCGAGAGCCAATTGCCGCACGACGGAATTGACCGCCTCAATCGCGTCCTTCACCCGCACGGAGGTGACGCCCGGAAAGGCGTTGGTGACCTCGCGCAGGACGTTTCCGGAGATTTTCTCCGGGCTTCCTTCGGGCAGAGCGAGGGTCGCGAGATGCGTGTGCGGCGCGCCCGCAAACGTGTTGGGCGAAAACACCATGACGAAGTTGATGGCGAGCGATTCCCACTCCACGGAGCGGAAATTGGCGATTTTCGCGGTGATGGAGCGGCCGAGCACGTTGACGGTGACGGTGTCGCCGAGCTTGAGGCCGAGGCCGCGGGCAAGCTCGCCGTCGAAGGAGACGAGGGGCTCTCCCGCATAATCTTCAGGCCACCATTCGCCCTCTTCGATGCGCGAATTCTCGGGAAGGTCGCTCGAATAGGTGATGCCGCGGTCGCCGCGCAGCACCCAGCCGGAGCCTTCTTCCGGCTCGATCTCCGAAGCCGGGGTGCCGTGAAGCTCGGTGATGCGGCCGCGCAGCATCGGCACGGTCTGGATGGTGCCGTCGGGCGCCGCCTTGCGCAGGAGGGTGATGAACGGCTCGCGCTCGGCATTCTGGATGTCGACGAAGAAAAAGTCCGGCGCCTCGTCGGCGATGCGGCCGGTCAATTGGGCGCGCATATTGGTGTCGATGAGGGCGAGCGTGACGAGGAGCGTCAGGCCGAGACCGAGCGAGAGAACGACACTGCCGGTCAAGGCGCCCGGGCGCTGGACGTTGCGAATGGCGAGCCGCAGGGTGGTGTTGCGGATGGTGCCGGCATGAGCGGCCGCCCAGACGATGGCGAAGGCGATGAGGCGCAGGACGAAGAAGACGACGATGACGCCCGCCACGAACCAGGCGGCGATATGCCAGTCGGCCGACAGGAGAATGGCGATCGCGGCGAGGCCGGCGAGAAGGCCGAGCTGCAGGAGGCGGATCGACAGAGCCGGTTTTGCGGCAAAATGGGCCGAACGGTCGGCAAACAGGCTGGACGCCTTGAGATCGCGGGCCCGGCCGAGCGGCCAGAGCGAGAAGGAGAGAGCGACGAGAAGCCCGTAGAGGGCGGCGAGCGCCAGCTCGCGCGGATAGAGCGCGGGGACGGCGGAGAGCGGCAGAATGTTGGAGAGGGCGGCGAGCGCCACGAAGGGAAGGATGGCGCCGACGGCGAGGCCGATCGCGATGCCGAGGGCGGCGAGAATGAGGATCTGCGTCAGATAGGTGCGGAAGACGAAGCTGCGCGAGGCGCCGAGGCATTTGAGTGTGGCGATCGACGGCCGCTTCAGATCGACGAAGCTTGCCACCGCATTGCCGACGCCGACGCCGCCGACGACGAGGGCGGTAAGGCCGACGAGGGTCAGAAACTGGGCGAACCGGTCGATGTTGTCGGACAGCCGCGGCGAGGCGTTGTCGCGCGAGCGCATGCGCCAGCCGGCTTCCGGGAAGCGCTCATCGGCTCTGTCGCGGAGCGCGGCGAGGCGTTCATCGGAAGCGCCGGGCAGGATCAGGCGGTATTCGTAGGTGATCAGGCTGCCGGGGCGCACGAGGCCTGTGGCCTCCAGCGTTTTTTCGGAGACGAGAAGGCGGGGGCCAAAGCCGATGCCGTCGGAGAGGCGGTCGGGCTCCGTCTCGGCGACGCCGCGGATGGCGACTTTCGTGGCGCCGAGCGCCACTTCGTCGCCCACGCTGAGATTGAGCCGCTCCATCAGCTCCGGCGCGGCGACGGCGCCAGAAACCCCGTTCTGGGGGCTGAGCGCCTCCTGGACGTCGCCGCCACCGGCAAGCGCAAAGGTGCCGAGCTGCGGATAGCCCGGTCCGACCGCTTTCAGCTCGACGAGCGTCTGGTCCGAGCCGTCGAGACGGCGGGCCATCGCCCGCATATTGGAGACGAGCGCGAGTGTGCCGCCGGCATCGTCGGCCGCCTTCATGAGGAAGGCGTATTCGTCCGGGTTCGCCTGGCGGTGGATGAGCGAGAAGGAGATGTCGCCGCCGAGGATGGTGCGGCCCTCATGGGCGATGCCTTCCGTCAGTGCGCGCGAGACGGAATTGACACCGGCGATCGCCGCGACGCCGAGCGCGATGCAGGCGAGGAAGACGTAGAAGCCGGCAAGACCGCCTCTCAGCTCGCGGAGCGCAAAGCGTAGCGAGGTGGTTGCGGGGGCGCGGCGAGGGGCGGGGGAGGAAGAGGCTGTCATCGGCCGCTCAGGCCGGGCTCGCTACGGCGCGTTCGCGCGCCGGCACTGCCTTGTCGCCGCTCACCGGCTCGATATGGCCGCTCGCGATCCTCACGGTCCGGTCGCAGCGCTCGGCGAGCGCCCGGTCATGGGTGACGAGGAGAAGGGTGGTGGCGTGTTCGCGCACCGTCTCAAAAAGAAGATCGGCGATTTCGCGGCCGGTGTCTTCGTCGAGATTGCCGGTCGGCTCGTCGGCGATCAGGATCGCAGGCTCGGTGACGAGGGCGCGGGCGATCGCCACGCGCTGCTGCTCGCCGCCCGACAGCGCCGCCGGATAATGCGAGAGGCGCTCGCCGAGGCCGACGCGCGCCAGCATCTTTTCGGCGCGGGCGAAGGCGTCTGATTTTCCGGCGAGTTCGAGCGGCACGGCGACGTTTTCCAGCGCCGTCATCGTCTGCATCAGATGAAAAGCCTGAAAGACGAAGCCGATCTTGTCGCCGCGGAAGGCGGCGAGCGCGTCTTCGTCCATTTCCGAATAATCGCGCCCGGCCACGGCGACACGGCCGCGGTCGACGCGCTCAAGCCCCGCGACCACCATCAGAAGCGTCGATTTGCCGGAGCCCGACGGGCCGATGAGGCCGATCATCTCGCCAGGGGCGGCGACGAGGCTCGCCTGTCTCAGAACATGGACTTGGGAGCGGCCGGTGCCGAGCGTCAGCTCTGCACCGTCGATCAGAATGGCCGGTTCACGCACGCTTATGAAAACCTATATCCGCCTTCGGGCACGGCTGCGCATATGGGGCTTCGCATATGACATTCAAAGTTTCTGGGGGCGTTTATGGGGGCCAGGGTGGCCCGGGTCACGTTCCTTTGAGCAAAGGCGGTGCGAGGACAGGTGGTGCGGGCCGGATCTGGCCGGCGCTCGCGCTCGGGCTCGCTCTCATCATGGGAGGGATCTTGGGCGGCGGACTTGTGGGCACGCGGGCGCAGGCGGCCGAGCCCGTGGAGATCGTCGCCTTCGGCGACAGCCTGACGGCGGGCTATGGCCTTGCCTCCGGCGCGGGCTTTGCCGATCAGCTGCAGGCGCGTCTCGACGAAGAGGGGATCGCGGCCAAGGTGATCAATGCCGGCGTTTCCGGCGATACGGCGACCGGCGGGCAGCAGCGTCTCGAATGGTCGGTGCCGGAGACGGCCGATGCCGTCATCGTCGAACTCGGCGCCAATGATGCGCTCCGAGGGGTCGACCCCAAGGTGACGCGCGCGGCGCTGACGAAGATCGTCACGCGCTTACAAGAGCGCGGCCAGAAGGTGCTTCTCGCCGGCATGTACGCCCCGCCCAATCTCGGCGACGAATATGGCGAGGCTTTCAACGCGATCTATCCCGATCTCGCGAAAGAGACGGGGGTGCTCTTCTATCCGTTCTTCCTCGACGGCGTGGCGCTCGACGACAGCCTCAAACAGCCGGACGGGCTGCATCCGACGAAAGCGGGCGTGACGGTCATCGTCGACAACATTTTGCCGAAGGTGAAGGAGCTGATCGAAGAGGTGCGGGAGGAGCAGGCGCCGGAGTGAGGGTGGGCGTCGTGACGCGCCTCTTGCCGCTGTCCTTCGTAAAAGCTCAGCCCTGCGCCTCGGCGCGCAGCGTGCCGGCGCCGAGGATGCGGCCGGGGCCTTTGTCGCTTTCGATCTGCAGAATGATGGCGCAGCCTTTGCCGGGCCCTTCCATGACGGCTTCCGTCGGAAGAACGAGCTTCATCGCGTTGCCGTCCCACATGCCGATTGGTTCGTTGTCGAGGACGACATTGCGGTAGGTGAGGGTGCGGCCGCGGTTTTCGCCGGAGCGGATCGGCACATCGACCTTCTTCAGGAAGGTGACGAGACGCACGGTCACCATGCCGTCCTGCGGAGGCGTGCCGGCGCCGATGTCGACGTTGAGGCGCTCGTGGCTGCGGGAGAGAGAGACCGAGACCGGGAGATGCGCCGTGGCGAGCAGCGAGGTGATCTTGTGGCGGTTGCTGCCGACATAATGGCCGTGGCCGTTGACCACCATCTGCGGGGTATAGACCTTGCCGTCGCCGCGTACCGCCGCATAGGCGCGCTGACGGGCGGTGTTTTCGGGCTGGGCGAGCGTGTCCTTCCAGCCGAGATAGTCCCAGTAATCGACCGGCAGCGACAGGATGATGAGGTCGTCGTGGGTCGACAATTCGTTGAGAAAGGCGTCGGCCGGCGGACAGGCGGAACAGCCCTGGCTTGTGAAGAGCTCGATGACGGCCTTCGTCCCTGATCCGGGTGTGGCGGCTTGCGCGCTTTCGGCCCTGGCCGGCGCGGCTGCGATCACCAGTGCGGCGCCGAGCATGACAGCGAGCGTGGCGGGCAGGGCGAAAGGAAGCAGGCGGAAATAGCGATGCATGACGCGGCGCACTATGCCTGCTCCTCCCCCAAAAGAGTGTCACAAGGGGGTGAGCGCACACCCTTGTGACATGTCTTGAACCGTCGAGATCAGAAGATCCCTATGCGGCTTCTTTGTCGCTCACGAGGTTGCGCAGCACATAGTGCAGAATTCCCCCGTGGCGGTAGTAGTCGAGCTCGTCTTCCGTGTCGATGCGCACCATGAGCGGCACCTCCTCGGTGCGGCCGTCGGCGAAGGTGATCTTGGCCGTCACCTCGCTGCGCGGACGGATATCCGTGAGGCCCGCGATCGACACTTCCTCGTCGCCCTTGATGCCGAGCGACTGCCAGGAGGTGTCGTCCTTGAAGACGAGCGGCAGGACGCCCATGCCGATCAGGTTCGAGCGGTGAATGCGCTCGAAGCTCTCCGCGATCACGGCGCGAACGCCGAGAAGACGGGTGCCCTTGGCCGCCCAGTCGCGCGACGAACCGGTGCCGTATTCCTTGCCGGCGAAGATGACGAGCGGCACGCCCTCTTCCTCGTAGCGCATCGCGGCCGTGTAGATCGGCAGCTCCTCGCCGGAGGGGTAGTGACGGGTGTAGCCGCCTTCGACGCCCGACAGGATCTGGTTCTTGATGCGGATGTTGGCGAAGGTGCCGCGCATCATCACTTCATGATTGCCGCGCCGCGAGCCATAGGAGTTGAACTCGATCGGCCGCACCTGATGTGACACCAGATAGTCGCCGGCGGGGCTGTCGCGCTTGATGGCGCCCGCGGGCGAGATGTGGTCGGTGGTGATGGAATCGAGGAAGAGGCCCAGAATGCGCGCCTTTTCCACGTCCTCCACCGGCTTCGGCGTCTTGTCCATGCCTTCGAAGAAGGGCGGGTTCTGGACATAGGTGGACGAGGACGGCCAGGTGTAGGTCATGCCGCCTTCGACCTTGATCCCCTGCCAGCGCTTGTCGCCGCGGAAGACGTCGCCGTAGCGGGTGCGGAACATCTCTTCCGAAATCACCTGGCGAACGATTTCGGCGACCTCCTGCGAGCTCGGCCAGATGTCCTTCAGGTAGACGGGGTTGCCCTCTCTGTCCTCGCCGAGCGGTTCCTCGGTGACGTTGAGGCGGAGCGAGCCGGCCAGCGCATAGGCGACGACGAGCGGCGGCGAGGCGAGATAATTCGCCCGCACATCCGGATTGACGCGACCTTCGAAGTTGCGGTTGCCCGAGAGGACCGAGCAGGCGACGAGATCGTTTTCGGCAATGGTTGCGGAAATCGCCTCCGGCAGCGGTCCGGAATTGCCGATGCAGGTGGTGCAGCCATAGCCGACGAGATCGAAGCCGAGCGCGTCGAGATCTTCCTGCAGACCCGATTTCGCCAGATAGTCGGTGACGACCTGCGAACCCGGGGCGAGCGAGGTTTTCACCCACGGCTTCACCTCCAGGCCCTTCTCGCGCGCCTTGCGGGCGAGAAGCCCGGCGGCGATCAGAACGCTCGGATTGGAGGTGTTGGTGCACGAGGTGATCGCGGCAATGACCACGTCGCCGTCGCGCAGATGATATTCCATCCCCTCGACCGGATAGGACGGCACGTCCATGACGCCTTCGGCGCCCTCGTCCATGTAACGGGCCTCGCCGGTGCTTTCCGGCGGCTCCTGCGAGCTCTTCTTGCCGCCGCGCAATTCGCCGAGCGCGCTTTCGAAGGCGCCTGCGGCGTCCGTCAGAGGCACCCGGTCCTGCGGGCGCTTCGGACCGGCCAGCGAGGGAACCACCGTGGAGAGGTCGAGCGTCAAGGTGTCGGTGAAATGGGGATCGGGCGTGTCGTCGAAGCGGAACATGCCCTGCGCCTTGGCATAGGCCTCCACCAGCTCGACGCGATGCGGATCGCGCCCGGTCGCCTTCAGGTATTTGAGCGTGTCGTTGTCGATCGGGAAGAAGCCGCAGGTGGCACCATATTCCGGCGCCATGTTGCTGATCGTGGCCTGATCTTCGAGCGAGAGGTTGGACAGGCCCTCACCGAAGAATTCCACGAACTTGCCGACGACGCCCTTCTTTCTGAGCATCTGGGTGACGGTCAGAACGAGGTCGGTCGCGGTCGTGCCCTCCGGCAGGCGGCCGGTGAGGCCGAAGCCGATGACTTCCGGGATGAGCATGGAGATCGGCTGGCCGAGCATGGCGGCCTCCGCCTCGATGCCGCCGACGCCCCAGCCGAGAACGGAGAGGCCGTTGACCATCGTCGTATGGGAATCGGTGCCGACGAGGGTGTCCGGGAAGGCAAACGTTTCGCCGTCTTCCTCACGCGTCCACACCGTCTGGGCGAGATATTCGAGGTTCACCTGGTGGCAGATGCCGGTGCCCGGAGGAACGACGCGGAAATTCTCGAACGCGCCCTGGCCCCAGCGCAGGAACTGATAGCGCTCGCCGTTGCGCTCGTATTCCATCTCGACGTTTTTCTCGAAGGATTCCGGCGTGCCGAAATAATCGACCATCACCGAATGGTCGATGACGAGGTCGACCGGGACGAGCGGGTTGATGACGTTCGGGTCGCCGCCGAGATGCGTCGTGGCGTCGCGCATGGCAGCGAGATCGACGACGGCGGGCACGCCGGTGAAGTCCTGCATGAGGACGCGCGCCGGACGATAGGCGATCTCACGCGAGGAGCGGCGCTCCTTCAGCCATTCGGCGACGGCCTTGATGTCGTCGGCGGTGACGCTGCGCCCGTCTTCGAAGCGCAGGAGGTTTTCCAAGAGGACTTTGAGCGAGAAGGGCAGGCGGGAAACGCCGTCGAGCCCGTTCTTTTCCGCTTCAGTCAGAGAGAAATAGGTATAGGTCCGCCCATCGACTTCGAGCTGTTTTCGGGCCTTGAAACTGTCGAGAGATTTGGTCACGCGAGGCTCCTTTGATCGCACAATGAGGCCGGCCGCTCTTGGGCCAATGCCTCTCCTCCGGTGCGGTTCCGGCTGATTTTTTGGAGGCCGGCGGAGAGGAGCGCCTGCCGCCGCCGGTTGCCGGGCATATAGAATATTCTTAAAGCGGAGACCAGCCGCGCAAACGGCCGATGCCGCAGAGAACGACACTTGGTCCAAAATTCTTTTCCCAGCCCGATTTCCGTGAATGCCGAAGATCTCGCCTGCGAACGCGGGGGGCGGCCGATTTTCGAAGGCGTCAGCTTTTCGCTGTCAGGCGGCGAAGTGCTCGCCATCATCGGCCCGAACGGCACCGGCAAATCGAGCCTGTTGCGCATGATCGCGGGGCTTCTGTTCCCGGTCGCCGGTTCTGTGACGATCAAGGCCGGCACGCTGGAGGAGGGGTTTTTGCACTTCCTCGCCTATGGCGACGGGCTCAGAAGCGTCTTCACGGTGGAAGAAAACCTGAAGCTCTGGTCGCGCATCTATGGGGGCGAGACGGGCGGCGAGGCGATCTACGACGCGCTCGAAGAGGTGGGCCTCGCGCATGCCATGCATCTGCCGGCGCGGGCGCTCTCGACCGGACAGCGGCGACGTGCCGGGCTTGCGCGGCTCGTCTTGTCGAAGCGGCCGGTCTGGCTTCTCGACGAGCCGACGTCGGGCCTCGACCGCGACGGCGAGGCGGTGCTCGGCGGGCTGATGCGGACGCATCTCGATGCCGGCGGCGCCATCATCGCGGCCACCCATCTCACCCTTCCCGTGCCGCCGACCCGCACGCTCGAGCTGCAATGAGAAAGCCTTCATGAGCGCCTTTTCCGCCATCATCGGGCAGACGGTCAAAGCGAGCTTCCGCGCCGGCGGCGGCGCGCTCACTGGCCTTCTCTTCTTTCTGACCGTCGTGACCGTCTTCCCCTTCGGCGTCGGCCCGGATCTCAATCTTCTCGCCCGCATCGGACCGGCGGTTCTGTGGATCGGGGTGCTTCTGTCACTGCTTCTCGGGCTCGACCGGCTCTTCGGCCAGGACCGCGAGGACGGGGCGCTCGAACTCATCATGGTGTCGGGCGAGCCCCTGGCGCTCTTCGTCTTCGCGCGCGCGGCCGGCTACTGGCTGGCGCACGGTTTGCCGATCGTGGTCGTGGCGCCGATCCTCGGGCTCATCCTCAATCTCGACGCGGTGTCGCTTGCCGCCGTCACGGCGACGCTCGTCGTCGGTTCGCCGGCGCTTGCCATGATCGGCGCGGTGGGCGGGGCGCTGACGGCGGGGCTTGCCCGCGGCGGCATGCTGGCGGCGATCCTGGTTTTGCCGCTCTCGATCCCGGTGCTGATTTTCGGGGTCGCGGCCGTCAACGGGGCGATCGCCGATCCGGACCCGTTCCTCGCGCCCTTCCTGATTTTGTGCGCGTTCACGATGTTTTCAGCGGTTCTGGCGCCGATTGCGGGCGCAGCGGCACTTCGTCTCGGCCTCGATTGATCTAGCTCATGGCTGGTTGAGGCCGGACATGAAAGTCAAGTGGTGTTTGCTGTCACTCTAGAATGGTCCTAAAGTCTTCTCATGGGTGCCATCTCCAGCCTCGCCAATCCGACACGCTTCCTGTCGTGGTCGGCACGTATCCTGCCCTTCGTCACCGTTCTCGCGGTGGTGACGCTGGCCATCGGCCTCTACCTGTCGCTGGTGGCTTCGCCGCCGGATTATCAGCAGGGCGACAGCGTGCGCATCATGTATGTGCATGTGCCGGCCTCCTGGCTTGCGATGTTCTGTTACCTGGTGATGGCGGGCGCGGCTCTCGGCACGCTCGTCTGGCGCCATCCGCTCGCCGACGTGTCGGCGCGGGCGGCAGCCCCGATCGGGGCGGCGTTCACCTTCCTCGCGCTCTTTACCGGCTCCGTCTGGGGCAAGCCGATGTGGGGCACTTGGTGGGTGTGGGACGCGCGGCTCACCTCGGTTCTCGTGCTCTTCATCATGTATCTCGGGCTTTTGGCCCTGTGGCGCGCCTTCGATGATCCGACGCGGGCGGCGAAGGTCGCGGCCGTCCTCATCCTCGTCGGTTTCGTCAACATCCCGATCATCAAGTTCTCGGTCGATTGGTGGAACACGCTGCATCAATCGGCGAGCGTCATCCGCCTCGACGGGCCGTCGATCGCGCCGTCGATGCTGTGGCCGCTCGTGGTGATGGCCGTCGCCTACACACTTATTTTTGTCGCCCTGCATCTTGCGGCGATGCGTGCGGAGATCTATCGGCGCAGGGCGCGCACGACGGAGATCCTGATCGCGGCCCGCCGCCCGAGCACGGCCGTCAGGCCCGCCGCCGCGCATTAGAGGTCGCCATGACGCATCTGCCTTTCATCCTCGCAGCCTATGGTGCGAGCGCGCTCGTTCTCATCGGCCTCATCGTGTGGGTCGTGGCCGATACGCGCATTCAGAAGCGTCGGCTCAACGAATTGGAAAAGGCCGGCCCCAGGCGCCGCCGCTCGACGACACAAGGCCTATGAAACCTCCCATCAAGACGACGAGCAAACGAAGCAATTCGCCCGCGATGAAACGCGTCTGGCTCGTTTTGCTGCTCGTTCTGTTCATGGCTCTCGTGGCCATCTTCTGGAAACAGCTCGGCGAGGACGCCTCGCAGGTTCCCTCCGCCCTCATCGGCAAGGAAGTGCCCGATTTCGATCTTCCGCCGCTTTACGAAGACGGCAAGGGCCTCAAGACCGCCGATCTCGAAGAGGGCGTGCATCTCGTCAATATCTGGGCCTCCTGGTGCGGCCCGTGCCGCGGCGAGCATCCGGTGCTGATGCAATTGTCGGAAGACGACCGCTTCGACGTCACCAGCATCAATTACAAGGACGAGGGCGAAAACGCCCGCCGTTTCCTCGGGACGCTCGGCAATCCCTTCGATCGCATCGCGACGGATTCGACCGGGCGCACGGCGATCGACTGGGGCGTCTACGGCGTGCCGGAGACGTTCATCGTGCGCGACGGCATCATCGTCTACAAGAATGTCGGCCCGCTCAACACCAAGGCCTTTCAGACGGATTTCATGCCGGCGTTGGAGAAGGCGATCTCCGAGGAAGAGGCCGAAAAAAGCGGCGGCCAGCAGCCGACGAGCTGAGTGCTCCTGAGCCGAGTTGGCCTACGCTGAGTTGGCATGGGCCGAGTTGGCTCGCGCTGAGCGGACGATAAGCTGAGCGGATGCGTGGAACCGAAGCCGGGGGTCAGCCCCGGCTTTCGTGTTTTATGCCTGTCGGCGGCTTATGCCGGCACTCCGTCTTCCTGCACCTCGTCGGTGGCGCGGCGGACTTCGTGCGTCAGCGCCTCGGGCAGGCCGAGCCTTGCCGCCAGCATGTCGAGATAGGCTTTCTCCGCCGGATGGTCGGGATCGATGGCGAGCAGCGAGGCGGCGTAGACTTCCGTCGCCACTTCCTGGTTTGGCGTTCGCTCGACGAGATCGTCGATGGAGAGCGGGCGGCGCATCTCGTCGAAGAGAAGGCCCTTGTCCTCGCTGTCGAGATCGAGCGCCTCGATGCGCCCGTAGATTGCCTCCTGCTCGTCCTGATCGATGTAGCCGTCGGCCTTCGCCGCGGCGATCATGGCAGACAGGATCAGGCGGGCGCGGTCTTCCGCCTCGTGGCCGTCCGGCGCAAAGGCGGTGCCTTCGGGGGATGGCAGTTGCTGGGCCGGCTGATGGGCGATCTGCGGCTGCTGCTGTTGGGGGGGCAGGCTGCCGTCGTTTTTCGCCTGGTGGTTCTGCCAAGCCTTGTAGGCGAGGCCCGCGACGAGGGCCATGCCGCCATATTTCACGGCCTTGCCGCCGAGTTTCCGGCCGCGCTTGGAGCCGAGAAGATAGGTCGCGAGACCGCCGGCGAGCGCACCCTTCAGAGCCGAATTGCCCTGGCCGCCGAGAAACCCGCCGATCTGATCCTGGATCGAACCGCCGGACGTCTGCCGCGGGCTCGCCGGCGTGCCGGCGCCCTGTTGTGCGCCCGTGCCGAGAAACTGGTCGAGAAGCTTCTGCGCGTCGATCATCAACGGTCCCTTTCTTTCTGGTCGTCGGCGAAGGCCGACCGGGACCGATATCGGCATCGCCTTTCCGCGTCGCAACGGCGATGACGTATGCGTGATCTCGAGGCTTGCTGCAGCCGCGCGAGGGGCGGCCTACTTGTCGCCGCCGAGCGGCTCCAGCGAGTGCCGGTTGATGAGCGGCATCTGCGTCAGCGTGAAGACGATGGTGAGCGGCATGATGCCGAAGACCTTGAAGCTCACCCAGAAGTCGGTGGAGAAATTGCGCCACACCACCTCGTTCAGGATGGCGAGGGCGAAGAAGAAGAGGCCCCAGCGGAAGGTCAATTTACGCCAACCCTCGGCATCGAGCCGGAAGACGCTGTCGAAGACATAGCCGAGGAAGGAGCGGCCGAAGGCGAGGCCGCCCAGAAGGATGGTGCCGAAGAGCGCGTTGACGATCGTCGGCTTCATTTTGATGAAGACTTCGTCATGCAGGATGAGCGTCAAGGTGCCGAAGACGAGGACGACGATGCCGGTGACGAGTGGCATGATGGCGAGCTTCTTCGTCAGCCAATAGGAGACGCCGAGCGAGATGGCGATCGCCACCATGAAGGAGGCGGTGGCGACGAAAATGTCGAAGCGCGCATTGGCGAAAAAGAAGACGACCAGCGGGCCGAGCTCCAGCAGGAGCTTGACGAGCGGCGGCAGGTGATCGCGGCCGGGATCGCCCGGTTCGCGCTCGAAGATCGACATGGCGGTCCTTCGTCAGCGTTGCGCTTCTATGTGCGGAGGGCGCCGCAAAGTGTCAATCGCGCCCTCCTTGCGGCGTTTACATGCCGGCAATGGCCCGGGCGAAATCTTCCGCCTTGAAGGGCTGCAGATCGTCGATGCCCTCACCGACGCCGATGAAATGCACCGGCAGAGCGTGTTTTGCGGCGATGGCGACGAGAATGCCGCCGCGGGCGGTGCCGTCGAGCTTGGTCATGACGAGGCCGGTGACGCCGGCGCGCTGGCCGAAAATTTCCACCTGCGAGAGGGCGTTCTGCCCGGTCGTCGCATCGAGCGTGAGAAGCGTCGTGTGCGGTGCGCTCGGATCGTGCTTCTTGATGACACGCACGACCTTTTCGAGCTCGTCCATCAATTCGGCGCGGTTCTGCAGACGCCCGGCCGTGTCGATGATGAGGACGTCGCTTCCCTCTTTCTTCGCCGCCTGCATGGCATCGAAGACGAGGCCGGCCGCATCGGCGCCCTGTTCGCGCGAAATGACGGTGCTCTTGGTGCGCTCGCCCCAGATCTTCAGCTGCTCGATGGCGGCGGCGCGAAACGTGTCGCCGGCGGCGAGCATGACGCTGCGCCCCTCGGCATGAAGCTTGGCGGCGAGCTTGCCGATCGTCGTCGTCTTGCCGGAGCCGTTGACGCCGACGACGAGGATGACGAAGGGCTTTTTGGCGGCGTCGATGGCAAGCGGCTCGGTGACCGGGTCCAGTACTTTTGCCACCTCCTCGGCGAGGATGTTGCGGATCTCGTCTTCGCCGACCGTCTTGTCGTAGCGCTCGCGGGCGAGGCGCTCGGTGATCGCGGTCGCGGTCGTCACGCCGAGATCGGCCTGGATCAGGATGTCTTCGAGATCCTCCAGCGTCTCGTCGTCGAGCCGGCGCTTGGTGAAGGTGCCGGTGAGCCGCGAGGTGATGGTGCTCGAGGATTTCGACAGGCCGGCGCGCAGGCGCTGCAGCCAGTTCTGGCGCGGCAGCTCGGTGGCGACGGGGAGGGTTTCGGCCGGTTCGAGCTCGGTGGCTTGCGGCTCGTCGGCCGGCGCAAGGTCGGTCGCAGGTTTTGCCGTCTCAGGGGCCGTCTCTGGGGACGCGTCAGGGGCGGGTTCTGCGGTCGTCTCGGTTCCTGCCGGGCTTTCCGGGGGCACGAGAATGTCCGCGGCGCGCTCTTCGTCCGGCTCGGGCTCGTCTTCTTCCGGCTCCGAAGCGGCCGGGGCCTCTTCGATCGTGGCTTTCTCTGCCGGCTCCTCCGGGTGCGGGGGCGCTTCGGGTTCAGGGGCGGGTGCGCGGGCCGCGAGATCTTCGTCAGCCTCTTCTTCTTCAGGCTGCGGCTCTGGCTCCTTGACCGGATGTTCGGCGAACGAGGTCGCTTCCGCGTCGGCATCGGCTGGCGCGGCGGCAGGGCGGTGGAGGTCGGCGTCCGGCGCCTCCGCCTCTTCGACGACGCCGATATCGGTCTCGGTCGTCTGGGCGCCGCGATCCTCCGTCTCGAGCTGATGGCCGGCGAGGCGCTCCTCGTCGTCTTTTTCTTCGGAAGGGGTGTCTTCGGACGCGGCCTCTTCGGAGGTGGTCTCTTCAGAGGTGCTTTCTGCGGCGGCCTTCTCTTCCGAGGCGGCTTCGCTTTCTTCCGCGGCCTTGTCTTCTTCCGCCTGCGTCTCGTCGAGCGGCGCCTCTTTCTCGGCGACATCGTTGCCTTCGCCGAAAAGGATGCGCTTGAAGAAGCCACGCTTCTCTTTTGCCATTATGCGGCCTCCGCCAGCTGCTGGCCCTGCAACATGCCGGCCTCGATGCCGGCGATGCGCACGTTCAAAATGTCTCCGGCCGTGCCTGCGGACCCGAGGCGCACCGGCGCGAATTGTTCGGTTCGGGCGGAGCCTTCCTTTTCCACGAGTACGCGGCGCTCATGGCCGAGCTCGCTTTCGAGGAACCGCCGCTCGGCGACTTCGCCCGCTTCCCGGAGGCGGCGTGCGCGCTCCTTGATCTCCTGGCGCTCGAGCATCGGCATGCGTGCGGCCGGCGTGCCCTTGCGCGGCGAGAAGGGGAAGACGTGCAGGAAGGTGAGACCGCAATCCTCGATGAGGCGGAGAGAATTCTGGAACATCTCCTCCGTCTCGGTCGGGAAGCCCGCGATGAGATCGGCGCCGAAGACGATGTCGGGACGCAGCCGGCGCGCCTCCTCGCAGAAGCGGATCGCATCGTCGCGCAGATGCCGGCGCTTCATGCGCTTTAAAATCATGTCGTCGCCGGCCTGCAGCGACAGATGCAGATGCGGCATCAGCCGCTCTTCCTCGGCGATCGCGCGCATGAGGTCCGGATCGGCCTCGATGGAATCGATGGAGGAGAGGCGCAGGCGGGCGAGTTCCGGCACATGGCGCAGGATGGTGCGCACGAGACGGCCAAGACGCGGCGCGCCCGGCAGATCGGCGCCCCAGGAGGTGAGGTCGACACCGGTCAGAACGATTTCGGGATAGCCCGCGGCGACGAGGCGGCGGACTTCCTCCACGACCGGGCCCATGGCGACAGAGCGGGAATTGCCGCGGCCATAGGGGATGATGCAGAAGGTGCAGCGATGGTCGCAGCCGTTTTGGACCTGCACGAAGGCGCGGGTGCGGCCCTCGAAGGCGTCGACGAATTGCGGCGCGGTTTCGCGGATCGCCATGATGTCGGAGACGACGATCTTTTCCAGCGGCGGCAGATCCATGGGCGAGCGGGCGACGCGGGCCCAGGCGGAGCGCTCGGTCTTTTCGGCATTGCCGAGAACGAGATCGACCTCCGCCATCTCGGCAAACATTTCCGGATCGGTCTGCGCGGCGCAGCCGGTGACGACGATGCGGCGGCCGGGGTTCTCGCGCCGTGCCTTGCGGATCGCCTGACGTGCCTGGCGCACGGCCTCCGCCGTGACGGCGCAGGTGTTGACGATGATGGCGTCGGAAAGCTCTTCGCCCGCCTCGCGGCGCATGACTTCCGATTCATAGGTGTTGAGCCGGCAGCCGAAGGTGAGGATGTCGAGGCTCATTCGGCCGCCTCCTCGGCGCGCTGCCAGGCGCCCGTCTCAGGATCAAAAGTTCCCGCAAATTCCGTCTCGGCCGGGCCGGTCATCCAGATGTGGTCGCGCTCGTCCCAGCGGATCGTGAGTTCGCCGCCCGGCATGGCGATCACCGCCTCGCGAGCCGAACGGCCGGTGCGGGCGGCGGTGACGAGCGTGGCGCAGGCGCCGGTGCCGCAGGCACGCGTCAGGCCGGCGCCGCGCTCCCAGGTGCGAATGCGGATGCGGTTCGGCGTCTCCACATGGGCGACGGTGATGTTGGCGCGCTCCGGGAAGATCGGATGGTTTTCCAGAAGCGGGCCGAAACGCTCGATCTGATGCGCGTCGACGTCATCGACGAAGAAGACGGCGTGCGGGTTGCCGACATTGACGACGGCGGGCGAATGCAGAACCGGCGCATCGACCGGGCCGATCTGCAGTTCGATCGCACGGGTGTCGTGGAATTCCTCGGCGAGCGGGATCGATTGCCAGTCGAATTTCGGCACGCCCATATCGACGGAAATCGCCTCGCCGGAGATCTGGCCGATGAGAAGGCCGGCGCGCGTCTCGATCGAGGCATGGGGCTTGCCCGTCTCCGCCATGACGAGGGAGGCAACGCAGCGCGTGGCGTTGCCGCAGGCCGCAACCTCGCCGCCATCGGCGTTGTCGATGCGCATGAAGATGTCGGCACCTGAAGGCGAACGCTCCAGAGTGATGAACTGGTCGAAGCCGACGCCCGTTTTTCGGTCGGCGAGCTTCCTGATGATTTCAGGCGCCGGACGCACGCCTCCCGCACGCGTGTCGACGACCACGAAGTCGTTGGCGAGACCGTTCATTTTCAAAAAGGGCGTGTTCATGGGCGCCTATATGGGCGAAACCAGGACAGAACGCCAGATGAGGCGAAAACTGGCAAAGCGCCATTTTGTCTTGGGTCTTTTTCGGGATGCCGGCGCGTCCGCCGATTTACGGCGCCGATTTGCGGCGCCGAGATGGCGCCCGCGGCGCATCCTGCGGCCCATTGGGCGGAACCAACGCCCCGGCCGCCGATTATTCGGCCAAGGGATTCATGAACAACGACAGACCACACAGCCAGCATGCCCGCGATCCGCGCGGCCGCGATGCCCGCCAGCCGACACAGATCCCGTTTCTGGGCTGGAAAGACATTTTCTGGCGCGTGAGCCAGGAGATCGGCGAGGACCGCGTTTCGCTCGTGGCGGGTGGCGTCACATTCTATCTGCTTCTCGCCGCATTTCCGGCGCTCGGCGCGCTCGTTTCCATCTACGGGATTTACAACGATCCGGCCAATCTCGCCTCGCAGCTGCAGGCGCTGCAGGCGGTGATGCCGCAGGCGGGCATGGACATTCTGCAGCAAGAGCTGTCGCGGCTCGTGACGGCGAAATCCTCCTCGCTCAGTTTCGCGTTTCTGACCACGCTCGCTCTGTCGCTGTGGAGTGCCAATAAGGGCGTGAAGTCGCTGTTTCAGGCGCTCAACGTCGCCTATGAGGAGAAGGAGAAGAGGAATTTCTTCGTCCTCAACGTCGTGTCGCTCGCCTTCACGCTCGGCTTTCTGATCCTCATCATCCTGTTTTTGAGTGCCACGATCGTGGTGCCGGCCGTGCTTGCCTATCTCGGCCTCCATCAGGGATGGCTGGTCGCCTCTATCCGGTGGCCGATCCTGCTTCTGGTCGCGGCCTTTTCGATCGGCATCCTCTATCGCTACGGGCCGAGCCGGCGGCCCTCGCGCTGGCGCTGGGTGACCTGGGGCGGGACGATCACCGCCGTGGTGTGGATCGCGGCCTCGATCATGTTCTCCTGGTACATTGCGAATTTCGCCGATTACAACGCCACCTACGGATCGCTCGGGGCGGTGATCGGCATCATGATGTGGATCTGGGTGTCGGTGTTCGTGCTCCTCGCAGGCGCCGAGCTCAACGCCGAGATGGAGCATCAGACCGCCCGCGACACGACCTTGTCGCCGGAAAAACCGATCGGGCTACGCGGCGCGCATATGGCCGATACGGTTGGCAAGGGGCTCGACGGGTCGGGCGGCGGTGCCGGCATCGACCTCTTCGGCACGCGCCAGCCGCTCGGACGCGACCGGCCGTTCAGCTTCGGCGAATTGATCACGCTCGGGATCCCCTTCGTGCTGATCGCCATCCTTCTCACCCCGCCAAAACGGCGGGCGGCGAAGAGCGGACGGCATTCGACGAAGCGGGACAGCGTGTCCGGTAAGAAGCACGGAAAGAGTGCCAAGGACAAAAGCGCCAAGGACGGGCGGCGATCGGCGTCCGGGAGCGTTCTCGCGTCGGTTCTGCGTCTGGCCGCGGCGCAAGCCGCCAAGCGCTGAGCGAAGACGGATTTCTCGAAGAAAGGGGACGGGCGGCTGAGCCGCTCGGGGTTCCCGCCGGGGGAAGGCGAGAACCCCTCGCAAACGTGCCGCCGGTTGCCGGCGACACGCGTCGTCAGATTTGGACTTACTTCGCCGCGGAGACTACGACCTCGATGAGGGTGTCCTTGCCGAGTTCGGCGACGCCGATCGTGGCGCGGGTCGGCAGATGCTCGGCCGGCAGCCAGGCCAGCCAGGCCTCGTTCATGCCGTCCTTCTGGGAAAAGTCGGAAATGTAGATCATCGCCGTCAGGAGTTTCTCCTTGGAGGAGCCGACCTGGGCCAGAAGATCGTCGATCTTCTTGCAGATCTCTTCCGTCTGCCCCTTCATGTCCTTGCTCATATCGTCGGCAACGAGGCCGCCGAAATAGAGAACGCCGTTATGCTCCACGACGCGATGGTTGATCTTCGTCTGGATGTGACGCTGGATCATTGTGTGTCCTTGCTTGGTTTTGGAGGGGGATGAGGCCCGCTTCAGGACTTGGCGAAGCGGGTGATGGAAAACGGTGCGATCGGGGCGTTGGTGTGCCCGGTCGCGATCAGTTCCGCCATGATCTCGCCGACGGCCGGGCCCAGCTGGAAGCCATGGGCGGAAAAGCCGAAAGCGTGGAAGGCGTTTTCGTGGGTCGATGAGGGGCCGATGACCGGAATGTCGTCGGGCATGCGGCCTTCTATGCCGGCCCAGGAGCGGACGATGGTGGCGCTCTTCATGATCGGAAAGATGCCGATTGCCGTCTCCGCCGAATAGCGCAGCTGCGAGAAGCGCATCTCGGATTTGTTGGTCTTCGGATCGGGATAGCCGCGCCGTCCGCCGCCGATGATGACGGTGCCGTTTTCCGCCTGCTTGAACGACAGCGGGCGGCCACAGCCGCCGACGACGGCATCGCAGAAGCGCTTCATGCGCGCCGTCACGATCATCATCGGCGCAATCGCCTCGATGGGGGCATGCTCGCCGAGCTGTCTGGCGATTTCGCCCGCCCAGGCGCCGGCGCAATTGAGGAGATTGCGTCCCTTAAAGGTGCCGGCCGAAGTGTCGACGTGCCAGTCCTTCCCGTCGCGGCGCACTTTCTCGACGCGCGTCTTCTCGAAGAACTGGACGCCGAGCGCGCGCGCCTTGCGCTGAAAGGCGAAGGTCGTGTTGTAGGGGATGGCGAAGCCGTCATCGAGGCTTGCGAGCCCGCCGACGCAATGCGGGGCGACGGCGGGGAGGAGACGCCGCAATTCCTGCTGATCGACGATGACTTCGTGGGTGAAGCCGAGTTCGCGGAGATCGGCAGCCCGCTTTTCGAGCGTCTCGAGCTCCGCTTCGGTCTCCGCCACCTTGATCTGCGGACAGCGCTGAAAGCCGCAATCGTCGTCGACGAGATCCCCGATCCGGTGCCAGATTTCCATCGAGCGCACCGAGATCGGCACCTCCGCGTAATTCCGGCCGAGGCGGCGCACGCCGCCGGCATTCACGCCGGAGGCATGGCGGCCGGCATTGTCCTTTTCGATGACGATCACCGACAGGCCGCGTTTGGCGGCGTGCAGCGCGGCCGAGCAGCCGTGCAGGCCGCCGCCGACGACGATGAGATCCGCCATAGGCGTGCCGGTCACGGTCGCGTCCTCAGTGTACGGCTGCGGATTCATCAGCGAGATCGGCCGGAACGGCTTCCTCGCTTTCGAGCGCTGCGAGCTCCGACAGGAGGAGCGGCTTCAGGGGTGGTCGGATGCGGTAATAGCCGATCTCCGAGATCGGTTCGCCGCGCCGGCTGGCGATGATCTCGCTGACAGCGAGCCCGCACATGCGCCCCTGACAGGGGCCCATGCCGCTGCGCAGGAAGGATTTCACCTGGTTGGGGCCCGGCGCTCCGAGATCGACGGCCTTTCGGATGTCGCCGGCCGTCACCTCCTCGCAGCGGCAGACGAGCGTCTCGTCGGCGGGGGCGAGAATTTCCGGCGAGGGCGCGTAAAGGGTTTCCAGAAGCGGCCGGATCTTGGCCTCGCGCATGAGCGCATCGGTGACGGAGCGGCGCTCCTGGGCGTTGCCGCGACCGGCCTTTTCCGCGATCCTGAGGCCCGCGAGGCGCCCGCGCAGCCTGGCGGCAACCGCGCCGCCGATGCCCGCACCGTCGCCTGCCACATAGACGTCGGCCATGGTCGTCTCGAAATACTCGTCGACCTTCGGGACGAAGCAATGCTGGCTCTTGTTCCATTCGTGATCGCAGCGCAGAAGGCGCGTGACCTGCTGGTTCGGCACGATGCCCTGGTGGAGCGCGACGGAGGTGGTTTCGAGACGGTGGGATTTGCCGCCGCTCGTGAAGGTCACGGCCTCCGCCTTGCCATTGCCCTCGATGCGGATTCCGGTCGCATCGCGGTAGATCGGCACGCCGGCGCGGCGCAGCGACAGCATCATCGCCAGGCCCTTCACGAGATAAGATGCGGCTCCGAGGGCTGCCGGAAGATGCTTGAGCGCGGCCACGTAGCGGCTCTGCGGCACGGTCTCCACGATGGCGCGCGGCTTGACGCCGGCCTTCAGCATCTGCGCGGCAATCAGCGACAGGAGCGGACCGGAGCCGACGAAGACGACATCGTCGGAGACGACGCCGTTCGCCTTCAAGAGGATCTGCAGAGCGCCGGCCGTGGTGACGCCCGGAAGCGTCCAGCCCGGCATCGGCGTCGGCCGCTCGATGGCGCCCGTCGCCACTACGATGGCGCCGGCCTGGATGTGTTTGGAGCCTTGGCCGAGCGACACGTCGATGCCGAGGGCGCTGTCGATGTTCCAGACGGTGGCGCCGGGGAGATATTCGGCGCTGCATGCGCGGAAGGCTTTGGCGATGTCGCGGCCGGCGGCATAATCGGGCCCAAGGACCTTTGTGCGCTTCTCGTCGCTCGTCTCGATGCCGCGATAGATCTGTCCGCCGGGTGCCGGCTGTTCGTCGAGAACGATGGCGGAAAGCCCGGCCCTGGTGACTTCCACCGCGGCGGCCATGCCGGCCGGACCGGCGCCGATGATGGCGACGTCGTAGCGGTTTTTCGTCGTCGCGCTCATCAGGAGATCACCTCCGCGCTGCCCGACTGGCGGCGCACCTGCATGCCCTCTTCGACCTGCACCATGCAGGCCTGGCGGTTCGGCACGCCGTCGATCTCGACGAGGCAGTCGAAGCAGACGCCCATCAGGCAGAAGGGGCCGCGCGGCGTCTCGGTGACCGGCGTGGTGCGGAAAATGCGTTCGTCGGCCGCGAGAAGAGCCGCCGCGATCGTGTCGCCGGTGCGGGCCTTCAGGGCCTTGCCTTCGAAAGTGAAGGAGAGGGAGGGAGCGCCCGTCTCCTCAGCGCGCTTGAACATTGAATCTCCTTGCTGAAAAGGCGGCCATCTCGTCGTCGAGCCGCCCGCGGGCGATCATCGGCGCGAGCGCCATCGCATGGGCGCCGGCGAGCGTGACGCCGGAATGGCAATTGACGCTGAAGGCGCCGGGATGGGTTTCGGATTGCTGATAGATCGGATGGCCGTCGGGGCTCATCACCCGCAGCGCCGCCCATGAGCGCACGACACGCAGATCTTTCAGAAACGGGAAGGCGCGCAGCGCGCGGGCGGCGATATCCGCCATGATGCGCGGCTTCGAAGTGGTGTCGAAGCCTTCATCCTCGTGGCTGTCGCCGATCATGATGGAGCCTTCGTCGGTCTGACGAACGACATGCGTCGGCATGGTGAAGAGAGGCGCAGTGCGCTCCGTCACCAGGATCTGGCCCTTGAGCGGTTCGACGGGAATGTCGAGGCCGACCATTTCGCCCAGATCGCGATTGCCGAGGCCGGCGGCGAGGACGACCTTGGCGCCGGTGAAGGTGCCGGCCGGCGTGCGCACGGCAAAGTGGCCGCCGTCGCGCTCGATCTCGATGCCGCGGGCGTTCGGATGATATCGGCCGCCGTGCTTAAGGAGGCCGGCATGCAAAGCGCGCATCAGATAGAGCGGGCTCGCGTGGCCGTCATGCGGCGAATAGGTGCCGCCGACGACATCGGGGCCGAGGCCCGGCAGCATGTCGTCGAGTTCGGCGCGGCTCAAAACCCGGCCGCCGTAATATTCCGCGCCATGCTCCTGGTTCATGCGGTTGAGGATCTTAACCTGTTCCTCAAGCTCTTCCTCATCGACGCAGACATGCACGCCGCCCGGCTTGTGATAGGCGGTGGAGACGCCCGTCTCTTCCAGGAGGTTGTCGGAAAATTCCGGCCACACATCCGCCGAACGGCGTGTCCAGCGCGCATATTCGGGCATTTTGAGACCCTTCGTCTGCACCCAGACGAGGCCGAAATTGCCGCGTGAAGCGCGAAAGGCGACGTCGCCCTCGTCGAGGAGATCGACCTTTTCGCCCTCGCGGGCGAGGCCATAGGCGATGGCGGCGCCGACGAGGCCGCCGCCGATGACGATGGTGTCCGCCTTCATCTTGCGCCCTCGCCGATGAGGAGGCGATCGAGGCCGTAGATGCGGTCGACGAGGAACATGAGACCCACGGTAAACAGGATGGCGACCGTGGAGATGGAGGCGACGAGAGGATCCGTCGTCTGCGTGATGTGGGAGAAGAGACGCACTGGCAATGTCGTTGTGGTGGGGCTGACGATGAACACCGTCACGGTGAGTTCGTCGAAGCTGGTGATGAAGGCAAGGACCCAGCCGCCGATCACGCCCGGCATGATGGCCGGCAGGGTGACGCGGCGAAAGACGGTCCAGTCGGAGGCACCGAGCGACACCGCCGCCTGTTCCTGCGACCGGTCGAGGCCGGTCACCGAGGCGAGAACGAGACGCAGGATGAAGGGCATGATGATGATCGCATGACAGAGCATCAGCCCGACGAAGGTGCCGTTGGCGTTGAGGAAGCTGAGAAAGCGCAGGAAGGCGATGCCGAGAACCACGGTCGGCACCGTCAAAGGCGACAGGAAGAAGGCCTGAAGCACGTCGCGGCCCGGAAAGCGGCCGCGGCCGATGGCGAGCGCCGCCGGGACGGCGAAGATGGAGGAGACGGTCGCGGAGGCGACGCCGAGCTGGAGGCTGATCCAGGCCGCTTCGATGAAGTCGGGATTGTCGAGGATCGCCCGGAACCAGCGCAGCGACAAGCCGCTCGGCGGAAACTCCAGAAAGCCTTCCGGCGTGAAGGAGACGCCGATGACGACGACGAGCGGCGCCAGCATGAAGGTCGCGAAAAGAACGCTGAAGCCTTTGGCGAAGAGGCCGTTGTGTCTCATTCGAAGACCCCCGCAAAACGGCGTTCGACGAGCCGGTTCCAGCCGACCATGATGGCGAGCACCGAGACCAGAAGAAGGATCGCGATCGCTGCGCCGAGCGGCCAGTTCAAGGTGTTCAGGAATTCGTCATAGACGGTGGTGGAAACGACCTTGACGCGGCGGCCGCCAAGGATGGCCGGCGTGGCGAAGGCGCTCGCCGACAGCGAAAAGACGATGAGGGAGCCCGACAGGATGCCAGGCATCGCCTGCGGCAGGACGATCCTGCGGAAGATGGTCCAGGGCCGGGCGCCGAGCGATTCCGCGGCACTTTCCGTCGCCGGATCGGTGCGCTGGAGGGCGGCCCAGATGGCGAGGATCATGAACGGCACCATGACATGGACGAGGGCGAGGACGATGCCGCCCGAGGTGTACATCATGCGGATCGGCGAGGTGATGAGGCCGAGATCGCGCAAGGCGTCGTTGATGACGCCCTTGTTGCCGAGAAGGATCGCCCAGCCCAGCGTCCTCACCACGACGGAAATGAGGAGCGGGCCGAGCACGACGAGGAGCATCACGGAGCGCCAGAACGGGTGCATGCGCGACAGGAAATAGGCCTGCGGCAGACCGATCGCGGCACAGATGAGCGTGGTGGCGAGCGCGATCGCGAAGGTGCGCCCGAAAATCTCGTAGAAATAGCCGTCGCTCAGGACCTCGACGTAATTCTCCAGCGAGAAGGTCGGGGCGATGCCGCCATAAAAGGAGAAGCTGTGAAAGCTGAGGATGAAGGTCATCACCAGCGGCACCAGCAGCAAAACGAGAAAGAGCAGGAGCGCCGGGGCGCTCAGGATCCAGGGCCTGGATTTCGCTTGAAGTGTCATGCCGCGCCATCCTCCTTCGGCAGGAGGCGCAGATGATGGGGCGTCCAGGCGAGATGCACGGTCTCGCCGTGTTCCGGCTCGCGCTGGCCGCGGTTGCGGCGCACGACGAGGAGAGGTCCGAGCGGCGTCTCGATGCGGAAGAGCCATTGGTCGCCGAGGAAGATGCGCTCGATCACCGGGCCTGAGACGACGGCTTCGCCCTCTGCGACGATTTCGATGCGTTCCGGGCGCAGGGAGACGGTGATCGGGCCGGGCCGCAGATGGGCGGGCGGACCGGCAAGCGCCATGCCGTTGCAGTCGAGAGCGGAGCCTTCGTCATTCGTCGACTTCAGCGTGGCGGCAAGGCTGTTGGTCTTGCCGAGGAAGGTCGAGATGAAGGAGGATTTCGGGTTTTCGTAGACGTGGAAGGGCGTCTCTTCCTGCATCAGGCGGCCGTGATGCATGACCGCGACACGGTCGGAGAGCGCCATTGCCTCGTTCTGGTCGTGGGTGACGAGAAGCGTCGTCACGCCCGCTTCCTGCTGGATGCGGCGGAGTTCGAGCTGCATTTCCTCGCGCAGCTTGGCGTCGAGATTGGAGAGCGGCTCGTCGAGGAGAAGGAGCTCCGGCTCGATGACGAGGGCACGGGCGAGCGCCACACGCTGGCGCTGGCCGCCGGACATCGCCCGGGGATAGCGCTTGGCGAGATGGGCAAGCTGCACGAGCTCCAGCGCTCCGGCGACCTTGCGCGCACGCTCCTTCTTGTCGATGCCGCGCATCTCCAGGCCGAAGGCGACGTTTTCTTCCACCGTCATATGCGGGAAGAGCGCATAGGTCTGGAAGACGATGCCGAGACCGCGGTTGCGCGCCGGCACCTCTTCCAGATGGCGGCCGTTGAGCATGATGTGTCCGGAGGTCGGCTGCTCGAAGCCGGCGATCATCTGCAGCGTCGTGGTCTTGCCGCAGCCGGAGGGACCGAGGAGGGAGACGAACTCGCCTTTCTCGACGGCGAGCGAAAAATCTTCGACGGCCACGACTTCGCCGAAGCGTTTGGTCAGACCGCTAAGCTGAAGGAAAGGCATCTGTGAACTCGCAAAGCCGGCAGTAAAGGGGCGAAGGCGGGAGTGCCGAGCACTCCCGCAATGCCGTTCAACTCAGCGCTCGACCTCGCGCGCCCAGCGCTTGGTCCACTCTTCGCGGTTCGGGTTGATCGTATCCCAGTCGACGGCGACGAGGTTTTCGATCTGCTCAGGCCCATAGGGCAGGAAGGAGGCCTGCTCTTCGGTCAGCTCCGCTTTCCGGTTGACCGGACCGGAGCCCATGACGTCGGCGAGCTTCACCTGAACTTCCGGCGTCAGGAGATATTGGATGAACTCGTTGGCGACTTCAGGAACGTTGCTTTCCACGACCGGGCAGGCCGCGAGCATGAGGGCGACGGCGCCTTCCTTCGGATAGGCGAATTTCGCCGGGAAGCCCGTATCGGCGAGCGACTTGGTGCGGCCCGAGCCCCAGATCGACAGGGCGATTTCCTGCGACTGGAAGAGCTCCGACATCTTGCCCGAGGACGGCTCGAAGACGAGGACGTTCGGCGCGACGTCATCGGCCATCACCTCAAAGCCCGGATCGATGTCCTTCTCACCGCCGCCGTTGAGCCGCGCCATCATGATGAGGGTGTGCAGACCGTAGGTGTTGTTGATCGGCGGGATCGACAGGATGCCTTCGTATTTCGGATCCTTCAGGTCTTCCCAGCTTGCGGGGGGATCCCAGCCTTCGCGCTCGAACCATTCGGTGTTGTAGGTGAAACCGGTCGCGACGAAGCCGATGCCGATGGAATTGGGGCCGAGCTTGGCGAGATCGTAGACGTCGTCGAAGGCCGCCGCCTTGCTCATCGGGGCGCAAAAGCCGAGGGCGTCCGCCTGATACATCGGGCCGTCGTCGAGGATAACGACGTCGAGTTCCTGATTTCCCTTCTGCGCCTGCAGACGTGCGAGGTTTTCGGTGGAATTGCCGGCGACGAACTGGATCGTCACGTCATGCGTCTTCTCAAATTCGGGGAAGACGACTTCCTTCATCAAGGTTTCGAAAGAACCGCCATAGCCGCCGACGACGAGGGTATCCTGCGCCTGGGCGGTCTGAACGGTTAGGAGGGAGCTTGCGGCCGCAAGCGCCATGATGACCGGTTTCATTGAGAACCCCTCTGTATTCTTTTGAGACATGATCATTGAATGGGCGTTTTCCGGGTGTTTCAAATGAGATTATATGTACATCTCATTCCCAAAGGTTATGAGGTGCGCCTTGGCGAAGCCCAATATCCGGCAGGTCGAAGCCTTCAATGCCGTCATGAAGGCCGGGTCCGTGACCAAAGCGGCGGAAGGATTGTTCGTCAGCCAGCCGGCCGTGAGCAAGTTGCTGCACGCCTTCGAAGTGGCCTGCGATCTGCCGCTCTTCACCCGCACCAAGGGCCGCGTCGTGCCGACGCCGGAGGCCCGGCAATTGTTCGTCGAGACCTCCAAGCTGGAGCAGGGGCTGACGCGTGTGCACGAGGCGGCGCGCGCCATCCGCGAATTGCAGCGCGGCGAGATCTCCATCGTCGCCTTTCCGGCGATGAGCATGCGGCTCATTCCGCGCAAGGTGGGCGAGCTTTTGTGCGACCGCCCCGACGTGCTTCTCTCCCTCTTCACGCGCACCTCGCGCAGCGTCGAGAATTCGATGATCACGCGTGCGGCGGATTTCGGCATCTCGCTCGTGCCGACGAGCAATCCGGCGCTGCATTGCGAGCCGTTCACCAACATCTCCATGATCTGCGCGCTGCGCCGCGAGCATCCTCTGGCGCGCAAGGCGGCGATCTCGCTTGAAAGCATCGCCGGGGAGCGTCTCGTGGCGCTCGGGCGGGACGATCTTTCCTATCCGCTCATCGACGAGGCGTTTCAGCGTGCGGGGCTGGCGATGCGGCCGGCAGCCGAAGTGCAGATGGCGGATGCGGCCTGCAGCATGGTGGCGTCCGGCTGCGGGGTGGCGATCGTGCCCTCACTCGTGTCTTTCGAGGCGGACTTTCCGGATGTCGTGTTCCGCCCGCTCACCGAGCCGATCGCCATGACGACCTGGCTTTTGACGTCCACCTATCAGGAGCTGTCGCAGCTGGCGCTCGAGCTGATGGACGAGATCCGGGGTGCGGTGGAGGAGCTGGAGGCGGAGCTGCACGGCACGCTCGGCTGCGACCCGGCCGCCGATTCGCGGTTTGCGGGCGCGGCGCATCCTTGACTTGTGGCGCGCTGCCGCTTAGGTGAGCGACACTCTATAAAAGAGCCAGATTTACGACCCGCCGACCGGAACGGGATTCCGGAGGTCACCATCCGCCAGCGAAGGTTCGCCCGCGGATGCAATTTGCATTGAACGCTCGAGACGCGCCATGTTCGATACCCTATCAGATCGCCTTTCAGGCATCTTCGACAAGATCACCGGCCGCGGAGCACTTTCCGAGAAGGACGTCTCGGAAGCGCTGCGGGAAGTGCGGCGTGCGCTTCTGGAAGCGGACGTCGCGCTCGAAGTGGTGCGTGCCTTCACCGAGAAGGTGCGCGAGCGCGCCGTCGGCGCCGAAGTCGTGCGCTCCGTCAAGCCGGGGCAGATGGTCGTCAAGATCGTCCACGACCAGCTCGTCGAGATGCTGGGCGAGGAAGCCTCGGAGATCAATCTTCACGCCGCGCCGCCCGTCGCCATCATGATGGTCGGTCTGCAGGGCTCGGGTAAGACGACCTCGACGGCGAAGATCGCCAAGCGCCTGTCGGAGCGGGAGAAGAAGAAGGTCTTGATGGCCTCCCTCGACACCCGCCGGCCGGCGGCGCAGGAGCAGCTCAAGGTGCTGGGCGAACAGATCGGCGTCGCGACTTTGCCGATCATCGAAGGGCAGGGGCCGGTCGACATCGCCAAACGGGCGCAGAATGCGGCTCGCCTCGGCGGCTACGACGTGCTCATGCTCGATACGGCGGGCCGCACGCATATCGACGAGCCCTTGATGATCGAGATGGAGGAGGTGAAGCGGGCGTCCAATCCGCATGAAATCCTCCTCGTCGCCGATGCGCTCACCGGTCAGGACGCCGTCAATGTGGCGCGCTCCTTCAACGAGCGCTGCGCGGTCACGGGCATCGTGCTGACGCGTATCGACGGTGACGGGCGCGGCGGTGCGGCGCTTTCCATGCGCGCCGTCACCGGCAAGCCGATCAAGCTCATCGGTACCGGCGAAAAGATCGACGCGATCGAGGCCTTCCATCCCTCGCGCATCGCCGACCGCATTCTCGGCATGGGCGACATCGTCTCGCTCGTCGAGCGGGCGTCGGAGCAGATCGACCAGGAGAAGGCCCTCAAGACCGCCCAGAAGATGAAGAAGGGCGAGTTCGACCTCGAGGATTTCGCCGAACAGCTTCGTCAGATGGAAAAGATCGGCGGCATGTCGGGCATCATGAGCATGATGCCGGGCATCGGCAAAATGAAGAAGCAGGTGGCCGCGGCCGGCATCGACGACAGCGTCGTGAAACGCCAGCTCGCCATCATCTCGTCGATGACGCGCCAGGAGCGGCAGAAGCCGGCGGTGATGAATGCGAGCCGCAAGAAGCGCGTGGCGGCGGGCTCCGGCGTCGAGGTGCAGGACGTCAACAAGCTCCTCAAGATGCACCGGCAGATGTCGGACATGATGAAGAAGCTCGGCCGCAACAAGAAGATGGCCGGTCTCTTCGGGGGCGCGCAGCCCGATCCGGCGATGCTGGAAGAGATGCAGAAGGGCGGTTTGCCGGGCGGCATGTCTGGCGGGCTCCCGGGCGGTCTCGGCGGTATGCCGGGCGGCCTGCCCAAAGGATTGCCGGGCCTTCCAGGAATGGGAGGCGGGATGGGCGGTCTGCCGGGGCTTCCCGGTCTTGGCCGCGGCAAGAAGAAATAAGGTTCAAACGCAAGGAAGACTGAAATGACTGTGAAACTGAGATTGTCCCGCGGCGGCAGCAAGAAGCGCCCGTTCTACCGGGTCGTGGCCGCTGACGAGCGCTCCCCGCGCGACGGCCGCTACATCGAGCGTGTCGGCACCTACAATCCGCTTCTGCCGAAGGATCATGCCGAGCGCGTCGTGCTCAACACCGAGCGCGTCGAATACTGGCTGTCGCAGGGCGCCCAGCCGACCGACCGCGTGCTGCGCTTCCTCGACGCGGCCGGCCTTGCCAAGCGTCCGGCGCGCAACAACCCGAAGAAGGCCGAGCTCGGCGCCAAGGCCAAGGAGCGCCTCGAGCTGCGCCGCCAGGCCGAAGAAGAGGCGAAGGCTGCCGCCGAGGCGCCGGCCGAGGAAGCGGCGGAGTAATCCGCCGCTTTGCCGGTGCGGCAGGACGGGCCGATGGCGGTTTCGCAAGATCGTGCGGCGGGAGACCGCCTCATCGTCGCAAAGATCGGCCGGGCGCATGGCGTCAGAGGCGAGGTGCGGGTGAAAACCTTCACCGCGGATCCCCTGGCGCTCGCCGATTATTCGCCGCTTTTTGCGTCGGACGGGCGAAGTTTTTCCGTCAAGGAGCTGCGTGCCGACAAGGGCGACATGGTCGTCGCCCGCTTCAAGGGCGTGTCGGACCGCAATGCGGCCGAGGCGCTCAACGGCACGATGCTCTTCGTCGCGCGCGCGGCGCTGCCGGCGCCTGACGAAGACGAGTTCTATCACGCCGATCTCATCGGCCTTGCGGCCGAGGCGCCCGACGGTTCGCCGCTCGGGCGGGTCGTCGCCGTGCACGATTTCGGCGGCGGCGATATCCTCGAGGTGAAGCCGGAGCGGGGCGAGAGCCTGCTCGTCTCCTTCACGCGCGAGGTGGTTCCCTCCATCGATCTTGCCGGCGGGCGCATCGTCGTCGACCTGCCTGCCGAGATCGAAGTGCGGGAAGACGATGCGGCGCGCGAAGATGCGCGAGAAGACGACGCGCAGGACGACGCCCCGCAGACAGAGAACGCAGGCGAAAGCCCGGCGGAAGAGGACAGGGCATGATCATCGTCGCCGGCGAATTTCGCATTCCCGAGGAGAAGCTCGACGCCTTTCTGCCGGCGGCGCAGAAGGTGATGGCCGCGACACGGCAGGAGACGGGCTGCCTCCTCTACACCTTCGCCTTCGATCTCGATGTGGCCGGGCTCGTGCGCGTCTTCGAGAAATGGGAAAGTCGCGAGGCGCTCGCGGCGCATTTCAAGACCGCGCATATGGCGGAATGGCGCCAGGCGCTGTCGGCGATCGGTGCCACCGGGCGAAGCGTCAAAGCCTATGCCGCCGATGACGGCGAGCCGCTCTAAGGCTGATCCGGAATGAGCTTCAAGGCGAGCGTTCTCACGCTCTTTCCCGAAATGTTTCCGGGGCCGCTCGGTATCTCGCTGGCCGGGCGGGCGCTCGAGGCCGGCCGCTTTGCGATCGAGGCGCGGCAGATCCGCGAGCACGGCATCGGCACGCACCGCATGGTCGACGACACGCCCGCCGGCGGCGGGCCGGGCATGGTGATGCGCGCCGATGTGATGGCGGCGGCGATCGATGCCGCAGCTCCTGACGGCGACCCGCGCCCGCGCCTTCTGATGAGCCCGCGCGGACGTCCCCTGAGCCAGCAGATGGTGAAGGATTGGGCCCAAGGCCCCGGCCTCGTCATCGTCTGCGGACGGTTCGAGGGGATCGACGAGCGCGTGATCGAGGCGCGGCGCCTTGAAGAGGTGTCGATCGGCGATTTCGTTCTCTCGGGTGGCGAGATTGCCGCGCTTGCCCTTCTCGACGCGGTCGTACGGCTTCTGCCGGGCGTCATGGGCAAGGCGGAATCAGCTTCCGAAGAGAGTTTTGAAAACGGGCTTCTGGAATATCCGCAATATACGCGACCGCAGGAATTCGAAGGGCGCGAGATCCCGGAGGTTCTGACCTCGGGCCATCACGGCAAGGTCGCCGAATGGCGGCGCGCCGAGGCGCTCAGGCTGACGCGCGAGAGACGGCCGGATCTCCTGGAGAGACCCGCTCAGCCCGTCACGAAATAATAGACGGTGAGGACGAGGCCGACCGTGATGACGAAGCCGCGGACATAGGTCTGCGGGAATTTGCGTGCCGCGGCGACGCCGAGATAGCCGCCGAGCGCGACGGCGACGAGCATCACCGAACCGGCGCTCCAATCGACGATGCCCCCCTGCACGAAGACGGCGATGGCGATGACGGCGATCACCACCGACAAAAGCGTCTTGATGGCATTGATGCGGTGAAAATCGTCGCCCTCGGTGAGGCCGAGCGAGGCGAGCATCATGATGCCCATGCCGGCGCCGAAGAAGCCACCATAGATCGCCACGACGAACTGGATCAGCCAGGCGAGCCAGGGCGGGGAATGCAGATCACGCGCCCGCAAGGCGCGTGTGACGCGCGGCCCGGCGGCAAAGAGCGAGGTGGCGGCGATCAAAAGCCAGGGCACCATGGCGCGGAACTGCGGATTGTCGAGCGCCAGAAGCACAAGCGCGCCGATCAGCCCGCCGAAGATGGAGACGATGAGGTAGGGGAACGCTACGCGGCCGATCTTCCGCAATTCGCGCCGATAGGCGAGCGTCGAGGTCACATAGCCCGGGAACTGGGTGATGGAGGTCGTGGCGTTTGCGGTGATCGGCGGGACGCCGACGAGGGTGAGCGCGCCGAAGGCGATGAAGGTGCCGCCACCGGCGACCGCATTGATGGCACCGGAGACGAAACCGGCGAGGACGAGCAGAAGAATGTCGAGAAGAGACATGGCGCAGGTTTCGTCGTGACGAATTGAGGCGTTTCGATGCGGTGGATGGCCGTTTGTGGGCGGCGCACGTCGTAAACCTGTCTCCGCCGGGGCGCAAAAGGCAAGTCCGCCATTGTGACGAGAGATGAAAGGTGTCATCGGGGGTGGGTCGGAGCCGCAGAGTCTCGCCGCAGCGTCGTTTTTGCATGCCGGGGGCGTCGACATGAGGCCAGAGAGCGTGTATATGGCCGCCAACTTCCGATCCGATGTGCGAAACAAAGCCGCGCAACGGTCGTTTCGTCGTGAAACGACACGTCGAGACAAACCAGCGCGCGACGAAGAGGTTTGAGAAATGAACGCGATCCAAGAGATCGAGCAGGCGGAGATGGCGGCGATCGTCGATCGGCGTGTCATTCCGGAGTTCGAGGCGGGCGACACGGTCCGCGTACATGTGCGTGTGACGGATGGCAACCGCACCCGTCTGCAGGCCTATGAGGGCGTGGTTATCGCGCGCTCCGGCGGCGGTCTTCACGAGAGCTTCACGGTGCGGAAGATCTCGTACGGCGAGGGCGTTGAGCGCGTCTTCCCGGTCTATTCTCCGCTGATCGAAAAGCTCGAAGTTGTGCGGCGCGGCAAGGTGCGGCGCGCGAAGCTTTATTATCTGCGCGGCCGTCGCGGCAAGTCGGCACGTATCGCCGAAGATGCGCGCGTGCGCGCCAAGCGCTTGAACGACGAGGCGCGAGAAATCGCAGCCGCCGAGCGCGCAGCCGTCAAGGAAGCCAAGGAAGCGGCCAAGGCAGAAAACGCCGAAGCCTGAGCTTCAGCTTTTATTCCGGTCCGTTTTGTCGGACCGCGACATTCAAAGGCGCCCCGCGGGGCGCCTTTTTATTTGCGCGATCGAAAGTTTGTCCTTCAGAAAATTTTGCGGCAGTGCAACCGAGCCTTGTCGGAACGGCGCGGACCATCGAAAGTAGTATTGCGATAGGTGCATAGGACCTATACCGAAACGCATGGCGAACCAGCGTCGCCCGAATGCGGTCCGCCGCCAACGAATTGAAAAATATACTGGAGGAATGAACGCTCATGAGCACCAACGATAGGACGAGTCTGTCTCGCCGCAGCCTCCTCAAGGCCTCCGCTGCCGGCGCGACCGTACTCGCGGCCCCGCATTTCTTCATCAAGGGTGCGTACGCGGCCGAATACTGCAACATGCCGACGGGCGACACAGTCACGCTCGGTTTCAACGTGCCGCAGACGGGCCCTTACGCCGATGAAGGCCTCGATGAACTCAAGGCCTTCAAGCTCGCCGTCAAGCATCTGAACGGTGAAGGCGACGGCGGCGCGCTCAACACGTTCAAGCCGTCGAACCTCAAGGGCAACGGCATTCTCGGCAAGAAGGTCGCCTATGTATCGGGCGACACGCAGACGAAGTCGGATGCCGCCCGCGCGTCGGCCAAGCGCATGATCGAGAAGGACGGCGCCTTGATGATCTCCGGCGGTTCCTCGTCGGGCGTCGCGGTCGCGGTGCAGTCGCTGTGCCAGGAGACCGGCGTGATCTTCATGTCCGGCCTCACGCATTCCAACGACACGACCGGCAAGGACAAGCGCCGCTACGGCTTCCGCCACTTCTTCAACGCCTATATGTCCGGCCAGGCGCTCGGCCCGATCCTCGCCCAGGAATACGGCAAGGACCGCAAGGCCTATCACCTGACCGCCGATTACACCTGGGGCTGGACGCAGGAAGAATCGATCAAGGACGCCACCGAGAAGCTCGGCTGGGAGACGGTGCAGACCGTGCGCACGCCGCTCGGTGCCGGCGATTTCTCGCAGTATCTGACGCCGGTCCTGAATTCCGGCGCCGACGTGTTGATCCTCAACCATTACGGCTCCGACATGGTGAACTCGCTGCGCCAGGCGGTGCAGTTCGGCATGCGCGAGAAGCAGGTGAACGGCAAAGACTTCCAGATCGTCGTGCCGCTCTATTCCGAGCTGATGGCGATGGGTGCCGGCGAGGCGGTGAAGGGCATCCTCGGCACCGCCAACTGGAACTGGCAGCTCGACAACGACGGCACCAAGGCCTTTGCGAAGTCGTTCGGCCAGGAATACGGCCAGCCGCCGTCGCAGGCGGCGCAGACCTGCTACGCCCAGACGATCCTCTACGCCAATGCCTGCGAGACGGCGGGCGAGTTCACGCCGCCGGCGGTGATCAAGGCGCTGGAAGGCTTCGAATTCGAGGGCCTCGGCAACGGCAAGACGCTTTATCGCGCCGAAGACCACCAGTGCTTCAAGCCGGTGCTCGTTGTGAAGGGCAAGGAAAACCCCTCCAACCAGTTCGACATCCTGGAAGTCGTCGAAGTGGTGCCGACCGAACAGGTGACCTACGACCCGTCGATCTTCGGCGGCGAACTCGGCCCCTACGAGGTCAAGGGCTGCTAAGGCCCAAGCAACCGGTGCCGACCGCCTGTGCGCGGTCGGCTTCCTCCCCCCGTTGATGCCTGATCGACCCGCTTTGCGAGCGGGTTGGAGGGGATATGGACGCGCTTATTCTTCAAATTTTGAACGGTCTCGACAAAGGCGCCGCCTATGCGCTCATCGCGCTCGGTCTGACGCTCGTCTTCGGGACGCTCGGTGTCGTCAACTTCGCCCATGGGGCGCTTTTCATGCTCGGCGCTTTCTGCGCCGTGACCATGCAGAAGCTTCTGACCCTGTCGACGCGGGTTCGCGACGAGAGCATCACCTTCTTCGAAGCCTATAAGGAAGTCCCGTATCTGGAGAGCTGGCTCGGCGATACGGGGCGGATGATCATCGATTATTCGGTGCCGCTTTCGATCCTCCTGACGATCCCCGTGATGATGCTCGTCGGCGTCGTCATGGAGCGCGGCCTCATCCGGCATTTCTACAAGCGCAGCCATGCCGAGCAGATCCTCGTCACCTTCGGCCTCGCGATCGTGCTGCAGGAGATCATCAAGGCAATCTTCGGCGCCAACCCTGTGCCGGTGCCGGCACCGCCGGCCGTTGCCGGCTCCGCGTCGATCGGCGAATGGTTCGGCCTCGGCCCGGCGATCTCCTATCCGTGGTGGCGTCTCGTCTATCTCGCCTTCTCTCTCGTCATTCTCGCCGCCGTCTTCGCCTTTCTGCAGCTCACCACCTTCGGCATGACCGTTCGGGCGGGCATGCGCGACCGCGAGACGGTCGGGCTTCTCGGCATCGACATCGAAAAGCGCTTCATCATCGTGTTTGCGCTGGCGGCGATCGTCGCCGGCCTCGCCGGTGCGATGTACGCGCCGATTCTCGCGCCCAACTACCATCTCGGCATGGACTTTCTGGTGATCTCCTTCGTCGTCGTGGTGGTCGGCGGCATGGGATCGCTCGGCGGCGCGGTCGCGGCAGGCTTCCTTCTCGGCATCCTGCAATCCTTCGCCTCCATGACGGAGGTGAAATCGATCCTGCCGGGCATCGATCAGATCATCATCTATCTCGTCGCCGTCGTGATCCTCTTGGTGCGCCCGCGCGGTTTGATGGGCCGCTCCGGGATCATGGAGACCTAAGCATGGTCAAGAAAGTCATCCAAAAAATCCGCAAGGCCGCGATTTCCGATCCGGATTTCGAAGTCTCCACCCGGCAATTGCCGCCGCGGGGGCCGGAAACGAAGCCGATGACGCCGGTCGACAAGGACTGGATCGCCATCGTCGCCTTCACGATCATCATCCTTGCCATGCCGTGGTGGCTGCAGCCGCTCGGCGCCGCCTATCCGGACCTCATGCAGAAGTTCGCGATCTACGGCATCTTCGCGCTCGGCTTCAATCTGCTCTTCGGCCTGACGGGCTACCTCTCCTTCGGGCACGCCGCCTTTCTCGGCGTCGGCTCCTATGCGGCGGTGTGGTCGTTCAAGCTCTTCACCATGAACATCATCCCGGCGGTCCTCTTCGCGATGCTGATCGCCGGGGTTCTCGCCGTCGTCATCGGCTTCATCAGCCTCAGACGGTCGGGCATCTACTTCTCGATCCTGACGCTCGCGCTTGCCCAGATGTGCTACAATCTCGCCTATTCGGTCTTGACGCCGATCACCAACGGCGAGACCGGTCTGCGCGTCTTGCGCGACGATCCGCGCTATCTCGACGCCGCCTTCGGTGCCGAGCATCAGGGCGTGCTTCTCGGCAATCTCTTCGGCGAGAGCATGGTCGGATATCCGGGCTTCTATCTGTGCGCGGTGCTTCTCATCATCGCCTTCTACATCGCGCTTCGGATCATGCGCTCCCCCTACGGCATGATGCTGCGGGCCATCAAATCGAACCAGAACCGCATGATCTATACGGGCTTCAACCCGCGTCCCTACATGCTGACGATCTTCATCATCTCCGGCATGTATGCGGGGCTTGCGGGCGCGCTCCTTGCCATCACCGATCCGCTGGCCGGGGCGGAACGCATGCAGTGGACGGCCTCGGGCGAGGTCGTGCTGATGACCATTCTCGGCGGTGCCGGCACCATTTCCGGACCGATCCTCGGGGCGGCCATCATCAAATATTTCGAGAACATCTTCTCGGCCCTGAACGACAGCGCGCTCGCCTCGGCCTTCTCGTTCCTGCCGCACAGCGTCCAGGAATTCGTCGTCACTATTCTGAGCCCCTTCGTCGGCGAGGGATGGCATCTGACGCTCGGCCTCCTCTTCATGGTGATCGTCATCTTCCTGCCCGGCGGCATCATGGAAGGCATCCGGCGGACCTACCGCTTCCTGCGCGGGCATGGACGCGGATCGAAGACGCAGACCGATCTGCAGGCTGCAGAGTGAAAGGCTGACAGATGACCAACGCAGTCCTGCATGTGTCGGAAGTGCAAAAGAGCTTTGGGGGCCTTCGCGCCCTCACCGACATCGAGCTCCAGGTGGAACAGGGCAAAACCCACGCCATCATCGGGCCGAACGGCGCCGGCAAATCGACGCTTCTCAATGTGTGCATCGGGCGGCTGCCGCCCGATTCCGGCACCGTCACCTTCGATGGGCATCTCATCACCGGGCGGCCGCCCTACGAGATCAACCAGCTCGGTGTGGCGCGCGTCTTTCAGACGCCGGAGATCTTTCCCGATCTCTCGCTTCTGCAGAACGTCATGGTGCCGGCCTTCGCCAAGCGCGACGGAACGTTCCGCATGAGCGCGCTTTCCTCGCTCGAAAAGGAGACGGATCTGCGCGACGAGGCGGAGAAGCTTCTGGAGGATGTCGGGCTTCTGCAGTTCTACGCCAAGCTCGCCTCCAGCCTGTCGCGCGGCGACAAGCGACGGCTCGAACTCGCCATGTGTCTCATCCAGCATCCGAAGCTTCTGCTTCTCGACGAGCCGACGGCGGGCATGTCGCGGCACGACACCAACCGCACCATCGATCTTCTCAAGCAGATCAAGGAGCGCGGCATGACCAAGGTGATCATCGAGCACGACATGCATGTCGTGTTCTCACTTGCCGACCGCATCTCGGTTCTGGCGCAGGGCAAGATCATCGCCGAAGGGACGCCCGACGAAGTGCGCGGCAGCCCGCGCGTGCAGGAAGCCTATCTGGGAGGAGCGCATTGATGAACGCCATGATGACCGGGACGGGCGAGGCGACCCCGATCGATCCCAAGGCGTCGACGGCTGCGAACCCGCAGGCGCCGGGCACCGCCCAGACGAAGATGATCGAGAGAACTGGCTACGAAGAAGGCGCCTTCTTTTCCTGCCGCGATCTGCATGCCTATTACGGCGAGAGCTATATCGTGCAGGGCGTCAGCTTCTCCATCCAGGAGAGGGAGGTGCTCGCCCTTCTCGGGCGCAACGGCGCCGGCAAGACCTCGACCTTGCGCACCATCGCGCGCGCCAGCAATCCCGAACTCAGGCAGGGCGAGATCTGGCTCAAGGATCAGGCGCTGCACAAGATGGTCGACTATCAGGCGGCGCGGGCCGGCGTCGTGCTGGTGCCGGAGGATCGGCGCATCATTCCGGGGCTGACGGTGGAAGAAAACCTCGTCCTCGCCCGCATCGAGGAGCCGCGCGGCTGGGAAATCGAAGAGGTTTACGAGCGTTTTCCGCGGCTTGCCGAGCGGCGCAACCAGGAAGCCACGACGATGTCGGGCGGCGAACAGCAGATGCTGGCGGTCGCCCGCGCGCTGGTGCGCGATCTGAAGCTCCTGCTCCTCGACGAGCCCTATGAGGGGCTGGCGCCTGTCATCGTGCGGGAGATCGAAAAGATCGTGGCCGAGATCAAGGAGATCGGCATCACCACGGTGATCGTGGAGCAGAACGCCGTCGCCGCCCTGCAGCTCGCCGACCGGGCGATGATCCTCGACATGGGCGAGGTGGTCTATGAGGGGACGGCGAAGGAAGTCCTCGAGAACGAGGATCTCAGGCACGAATATCTGGCTGTGTGATCGGCCCGGCGATCCGGGCGGCCGCGGGTGTGTCACCGGCGGCCGCTTATTTCCCGCTATTCCTGCCGTCTATTTTTCGACCGTCTACTTCTCTGCCGTCACGGCGATGATCGGGCCGAGCGGGAAGAAACCGTCGGCGCGGCGCAGCTCGGGGGCGTAGAGGCTCGAAATCGAGCCGTCGAGGAAGAGAGCGTTGTCGCAGCCGATCCGGTCCTTGAAGAAGCCTGAAAACTCCCAGAACGTCACCGGGCCTTCCGAGACCGCGAAAACGATCTCGCCCTTTTTGGTGACGCAGACGCCGTTTCTTTTCTTGGCGCTGTCGCTATCCTTCAGGAAACGTGGATGGCGCTTGCCGTCGATGAGGAGCATCGGGCCGGACTGGGTGGCGAAATCCGCCGGCGGCTTGCGGCGCAGATAGGCCTCCGTCTCCAGAACCCCCGCTTTGCCGCCGCCGATCCAGAAGATGCCGTTCGGCAGCATGTGGAAATTGCCGGGGCCCTTGTTGGTGTTGGCGCTCTTCACCGTGCGGCCGTCTTCGATATAAAGGCCGACCGGCGAGAAATCCTCGTGGTACATGCCGCCGTTCATGGCGAAGACGAGACGCTTTCCCTCGCTCTCGAGCGCCGATTTCAGCGCCCGGAACGAGCCATAGGGCTTGCCCGTCGCGTCGTTGAGATAAAGGCGGACGTCGTCGGTTGCGGGATCGAAGCGGCAGACGGCATAGGAGCGTTCGCCGTCGCGCGTCACCTCGCAATTCTGGCCGGCGGCAAAGGCGGGGCCGAGAAGGGCGGAGGGAATGGTGAGGCCCGCAAGAAGCAGGGAAAGAAATCTGCGCATTCCTCCGGTTAGCCCGGACCGGCGGCGAAGTCATCCCGACACGTTGCGAAGAAGGGCCGGCACCGCCCGAAGAGCCCAGACGATGCGAAGGGGCGGCACGAGGCGAAGGGCGGTCTGCCCCTCACGCGCAAGGCCATGAGCGAACTTACGCAATTGTGCGGGATGAAAGAATTGAGAGGAGCGGGCCAAGTTGCTATATGCAGCGCCATGTCGTCGAACGAAACGCCCAAGGCCGGATCGCGCGGAGCGATCGGGGCCATCTTCCATTCCACGCACGCTTTTGCGGCGATCGACGACCATGCGCGTCTGCCCTGGCGGTTTTTTGCGCGTCTCTTCGCCTCCGACGGATCGCTTACGAGCGCCTGACGGCGCCCTTTCCCCTTTTTGCGATCACAATTGAGTAGACCCATGAAACCGAGAACGCTTTACGACAAAATCTGGGACGACCATCTGGTCGACCGGCAACCCGACGGCACGTGCCTCCTCTATATCGACCGTCATCTCGTGCACGAAGTGACGAGCCCGCAGGCCTTCGAGGGCCTTCGGATCGCCGGCCGCAAGGTGCATGCGCCGGACAAGACGCTCGCCGTCGTCGATCACAACGTGCCGACGACCGACCGCTCGAAAGGCATCGACGATCCGGAATCGGCGTTGCAGGTCGACACGCTCGCCACGAACGCCGCCGATTTCGGCATCGAATATTACAACGAACTCGATATGCGGCAGGGCATCGTCCACATCATCGGGCCGGAGCAGGGCTTCACGCTGCCCGGCATGACGATCGTGTGCGGCGACAGCCATACCTCGACGCATGGCGCCTTCGGGGCGCTGGCGCACGGCATCGGCACGTCCGAAGTGGAGCATGTGCTCGCCACCCAGACGCTCATCCAGTCGAAGGCGAAGAACATGCGCGTCACCGTCGACGGCAAGCTGCCGGACGGCGTGACGGCGAAGGACATCATCCTCGCGATCATCGGCGAGATCGGCACGGCCGGTGGCACCGGCCATGTCATCGAATATGCCGGCGAGGCGATCCGCTCGCTGTCGATGGAAGGCCGCATGACGGTGTGCAACATGTCGATCGAGGGCGGTGCCCGCGCCGGCATGATCGCCCCCGACGAGATCACCTATGCCTATATCGCCGACCGGCCGCGGGCCCCGAAGGGCTCGGCGTGGGACATGGCGAAGGCCTATTGGGAGAGCCTGCCTTCCGACGAGGGGGCGCATTTCGATCGGGAAGTCCGGCTCGACGCGGCCAATCTGCCGCCGATCGTGACCTGGGGTTCATCGCCCGAAGATGTCATCTCGGTTCTCGGCGCGGTGCCGAACCCCGACGATATCGCCGACGAGAACAAGCGCGCCTCAAAATGGCGGGCGCTCAAATATATGGGCCTGACGCCGGGCACCAAGATGACCGACATCACGCTCGACCGCGTCTTCATCGGCTCGTGCACCAATGGCCGCATCGAGGATCTCAGGGCTGCCGCCAAGGTCGCGGAAGGCCGCAAGGTCGCCGAGAGCGTCAATGCCATGGTGGTGCCGGGATCGGGCCTCGTGAAGGCGCAGGCGGAAGCGGAAGGTCTCGACAAGATCTTCCTCGCCGCGGGCTTCGAATGGCGCGAGCCGGGCTGTTCCATGTGCCTTGCCATGAATGCCGACAAGCTCGCCCCGGAAGAGCGCTGCGCCTCCACCTCGAACCGCAATTTCGAGGGGCGCCAGGGTTTCAAGGGCCGCACGCATCTCGTGTCGCCAGCGATGGCGGCCGCGGCGGCGATCGCCGGGCGCTTCGTCGACGTGCGCGATTGGGGCCACTGAATCTCAGACCACTGAATCTCGGGCCATTGAGAACTGCTCACCCTGAACTCTCAGGGATCTGAATACGGAAAGGGCCGTCCCTCGGGCGGCCCTTTTTCGTTGGGGTTTTTCGGGTGGTGCGCCGCGTTCAGCGATGCACGATCTTGTTGAAGCGGCTGGTGCGGCCGCCGGCCGTTTCGTTCTGGACGAGAAGCGCCAGGTTGCCGCCCTCGAAGGTTTCGAACCAGGTCTCCCAGGTGATCGATTCCAGGCCCTCGTCAGCGTCGCCGAAATCGATCCGAAGCACGCCGACGCCGTCGCCCTCTGTGGCCGTTGCGGAGACCATCGCAGGTTTGCCGCCGCGCTCTTCGACCCACTTCTTGATGTCTTCGTGGCGTATCAGTTTGTGCGCTTCACTCATCGCTGTCTCCTCTGGGTTTGCTGAGGAAACAGGTGCGATTGGCTCCGGTTCCCCGGGAATTGGGGGCTATCCCGCGGGAGCAGACGGGTGGGGCGGTCCTCCCCGGGTGAGCCGCTCCGCCCAAGCGCCCACACATAAAAACAGGCGGGGCCGCGGCCCCGCCTGTCATCACCCGCAAATTGCGGGAAGGCTCTTAAAGCTCTGCCGACGAGAGCTTAGTTGTTGGTGCCTTCGGTGCCCGGAGCGTACGGCTCCAGCGGACGGTCACGGCTTTCCTCGCCGGCCATGTTCGAGTCCGAAGACGCCGAATCCATCGACTCCGAGTACATCGTCTTGTCGTCGTCACAGGACACGTAGACCTCGCGGTCGTTGTCCATCATCGTGTAGTAATTGCCGGTCTCGCAGGTTTCCGGACGCTCGCCCGAGGTCTCACCCGGGCCGTAAATCCGGGCTTCCTGCTCGGTCTCGGTGTTGACGATCACCTTGTTGTCCGAAGCGTCCTTGCGCAGGATCATTTCAGCGTTGGCGGCGCTCACGCCCACCATCATGGCGGTCATGGAAACGGCGGTCAGCTTGGCGATATTCATGGAGTAGCTCCTTAGTCGTTTGCCTCTCGTTGCGGGTTCCCGCCCGATCGATCGCATGAGGGATCAGACAGCACGGGAGAGGCGGTGTTGGCGTTGCCTCGCCGAAACAACGTGGAGACCTGGAGAGAGTTCGCTGAAAAAAACGTGATCGGTGAGACGGCTAAGTGGTTGGAACTCAAGGACGAAACGTCTGTTCGCGCGCGCCTTGCGCGAGCGCATCGGGTAGAGTGAGGGGCTTTCGGGCGCCGAGGGGCATTGAATCCATCGCAAACGGGGGAGGGGCTGAAATGTCATCGTGCGGGAAAGTCGGAGGGGGCGTTGGAGGTGATCGGTGAGTGAGGATCGCGAGGCGAGAAGAAGCCGCGAGGCGCGCGAGGCGCTCGAACGCGTGCACCGCGACAGCGAGGCGGTCGGCACGTCATCGTTCGCCCGCGCCGCCGGCCGCGCGAAGGACCATCTGGCGGGCGCCGACGCGCCGGCGCACGACCGCGTCGAGGTGTGGGGCCGCAGGGTCGGGCGCGGGCTCTCGATCGTCTTCGTGATGTGGCTTTTATGGTATCTCGTCAGCACCTATCTGACGCGCTGACGTCCACTTCGCCGGTGCCGCGCCATGTCCGCCTTTTCATCGATCCCCGACCTTGAAGAGTTCGAGCGCATCGCGCTTGCCGCCTACGACCGATTGCCGGAGGAGTTCCGGGCGCTGACGGGCGACATCCAGATCCGGGTCGCCGAGCGCGCCGACCGGGAATCGCTCGCCGCCGTCGGGCTGACGCATCCCCTGGAACTGCTCGGGCTCTTCGAAGGTATCGGCCTCGCACATGCGCCGGCCACGCCCTATTCCGGCCTGATGCCGAACCGGGTGTGGCTCTACCGCCAGGCGATCCTCGCCTATTGGCAGGATCACGACGAGCGGCTCGACGACATCATCGCGCATGTTCTCGTGCATGAGATCGGCCATCATTTCGGCCTCTCCGACGACGATATGGAAGAGATCGAGGCGGCTGATTGAGGACGGCCCGCATGGGCGCAGCCAAGATCGGACCCGTAATATCTTGACCGGAACGCGCCTGCGAAGCATTGAAGGGGACTTCGAAAAGGAACCTGCGAATGGAAAAGTTCACGACCCTCACTGGCGTCGCCGCGCCGATGCCGATCATCAATATCGACACCGACATGATCATTCCGAAGCAGTTTCTGAAGACGATCAAGCGGACCGGGCTCGGCGCGTCGCTCTTCTACGAGATGCGCTTCAACGACGACGGCTCGGAAAACGAGGATTTCGTCCTCAATAAGCCGGCCTATCGCAACGCCAAGATTCTGGTTGCGGGCGACAATTTCGGCTGCGGCTCGTCGCGCGAGCATGCGCCCTGGGCGCTCAAGGATTTCGGCATCACCTGCGTGATCTCCACCTCCTTCGCCGACATTTTCTACAACAATTGCTTCAAGAACGGCATTCTGCCGATCATCGTCTCGCCGGACGATCTCGAGAAGCTTCTCGACGACGCCTCGCGCGGCGCCAATGCGACCTTGACCGTGGATCTGGAAAAGCAGGAAGTGCGCGGCCCGGACGGCGGCAAGATCGAGTTCGAAATCGACGCCTTCCGCAAGCATTGCCTGCTCAACGGCCTCGACGATATCGGCCTGACGCTGGAGAAATCGGAAAAGATCTCCGGTTTCGAAGGCCAGATGACGGAAGACCGTCCCTGGGTCTGACGCGCCGCTGATGTGCTGATGATGTGTTTGGGGGCGTCCGCGGGATGCCCCTGAGACGTCTGTGGAGGGGCGGCGCTCTCGGCGCCGCCGCGAGGGCGTCCGTTTCTCTCAAGTTGCCGTGATAACGACGATTTCACCGGCAATTTTGATTTCGTTAACCATTTTCAAACTGCGGTGAGCGAGGCTCCCTGGACGTGCACGCGGATTCTCATCCGCGCTGAGACCGCGTACAATTTTTCTGCGACCACTGAGGAGTGCAGATGCGGACCGCAATCCCCGGCCTGGCTGCGCGCGCTCTTGTCGGAGCGACGCTCGCTTTCGGTCTTTCCTTCGCCCCGATGCCCGCATCGGCCGCGAGCTTTTCTTCCTGCGTTCAGAGCCTGAAGCAGGCGGCGGTTGCCGCCGGCGTCAGCCCGCGGCTTGCCGCACGGGCGCTCGACGGCGCCCGCGTCGACGACGAGGTGTTGCGCAAATCGCGGGCGCAACCGGAATTCAAGACGCCGATCTGGGATTATCTCGGCTTCCTTGTCGACGAGGAGCGCATCGCCGACGGCAAGACGATGATGCGGCGTTATGATCGGGTGCTGCGCGCGGCGGAGGAACGCTACGGCGTCAACCGCTATGTCATTGCCGCGATCTGGGGTGTGGAGAGCAATTTCGGCCAGGATGCGGGGGATGATTTCCTGCCGCATGCGCTCGCCAATGTCGCCTGCTACGGCAGCCGGACAAAATTCTTCCGCGGCGAGCTGATCTCCGCCTTGAAGCTCGTGCAGCGCGGCGATCTCGACCTCGACGAGCTTTATGGGTCCTGGGCGGGCGCCTTTGGGCAGACGCAGTTCATTCCTTCGACCTATGAGCGGCTCGCTGTCGATTTCGACGGCGACGGTCGGCGCGACCTCGTGAAATCGGTGCCCGATGCTCTGGGCTCGACGGCGAATTACCTGCGCCGTGCCGGCTGGCGTCCGGGCGAGGCCTACATGATCGAGGTGAAGGTGCCGGCGAGCTATAAGGGGCCGACGGGCCGCAGCCGCAAGGCGTCCCTGTCGACCTGGGCGAAACGCGGCGTGGTACGTGCCGATGGCGCGCATCTTTCGGGCGGCAGCCAGGCGGGCCTGCTTCTGCCGTCGGGGCCGCGCGGGCCGGGCTTTCTCGTCTTCCGCAACTTCGATGCGATCTATTCCTACAACCAGGCGGAATCCTACGCGCTCGCCATCTCCCATCTCGCCGACCGCATGGCCGGCTATCCGGGGCTGCGCACGGCCTGGCCGACGGACGATCCGCCCCTGTCGCGTGCCGAGCGCTTTGAGTTGCAGCGGCTTCTTCTCGCGCAGGGCTATGATGTCGGCGAGGTCGACGGGAAGGTCGGGCCGATGACGCGCGATGCGATCAAGAAGGCGGAGCAGCGTTTCGGTATGGAGCCGACCGGGCGGCCGGGCGGCAAGATCTACCGCAAGCTCGGAGGGCGCTGAGGGCGTGTTACGCTCTCTGGCCCAAGCGCCTTCTCCTGATGAGGTCGGGCAGTTACCGTCAGGTGACCTCCGGAATTGTCACTGCGCCTCTTCGATGCTAGGCGGATAACCCGGCCAAGGGGAGAGGCCATGGTTTCCATCCGCAGTGTTCTGGCGCTGTCGCTTGCGGGGCTGCAGTTTGTTGCAGTCGTCGCCGTCCTCTTTCTTTCCTACGTCACCTCCGAGCGGGTTCTGCTGCAGCATGCGCGCGATCTCATGGGCGATGTCGCGCGCAGCACCATCAATCACACGGTCGCTTTTCTCGCCCCTGCGGAGGCGGCCGCCGACCTGTCGCAGCGGCTTGCGCGCCAGGAGGTCGTCAGCAGCGAAAACGAAGGCGCGATGGAGCGCTACTTTTTCGAGCAGCTGCGATCGCACAGCCAGTTCGCCGGCATTTTCTACGGCAACACCAACGGCGATTTCGTCTTTGTGAACCGCGATGCGAGCGTCGCGGGTGCGCCGTTTCGCATCAAGACCATCGCCAACCGGGCGCAGCGCCGCGACGTGGAGCTCTATTGGCGCGACGGGGATTATACCGTCGCCGCCCATCGCAGCGATCCGGCCGACGGGTATGATCCGCGCACGCGGCCCTGGTACGGCCGGGCGGTGGAGGCCGGCGGGGTCACCTGGACCGATCCCTATATCTTCTTTTCCTCGCAGGAACCCGGCATCACGGTCGCCACCCCGGTGACGGGCACGCGCGGCGAACTCCAGGGTGTCGTCGGCATCGACATCGAGATCTCGGCCTTATCGACCTTTCTTGCCGATCTCGAAATCGGCGAACATGGCAGCGCCTTCATCCTTAGCGACAGCGGCGACGTGATCGCCCATCCGGAGCCTGCAAAGATCAAGACGCGCGGCACGTCGGGCGACACTTTGCGCTTCACCCGCATCGACGAGCTCGACGACCCGCTGGCGCAGGCGGCCGCGGCCTCGTTCAACACCGCGCAGACCGGAAGAGACGGCCTGAAGGAACGCGCGGCGAGCTTCACCTTCGGCGGGGAGACCTATCATGCCGTCGCCTCGTCTCTGCCGGGCACGCGCTGGCCCTGGACGGTCATCACCTATGTGCCGGAGAACGACTTTCTCGGGGCGATCAAGGACAATCGCCGCAACGGCGTCCTGCTCGCGGCGCTCGTTGCCGCGGTGACGGCGATGATCGGTCTTGCCATCGCCCGCTCCATCACGCGGCCCGTCGGCGCGCTGGCGGGGCAGGCCGACCGGATCAGCGGCGGCGACATTTCGCCGATGCCGCCGTTGCGCACGCATTACCGCGAATTGCAGCGGACGGGATACGCCTTCGGGCGCATGACGGAATGGCTGAACCGGCGCAATGCGGAAAACCTCGCTCTGACCGATGAACTGCGCGCGGCCTCGCGCGAGCTCGAGGCGCGGGTGGAGGAACGCACCCGGGAGCTCAATCACGCCAATGCGCAATTGCGCGAGGAGGCGGAGCTCAGGGCGCAGCAGGCGGAGAAGCTGGAGCGGGCGAACACGCAGGCGGAGCTTCTGACGCGGGAGCTCAATCACCGGGTCAAGAACGTCTTCGCCGTCGTCTCCGCCGTCCTGTCGCTTGGGGCCCGCTCCGCGCGTTCGGTGGAGGATCTCGCGAGCACGACGCGCCGCCGCATCGATGCCCTGTCGAAGGCGCATTCGGCGACGCAGGGGCATCCGGGCCGCGCCGGCAGCATCGCCGATCTCACGCGCCTCGCCGAACTCGTCCTCGCGCCTTATGCGGGCGACGGGGCGGGCCGGATCGACGTCTCGGGCGTCCGGGTGCGGTTGGGCGGCGAAGTCGCCACCGCGCTCGGCCTTATCCTCCACGAACTCGCCACCAATGCCGCCAAATACGGCGCGCTCAGCGCGGAGGCCGGGCGTGTCGAGTTGAGCTGGACGCTCGACGAGGAGGGGCCAAAAGTGCTGCACCTCGTCTGGCGGGAAACCGGCGGGCCGGTGCCGCAGAAGCCGGCGGAGGACAAGCGCGGCTTCGGCACCAAGATGGTGGAACAGATCATCGCCCAGTATCATGCGACCTACCACATCGACTGGCGCACCGAGGGTGTGGTGGTGACGCTCAACATGGTCCTTCCCGCCGAGGAGCCGGCAGATGACGTTGCGTGAGCCGGCATGGCTTGCGCCGCGGCCGGTGAGCGGCTAGCTGACAGACCTCATCACGACGGATCTTCAAATGACGCACAAGCTCCTGCTTCTCGCCGGTGACGGCATCGGCCCGGAAATCATGGCCGAGGTGAAAGCTCTCATCGATTGGATGAACGCCGAAGGCATCGGCTCTTTCGAATGCGAGGATGGCCTGGTGGGCGGTGCAGCCTACGACGCCGAAGGCGTGGCGGTCAGCGACGCCACCATGGAGAAGGCGCTCGCCAGCGACGCGGTTCTCTTCGGCGCGGTCGGCGGGCCGAAATGGGACGGGGTGCCCTACGAGGTGCGCCCGGAAGCGGGGCTTCTGCGCCTGCGCAAGGATCTCGGCCTCTTCGCCAATCTGCGCCCGGCCATCTGCTATCCGGCGCTCGCCGATGCTTCCTCGCTGAAGCGCGACGTGGTGGAGGGCCTCGACGTCCTCATCGTGCGCGAGCTTACCGGCGGCGTCTATTTCGGCGAGCCGAAAGAGATCAAGGATCTCGGCAACGGCCAGAAGCGGGCGATCGATACGCAGATCTACGACACCTACGAGATCGAGCGCATCGTGCGCGTCGCCTGCGACCTCGCCCGCACGCGGCAGAAGCGCGTCACCTCGATGGAAAAGCGCAATGTCATGAAGTCCGGCCTGTTGTGGAACGAGGTCGCGACCCGGATCGCCGGCGAATATCCGGATATCACCTTGGATCATGTGCTCGCCGATGCCGGCGGCATGCAGCTCGTGCGCTGGCCGAAGCAGTTCGACGTGATCGTCACCGACAATCTCTTCGGCGATATGCTGTCGGATGTCGCCGCCATGCTGACCGGCTCGCTCGGGATGCTGCCGTCGGCTTCGCTCGGCGCGCCCGATCAGGCGACCGGACGGCGCAAGGCCATGTACGAGCCGGTGCACGGCTCCGCCCCGGACATCGCCGGCACCGAGGTCGCCAATCCGATCGCCATGTTCGCATCCTTCGGTATGGCTCTCAGATATTCCTTCGGCATGATCAGCGAGGCCGACAAGCTCGATCAGGCGATCGCCGACGTGCTCGACGAAGGGCTCCGTACGCGGGATATCCTGCCGCGCGGCGGCGGCAACGGGCTGACCGAGGTCGGCACCAAGGGCATGGGCCAGGCGATCCGCGAGCGGTTCTTGAAGCTGATGCACGGCGCCTGAGGCACGATCCTTCGCCAGACGTCTTTTTGAGTTACCCTTGAGTTAACTGCAATCGGACGGGGAAATTGCATAAAATTTTCCCCTCCGACAATGTGAGGTTGCGCGCTTCAGGGGGGATTCGATGGCGGGTGAAGACAGACGTTGTTGCGGGAGGGCTTGCCCGCGAGGTTGCGTGGCATGAGCAGCGCCAATGCTTCGCCACGCACATCATCCGCCGATATGGCCGCCCCTCAAAGCATGCAGGTGTCTTCCGAGAGAAATGCTTCTTCTGCCGTGGAGGTGTTGGGCGACGTCCGCCAGGCGGTGACGGCGGAATTCCGCCGCGACTGGCGGAAATTGGCCGCCGAGTCCGGGACGCCCAACGCCTTTGCGGAGCCTTTTTTCGTCGAAGCGGCGCTTCAGCGCCTGGTGCGGCCGGGCAAGGTCAAGCTCGTCGCGTTTGCCGATGATCATGGGCTCATCGGTCTTCTGCCCCTGACCGTTTCGCCGCCGATCCCGGGCATCGGCCGTGTGGCCAATCGCTTTATGCACATTCACGATTTCGACGGCACGCCGCTGGTGCGCCGCGGCAGCGAGGCTCTGTTTCGCGCGAAACTCGGCGCCTGGCTGACGCGCGAAGGGGTCGCCTTTCTGCGTTTTCGCGATGTGGAGGAGGCGAGCCCCGCCATCGATGGGCTTCTCAACGGAGAGGACGAGACGCTTCGAGGGGCCGTCGTCGCCCGGCTGGTGCGCGCGGCTCGCCATCTCGGAGACGGGTCCTGCGGGCTGGAGGCTCTGCAATCGGGCAAGAAACGGCGCGGTATGCAGCGGCGCAGACGTCGGCTCGAGGAACTCGGAGAGCTTGCCTTCGTCGATTTGAGCGCGCAGCCGCCTTCCTCCTGGGCGGACGATTTCCTGAGGCTCGAAGCGAGCGGCTGGAAGGGAGAGATGGGAACGGCGATCGCCTGCCGGCCGCAGGAGCGCGCCTTCTTCGACAAGATGGTGGACGCGGGAAGCGCCAACGGCAACCTGATCGTCCACGCCCTGGAGCTCGACGGGCGGCGCATTTCGATGACGCTTTATCTGCGGGCCGGCGACGTCGCCTGGGGCTTCAAGAAAGCCTATGCCGGCGATCTTGCGCGATGCTCTCCGGGTTTCGTCCTGGAGGCCGAGAGCGTCGCAGCCCTCAAGACACAAGGCGATATCGCCTTTGTCGACACGTGCAGCATCGATACCTCGACCCTCGTTCCGGGACTGTGGCCGCAACATCGGGCGATGGCCGACATCGTCGTCGCCGTCGGCTCCGCGCGCAAATGGCTGAAAACGGCGGTGTGGCTGGAGAAGACGTATCGGGCCAGGCGGCGCGATCTGCGCAGTCTTTATGTGCGGCTGAAACGTCTGCCCGCGCAGGCGCGCCGGGACCGGCCCGCTGCGACACACAATTGACATTGTGCGCACCTGCGATAAAACCTCCGCCACCATGATGAGCACAGCCAAGACGAAGACGACCGGCTAATCGCTCCGCCCCGATCTCTCCCCGGGGCGGGGGAGAGATGCTTTGTTTTCGGGGAGAGAGGAGCTAGACATGGGTTACAGGATCGCTGTCGTAGGTGCGACCGGCAATGTCGGGCGGGAAATGCTCGACATTCTCGATGAACGTGGTTTCCCCGCAGACGAAGTCGTGGCGCTCGCCTCCCGGCGCAGCCAGGGCACGGAAGTCTCCTTCGGCGACAAGACGCTGAAGGTGCAGGCGCTCGAACATTTCGATTTCGCCAATGCCGATATCGCGCTGATGTCGGCGGGCGGCTCGGTGTCCCTGGAATGGGCGCCGAAAATCGCTGCGAAGGGCTGCGTCGTCATCGACAATTCCTCGGCCTGGCGCACCGATCCGGACGTGCCGCTGATCGTGCCGGAAGTGAATGCCGATGCCGTCACCGGCTTCGCCAAAAAGAACATCATCGCCAATCCGAACTGCTCCACCATCCAGCTCGTCGTGGCGCTGAAGCCGTTGCATGAGCGCGCCAAGATCAAGCGCGTCGTCGTTGCGACCTATCAGTCGGTTTCCGGCGCCGGCAAGGACGCGATGGACGAGCTCTTCAATCAAACGCGCGCCGTCTTCGTCGCCGATCCGATCGAGGCGAAGAAATTCCCGAAGCGCATCGCCTTCAACTGCATTCCCCATATCGACGTCTTCATGGAAGACGGCACGACCAAGGAGGAATGGAAGATGGTGGCGGAGACGAAGAAGATCCTCGATCCGAAGATCAAGCTTTCGGCCACCTGCGTGCGCGTGCCGGTGTTCGTCAGCCATTCTGAAGCCGTCAACATCGAGTTCGAGGAAGAGTTGTCCGCCGAAGAAGCGCGCAACATCCTGCGCGAAGCGCCGGGCTGCCTCGTCATCGATAAGCACGAGCCAGGCGGCTACATGACGCCCTATGAGAGCGCCGGCGAGGATGCGACCTATATCTCCCGCATCCGCGAGGATCCGACGGTCGATTCCGGTCTTTCCATGTGGGTCGTGGCCGACAATCTCCGCAAGGGCGCCGCGCTCAACACGGTGCAGATCGCCGAGCTTCTGGTGAACCGCAAGCTCCTGGAGAACCGCAAGGCCGCCTGATGGCGGGCGCGACGGGGCGAGGGGCGAGTGACGGCGATAAAGCCGGCCGGCCGTGTCTCCTGGTGACGGGCTTCGGCCCGTTTCCGGGCGTTGCGGTCAATCCGAGCGCCTGGGTGGTGGAGCGGCTCGCCGACGAGGCGGGCGGGTTCGCTTCTCACGCCGATGTGCGGACCGCCATTCTCGCGACCGACTGGCAGGAGGGGCCGAACACACTCGACCGCCTCTGGCAGGCGCACCGCCCGGATGTCGTCGTGCATTTCGGTGTGGCGTCTGCGGCGCGGGGCTTTCGGCTCGAACGTGTCGCCCGCAACAGGCGGCTCGCGCGTCCCGACGTGCAGGGCGCCCTGCCGCCATCGGCGGAGCTCGAAGAGGCGGGGCCCGCCTCGTGGCGCGGCTCGCTGCCGCTGCGGCGCATCCATGCGGCGCTGTCGGGCGCCGGCATTCCGGCCGATTTTTCCGACGATGCCGGTGATTATCTCTGCAACGCCATCTTCTATCGCTCCGGCCGCTATGCGGCCGAAGCCGGCCGCCTCGTCATGGCGGGTTTCATCCATCTGCCGTTCTGCACCTCGGCGCCGGCTTCCGCGGTTGCCGACGGTGGCGACGGTGAACGCGGCTGCGATGCTGGTCCGACCTGCCTTGCCGACGAGGTGATGCTGGCCGGCGCGCGTCTCGTTCTTGAGACCGCCATCGCAGCGTGGCGGGAGCGCGCCGGCTCGAGCTTCGATCGCGACCAGTTTGAGGGCGACTAGCGCCGCTGCCAGTTCTGCGTCTTGCAGAAGATGCCGAGCGCGCAGCCCTTGAGTTTCAGGCTGTTCGCGGAGGTGAGGGTGGCGGAGCCGGAATAGGTCTTGTCGTCTTCCGGATTGACGACCGTTCCCTTGTATTTGCCGTCCGAGCCCTGCATGCGGCCGATCTCCTTGCCCTTGTTGGGGCCGCTCGTCACCTTCATGCAAAAGGCGTTGCCGCAGGAGCTGATGCGCACCGTGTTGCCGGTGGCGGCGACCCAATTGCCTTCCAGAGGATCGGCTGCGGCGAGGGCCGGCCACGCGACAAGGGCCGCGATGAGGGCGATGGTTTTGGTCTTCATGACGTCTCCTCCCAAGTTTTTTGCCACTATGGGGAGGAGTTGAGACAAAGAAAACCGCGATTTTCGCGTCCGGCGGAGCTGCCGTTGCGGAAGTCTTCGCGGTTATGAACAGGTTTTACGTCAGGCTTATTGGGCCTTTCGCTTCGGCGATGCGCCGCAACGCGATGCGGCCGAGATTTGGCCGGAGCATCACGTCCTGTCCTTCGGCAAAGGCAAGTTCATCGCGGCCGAGCTGTTCGGTGACGACGAAGAGGTCGGCCGTGCCGGCCGCCGCGAAGGCGAGCGCTTCTTCAGAGGACGCGCCGAGGATCTTGCGACCGAGATAAAGTGCCGAAAAAAGATCGCCCGCGCCCTTCGCCGGATTTTCGACGACGGGATGTTCGGCGAGGATCGTCTCGTTCGGTTTGACGAGCACGGCCGCCATGCGGCCGCGCATCAGGGCCGGGGCCGAGGTGACGATGACTTCGGCCGGGCCTAGGCGGCGTGCGTCGGCGACGAGGGCGGTCGGGTCGGGCTCGGGCTTCGTGCCCGTCAGCCAGCCGAATTCGAAGACGTTCGGAGTGGCGATGTCGGCGAGCGGCAGGAGATGGTCGCGGATCGCCTCCGCCACGGGCTCCGGTACGTAGAGGCGGTCGGAATCGCCCATCACCGGATCGCAGAGATAGACGAGCCCCGGAAACCGATCCTTCAAGCCGGCGATGAAGCGGGCCGTCTCGGCCACGTGTTCGGCGCGGCCGAAATAGCCGGTGGCGACGGCGAGCGGCGGGCGCTCGGAAAAGCGCGTGGCGACGCCGGCGAGAAGAGCTGCGAAATCGGCGGCGCTCGCCAGGATCGGACGGCCGAGGCCGAAGCCCGGATGATGCGGCAGAAGCACGGTCGGGATGTCGACCGTCTCCATGCCGAGCCGCTCCAACGTGAAACCCATGATGCGGTTGCCGACGGCGCCGGCAGCGACATGGCTGGAAATCAAAATAATCCGGCCGGAGGAAGCCATTGCATTCCTTCAAAATGAGGCAGGGAGAATCAGGGCCATCTGAACCAAGGCGGCCCAGAAGAGCAAGAAGCCCGCCGCAATGCGACGGGCTCCTAGAGATCAAACGGGGCTTTTTGCGGTTGAGGCGATCGCCTCAGGTCAGCGCGTACGAACACCGCGGCGACGCTGGCTTGCAATCCGATCGGCGCGACGGCGAACCAATTCCGCGTTCGGATCAGAAGTCAGCGGCATGGCGAGCGCGCTCTCGACCTCGAAACGCGTCAGGCCGATATCCTGCAGCATCTGATCGTCGAGGGTGGCAAGCCGGTAGGCGGCGCGGCGTCCCTTGATGGCACGCGCGAGGCGCAGGAGCGTGTTGGCGACCGGCTGCAGGAAGGCGCCGGCGCGGGCGGCGAGATCGCCTGATCCGGCGGTTCGGACCGCTGGATTGTGGGAAAGATTGTCGAGCATTGCTGCCTCCAAACGAAAAATCGGGTCTTCCGAAACCCGGTTCAGGGAATGGCGGCGGGACACCGTGTCGTACCGTCCATGAGCCTCATTTCGTCTTTCCCTATTGATCAATCAAACGAAAAGGTTTTACATTTCGGTTCAGTTTCATTGAATCATGAGGCGCGTCATGCAGCCGATCCTCGATGCCGATCTCCTGCGTACATTTGTCGCGATTGCCGACACCGGAAGTTTCTCCGTCGCCGCCGAACGGGCCGGGCGTACGCCCTCGGCCGTCTCCATGCAGGTGAAGAAGCTCGAAGACCTCGTCGGACGGCGGCTTTTCGACCGCGATTCCCGGCGCGTCGCGCTCACCGCCTTCGGGGAATCGATGCTGCCGGATGCGCGCCGGATCCTGCAGATGCATGCCGAGCTCTGGGGCCGTCTGAAGCAGCCCGATCTCGAGGGCTCGATCACCGTCGGCACGCCGGACGAATATGCGAGCGCCTTCCTGCCGCGTGTTCTCAGAAGTTTCGCCCGCACGCATCCACGCGTGCAGGTCAACGTCATCTGCGACATCTCGGCGAAGGTGCGCGTCTATCTGGAACGCGGCGACATCGACAGCGGGCTCGTCACCAATGCGGACATTTCGGATGCGCAGTTCCTCCGCCGACAGGTGCATGAGGAACAGCTCGTCTGGCTCGGGGCGCGCGGAGGCACCGCCTATCGGCGCGAGCCCCTGCCGGTCGCCGTCGCCAATCCCGATTGCTGCTGGCGCAAACGCTCCGTGGCGGCCTTGAACAAGGCGGGCTTTCGGCATCGCGTCGCCTATCAGAGCGCTTCGGCTGCCGGTCAGATCGCAGCCGTTGCCGGCGACCTCGCCATTGCGCCGCTGCCGGCGTCGCTGGCGCGCGGCGATCTCGTGCTTCTCGGTGCCGATACGGGGCTGCCGGATCTCGGCACCTATGCGATCTCCTTCATCGCGCGCGACGAAAGCGATCCCCTCGTCATGGCGCTGTCCGACCATGTGGCGGAGAGTTTCGCACCGGCGAGCGTCCCCGCCCCCGGCATGAGCCTCGGCAAGGCGGCGTAGGGTTTCGCCGCCTGGCGCTGAGGAAACGGTCAGGGAGCCCGCGAGGGGCTCGGAAGAGGTTCAGGAACCTGCGGGAGCTGCCGCCGAAGGGGCCTCGCGGGTCGTCTGGGCGGTGCCGTCGAGCGCCGCCTTGATCAGCTTCGTGCCATCGGCTGAATTCCATTCCGCCGGGCCGTTCATATGGCCGACGAGGCAGCCATTGCCGTCGACGAGCGCTGTCACGGGCAGGCCGACGGCGAGCCCCATCGCCTTCATCTTGTTGAAGATGTCCATGGATTTGTCGGTGAGAAGCGGCAGATGCTCGACGCCGATCTCATCGAGGAACTGGCGCGGTCGCTCCGGCCCGGAGGTGTCGATGTTGATCGGCACGACCGAGAAGTCGTCGCTGCCGAGATCGCCCTCGAGCGCATCGAGCGCCGGCATTTCCTCACGGCAGGGGGCGCACCAGGTGGCCCAGAGATTGACGAGCTTCAAACGGCCGGAGAGATCGGCGAGGCTCTGCTCGCTTCCGTCCGCGCCGGTGAAGGTGAGGGCGCTCAGATCCTGCGGTGTGTTTGCCGGGATGAAGGCCGCCACTTCGCCGCCGATCACCGGGTCGAGGCGTGCGCCTGCCTCAACGGCCGTCTGGCAATTGGCGCCCAGTTCGCCGGCCGCATCATTGCCATCGCCGGGAATCCCGTATAGGGCGAGTCCAAAGCCGAGGACGATCACTGCGAACGTACCGAAGGCCAGATAAGTGCGTTTCACCGTAATCTGCTCCGAATCTTCATCTTCAAAGACTGCGATCAGCTGATGTCCAACCGCATGTGGGGCGGCCGCTTTTCCGAAAGCCCGGACGCCATCATGGAAGAGATCAACGCTTCCATCGATTTCGACCGGGCTCTGGCGAGCCAGGATATTGCCGGCTCCAAAGCCCATGCCGAGATGCTGGCGAAAGCCGGCATTATTTCGACGGAGGATGCCCGCAAGATCATCGACGGTCTCGACCAGATCGCGGCCGAGATCGAGGAAGGCCGCTTCACCTTCTCGCGGAACCTGGAAGACATTCATATGAATGTCGAGGCACGTCTCGCGGAATTGATCGGCGATGCGGCAGGGCGCCTGCATACGGCGCGCTCGCGCAACGATCAGGTGGCGACCGATTTCAGGCTTTGGGTGCGCGATGCGCTCGACGATCTCGATCGCCAGATCCTCGCCTTGATGAACGCACTGGTGACGAAGGCCGCAAAGCATGCCGGCACCGTCATGCCGGGCTTCACACATCTGCAAAGCGCGCAGCCGGTCACCTTCGGCCATCACATGCTCGCCTATGTGGAGATGTTCGCGCGCGACCGGAGCCGCTTCCGCGATTGCCGCGCCCGCCTCAACGAATGTCCGCTCGGCGCTGCAGCCCTTGCCGGCACCGCCTTTCCGATCGACCGGAAGATGACGGCGGCCGCGCTCGGCTTCGACCGGCCAGCTGCCAATTCGCTCGATGCCGTCTCCGATCGCGATTTCGCCATGGAGGCGCTTGCGGCCGCCTCGATCTGCGCGGTGCATCTGTCGCGCTTTGCCGAAGAGATCGTCATCTGGTCGTCGGCGCAGTTCCGCTTCGTCAAGCTCTCCGACAAGTTCACAACCGGCTCCTCGATCATGCCGCAGAAGCGCAATCCGGACGCGGCGGAGCTGGTGCGGGCCAAGGCCGGGCGCATCATCGGGGCGCTCAATGCGCTGATGGTGGTGATGAAGGGTCTGCCGCTCGCCTATTCCAAGGACATGCAGGAAGACAAAGAGCAGGTCTTTGACGCCCTGCCGTCGCTGTCCCTGTCGCTTGCGGCGATGGCCGGCATGGTCGCCGATCTTCAGCCGAACGAAGCCCGTTTGCGCGAGGCCGCCGGGATCGGCTTTTCGACGGCGACCGATCTCGCCGATTGGCTGGTGCGCGAGGCGGGGCTGCCGTTCCGCGAGGCGCATCACATCACCGGCCGGATCGTCGCCGAGGCGGAAGCGCTCGAGGTCGATCTCGGCGAGATGCCGATCGAGGCGCTGCGCAAGGTCTATCCGAAGCTCGATGCGAGCGTGTTCGACGTCTTGTCCGTCGATGCCTCGGTCGCGAGCCGCGTGAGCGAAGGCGGCACCGCCCCCGACAATGTGCGCCAGCGCGCCAAAGATTGGCAGGCCCGGCTCGCCGAGGAGGAGGCTCTTGCAAAAGCCACTCCGCTTTCGCCTAAGGGCTCGCTATAGTCCGCGAAAGGAAGAGGTTCGCGATGGCCTGGCTGCGCTTAGCTGTGGTTTTGATGATGACGGCGACGGTGGTTGCCGGCTGCGGGCGCCGCGGCGCGCTGCAGCCGCCTCCCGGTGCGCCCGAAGCGGTGACGCCGCGCGGCGACATCGGCAATCCAGGCTCGAGCGACCGCAATTTCGACGATCTCACCAGGCTCGACGAGCCGGCGGCGAACGACGAGGACGGCGACATCGCCACACGTCGTGCCGAGGAAGCGGAGAAGGCCCATGGCGGGCGCCGCTTCATCCTCGATCCGCTGATCTAAGCAGGGCGCCAGGGAAGGGCGAAGCTTTGCATCATTTTTCCTATCGCGGCGGCGTGCTCCACGCCGAAGACGTGCCGATCCCGGAAATCGCCGCGGCGGTCGGCACGCCGTTTTATTGCTATTCGACGGCGACTTTGACCCGGCATTATCAGGTCTTCGAGGAAGCGTTTGCGGACCTGCCGCACCGCGTCTGTTACGCCCTCAAGGCCAATTCCAATCAGGCGGTGATCGCGACTTTGGCGCGGCTCGGCGCCGGGGCCGACGTGGTCTCGGAAGGCGAATTGCGGCGGGCGCTCGCGGCCGGTGTCCCGGCTGAAAAGATCATGTTCTCCGGGGTCGGCAAGACCGCCCACGAGCTGCGTTTCGCGCTCGAGGCGGGCATCCACTGCTTCAATGTGGAATCGGAGCCGGAGCTTGCCCTCCTCTCCCGGCTTGCCGTCGAAGCCGGGCAGGTGGCGCCGGTCAGCCTGCGCATCAATCCCGACGTCGATGCCGGCACGCACGACAAGATCGCGACGGGGCGCAAGGAGAACAAGTTCGGCATTCCGGCGGACCGGGCGCGGGCCGTCTATGCGGAAGCGGCCAAGATGCCGGGGCTCAAGATCATCGGCATCGACATGCATATCGGCAGTCAGATCACTGAGCTTCAGCCTTTCGACGCGGCCTTCCGGCGGCTCGCCGAACTCGTCGTGATGCTGCGCGAGGACGGTCACGAGATCGAGCATGTCGATCTCGGTGGCGGGCTCGGCATTCCCTATGACGAGGACAAGGCGGCTCCGCCGCTGCCGTCGAACTATGCCGAGATCGTGCGCCGCCATATGAATGCGCTCGTTGCCACCGTCATCTTCGAGCCCGGCCGCCTCATCGCCGGCAATGCCGGAATTCTGGTGAGCGAAGTCATCTACGTGAAGGAGGGAGAGGGGAAGAATTTCGTCATCGTCGATGCGGCGATGAACGATCTCATCCGCCCGACCCTCTACGAGGCCTATCATCGGATCGCGCCAGTGCGCGAAAGCGATGCCGAGACGATCGTCTGCGACGTGGTCGGTCCGGTCTGCGAGACCGGCGATTTCCTCGGCAAGAATGTGCGCATGGCGCGGCCGGAAGCGGGCGATCTCGTCGCCGTCTTCTCCGCCGGCGCCTATGGCGCGGTGCAGGCGGGCACCTACAATACGCGCCGGCTGGTGCCGGAGGTGCTGGTGCATGGACATGAATATGCGCTGGTGCGGGCGCGGCACAGCTACGAGGAGCTCATCGGTCTCGACCGTGTGCCGTCTTGGCTCATGCCGGACGACGCCTAAGCGAGATCACGAAGACGTCAAATCTCGTGCAAGGCCTTGATGTGGCCATGCTTCGCCCTTGTCCTTTCCGCTCATTCGTTGTCCGCTATACTTGTGACGATCGGACGCAATCTGTCCTTTCGAGGCGGCCGCTGAGCCCGGTCGGATGCGCGGCGGGCGAGGTTGGCGTCGAGGCCGGCAGAATGACGAGACCGGCAAGATAAGGAACTGGCCGTGAGCGATGCGCCGAAGACGATGCCAGGCAGAGATTTCGACGGGCCAGGCGAGGATGTCCCTGGCGACGACCTGAGCGCCCGCGAGAGGACGCCCGACGAGGCGCGGGCGCAAGTCGCCGAAGAGCGCCTTGTCCGCCTCACACGCCGCGCCCGGCTCGCGCTCTTCTGGGAGGCGGCCTGGCCGCGGCTCGTTCCGCTTCTGTCAATCGTCGCCCTCTTCTTCGCGCTCTCGTGGCTCGGCGTCTGGAGCTTTGTCGGCGATTGGGTGCGCGGCGGCATCCTCCTCGGTCTGGGTCTTGCCGCGATCGCAGCATTCGTCTGGATCCTGCGCACGCCCTTTCCGAGCCAGGCCGCCGCCCTGAAGCGGGTGGAACGGAATTCGCCGGTCTCCCATCGCCCGGCGAGCGGCTTGCGGGACACGCTCTCCACCGTTTCCGAAGGGCCGGCGGCGGAAGCTCTGTGGGCGGCGCATCGCCGGCGATTGATGGCATCTCTGGCCGCGATGCGCGCCGGTCCGCCGCGTCCCGACATGGTGCGGCGCGATCCGAATGCGCTGCGCTTTGTCGTCCCCGTTTTGCTCTTCGTGGCGTTTCTGGTCGGCTGGGGCGAGCACTGGCCGCGGCTTGCCGATGCCTTCCGGCCCGTCTCGGCGCACCTTTCGACCGGCGTGCCGGCCCGCATCGACGCCTGGGTCGATCCGCCGACCTATACCGGCGCGGCGCCCGTCTATCTGTCGCGCCGTGGTGAAAGACAGGGCGAGAGCGCCGGGGAGGTGACGGAGGTGCGGGTGCCGCAGGGAAGCCGCCTCACCGTGCGCGTCGCCTCGAGCGAACCGGCCGTCGTCACGCTCGACGGACCCAGCGGCCCGACGGCGCTCGCGGCCGACGAGGACGGCGCGACGTCGAAATCCGGTGCGGAGCCTCAAGCGGCCAATGATGCGGCGAAGACGGCGGTTCCGGCACCGGCTGCAAACAAGGCACCCGGCGCAAACAAAGCGGGCTCGCGCGACGACCAGACGATCCGCAGTTACACGACGACGCTCGAAAGCGACGGCTCCGTCTCGGTCGAGGCCGGGCGGGCCAGCGAACATTACGCCTTCCGCATCATTCCAGACCGGCCGCCGACGATCCGGCGCGGCGAGGTCACCGTCAATCGGTCCGGCTCCTTCACCATGGCCTTCACGGTGGAGGACGATTACGGCGTGACCGACGGCAACGTCACGTTCCGGCCGCAGACGCCGCCCGAAAAAGGTGCGCATCCTCTGGTCGAGGCGCCGTCGATCGCGATCCGCACGGGACGCGGGCGCAAGGAGGAGAACGGTGCCAAGGCGTCGGGGCGCCTGGAAGAGCATCCTTATGCCGGCATGCCGGTCGTTGCCGACGCCGTGGTGCGCGATGCCGCGGGCCAGGAAGGCCGGCCGGCCGATGACGGCGCCATGACGCTGCCGGCGCGGCCATTCCGCAACCCGATCGCCAAGGCGCTCATCGAGCAGAGGCGTGAGCTCGCTCTCGATGCCCGCAGCAAAGACCGCGTCGTGCAGGTGCTCGATGCGATGACCATCCGGCCGGGCGATTTCGTCAAGGATTCCGGCATCTATCTCGGCCTCACCGTCGCCTATCAGAGAATGCGGGCGGCCGAGAGCGACGACGAGCTGCGCGCGATGCTCGATTATCTCTGGGAGATGGCGGTTCTCATCGAGGACGGAGAATTGTCGGAGGCGCAGGAGCGGCTTGCGGAGGCGCGCGAGGCGCTCGAACAGGCGCTCGCAGAAGGTGCCTCGGAGGAAGAGATTTCGCGTCTCACCGAAGAGCTGCGGCAGGCCATGAACGACGTCATGCGCAGTATGGCCGAACAGATGGCACGCTCCGATCCGCAGAAATTGATGCCGATCGATCCGAACGCGCAGGTTCTGTCGCAGCAGGATCTCGAACGCATGCTCGACCGCATCGAAGATCTGGCGCGGCTCGGCGACAAGGAGGCAGCGCAGGAGCTCTTGAGCCAGCTCCAGGAGATGCTCGACAACATGCAGATGGCCCAGCGCATGCAGCAGCAGATGCAGAGCGGCGAAATGGGCCAGATGATGCAGCAGATGGAGGAACTCGGCCGGCTGATGCGCGAGCAGCAACGGTTGATGGACGATACGTTCAGCCTCGATCAAGGGCAGCGGCCGGGGCAGAGACCCGGCGACGGCGAGATGTCGCCTTCGGAAATGGCGGAAATGATGCGCAAGCTGCAACAGAACCAGGGCAATCTGCAGGAGCAGCTGCAGGCGCTCCTCGACAAGCTGCGCCAGCAGCAGGGCCAGGGCCAGCAGCCGGGCGAGCAACCCGGCGGCGAGCCGGGGCAGGGCGGCGAAGGCCAGATGGGGCAGGGCGAGCGCGCCCTCGACCGCGCCGGACGGGCGATGGGAGAAGCCACCGGCTCACTCGGAGACGGCGAACCCGGTCAGGCCATTGGTCCGCAGGGCGAGGCGCTGCAGGCGATGCGCGAAGGCATGCAGCAGATGATGAGCGAGATGATGGGCCAGCAGGGTCAGGGCGGGCAGCAGCGGGTCGGCCGCGGCGGCAACCCGCAGGGCCAGACGGACCCGCTCGGCCGGCCGCAGCGGGCGCAAGGGCCGCAGCTCGGCGAGGATGTGCGCATTCCCGACGAATTCGACGTGGAGCGCGCGAGGCGCATTCTCAACGCCATCCGCGAACGCCTCGGCGAGCGCTTTCGGCCGAGCTACGAGCTCGATTACCTGGAACGGCTCCTGCAGCGCGATTGAGCGCGCGGGCTGAGAAAGCCCGGCTGAGAACGCGCGGCCTCTTAAATCGAAGCCGGGAGCGAACCGGAAAAGCCGCGCGTCATCTGGGATGAAGGAAGGTCGGCGGTCTTCGCCGTGGCAGATCAGGCGACCTGCTGCTTTTCTGCACCCGCGACGCTGACCGCGGTGCGGATTTCCTGAAGCGTGAAGGGCTTGGTGAGGACGTCGCGAATGACCTTCTGAAGGTCATCGGCGCGCTCGCGCTGATCGGCGAAGCCGGTCATCAGAAGGATCGGGAGGCCCGGCCATTTGCGCGCGGCGCTGTGGGCGAGATCGATGCCGTCCATGAGCGGCATCTTCACGTCGCTGACGAGCAGATCGAATTCGCCATCGCTGGCGAGCAGTCGGTCCATGGCTTCCAGGCCATCGCACGCCGTCTCGACGCTGTGGCCATCCAGTTCCAGCGCGCGGCTGACGAAAGCTCGGACGGAATCATCGTCTTCCGTCAGGAGAATACGCATTACCCTTCCCCGCTAATTGGCTCCCTCCTCGTCGCTTTCGACTACGCCGACAAAGGGGAGTTCGCGATGGGCATGGCCTGCATCCATGCCGTAACCGACTACAAAATAGTCGGGACAGGTAAACCCAACGTAATCAGCTTCGATTTCTGCCTTCCGGCCTTCGGGTTTGTCGATCATGACCGCCACCTGCACGCGGCGGGCGCCGCGTGTCGCCATCAATTCGCGCGCAAAACGGACGGTGAGGCCGGAATCGAGGACGTCGTCGATGATGAGGACGTCGCGCCCGGCCACAGGGCAGCCGATGTCGCGCAGGATGCGCACTTCACCGCTCGTCTTCAGGCTGGCGCCATAGGAAGAGAGCGAAATGAACTCGATCTCCATCGTCACGCCGCGACGCGACATGGCGCGGACGAGGTCGGCGCCGAAGACGAAGCCACCTTTCAAGACGACGATGGCGAGAAGCTCTTCCGGCTTCGTCGTGCAGATCGCTTCGGCGAGCTCGTTGATGCGGCGGTCGATCTCTTCGGCGGAAAAGAGCGGGCGGATATGCGCCGTCGTCACTTTCGTCATGAACCGGCAACGGCGGTCTGGATGAAGGGGTCGGCGAAGCGAAGCTCGATCCTCGCGGCATTGGGCGGGGTATCGGTCAGGGTGTAGGCGAAGGACAGCCGCTCGCGCGGTGCGATTTCCGGGGCGGGGGCTTCCATGGCGCGATTTGCCAGTTTCTCGCCTGAGGCGCTGTAGATCTCCATGGAGACCGGTTGCAACGGCTGCGAGCGGTGGTCAAGGCTGACGAGCCGGCCGGTGACGAGAAGGGCGTTTTGTCCCGCCATTTCTGCGCGATAGACGTTGACCGCCTCAAAGGCGACGGGATCGGCGCTCACCTTCAGCCCGGCGAGGCCGTAGAGGCTGGCGAGATCGGGCGCCGCCTTGACGATTGCAGGTCGTGCAAGGACGAAGAGGACGAGGAAGGCGAGCGAGAGGGCGCTGAGAACGGGAAGGGCCACGCCTTTCCATTCGGACTTCTGCACCGGCGTCTCGTCGTCGACGAAGCGCGAACGGCCCGGTGAGGGCTGCGGCTCTTCTTCCCAGATCTTCGCGGTTCCGGCCGACGGCAGCGGGGAGGCCGCGATCGGTTTTACGGCGAAGGCCGGGAAGGCGGCCGGGAAGGCGGGAAGGAGGGCCCGATGCAGGTCGGTGTGCGCCTTCCAAGTCTCGCCGCAATGGCCGCAGACGATAAGCTTCGTTTCGGCATCGAGCGATGCCGTCTGCAGGTGCTCGCGCGCGCCGCAGCCAGGGCATTCCATTTCGAGTTCCCTGGCGGGTCGCTTGTCGCCCGCGTGGCATTCGGGCATGCAGGACTCCGTTTACCATGCCCGACGACTTGTTGCCGAACATCGTTAACGTCGGCTTAACGGGCGGCGAGGCAGATGGGACGACGATGGTGGTGTGCTTCGGCGGCCACAGCCTGGCTTGTGAAAGGACGCATGGAAGAACGATCGGCGCACGGGTATCAGCCCCTGATTCGCTTCGACAATGTCGGGCTGCGCTACGGGCTCGGGCCGGAGATCCTGCGCGACGTGACCTTTGCGATCGAGCCCGGCTCTTTCCAATATGTCACCGGGCCGTCGGGTGCCGGCAAGAGCTCGCTTTTGCGGCTTCTCTTTCTGTCCTTGAAGCCGACGCGCGGGATGGTGGAGATTTTTGGCCAGGACGCGGCGACGGCGAGCCGGACGACCGTGCCGGTGCTGCGGCGGCGGATCGGGATCGTCTTCCAGGATTTCCGGCTTCTGGAACATCTCACCACCTATGAGAACGTCGCTCTGCCCCTGCGCGTGCTCGGACATCCGGATTCGAGCTACCGCCACGACGTTACCGAGCTTCTCGAATGGGTGGGGCTCGGCGACAAGATGTGGGTGCATCCGCCTGTTCTTTCGGGCGGTGAGAAGCAGCGCGCCGCGATTGCCCGCGCCGTCATCACGCGCCCCGAGATCCTTCTCGCCGACGAGCCGACTGGCAACGTCGATCCGCCGCTGGCGCGGCGCCTGTTGCGGCTCTTCATCGAGCTCAACCGGCTCGGAACGTCGATCGTGATCGCCACCCACGATCTCGCGTTGATGGACCAGTACGATGCGCGCCGGCTCATCCTCAATTCAGGCTTGCTGGAAATTCACGATGTCGTCTGAGCCCGGCCGGCAGAAACGCCGCTTGAAGCGGCCACGGCTTTCGCGCCGGCGGGCGCCGCAGGCGGCCGCGCCTGTCGATGATATCGATGCGAGCCTGCGTCGTCCGGGCGTGTCGGTCAGTTCCGGCCCGATCGAGCAGCCGCGCGAAGAAAACCCGATCGTGCCGCCGCGCTCCGTCGCCGGGCGCGCGCTTCTCGTGCTCGTGGCGATCATGAGCTTTCTGTCGTGCCTGTCGGTCGCCTCCGTCTCCGTCGTCTCCGACCGGGCGCGCGGCTGGGAGCGCCAGATCGCCGCCGAAGTCACCATCCAGGTGAGCGTCACCGGCGGTCACGACGTGGCGCAATCGATGGCGCGCGCGGAGGAGATCGCCGAGGCGACGCCGGGCGTCCTCTCGGCCGAGCCGGTCAGCGAAAAGGATTCCAAGGCGCTTCTGGAGCCGTGGCTCGGCAGCGATTTCGATCCGGTCGAACTGCCCGTTCCGCGGCTCATCGCCGTGCGGCTCGGCGGCAACGTCGATCTTTCGAGCCTGGCGCGGCAATTGCGCGACGAAGTGCCGGGGGCGAGCCTCGACGATCACGGCGTCTGGCTCAAACGTCTGGCGCGCATGGCGCAGGCGATCACCTTCGCCGGGCTCGGCATCGTCGCGCTGGTGATGACCGCGACGGCGCTCTGCGTCGTCTTCGCGACGCGCGGCGCCATGGCCGGCAACAAAGATGTGATCGAGGTCCTGCATTTCGTCGGCGCCGAGGATTCCTATGTGGCGGGTGAGTTCCAGCGGCATTTTCTGGTGCTCGGACTGAAAGGGGCCGGTCTCGGCGGTATCGCCGCCATCGCGCTCTTTGCGATTCTGTCGCTGATCGGCGGCGTCGAAGGGCCGACGCCGGAAGAGGCGCAGCTTCGAAGCCTTCTCGGCGGGCTCACGATCGGGCCGCCGGCCTATATCGGCTCCGTGATCACGGTGGTGGCGATCGCCGTGATCATCGCAGCCACCGCACGCTCGACCGTGCGGCGAACGCTGTCACAGATCGGATAGACGTTGCCAATGTGCGCGAAGCAGATCAGGAAGCCCCGATCAAAGTTCGGCAGCAAAGGTCGTTGATGTCCCGCGAGACGCTGGCTGAGAAAGTCGAGGCGAAATCTCCCCGCCCGCGCCCCTCGATCGGGCGGCGGCTGGTGCGCGTCGTCGTCTTTGCGGTGTTCCTGATCGGCCTGTTCTTCGTCGGCGGCTTCCTCATCTTCGCGCAGCAGGTCGCCTCCGCGCGCCCGCCGGCCGCGCCCCAGGCCGACGCGATCGTGGCGCTCACCGGCGGTTCGGCGCGCGTGGAGGGGGGCGTCGAGCTTCTGCGTGCGGGCGCCGGCCAGCGGCTCCTGATTTCAGGCGTCTATGCGGACAACAGCAAGCAATCGATCGCCAATGCCGTGGCGGCGGAAAGCTCCGATCTCTTCCGCTGCTGCGTCGATCTCGGCAAGGCGGCCCGCGACACGCGCGGCAATGCGGAGGAGACGCGCGAATGGGTGCGCCATCACGGCTATCATTCGCTGATCGTCGTCACCAGCGCCTACCACATGCCGCGTTCGATCGCGGAATTGCGGCGCGAAATCCCGGATGTGCGGCTCATTCCCTATCCGGTGCGCCGGCCGGGCCTCGATCTCGGCGACTGGGCGCAGCGCAAGGAGATCTTCGTCATCCTGTTCCGCGAATATCTCAAATATATCGTCGTGAAGTTGCGCTGAGCGGGCGTTGCGGTGAGGTCGGCAACGGCCCCGGGATGGCGGTGCAAATTGTCACAGCAGCTTGGAAGCGATTGATCCGCCACGGCTCTGCGGCGACGTTTGCCGGGGTTCGGGACTGAGGTCATCACTTCCAATGCCGCAGGGGGTGGCATTCGATGAGCGATATCTCTTTGCCTGAGCATTCGAGGCTCGGCCAGTTTCCGATCAGCTTCTTTGCCATCGTGATGGGGCTTTCGGGCCTCACATTGACCTTGCGCGCCTGCGAGCACGCGCTTGCCCTCGATGGGCGGATTTCCTCATGGGCGCTTTATGGGACGGTCGCGGTGTTTGCCGTAATCGCGCTGCAATACGCGCTGAAACTCAGCTTTCATCCGCGTGATGTGGTGGAGGAATGGGCGCATCCGGTGCGCATCGCCTTCTTTCCGACGATCTCGATCTCGCTCCTCTTGATGGCGACGGCCGCCGCGCCGGTCTGGCCGGAGGTCGCAAGGCCGGTATGGATCGTGGGCGCCGCGGCGCAGGCCGTCCTGTCGCTCAGCGTCATCGCCAATTGGATCGGCCACCGCCCGTTCGAGCATGTGCATCTCAATCCGGCCTGGTTCATTCCGGCCGTCGGCAACATCATCGTGCCGTTGGCCGGGGTCGAGTTCGGCTTCGTGGAGGTGAGCTGGCTCTTCTTTTCTGCCGGGCTGATCTTCTGGCTCGTGCTTCTGACCCTGGTCGTCAACCGGCTGATCTTCCACGATCCGCTGCCGGGGCGGCTGGTGCCGACGCTCGTCATCCTGATTGCGCCGCCGGCCGTCGCCTTCATCGCCTATCTCCGGCTGGAGGGCGAGGTCGACGCCTTCGCGCGCATCCTGATCAATGTCGGCTATGTCTTCGCGCTCGTCGTGGTGACGCAGGTGCCGAAGCTCGCGCGACTTCCCTTCGCGCTGTCCTGGTGGGCGCTGTCGTTTCCGGTCGCGGCTCTGGCCGTCGCCTCGCTCCTCTTCGCGGAGACGGCGGGCTCGGTCTTCCATCTGTGGGTCGGATTTCTGCTCGCAGGCCTTCTTTGTGCGATCGTCGCCGTGCTGGCGCTGCGCACGGGCCTGGCGATCCAGGGAAAGGAAATCTGCCGGCCGGAATAAGTGTAGGTGCGATTTCGGGGCGTCGGCGCTTCGGCTGTGGGTTCCACGATATGGCGGCCCGACTTGACGCCCCGACTTGACGTCGAGGCCCGAGCGCGCCACTCCGGTTGCGCCCCGCTTGGGCGAGGCTTCAGAGGCTGGCCATGTACGCGCGCTCCATCCTGTTCAACGTTGTTTTCTATGTGAATTTCGCCGTCCAGGCGATCGTGTTCTCGCCGATGCTGCTGCTGCCGCAGCGCTACGGCATCTGGGTGACGAAGTTCTGGACCGCCTCCTCGCTCTTCTGGCACCGGCTCATCTGCGGCGTGAAGGAAGACGTGCGCGGGCTGGAAAATATTCCGAAGGGTGGCTGCATCATCGCCGCCAAGCATCAATCGACATGGGAGACGATGCGGCTCGTCTATATGCTCGACAAGCCCGCCTATATTCTGAAGCGCGAGCTCATGTGGATCCCGCTTCTCGGCTGGTACATGAAGAAGTACGGCCATATTCCCGTCGACCGGGGGAGCCGCTCCAAGGCACTTTTTTCGATCACCGAACACGCCAAAGACCGCGTCGCCAAAGGTTTTCAGGTCATCATCTTTCCCGAAGGGACAAGGCGGGCGCCGCTTGCGCCGCCGAATTACCGCTACGGGGTCGTGCATCTTTACAAGGAACTTCAGGTTCCCGTGGTGCCTGTGGCGCTCAATGCCGGCCTTTACTGGCCGCGGCGGTCGTTTGCGCATATTCCCGGCACCGTTCGGGTCGAAGTTCTGCCGCCGATCGAGCCTGGCCTTGATTCCGCCACCTTCGCCGCAAAACTTCAGCAATCTATTGAAGATAAAACAAATGAGTTGATGCAAGAAGCACGCGACCGCGATCCGGCGACGCGGCGCATCGTTGTCGAAGAGCATGTCGCAGAGGTGACTTGAACCGACGCGGCAACGAGATGGAAGGTTTTCGTGACCGTTAAGTCATCACTGCCGCATGTGGTGCGGGAGCAGGGTGTTTCCGACCGGTATCTCTATTGGTCGGGGGCTTCGGGTCGACGCTATCTCTTCAGCAGACTCGATTTGGAACATGTCCTCAGCGTGAAAGATGCCGTGGTTCTCTGCGTGAAGGGCGGGGATCTCCGCTGGGTCGGAAGCGACGATGCGCTCGATCCTGCGGATGTTTTGCGATTCGCCGCCGATGGCGTGATCTTCTACGCGCATTTTCTTGCCGGGTCGGGTCGCTCCAGACAATTGGTGAGCGAAGATCTGAGCTCTTCGGAAACCCCTCCGGAAAAACGCCGCGGCGGCGGTTACTGCGTCGCCGCCTGATTGCCGCCGCTTTCGCCCGCCACCGCGGGGCGATGATGTTCCAATTCTTCGGCGAGCCAGAAGAGATGGCGGTCGACGACGCCCATGTCGCGCAGATGCTGGGCCGTGCTGACGACATAGTCGATGTTCGGCCCGGATTGTCCATGCGCGTGACGGACGATTTCGAGCTGGTGGGGCGCATCGAGAACGCCGGCATATTGCTGGTGCGTGCGATCGACGAGATAGACGAGGGCATGGCCGCGCCCATCCGCGAAGACGACCGGCCGGACTGCTTCCTTGTAGACGCGCGTGACCTGTTCGCGGGCGCGAAGATATTCGACGACGGCTTCGCGGTCGTCCGCCTTCACCTTGAAAGCGAGGCCCCGGCAGCTGCCGCCGCGATCGAGGCCGAGCACCAGGCCCGGCCGTTCTTCGGTGCCGCGATGCACGAAGGAATAGACGCAGAGCGAGCGGTGGGCGCCGATGAGACGCGCCGGTTTCGTCTCGACATGCGGAAAGCCCGGGTTCCACATGAGGGACCCGTAGCCGAAAACCCAGAAATCTTCGTCTGAAGGAACTTGCGCCATCGCGGGCTGGAGCTATCAGTTGCGCCGGCCGACCGCAACGGCCGTGAGGGAGAAGCCTGAATGCGACGCATCTTGACGGTCCTGGCGATCATCGCCGTCATCCTGGCGGGTCTCTGGTCGGCGGGGTGGTACGCGCTTGCGACCTATGCCGACCGGCAGGTCGATGCTTTCCTTACCGAGCAGGCGCGGCGCGGCGTCGTCATGTCGTGCCCGGGCCGGCACATCGGCGGCTTTCCCTTCCGCTTGCGGCTCAGCTGCTCGCAGCCGGTGGAATTCACCTCCGCCGGGACCGAGGCGGCGACGCCGGCGCTTGCCGCGACCGTGCGGGCCGAACGCCCGCAGCAGGTCGAAACGGAGCTGGCGAGCCCCTTGACCATCAAGGCGCCCTATCTCGCCGAACCTCTGAAACTCGAATTCGCCGATGCCAAGATGACGACCGGTTTCGGCGGGGATGGCCTCAAGCGCGCCACCGTCGACGTCATGGGCGGACGCACGGTGCAGGGTGCGGTGACGGCCGGCCTCGATCGCGGGCAGGCTTTGGTGAAGCCCACGGAGGCGGAAGACGGCACCTCGGTGCAGGTGGCGCTGCGTGGTCTCACCGTCACCAAGGACGATCTCGCTTTGCCGGCGAGCGATCTGGCGCTCGCCGCCGATGTCGCGGCCGCGCCGGAGGCCGTTCTGAGCGGACTTCCGGGCCTGCGCCAGACCGGCCTCGAAGTGCGGCAGATGCGTGCGGAATTGAAGACCGGGGGTGCGCGGGTGCTGGCATCCGGGCCTTTGCGGATCGGCCCCGACGGGCTCGTCTCCGGCCAGCTCGATGTCACCATCACCGGCATCGAAGCCCTGTCGCGCTCCATCAAGGAGATGCCGGACGGCATCCGCGAGCCGGGTCAGCTGGTGCTGGCGGCCATTTCCGGCATCGGCGTACCGGCTGAGGTGGACGGGCTTCCGGCGCGGCGCCTCACGATCAGCCTCGACCGGGGTGCTGCACGCATCGCCTTCATCAATCTCGGGCGGGTGCCGCCGCTCTTTTGAGGTTACGCCTTTTTCTGGCGGCCGAAATCGGGATCGGCCGTTTCCTGGCCGGCCTCGATGATGCCGCGGCGGATCGCCCGGGTGCGCGTGAAGAGATCGAAGAGCGTGTCGCCGTCGCCCCAGCGGATCGCCCGCTGCAGGGCCGTCAGATCCTCGTTGAAGCGGGCGAGCATCTCCAGAACCGCTTCGCGGTTGGTGAGAAAGATGTCGCGCCACATGGTCGGATCGGAGGCGGCGATGCGGGTGAAATCGCGAAAACCGCCGGCGGCGAATTTCATGACTTCCGATTCCGTCACCGTCTCCAGATCGGCGGCGGTGCCGACGATGTTGTAGGCGATGAGATGCGGCACATGGCTGGTGATGGCGAGGACCATGTCGTGATGGCTGGGCTCCATCGTCTCGACATGCGAGCCGAGCCGTTCCCAGAAGGCTTTGAGCTTCTCAACGGCGTCGGGATTGGTTCCTGAGGGCGGGGTCAGAACGCACCAGCGTCCGTCGAAGAGTTCCGGAAAGCCCGCATCCGGCCCGGAATGCTCGGTGCCGGCAATCGGATGGGCGGGCACGAAATCGATGTGGTCGGGCAGATGCGGCTGCATGGCGGCGACGACCGCGCCTTTGACGGAGCCGACGTCGGAGATGATCGCACCCGGCTCAAGATGCGGGGCAATGGCCTCTGTGATGTCGCCCACCGCGCCGACCGGCACGCACAAAATGACGAGATCGGCGCCTTTGACCGCTTCCGCGGGATCGGTCGTGTAGGTGTCGCCAAGACCGCGGCGCGCCGCCGCGTCGACGGTTTCCTGACGCCGGCTCTGGATGGAGACCTCATCGACGAGGCCCTCCTTGCGCGCCCGCAGGGCGATCGACGAGCCGATGAGACCGATACCGATGAGACAAAGACGTTTGAACATGATGGGAAATGGATCAGGCAAAGAAGCGGGTGAGCACGTCCACCACCTTGCGGTTGGCCGCTTCCGTGCCGATGCTCATGCGCAGTGCGTTGGTTAAGCCATAGCCCGACACCCGGCGCAGAATGCAGCCTTCGGCCCGCAGAGCGTTGTCGGCGGCTTCGGCGTTCCTGTCCGGGGTGTCCGGGAAATGGATGAGAATGAAATTGCCGGCGCTCGGCGTCACCGTCAGGCCGAGCTTTTCAAGCTCTTCGCTCACCCAGGGCAGCCATTTTTCGTTGTGGGCGATCGCCGTCTCGACATGGGCGCGGTCGGCCATCGCCGCCGCACCGGCGGCAAGCGAGGGCGCCGAGACGTTGAAGGGGCCGCGCGTGCGGTTGAGGAGCTCGATGACGGAAGCCGGGCCATAGGCCCAGCCGATCCTGAGGGCGGCGAGCCCGTAGATCTTGGAGAAGGTGCGCGTCATCAGGACGTTCGGTGCTTCGCCCGCGAGCTCGATGCCGCTCTCGTAATCGTTGCGCCGGACGTATTCGGCATAGGCCGCGTCGAGGACGAGAAGGACGTTCGCCGGCAGACCGCGCTGCAGGCGGCGGATTTCCGAGAAGGGGAGATAGGTGCCCGTCGGGTTGCTCGGATTGGCGAGATAGACGAGCCGCGTCTTCTCCGTGACGCAGGCGAGGATCGCATCGACGTCGACGGTGAGGTCTTTTTCCGGCGCCACGACCGGTGTCGCGCCGGCCGACAGGATGGCGATGCGGTAGACGAGAAATCCGTACTGCGGATAGATCGCCTCGTCGCCCGGCGACAGGAACGTCTGGGCGGCGAGCGTCAGGATCTCGTCGGAGCCGTTGCCGCAGATGATGCGATCGGGATTGAGACCATGGGCGGCGGCGATCGCCTCACGCAGCTTGCGGGCCGAGCCGTCGGGATAAAGATGCAGGTCGCCGGCGAGCGAACGAAACGCTTCCACCGCCGCCGGGCTCGGGCCGAGCGGGGTTTCGTTGGAGGAGAGTTTGAACGTCTCCCGGCCGCCGTCCCCGCTATCGCCCGGCACATAGGCGGCGATATCGAGGACCCCTTTGCGGGGCGTGAGAGCCTTGGTGCTCATACCTGGTCTTCTTCCGTCTGTTCTTCCTCCTGGCCGACGAAATGGATCGGTGCGGCGAAGGAGCCGAGCTCCACGGGCTCGGAAAAGGTCGCGCCGCGCTTTTCAGCTTCTTCCTGCAATGCGGCGTAGGAGATCGCGCCCGAAATCTCGACGAGGATCTCGTCGCCCTCGCGCGTGACGATGCGCGCGTTGAAGGCGGACAGCGTTTTTTCGAAGGCGCCCGTCGCGTGCATGCGCCAGAGCCGGATATCGGCCTCCGGCGGCACGGACAGCTTGGGGCCGGCGACATAGGCCTCGGCCTGGACGGGGTGGTTCGGCGCGATGATGAAGGGCAGGCGCGCGAAAATCTGCAGATCCTCGCCGTCGAAATCCCGCCACCAGCGCCCGGGCGAGTGCGGGGACAAAATGGCGATGAGATCGCCGTCGCGGCGCAGGGCCGCCAGGGCGTCGGCATCGCTTGCCGCCGCTTCCGCCGGCACGGAAAAGCCGAACTGAAAACGGACGAGATCCTGCAACGCGGCGGGGTCCGTCGACTGGCCGATCAGGATGCGGAACGGTGCCTGCATCGCGGTGAAGGTGGAGATCACCTCGCGCCAGATGTGCTCGACGGTCGCAAGCGGCAGAATGCCTTCGTGACGCATGACGAGCGCCCGCATCATGTGCGCTTCCCGGTCCGGCCGGAAGGCCGCTCCCGGCGCGCTCGTCCCCTTGATGTGGATGAGTTCGTCGATCACGGCGCTGCGTTCGATCAGAAGGCGATGAACCTCCTCGTCGATGTGGTCGATACGCTGGCGGATCTTGGCAAGCGCGTCGGGTGCCATGGCGCTCATGGGTGTTATCCGGTCTTCTAGGCGGCGGGTTTCTTCGCTTTGCTGCATAGCGAGACGGCCCGCTGGACGCAAAGAAAAGATTGACAGGCGCGAAGCTCGCTTCCTAAGCCGCTCAACCACCGAAGGAACGTCGCAATGGATGCCGGTGTGCCAAATCATGCCACCGCCGCTGCCCGGCAGGTGGATTGCCCTTCAAGCCTCTGCATGGGTTTTGCGGAGACGCTTGCGCTCGACGGCGGCGATGCGCTGCCGAGCTTTCAGATCGCCTATCAGGTCTACGGAACACTCAACGAAGACAAATCGAATGCCATCCTGGTCTGCCATGCGCTGACCGGCGATCAACATGTCGCCAACGAGCATCCGGTGACCGGCAAGGCCGGCTGGTGGTCGCTGATGGTGGGGCCGGGCCGGCCGATCGATACGGACCGCTATTTCGTCATCTGCGCCAATGTGCTCGGCGGCTGCATGGGATCGACGGGACCGGCGTCGTCGAACCCCGCGAGCGGCGAGCCCTATGCCCTCGATCTGCCGGTCATCACGGTGCGCGACATGGTGCGGGCGCAGGCGCGTCTCGTCGACGAGCTCGGCATCGAGAAACTCTTTGCGGTCGTCGGCGGCTCGATGGGCGGCATGCAGGTTCTGCAATGGGCCGTCAGCTATCCCGAGCGCGTCTTCGCCGCGATCCCGATCGCGACCGCGCCGCGCCACACCTCGCAGAATATCGGCTTCAACGAAGTCGGCCGGCAGGCGGTGATGGCCGATCCCGATTGGTGCGGCGGCAAATATCTGATGCTCGGCAAGCGGCCGGCGAAAGGCCTCGCCGTGGCGCGCATGGCGGCGCACATCACCTATCTGTCGGAGAGCGCGCTGCACCACAAATTCGGCCGGCATCTGCAGGACCGCGAGGCGCTGACCTTCGGTTTCGACGCCGATTTCCAGATCGAATCCTATCTGCGCCATCAGGGGATGACGTTCGTGGAGCGCTTCGACGCGAACTCCTATCTCTACCTGACGCGGGCGATGGATTATTTCGATCTGGCCAAGGATTTCCGCGGGCGGCTGGCGGATGCCTTTCGGGGGGCCACGTCGCGCTTTTGCGTGATCTCCTTCAGCAGCGACTGGCTGTTTCCGACGGCCGAGAACCGTTCGATCGTGCATTCGCTCAATGCGTCGGGCGCCAATGTCTCCTTCGTGGAGGTGGAGACGGATCGCGGCCACGACGCCTTCCTGCTCGACGAACCGGAGCTGTTTCGCACCGTCTCGGGCTTTCTGCGCGGTGCGGCACGTGTCAGGGGGCTGGCGGAATGAGCGAGATGCAATTGGCGACGATGGCGGCCGATCCGGACCGCGTCGATCTGCGTGTCATCGCCGGCTTCGTCAGTCCGGGGTCGCGCGTGCTCGATGTCGGCTGCGGCGACGGGGCGCTTCTGAAGCTCCTCGCCCAGGAAAAGGGCGTCGACGGGCGCGGCATCGAATTGTCGCAAAGGGGCGTGAACCAGGCGGTGGCCGAGGGTCTTTCCGTCATCCAGGGCGATGCGGACCGCGATCTCGAAACCTATCCGGACGGTGCCTTCGATTTTGCCATTCTGAGCCAGACGCTGCAGGCGACGCGCAATCCGCGCACGGTCGTGGAGAATCTTCTGCGTATCGGCCGGCGGGCGATCGTGTCGTTCCCGAACTTCGGCAATTGGCGCATCCGCAGCCAGTTCATGGTCTGGGGGCGCATGCCGATCACCTCCAACCTGCCCTATAGCTGGTACGACACGCCGAACATCCATTTCTGCACGATCAAGGACTTTTTGACCCTGACGGGCGAGATCGATGCCACGATCGAGGATGCGGTCTGCCTCTATGGGGAAGGCAAGCGGATGACGCAGACGGCTCCCTGGACGATCTGGAACCTCTTCGGCGAGCAGGCCGTGTTCGTTCTGAGCCGCGGTTAGATCCTTCGCGAGGACCGGCCTCAGGTCGCGTCGATCATGCCGACGCCCGGCTGAAGCGCCGGCTTCAGCGCCGGACGGAACGCCCGTTTCGCCTTCACTGTCGTCGCCGGCATCACCACCTTTTGCGCATAGACGCAGGTGACGCCGGAAAACGCCGGCCAGAGATTGCGGCCGAGCTTTTCGATGGCGGGCGACAGGCTGAGGAGCGAGCGGCTTTGCGTCGGCCACATATGGAGCGCGGTCGTCCAGGCGGTGACGTTGAAGCCCGTCTCCTGCAGGAGAGACTTCAGCTGGCTGCGCGAATAGGGGCGGCCATAGCCGAAGGGTGAGGTCTCGACGCGCGCCCAGGCCCCCTGGCGATTGGGAACGACGATGAAGACGCGGCCGTTGTTGGTGAGAACGCGGCGCAGCTCCGCCATCAATTCCGGCGGTTGCGACGAGGTTTCGAGCGCATGGACGAGAATCGCAAGATCGATGGCGGCATCGGGCAGAGGCAGACAGGTCTCCTCCACGAGAGCCGTCGCAGAGCGGCTGGCGCAGGGCCATTCCATGACACCCTGCGGCGCCGGCATGAAGGCGAAGACGCGTTCGGCCCGGCCGAGCTGCGGGCCGAGATAGGGGGTGGCGAAGCCAAGGCCGAGGACGCGATCGCTCGGTCCGACATTGATCAGCCGGTGCATGCTGTCGCGCACATGCCGCGTCACCATTCTGCCGAGAAGGCTTGCGTAGAATTCGCGCAGATCGACGACGTCAAGATGCATCACGTGAACCTGCCAGACCTTCCTCCGTCAGCGCCGTGGCACTGGGACCCAACTGCGCCCCATCGTCTAGCATGCCTTGCTCACGGCTTCATGGCGGGAAATATCGCCCTATACTGGCCGCACGCCAACACCTAACGCCAACACCGAGCGTCCAGCGCAACCCAATCGAGAAGGAGAAGGCCTTGGCGGCACTCGAAATCGTTCAGTTTCCGGCCCGTTCGGACAATTACGCCGTGCTGGTGCATGACCCTGATTCGGGGGCGACGGCGGCCATCGATGCGCCCGAAGCCGATCCCATCATCGAGGCGCTGCAGGCGCGCGGCTGGGTGCTCACAGATATTTTCGTGACCCACAAGCATTTCGACCATATCGAGGGCGTGCCGGCGCTGCGCGAGACGTTTTCCGCGCGCACCATCGGTCCGCGCAAGAGTGCGGCCGCGACCGGCCTCTACGACAAGACGGTGGAGGACGGCGAGACGTTCAAATGGGCCGGCCGCACCATCCAGGTTTTGGAGACGCCCGGACATACGCTCGACCATCTCGCCTATTATTTCACCGAGGACGGCGTCGCCTTCGCCGGCGACACGCTGTTCGCGCTCGGCTGCGGACGGGTCTTCGAAGGATCGGCCGAGCAGATGTGGAATTCGCTGCAGAAGCTGCGCGCGCTGCCGGACGAGACCGTCGTCTATTGCGGTCACGAATATACGCTCGCCAACGCTGAATTCGCCGTCAGCGTCGATCCCGACAATGAAAAGCTTGCCGAGCGCAAGAAGGAAGTCGAAGGGCTGCGCCAGGACGGCCATGCGACGCTGCCGACGACGATCGCGCTGGAAAAGGCGACCAATCCGTTCCTGCGTGCCGATGATCCGGCATTTCAGCAGGCGCTCGGTATGGAAGGCGAGGAGCCTGTCGCGGTCTTTGCCGAGACGCGCAAGCGCAAGGACAATTTCTGAGCGACGGGCGGAAACGATGCCGGGAGAAGACCGGGCCGGCGGCCGGATGGAAAGCCTGAGCGCGGAAGAGGTGATTGCTCTCCTCAAGCTCACGCCGCATCCGGAGGGCGGGCATTTTCTGGAGACTTTCCGAGATGAGAGGGAGGCCGGCGGGCGGGCCGCCGGCACGCTCATCTATTTTCTTCTGGCCGAAGGCGAGCGCTCGCACTGGCACCGGATCGATGCGAGCGAGGCCTGGCATTATTACGCCGGAGCGCCGCTCGCTCTCGAGATCGCCGAAGAGGGGATGGCGCGGCGCCGGCATCTCCTCGGTCCCGATCTTGCCGCCGGTGAACGGCCGCAATGCGTGGTGCCTGCCTTTGCCTGGCAGGCGGCGGAAAGCCTCGGCGCCTGGACGCTCGTCGGCTGCAGCGTGGCGCCGGGCTTTCAGTTCGAGGCGTTCGAGCTGGCGGAAGCAGGCTTCGAGCCCGGTCTCTGACGCGAGAGGCGCCCGCCTCTTGCGGCAAGAAGTGCGCCGCCGGTGATGAGGAGTGCGGCGACGGCGATCTGCGGCGTCAGTACGCCATAGCCGGCTGCAATCAGGATGATCGTGGAAAGAAGCGGTGCGGCATAGCTCGTCACGCCGAGGAGCTGGATGTCGCCGCGTTTGACGCCGATGTCCCAGACATAGAAGGCCGCGCCGACGGGCATCAGGCCGAGGCCGAGGACGGCGAGCCATTCGCCCCCGTCTGCCGGCCACACCGTCGTCTCGAAAAGAAGATGCGCGATCGCCGCGCCGATCGCCGTCGTGCCGCAATAGCCGGCGACGATGCCGGTCGGCACCGAGGCGAGGCGGCGCGAGACGACGGAATAGCTCGACCAGGTGAGGGCGCAGCCAAGTGCTGCGACATAGCCGAGCGTGTAGCGCGGATCAAAACTCAGGCTCTCGCCCCGGGTGACGATGAGAACCGTGCCGGAGAGGCCGAGAAGCGCGCCCACGAGATGATACCAGCGCAGTTTCTCGCCCGGCAGAAGCGCCGAAAAGACGACGATCAGAAGCGGCCAGAGATAGGCGATAAGGCCCGCTTCCACCGGCGGGGCGTTTCTGAGCGCGGTGAAATAGAGCGCGTGATAGCCGAAGAGGCCGACCGTGCCGAAGACCCAGACGGAGAGCGGCTGCCGCAGTTCATGAAACCGCCCCTTGGCCCAAAGCCAGATGAAGCCGATCGCGGTGCCGACCGTGAAGGTGAGGGCGGCGAGCTGGAAGGGTGGAACCTCGCCGCTTGCGGCGGTGAAGAGAGCAAGCAGCGCCCACATCAAGATCGCAGTCGTGCCGAGCGCGGTGGCGAGAGAACGGCTCACGCGGCAGCTCCTCAACGCCGACCGAAGGGCAATTTCAGTTGGTGGCGCATCATCCAGGTTTCCTTGCGATTGGTGATCTCGTCGTCGATGGCACGGTTGAGCTCCGCACCGTACTGGAAGATGAGCGCCTGGATATAGAGGAAGAACATCAGCGCCACGATGCCGCCGAGGCCGGCATAGGTGGCGGAATAATTGGCGAAGACGGAGATGTAGAAGGAGAAGATGCGTCCGGCCACCCACCACAGAGCGACGGTCAGGATGACGCCCGAGGCCAGGACGCGCACGCGGCGGTGGTTCGCCGGCAGGAAGATGTGCACCGAGGTCAGCATCGCGACCATGACCAGGAAGAGGATCACGCGGCCGCCGGCGGAGATCATCTCCTGATAGAGCGCCTGGTCGGGGAAATAGGCGCGCACGACGGCAAGCCAGATCGGCAGGGCGACGCCGAGCGCCGAGACGATGATCAAAAACGCCATGCCGAGGAAGACGAAGATGACGCTGCCGCCATAGCGATGCAGGAAATTGCGCTGATCGGAACAGCGATAGGCCTTGTTGAGGGCTTCGCGCACGGCCTCCACGGCGCCGGTGATGGAGACGAGCGTGACGAGAAGGCCGATGGTGATGAGGCCGCCATTGCGGCTGTCGAGGACGCGGTTCACCTCCGGCTCGATGGTTCTCACCATGTGCTCGGGCATGACGTGGAAGGCTTCGCGGGTGAGATAATCGGCAAGTTCCGGGCCGCCGAAGACGCCGGCAAGCGCGATCAGGAACAGGAGAAACGGAAAAAGCGCGAAGATCAGCGAAAAGGCGATGGCGCTCGCCAGCATGATGCCGTCATGGCGCAACAGCCCGGAGATGGCGTTGATATTGACGCGCCAGAGGAAGCGCAAGGCGCGCCAGATCAGCCGGACCAGACGAACGGGCCAGATCTCCTCGCTGTCGCCAAATGCCATGATCGCCTATCAGCAAGGGCCCGGTCGTGAGACAGAAACGACCGCATGCCCTTGCCGTCTGCAGCCGATCTATCAGGGCATGTACTGGCCGCCGTTGGCCGTCAAGGTGGAGCCGGTGATGAAGCCGGCGTCATCGGAGGCGAGAAAGACCACGATGCGGCCGACTTCCTCAGGTTCTCCGAGGCGGCCGATGGGGATCTGCGGCAAAATCCGCTTGTCCATCACTTCCTGAGGGACGGCCTTGATCATCTCGGTGGCGATGTAGCCCGGGGTGATGGCGTTGACGGTGATGCCCTTGCGAGCGCCTTCCTGGGCGAGCGCCTTGGTGAAGCCGAGTTCGCCCGCCTTGGAGGCGGAATAATTCACCTGGCCGATCTGGCCGCGCTGGCCGTTGATCGACGAGATGTTGATGATGCGGCCAAAGCCGCGCTCACGCATCCCGTCCCAGACCGGGCGCGACATGTTGAAGAGCGAGCCGAGATTGGTCTCGATCACCTTGTGCCACTGCTCGCCCGTCATTTTGTGAAACATGGAATCGCGGGTGATGCCGGCATTGTTGACGAGAATGTCGACGGGGCCGAGGTCTTCTTCGACCTGGCGCACGCCCTGGGCGCAGGCTTCTTCGTTGGACACGTCCCATTTGTAGACGGGAATGCCGGTCTCTTCCTTGAAGGCGGCAGCCTTTTCGTCATTGCCGCAATAATTTGCTGCAACTTGATAGCCGGCCTCTTTCAGAGCCTTTGCAATGGCGGCGCCGATGCCGCGGGTTCCGCCTGTGACCAGTGCAGTCCGTGCCATGTATTTCCCCCCGTCAGTGGCTCCTCAAGGAGCTCGTTACCGTCCCTGCATGTGACCAGGATGACGAAAACCTTGCGTTGAGCAAGGGCATTCATGCATATCGCGCGTGAAAATTTCTCGGCCGGAAGAATAGCTCAGGCCAAAGGGGTGCCGTCGGAGACGCCGAAGCGGCGCCTCCGTCACCAGCGCAATTGCGCGACCGCCCCCCGGCGAATGCACGGTAGGCGTGACGGGGCTTAGGGGCGCTCTACGCACATGGCGACGCCCATGCCGCCGCCGATACACAACGTGGCGAGCCCCTTTTTGACGCCGCGGCGCTGCATCTCGAAGAGAAGCGTCGTCAAAACCCGCGCGCCGGAGGCGCCGACCGGATGGCCGATGGCGATGGCGCCGCCATTGACGTTGACGATCTCCGTGTTCCAGCCGAGATCCTTGTTGACCGCACAGGCCTGCGCGGCAAAGGCCTCGTTGGCTTCGATGAGCTCGAGGTCGTCGATGGTCCAGCCGGCCTTCTCAAGCGCCTTGCGGGAGGCGGGGATCGGTCCCGTGCCCATCACGGCCGGATCGACGCCCGCGGTTGCCCAGGAGACGATGCGGGCAAGCGGCTCGATGCCCCGCTTTTCCGCCATTTCGGCCGTCATGATGACGGCGGCTGCCGCGCCGTCGTTGATGCCCGAGGCATTGCCTGCGGTGACGGAGCCTTCCTTGTCGAAGGCCGGACGCAGGGCGGAGACCTTCTCGATCGTGGTTCCGGCGCGGATATATTCGTCGTCCTCGACCACCGTATCGCCCTTGCGGCCCTTCACGGTGACGGGGACGATCTCGTCCTTGAAGCGGCCGGCCTTCTGCGCGGCTTCGGCCTTGTTCTGCGAGGCGACGGCGAAACTGTCCTGCTGTTCGCGGGTGATCTGCCACTGACGGGCGACGTTCTCGGCCGTCACGCCCATATGGTAGCCGTTGAAGGCATCTAGGAGCCCGTCCCTCAGCATGGTATCGACCATCTTGTAGTCGCCCATCTTCACGCCCTGCCGAAGATAGGCCGCATGCGGGGCCATCGACATGGATTCCTGGCCGCCGGCCACGATGATGTCGGCATCGCCCTGGGCGATCTGCTGCATGCCGAGCGCGACGGCGCGCAGGCCGGAGCCGCAGAGCTGATTGATCCCCCAGGCGGTCGTCTCTTTCGGGCAGCCGGCGGCCATGGCGGCCTGCCGGGCCGGGTTCTGGCCCTGGGCCGCGGTGAGGATCTGACCCAGGATGACTTCCGTCACTTCCTCCGGCGACACGCCGGCACGGTCCAGCGCGCCTTTGATGGCCACCGCGCCGAGATCGTGCGCCGGCACGCTCGCAAAGGCGCCGTTGAAGGATGCAACCGGGGTGCGTGCAGCACTCGCAATAACGATATTGGGCAAAAGCTCCTCCTCTTTCGGGCCTGTTCGTGGGGCGATTGTCGATCGCTAAGGCAAAAAAAGCAGCATTCGTCGGCCCGCCAATACAAAGTTAAAGAGCGCGGCGGGCCGGGCTGTCAACGAGGGGTAGAGCTGGGTTTTTGCGCAAAAGGGTGGGGATTTCAGGCAAAGCGTGGCCTTCGCGCTGTTGGGCGGTGCAAAAAGAATTGGCAACGACTGCCTATTTCCCGTTATCCTGCCCTCTGAAGGCGAATGAGTTCCAAAGCGGAAACCAGCACTGCATGAGCCAAGAGACCCCAACCGTTATCAAGAAATACGCCAATCGGCGTCTCTACCACACAGGCACCTCGACCTATGTGACGTTGGAAGATCTCGCCGAGATGGTGAAAGCCGGCGAAGATTTTACTGTCACCGATGCCAAGACCGGAGAGGACATTACACGCGGTGTCCTCGGCCAGATCATCTTCGAGCAGGAAAACAAGGGACAGCATCTTCTGCCGATCGCCTTTCTGCGTCAGCTGATCCGGTATTACGGCGACAGCATGCAGACCTTCCTGCCCACCTATCTCGAAACCTCGCTGTCGGCCTTCAGCCGCAATCAGGACAAGCTGCGCGACCAGATGAGCCGTGCGCTCAAGGGCGACGCTTTCGGTGCGATGGAGGAGCAGGCGCGGCGCAACATGGATATGTTCACCGAGGCGATGCGCATGTTCACCCCCTTCCCGCAGGCGGGTTCCGCTGCGGGCACGCGTTCGGCGCCGCGAACGGCGGAAGGTCAGGCGGAAGAGATCGAGGCTTTGCGCGAGCAGCTTCGCGAGATGCAGCGCACCATCGAGACGATCGCGAGCGAGCGCAAGCAATAGGAGTTTGTTGCGGCGCGAGATCCTGATCGGATCGGGAACTGCGACTGCAGCCCGCTCTTTGACTGGCCGGCTCTTCGAAGAACGCCCGACAAAATCAACCGGGCGAAATCGTCTCGCTCACCTCAGCGCGGCGGGATCAACCTGGCGAGATCAGGCCGGCTTCTTTTCGATGAGGGGGAAGCCGGCTTTTGCCAGGCGCGCCTCTTCCTCTGTGGAGGAGGTGCCGGATACGAGGGCCTTCAGCCCCATCGCGGCGACAAGATCGGCCGTGCTCGTCCAGGCGCGATCTTCGGCCTCCGCCTCCTCCATGCGCAGTTGGGCCAGCTCAAGCTCGAGAAATTCGAGGCCCATCTGCCCTAAAGGCCGCGCATCCCAGAACCGGCCGTCGAAACGACGCACGGCGAGCTTCGCGCCCAGGCTGCGCACGCTCTCCACGAGTTCTGCGGCCTCGTCGCCGCGGGCGAGCAGCGTGTCGAACGGTACCGCGATGATGAGGCGGTCCGGGGCGCCCGACGTCTCGCGCAGGATGCGCTCCAGATTGGCGAGCCAGACTTCGTTCAACAACGCGCCGGTGGAGACTCCGAGGCAGAAACGCTGTTTGGGCGCCGCCGCGAGGCGTTCGCGCGTCAGATAGAGAAGCCGCATGTCGACGAGCTGCGCGAAGCCCAGTCCTTCGGCGCGGTCGACGGCCTTGCCGGCGGGGACGAGGTCTCCGTCCTCGTTCAAAAGATGCGGTGCGAGATGCAGAAAGACCGTCTTGCCGGTCTCAGCCTCGCGAACGGGAATCTGGGACAGGATGAGGCGGCCTTCGCGCACAGTGCGCAAGAGCTCGTCGACATCGTCTTCCCGGGCCTTCTGGGGCTCGCCCGCGCCGGGCTCGTCGACCCTATCGATGACGAGGTGGCCGCCGCCTGCCTTCTGGGCGCGGATCAGCGCACGGCGGACGGCGTCGAGGCAATCGCGCATGCTGTCGGCTTCGGTGCCGGAGACGACGAGTGCGCCGACCGAGACGACCGGCACGACGACGCGGTCGCGCAGCGGGACGGTGACCGTCATCATGCGCTCGGCGATGCGCTGAACGGCCGTCTCCGCCTCCTGCGGGTCGATGCGGTTCAAGATGATGCCGATCTCGCCCTCGGCGAGTTCGCCGACCACATCGGTGTCGCGCACGGTCTTTTCGATCGTGGTGGAGAATTCCTGCAGGATCGGGTCGATGATCTGCGGCCCGTAGGTCTCGGCCGCCAGCTTCAGATTGTCGATCGAGACGACGGCGAGGATGAAGGGGACGGCGTAGTGCTGGGAGACGGCGAGCGTGTCTTCCAAAAGCCTGAGAAAATTGGCGCGCTCCTTGAAGAAGCGCGGCCTTTCGGCTTGTTGCGGATCGCCGGGGCCGGCCGGTTGCACGCGGACCGCGCCACGGGCGAGAACCGGTTCGCCTTCGTGATTGCCGTACCAGCGGCCGCGGTCGCGGACCCAGATTTTTCGCTTGTTGCCTTCGCTGCCGACGCGCAGGGCGTAGGTGACTTCGTAAGGCACGCCGTCACCGTAATCGACGGCGATTGCGTGGCGCACCGCCTGGGTGCGGTTCATCAGACTGTCGGGATCGACGAGGGTCTCGAAGTCGCGGCCGCTTTCGATCTTGCGGAGATTGGGAATGCCGAGGGCGCCGGCCGCATTGCTCGCCCAGCGAAGCTTATCGGTGGCGAGATCCCACTCGTAGACGGTTTCGCCGATTTCGGTGAGGATCGCCTGTGCGGTGGCGCCGGCTGCGGGATGCTGAGACGCGGACGGGGCGGCCACCACCGGCGTCGTATCCGGCACGTAGTCGCCACGCGAACCCGCGACATTCTTCGTGCTGCGTTTTGCCAATCCCGCCGGCCCTTTCCCCCGCGACCAGAGGCAATTGTGGCAGAACCGGATAAATCGCCGGTTAAGAAACGTAACCGGATTGTTCTGTCTCGTTCCCCGGCATGAGGCGGAGGGTCGCAGGCGGCAGAGTTTCGGCGACGCCTGCGTCCCGAGACAGGCTGGCCCGAACGCGAAAAGGCCGGCGCGAGGCCGGCCTTTACAAAACTTCCGAGCTTTGAGCCCGAAATCGAACCGTTAGACGGATGCCTTCGGCTCGAGGACCTGACGTCCGCGATACTTGCCGGACTTCAGGTCGATATGATGCGGGCGGCGAAGTTCGCCGGAATCCTTGTCTTCGACATAGGCGGGCTGCTTCAGCCCGTCTGCGGAACGCCGGAAGCCGCGCTTCATCGGCGTGGTTTTTCTTTTCGGAACAGCCATCTCAAGCTCCGTGAATGGATTTAGCGGGCAACGCCCATAGCCGGACGGCCCGCGACATGCAGGCTCGACGTTTGGCGGCCATATAACCCCTCAAAGGCGTTTTGGCCAGCGGTTCGATGAAAATAGCACGCAACTACTTCTTCAGGCAGTCGATATGCGGCCCGGCCGCGGCGGCGCGACGGGCAAAGAGCCTGGCGAGATCGCGCGTCACCGGGCCGGGATTGGCCGGGTTGCGCAGGTCCGGGGCCGGCAGGGTCGCGGCGAGACGCGCGCCTTCGGCTCGTGTGAGGTTCGCCGCAGGGCGGTTGAAATAATGCTGGGCCGCGGCCTCGGCGCCGTAGATGCCGCGATCCCATTCGACGACGTTCAGGTAGATTTCCAGAATCCGCCGCTTCGACAGGACGAGGTCGGCATAAAGCGCCAGTGGAAATTCCACCGCCTTGCGGACGTAAGAGCGGCTCGGCCACAAAAACAGGTTCTTGACCGTCTGCATGGTGATGGTGCTCGCACCGCGCATTTCGCCGCCTTTTTGCGCTTCGCGCCAAGCAGCCCGCAATTCGCCGAGATCGATGCCGTGATGGCGGCAGAACTTTGCGTCCTCGGCCATCACCACCGCGTTGACCAGATTGGGGGAGATGTCGTCGAGGGTAACCCAGCTGCGTTCAATTGGCGCGCCGCCCAGGCGTTTGACCAGCATCAGTGTCGTCACCGGCGGGTTGACGATGGAATAGATCGGAATGAGAAGCAGCGGCAGTATAAGAACAAGGAGGAACGCCAGGACGAGACGGCGAAACCAAGATCGGCGCCGCTTGCGTGGGCGCTCCTCCTCCGGCTCGGGGCCGCGAGGTGCTGTCGCGTTGCTTTCTTCCGCCATTGCCTGCAACTGATCTCTCCGCCGTCCTCACCGTCCTGCTTGCTGCAAAATCATGACAATCACAACATCAGCAAATCCAAGCCGCTTTCTTCCGCTCCACACGGCGTTTGTCGAGCGCCTCAACGGCGAGCTCGACGCCGTGCTTCAGCCCGAGCGCCTCGACGCCGTCGGGACCGCGCCGGAGCGCCTGGTCGCCGCCATGCGCCATGCGCTTCTTGCCGGCGGCAAGCGGCTTCGTCCCTTCCTGCTAGCCGAGACGGCACGGCTCTTCGGCCGCGATGATGAATGTCTCAGGGCCGGTGCGGCGGTCGAATGCCTGCACACCTATTCGCTCATCCACGACGATCTGCCGGCGATGGACAATGACGACCTTCGTCGCGGTCTGCCGACGGTGCATCGCGCCTTCGACGAGGCGACGGCCATTCTCGCGGGCGACACGCTTCTGACGTTGTCGTTCCAGCTTCTCGCCGAGCCCGAGACGCATCCGGACGCCATGGTGCGCTCGGAACTCGTCTTGATGCTTGCGAAGGCGACCGGGGCGGGCGGCATGGCGGGCGGTCAGATGCTCGATCTCGCCGCCGAGCATGCGACGCTGACCGCCGATCAGGTGCGCAATCTGCAGGCCATGAAGACCGGGGCGCTCATCGCCGTCTCCTGCGAGATGGGGGCCTGCCTCGCCGGGGCGGGCGAGGAGGATCGCGCCGTGGCGCGCGATTTCGGGGCGGCGCTCGGCCTTGCCTTCCAGATCGCCGATGATCTCATCGACAAGCAATCGACGAGCGAGGAGGCCGGCAAGGCGACGGGCAAGGACGAGGCGGCCGGCAAGGCGACGCTCGTGCATCTTCTGGGTGCGGAGGAAGCCCGCCGGCTTCTCGATGCCACCATCGCCGAGGCGGAGACGATGATGCGCCGCTACGGCGAACGCGGCGAAACCCTCGTGGCGGCCGCCCGCTTCATCGCCCAGCGCAGCCACTGAGCCGCTTCTCGTTCGACGCCGGAGGCGGCCTCTTGCGGTCGCCCGGTGCGCTTCTGTGCGCGCTTGGCCGGGAGCGTTCTTCGGATTTTGCGACGAGCGCTTTTGTTGATCTTTTTTAATGCGGCGGTCGGTTCCGTAACCGCGGAGGCGGTCTATCTCTCTTGCCATCGGATATTTCGCGGCCGCAGCGATCAGCTCGATGCCGGCCGCCAGCAATGGAGTTTCAGATGGACAAGCGGCTTTTGGGACGGACCGGCCTTGAGATTTCCCCCGTCGTCTTCGGCGGAAACGTTTTCGGCTGGACGGCCGACGAGGCGACGAGCTTCGATCTTCTCGACCGGATGGTCGATCTCGGCCTCAACACGATCGATACTGCGGATGTCTATTCGGCCTGGGTCGACGGCAACAAGGGCGGGGAATCGGAAACGATCATCGGCAAATGGCTGAAGGCCGACCCCTCACGGCGCGACAAGGTCGTCATCTTCACCAAGGTCGGTTCGGAGATGGGCGAGGGCAAGAAGGGCCTGTCGGAGCGCTGGATCACGCAGGCGGTGGAGGATTCGCTCGCACGCCTCAACACCGATCATATCGACCTTTATTTCTCGCACTGGCCGGATGCCGACACCCCCTATGAGGAAACCCTCGGCGCCTATGACAAGCTTCTGAAGGCGGGCAAGATCCGCGCCGTCGGGGCCTCAAATCTCGACGCCGCGCAGCTCGGCGAGGCGCTGAAGGTGGCCGAAGACAAGGGGCTGCCGCGCTACGACGTGCTGCAGCCGGAATACAATCTCTACGACCGCTCGAAATTCGACGGGGCTTTGCGCGATCTCGTCATGCGCGAAGAGATCGGTGTCGTGACCTATTTCAGCCTCGCTTCCGGTTTCCTTTCCGGCAAATACCGCTCCAAAGAGGATCTCTCGAAGAGCAAGCGCGGCGCCGGTGTCGAAAAATATCTCGACGCGCGCGGCATGCGCATTCTCGAGGTGCTCGACAAAGTGGGCGCAGCGCATGGTGCCAAGCCGGCCGAGGTGGCGCTCGCCTGGGTGATCGCGCGTGAGGGCGTGACGGCGCCGATCGCGAGCGCGACGAGCCGCGAGCAGCTGCAGAGCCTCGCCAAGGCGGCGGAGTTGCGGCTTTCGGCCGAGGATGTCCGCAAGCTGGACGAGGCGAGCCGCTGAGGTCTGGGCTCTCTGCCCGGAGTTTACGAGATGATCGGGATCAGAGGACCGATGGCGGTTCTCTGATCCTCAAGTGTTTCAGAGAGCCGCTTCAGGCGAGGATCGGCGGTTTGCCGCCGTGCTCGTCCTCGACATGGGCGCGGACGATGCCCGCGAAATCGCTTTCGGCCTCGAAGCCGTGGTCGCGGGCGCGGCGGGCTGCAATGTTCGCCGGCCAATTGTGAACGAAGCCGGCGATCGTCGGGTCCGGCTCCTTGCGGATGAGCGCCACGGCCTTGTCGCCGCCGATTTCCCGAAGCGCGGCGATTTCCTCGCCCACGCTGGCGCTGACGCCGGGCATGGCGAGCGCGCGGTGGCCTTTGAGCGCGTCCGTGTCCATCGTTGCGGCGTGGAGGAAGAAGTTCACGGCCGAGCGCGGGCTGGCGAAAAAGTGCCGGACATCCTCGCCGACCGGAAGGACGGTCTCTTCCCCCTTCAGCGGCTCGCGGATGATGGAGGAGAAGAAGCCGGAGGCGGCGCGGTTCGGTTTGCCGGGGCGCACGCAGATCGTCGGCAGGCGCAGGGAGATGCCGTCGAGGATCTCGCGACGGCTGTAATCGCTGACGAGCAATTCGCCCATCGCCTTTGCCGCGCCGTAGCTCGTCAGCGGGCGCAGTTCGACATCGTCCGGGATCGGATCGGCGAAGGGCGGCCCGTAGACGGCGATCGACGAGGCGAAGACGACGCGCGGCGCATAATTGGCGCGGCGGACCGCCTCCAGAAGCGCCCGCGTGCCGTCGAGATTGATGCGATAGCCTTTGTCGAGGTCGGCCTCCGCCTCGCCAGAGACGACGGCCGCGAGATGGAAAATGACGTCGGGGCGCTCGGCCATGACATGCTCGATCAGGGCATGATCGGTCATGTCCCCGACGACCGGGAAGATCGCGGTGTCTTCGGAGCCGTAGGTGTGCGGCTCGACGATGTCCTGAAGGGTGATCTTGGTCACCGGCCTGCCGCCGAGTGAGCCCGTCGCGACCAGGTTCTCGGCAATCTTGCGCCCGATCATGCCGGCGGCGCCGGTGATGAGAATGTGCATGGCGGCTCCTTGTTTTTCTCGGCCGCCCGGGCGGGCAGCCTTCCTCACGCCGTCTTGCGGAAATCCTGAAGGCGGCGAAGTTGTTTCCCGTCTTCGTCAAAATTCTTCGGATCGAGCCAGGAGGTGAGGGCGGCGCGGTGCGCCGGCCATTCACTGTCGATGATGGAGAACCAGGCCGTGTCGCGGTTGCGGCCCTTCATCACGAGATCCTGGCGGAAGATGCCTTCGAAGGTGAAGCCGAGCCTTTCGGCAGCGCTTCTGGAGGCGGCGTTCGCCGCGTCGCATTTCCATTCGTAGCGGCGATAGCGCAGATCGTCGAAGACGTGGCTTGCCATCAGCGCCATCGCCTCGGTCCCGCCGGCACTGTTTTGCAGAAGCGGCGAATAGGCGATGGAGCCGACCTCGGTCGAGCCGTGGTCGGGGCGGTTGCGCATGTAACTCGCCATGCCGACGATCTTGCCGTCGGAGAGGCGGCGGATGACGAGCGTCCGCCAGCCGCCTTCGGTAATGGCTTCGGAGACGGTGCGCTCCATGATGTCGGCCGACGCGAAGGGGCCGATCGCCATGTAGCGCCAGATGGCGGCATGGGCGGCACCGCCGAGCGCGGAGAAGAGACCTTGGCGGTGCGCCGACCAGACGAGCGGCTCAAGCCGAACGCGCCGACCCTCCAGCACTTTGTTGCCCGGAAGGGCGCGGGGAGACCAGGAAGTGAGATCAGTCATCATCGTCGAGAGAGGGTGAGAAAGCGCCGTCGAGGGTGGAGGATTTTGCCGCCCCGGAGAAGGTGAAGCGGCGGTGGGTGAGGGCATTGGCGGCGTCGAGAAAGGCCCCGAGCGCCACCTTATTGAGGCCGGAGCCGATCGAGACACGGCGCACGCCGAGCCTTTCGAGGGCCGCGATGTCATCGGAGATGCCGCCGACGCCGCCGAGCACATTGACGGGAACGGAGACGGCGCCGGCAATGGCTTCCACCTCCTCGCGCGTGGTGATGCCCGGCGCATAGACAGCGTCGGCCCCGGCAGCCTCGAAGGCGCGCAGACGCTTCACCGCTTCGTTGACGGGGTCGGCATGGCGGACGAGAAAAGTCTCAGTGCGGCCGGTCAGGACGAAATCGGGATTGGCCTTCGCGGTGGCCTCTTTGGCGGCTTCGAAACGGCGGAGCGCCTCGTCGAGCGGATAAAGCTCGCCTTTTTCCAGATCTTCGATCGAACAGCCGGCGAGACCGCAATCGATCGCCTGACGGATGGTTTCGCCAACCTCTTCCGGCGTGTCGCCGTAGCCCGATTCGAGATCGCTGTTGACCGGCAGAGAGGTCGCCGAAACGATCGATTTCGCATGGGCGAGCGCCTCCTGCCGGCTCACACGGCCGGCGGCATCCGGGCGCCCGAGCGACCAGGCGAGCGCGGCCGAAGAGGTGGCGAGCGCCTCAAAGCCGAGATCGGCGAGGAGCTTTGCCGTGCCCGCATCCCAGGGATTGGGCATGATGAAGAGCTTGTCGCGGGCGTGCAGAGCACGGAACGTGGCGGCTTTGTCGCTCATCGGGCCCCCCTTGGGTCACATCGCGGCCAGGGGTACCATTTCCTCACCGGCGGCAGCAATGAGGTCCGTGTCGAATGTCGCGAGTGGCAGGCTGCGGCGCTGGGCGAGCTCGAGATAGGCCGCGTCATAGACGGTGAGCCGATGGCGCTCCGCAAGCGTTGGGCACGTGGTTGGGGCTTGGCGTTTCCGTTCGGGCTCTATGTCTGGCCGGAACGCCGCTTGGAAGCATATGCAGCTAGGCGACAAATCCAGGCAGTGATATTCTCAGGACCGGATAAAGCTCATGGCAATCACGCTTCGCAACAAAGAAACCGAGTTGATGATCCGAACCCTCGGACGCCGCTGGAGGCTTGGGCCGAGCGCCGTGATCCGCCGACTGGCGCAGAAGGAAGTCGGGCAGGGCGAGACGGTGTCGGAGGGCGAGTTTCGGCGGCGCATGGCCGCCTGGGACGACATCATGGAGCTCGCGCCGCCGCGCGACCCCGATCTTCGCTGGAAAGATGTCGAGCGGGAGATGGACAATCTCTTTGAGGGCATGGACGAAGCGGGGCAGCCGGCAGAAGGCCTGCAGCCGCAGGACGTCCCGTGATCGTCATCGACACGTCGGTTCTGGCCGCAATCTATCTGCGCGAACCCGATGGTCGCGGCTTCTTTGAGTGTATCGCACGAAGCACTCAACGGATTCTCCCGGCGACATGCGTTGTGGAATTTCTTCTGCTGCGCCGGTATGGCGGCGACCGACGAGCCTGGCTCGACAGGCTCATCCGGACGCAGGACATCCGCGTCGAGGCCTTTACGGCTGCCATGGCGGCGGTTGCGGCCGAGGCCGCGGAAAAGTATGGCCGCGGCTCCGGCCATCCCGCAGAACTCAACTTTGGTGACTGCCTCTCCTACGCCATCGCCAAACATCTTGGCGCACCCCTTCTCTATAAGGGGGGCGACTTTTCGCACACCGATATCGAAAGCGCGTTTCCATGACCCTCACGACCATTTCCGGCTTCGATCGCATCGGCGAAGAGAATGCCTTTGCCGTCCTGGCGCGGGCCGGAGCGCTCGCCGCTGAAGGTCGCGACATCGTCAATCTCGGCATCGGCCAGCCGGATTTCAAAACGCCCGAACATATCGTCGAGGCGGCGGTGAAGGCTCTCAAGGACGGGGCGCATGGCTATACGGATGCGACCGGCATCCTGCCGCTGCGCGAGGCAGTGGCGCGGCGCATGCTCGCCACCACCGGCGTCGAGGTCTCGCCCGGCAATGTGATGATCGTGCCGGGCGGCAAGGTGACGATGTTCGCCGCGATCTTGATGTTCGGCGAGCCGGGCGCGGACATCCTCTATCCCGATCCGGGTTTTCCGATCTATCGCTCGATGATCGAGTTCACTGGCGCGCGGCCTGTGCCGGTGCCGATCCGCGAAGAGAACGGCTTTGCCTTCTCCGCCGAGGAGACTTTGTCGCTGCTGACGCCCGACACGCGGCTCGTCATCTTGAATTCGCCGGCCAATCCGACTGGCGGCGTGACGCCGAAGGCGGAGATCGACAAGCTGGTGGCGGGGCTTGCCGAGAGGCCCGACATCGCCATCCTCTCCGACGAGATCTACGACCAGATGGTCTATGACGGCGAACGCCATGTCTCGCTTCTCGCCTATCCGGAAATTCGCGACCGCCTCATTCTCCTCAATGGCTGGTCGAAGACCTGGGCGATGACCGGGTGGCGCATGGGCTGGTCGATCTGGCCGGATGCGCTTTACGACAAGGTGCGGAAGCTCGCCGTGAACGCCTGGTCCTGCGTCAACGCCCCGGCGCAATATGCCGGGATTGCCGCGATCGACGGGCCGCAGGATGCGGCAGACGAGATGATCGCCGCTTTCGACCGCCGGCGCGGCGTCGTCACCGAGCTTTTGAACGAGCTGCCGGGCGTCTCCTGCATCACGCCCAAAGGCGCCTTCTATGCCTTCCCGAACATTTCCAAGACGGGCTTCAAGGCGAAGCCGCTCGCGTCAGCACTTCTCGAAGAGGCCGGCGTCGCGCTGATCGGCGGCCCGGATTTCGGCGTCCACGGCGAAGGCTATGTGCGCGTCTCCTACGCCAATTCGGAGGAGAACATCCGCCGTGCGGTCGATCGGATCGGCGAGTTTCTGACGGGCGCGAAGGCCCGCCAGATCAGCGCGTGACGAGCTCCGGCCCCATCAGGATCGTCGGCAGGAAGGTCGAGATCCACGGCACGTAGGTCACGATCACCAGGAAGATCATCAAGATGCCGGTGAAGGGGAGCGCCGCCTTCACCACGCGCACGAGATTCATCCCCGTTATGCCGGAGGTCACGAAGAGGTTGAGCCCGATCGGCGGGGTGATCATGCCGATCTCCATGTTGACGATCATGATGATGCCGAGATGGATCGGATCGACGCCGAGCTGAATGGCGATCGGGAAGACCACGGGCGCCACGATCAGCAGCAGGCCCGACGGCTCCATGAACTGACCGCCGAGGAGGAGGAGCAGGTTGACCGCGATGAGGAAGGTGAACCAGTTGAAGCCGGCTCCCAGCATCCAGTCGGTGATCGTCTGCGGAATGCGTTCCGACGTCAGCACATGGGCGAAGAGGAGCGCGTTGACGATGATGAACATCAGCATGATCGTCGTCTTGCCGCTGTCGACGAGCACCTTGCGCGTGTCGCGATGGAAGCAGGCGGCCGGAAAGCCGAGGACGATGTCTTTGAGACCGCGGGCCCAGACCGGCAGGCTCGCCACCAGCGCCTTCGGCGCGCCGGCGCCCTCACGCCAAACGAGATAGGCGACGAACGTCGCTACAGAGACGATCATTGCGAAGATCTGGCGCTCGCCCAACGAGGCATCCGGCACCAGGAAGAACCCGAAAATGAGGATCGTCACATGGATGGTGAAGGCGTAGACGACGCCGAGGAAGCCGTTGCGTGCGGCGTGCCCGTCCTCCTCGCGCACCCATTTGCGGCCCTTCAGGGGACCCATGTCGCGATAGACGAAAAGCGCGACCAGGAAGGCGTAGACGGCGGCGACGGCTGCAGCCTCCGTCGGGGTGAAGGCACCGCCATAGATGCCGCCCAGGATGACGACGATCAGGAAGAGGCCTGCGGCCGCATCCTTGCCGGCGGAGAGGATCTCGCCGAAGCCCGGAAAAGGCTGGGGCTGCAGCCCGCGGATGCGGGCGTTGATGTAGATGCCGACCATCAGCATGACGCCGGCGAGGAGACCCGGAATGACGCCGGCGAGGAACATGCGCCCGACCGAGACGTCGGTCGCCGCCGCATAGACGACCATGACGATCGAGGGCGGGATCAGGATGCCGAGCGTGCCGGCATTGGCGATGATGCCGGCGGCGAATTCCTTGGAATAGCCGGTCTGGCGCATGGCGGCGATGGCGATCGTGCCGATCGCTACCACGGTCGCGGGCGAGGAGCCTGAGAGCGCGGCAAACAGCATGCAGGCGAGGACGGAGGCCATGGCGAGGCCGCCGCGCATATGGCCGACGGTCGCGACGGCGAAGCGGATGATGCGCTGCGCGACGCCGCCGGTCGACAGGAACGCCGATGCCAGGATGAAGAACGGGATGGCGAGGAGCGTGTAGTTCTGCGAGGCGGTGAAAAGCTGCAGGGCCACCGAGGACATGGAATCGGTGGAGAAGAAGGCGATGACGATGACGCTCGACAGGCCAAGCGCGATGGCGATCGGCACGCCCAGAAACAGAAGGGCGAGGACGAGCACAAAAAGGATCGAGGATTCCATATCGGCGCGGCTCTAGCGAGGATCGTGGGGGCGTCGGCCGTAGCCGTGCGGATGCGTGTGGGTCATGGAGCCCTCGAAGGGCTCTTCCTCGTCGTCATCGTCGTCGTCATCGAGAAAGCCTTCGTTCTCGGCGACGAGCTCTTCGGCTTCATGGGCGGCGACGATGAGTTCGCGGCGCCCGGCCACGATGGCGACCGTCGCCTGAAGAGACCGCAGAGCGAGAAGGAAGAGGCCGATCGGCAGCATGAGGTAGGCGACCCAGCGCTGCACGCGCTCCGGCGCGCCAAACGTCTCCTGGGCCCAGACGGGATAGCGAAGATCGTCGAGGCCGAGGGGCAGATGGTAGAAGCGCGTCCAATAGGCGATGGCGCCGCCCTTCGAATTGGCGCCCAGATATTGCAGCCAGTCGGAATAGAGCAGGATCACGGCATAGAGCAGCACCGTGAGGGCGCCGAAAATCGCCGCCACCTTGAACAAGGGGCGCGGCAGAGCCCGGATCATGACGTCGACGCCGAGATGCGCGCCGATCTTCACGCCATAGGCCATGCCGAAGAGGATGAGCCAGGCGAAGAGGATGCGGGTGAATTCAAGCGCGCCGGTCCAGCCGGAATGGAAAACGTAGCGGGCGACAACCTGGGTGAACTGGGTGAGCGTCATCGCCGCCAGGAGAAGCGCGATGAAGTTCTCTTCCAGGTGGGTGACAAAGCGCTTGGCCCTCGTGCGCATGGGCTTTCCCTCCGGGGCGGGCGGACGTCTCAAACGACGTCCGGTGCCGGCCAGCGTGCGCGGGCCGGGCGAAAGTCTGCGCCCCGGCGATGCGGGGCGCAGAGCGGCTCAGATCAGCTGTTGCCGGCTGCGACGGCGGCGTCGATCACGTCCTGACCGACATCGTCGCGGAACTGATCCCAGACCGGCTTCATGGCGTCGACCCAGGCCTGACGCTCTTCAGGCGTCAGCTCGCGCACGGTACCGCCCGCGTCGATGATCTTCTGCTTGGCCTCTTCGTTGATCTCCTCGGCGCGCGCATTGTACTCGTCGCTCACCTCCTTGAAGATCGACAGGAACTGGTCGCGCACGTCAGGCTCGAGGCTGTCGAGCCATTCCGTCGACGTGACCGCCAGATAGGTCAGGAGCTGGTGGTTCGTTTCGGTGATGCCGTCCTGCACCTCGAAGAACTTCTGGGTGTAGATGTTGGACCAGGAATTCTCCTGACCGTCGACGACACCCGTCTGCAGCGCGCCATAGACTTCCGAGAAGGCGAGCTTCTGGGCATTGGCGCCGAGCGCCTCGATCATCGCTTCGGCGACGTCGGAGGTCTGAATGCGGAATTTCAGGCCCTTGGCGTCTTCCGGCTTCATCAGCGGCTTGTTGGCCGAGAACTGCTTCAGACCGTTGTAGATGTAGCCGAGGCCGATGAAGCCCTTGTCCTCGATCGCGTGGAGTAGCTTCTCGCCTTCCTCGCTGTTGGAGAACTTGTTCACCGCATCCATGTCGGGGAACAGGAACGGGAAGTCCCAGATGCGGTATTTCGTGGTGTAGGCCTCGAACTTCGCCAGCGACGGCGCGGCGAGCTGTACATCGCCGAGAAGCAGCGCTTCCATCACCTTGTCGTCGTCGAAAAGCTGGGAGTTCGGGAAGACCTGCATGCAGGCCGTGCCGTCCATCTCTTTGTTGACGCGCTCGGCGAGCGCGGCCGCCATTTCACCTTTCGGGTGACCTTGGGCGGCGACGACATGGCTGAACTTGATGACCATTTCGCCATCGTCGCAGCCGTCCTGCGCGAATGCCGGGCCGGCAGCCGCCAGCATTGCTACTGCGGCGAGACCGCCGAGGAGCTTATTCATTGGAGTTCCTCCCTGAACTTCTGACTTTTGAAGACAAGCGCAAGAGCAAGGCCCGGCGCAAGTCTCCTGCTGCCGGCCCGTTACGTTGCCCGGGCCCTTATACGATTGGCTCTTGTGGATTGGCTAGACCAATTGTCCTAGCCACAAAGTCGAAGACGCGCCCGGAAATGAAACGCTTTCAGGCATTAAGGCAGAAACGGGAGGTGGCGTCGCGGGTGGTCTGAGGCGCGCCCGATATACGTTTGCGGGGCCCCGAAAGCACTTGTGGGCCTTGAGGATTGACCTCAAGACCCACTCTTGTGCCTGCGACAGTTGGTCTGTGTAGCGCGTTAAAGCACGCGGCTTCCGAGATAGGGGAAGGGCCGCTTTGGCTCATCCGCATGGGGCCGTGCGCCCTTGGGCAGCGTCGGGAAGCTCTCGCCGGTGCGCGCCCGTTTCGGCTCCACCGCATTCGGCCTCTTGCCGGAGGCCGTCGGTGCGGAGCGCACTTTCACCTTCTTGTCGGCGCGTTCTTCAAGGGCTTGCAGGATGGCGTCGCACCAGGCCTGGGCTGTGCCCTTGCTGATGCGATCGAACATCGCCTGCCAGCGCTCCTTGCGCTCCTCGCGCGACATGTTGAGCGCCTGCTGCAGGGCCCGGGCGAGGGAGGCCGTGTCATAGGGATTGACGATCAGCGCCTCGGGCATCTCCTTCACCGCGCCGGCAAAGCGCGACAGGACGAGAACGCCCGGATCTTCGGGGTTCTGGGCCGCGACATATTCCTTGGCGACGAGGTTCATGCCGTCGCGCAAGGGGGTGACGAGGCCGACGCGGCTCGCCCGATAGATGCCGGCGAGAGCCCGCCGCGTGAAGCCGCGTGTCATGATGCGGATCGGCACCCAATCGAGCGCCGAGAAGGCGCCGTTGATGTGGCCGGCGAGCTCTTCAAGCTCGCTCCTGAGGTCGGAATAGGCTTCGAGATCGGAACGCGAGAGCGGCGCCACCTGCATCAGGCTGACGCGCCCGCGGTTTTCCGGATAATCCTGCAGAAGCCGTTCAAAGCCGCGGAAGCGCTCCGGAATGCCCTTGGAATAATCGAGGCGGTCGACACCGATGATCTGGTGGCGGTCGCGCAAAAGCACCTTCAGCTGCGCTTCATGCTCCTGGGCTTCGTCGCTGACGGCGAATTCCGCGAAGCTTTGCGTGTCGATGCCGATCGGGAAGGTGGAGGCGCGGAAGGTGCGGCCATAGGCTTCCAGTTCGTCATTGGGGAGTTCGCGTCCGCCGAGCTCTTCGACGACGTAGCGGGCGAAATTCCGGCGATCGGAATCCGTCTGGAAGCCGATCACGTCATAGGCGGTGAGGGAGCGCACGATGCTCTGCGAGTTCGGCAGAGCGGTCATAATCTCCGGGCTCGGGAAGGGCACGTGCAGGAAGAAGGCGAGGGGGCCGGTGAAGCCCGATTCCCGCAGGCGTTCGCCCAGAACGATGTAGTGGTAATCGTGGACCCAGACCATGTCGCCCGGCTGAAGCTGCGGCGTCAGGCGGGCCGCCATGCGCTCGTTCACACGCCGGTAGGCGTTTTCATAGCGCTGATCGAAATTTGCGAGATCAAGGCGGTAATGGAGGAGCGGCCACAAAGTCTGGTTGGCATAGCCGCCGTAAAATTCTTCCGCGTCTTCGGCGGTGAGGTCGATGGTGGCAAGGCGTACCTTGTCGTGGTCTTCGATCTTGAGCGGGCCGAAGGTGCCTTCTTCGCTCTTTTCGCCTGACCAGCCGAACCAGATGCCGCCGCGCGTGCGCAGCGCATCTCCCAGACCCACGGCCAAACCGCCAGCTTTGCCGCCGTCATGCAACGGCCCTACCCGATTCGACACGACTACGAGACGTCTCATGAGCCTGCTTTCGCCTCCGTCATTGCGCGTTTCTTGATTGTCATCATGTTTTCGGCAGAACCCCCGAACTGCTTCTTAAGTTCCTTTTGTCACGCACTTTTCATTGGCGTGTCATTGGCGGCGTGTCATTGGCGAGCGACGGCGTCGAGCCAGCGGTGAACCGCGGCGACGTCGTCGAGGCGATATTTCGCGGCCGTCTCTCCCGAACCCACCTTGATGCCGAAGCCTCCGGCTGCGGCGACCCATTCGAAGCCGTCCTCGTCGGTGGTGTCATCGCCGATGAAGACCGCCTTGCGGCCGGCGAAGGGCTCGCGCTGCATCAGCTTTTCGATGGCCTTGCCTTTGTCGACGCCCGAGGGGCGGATTTCGACGATCGCATGGCCCTTGACGAGCCGGAGATCCGAACAGCCCGCCACCGCCTCCTCGCCGAGCCTTTCGGCGCGGTCCGCCTCTTCCGGCGCGGTGCGGTAATGGACGACGAGCGCCGTCTCCTTGTCTTCGATGCGGAGCTTGTCGCCCGGCCCGATCGCAGCCTGAAGCCTTGCGCGCGCCGTGGCGAGATCGTCAGGCGGCGGGGCCGTGACGACGTCGCCGCCCGCCGTGTAGCGCACTTCCTGACCGTGCACGCCGGCCGCCGGAAAGGCGAGCGGGGAAAGAAAACGGTCGATTGAAGAAAGGGCCCGCCCGCTGATGAGGGCGACGGCGCCGCCCTGGCGTTCTTCCAATGCGCTCAGGCGCTCAAGCGTGCCAGGCTCCAGAGTAATCCCGTCGGGATCGTCTGCAAAACCGACGAGGGTGCCGTCGAAATCGAGGAAGAGAGCGTGGAGGGTCTTGTCGAGAAAGGGTGGTTTCGAAAGATCGCCCATGGCCAATGGGTAGCGTGTTTGCGCAACTGCGTCAAATTTGGTTGCGCTGCAGCAAGGGATCGACTTCGCTTCGGTCATGAAAAAACCCGCGGCCAGGACGGCCGCGGGTTGATTTCTTGAGCCGGTCTTAAAACCGGCAAGTAGTTGTCGCCAAAGGGCTTATTCGGCGCCCTTAGTTTTTTTCCTCGGCGTTGCGCTTCTTCAGCGCGGCACCCAGGATGTCGCCAAGCGAAGCGCCGGAATCGGTCGAGCCGTACTGGGCAACCGCTTCCTTCTCTTCGGCGATCTCCAGCGCCTTGATCGACAGCGCGATACGGCGCGCCTTCTTGTCGATGTTGGTGACGCGGGCATCGACCTTCTCGCCGGCGGCAAAGCGCTCGGGGCGCTGCTCGGAACGGTCACGCGCCAGCTCGGCGCGGCGGATGAAGGCGGTCATCTCGGTATCGGCGATCTTCACCTCGATACCGGAATCCTTCACCTCGACGATCTCGCCGGTGACGATGGCGCCCTTGCGGATGCCCTCGACGGCCTCGGCGAACGGATCGCCCTCGACCTGCTTGATGCCGAGCGAGATGCGCTCCTTGTCGACGTCGACTTCCAGGACGACGGCCTTGACCATCTCGCCCTTCTTGTACTCCTCCATCGCCTCTTCGCCCTGGCGGTCCCAGGAGAGGTCGGAGAGGTGCACCATGCCGTCGACGTCGTTGTCGAGGCCGAGGAACAGGCCGAACTCGGTCTTGTTCTTGACTTCGCCTTCGACGAGCGTGCCAACCGGATGGTTGTCGGCGAACTCTTCCCAAGGATTGCCCATGGCCTGCTTGAGGCCGAGCGAGATGCGACGCTTCTGAGGATCGACCTCGAGCACCATCACCTCGACCTCCTGAGAGGTGGAGACGATCTTGCCCGGATGGACGTTCTTCTTGGTCCAGCTCATCTCGGAGACGTGGATCAGGCCTTCGATGCCCGGCTCCAGCTCCACGAAGGCGCCGTAATCGGTGATGTTGGTGACGCGGCCGGTGAACTTGGCGTTGACCGGATACTTCACCTCGATGCCTTCCCAGGGATCCGCCTCGAGCTGCTTCATGCCGAGCGAGATGCGGAAGGTCTCCGGGTTGATGCGGATGATCTGCACCTTCACCGTCTCGCCGATCGCCAGGATCTCGGAGGGGTGATTGACGCGCCGCCATGCCATGTCGGTGACATGCAGGAGGCCGTCGATGCCGCCGAGATCGACGAAGGCACCGTATTCGGTGATGTTCTTGACCACGCCGTCGACGACCTGGCCTTCCTTCAGCTTGGCAACGAGCTCCGAGCGCTGCTCGGCGAGCGTGTCCTCAAGCACGGACCGGCGGGAGACGACGATGTTGCCGCGACGCTTGTCCATCTTCAGGATGCGGAAGGGCTGCGGCGTCTGCATCAGCGGGCCGACATCCTTCACCGGGCGCACATCGACCTGCGAACGCGGCAGGAACGCCACGGCGCCGTCGAGATCGACGGTGAAGCCGCCCTTCACCTGGTTGAAAATGGTGCCCTGAACGGTGTCGTTCTTCTCGAAGCTCTCTTCAAGACGGACCCAGCTTTCCTCGCGACGCGCCTTTTCGCGCGACAGCATGGCCTCGCCGAGCGCGTTTTCCACGCGCTCCAGATAGACCTCGACCCGGTCGCCCGGCTTCAACTCGCCGTCGCGGCCACGCACGCCGAATTCCTTCAGCGGCACCCGGCCTTCGACCTTCAGGCCGACATCGATAACGGCCATGTCCTTTTCGATGGCGACCACAGTCCCATCGACAACCGTGCCCTCCTGGACATCGGCGTCGGCAAAGGATTGTTCGAGTAGGGCCGCAAAATCTTCACGGCTCGGCTGCGGGGCAGCCTGTTGCATACTGGCCATTCATGCTCCTGTTAGGGCCCGCATTTGGGGCGGCTCATAGGCTCGCCTGCGGGTCACAGCGCCATCGGTTCGTGTTGCTCTGGCCGCGTCCTCCCCCGCATCTAAGCGGTTGGCGCATCGGGACGAAACGGCGCGGTTTCCCCGCGCGCCGTCTTAACGATCTCCAGATAGCCCTAAAGGCACACCCTCAAGAAGGGCATGCCTCGCTGCGGGCCGAAACGGCTCGATCAATAATCGCGACAGCTGCGCGGAATGCCGCTTCTATAGTCATTGCGCTGGTATCGATCAAGTGGGCGTCGTCTGCGGGACGCAGCGGCGAATCGGCTCGCTGCATGTCGCGCGCGTCGCGGCGCTTCAGATCTTCAAGCACGGCTTCGTAGTCGACATCCTGTCCGCGGCCGCGCAGTTCGTCCGTGCGGCGGCGGGCCCGTTCCTCGGGCTTTGCCGTCACAAAAAGCTTGGCAGCGGCATCGGGGCAGACCACCGTGCCGATGTCGCGTCCGTCGAGGACGGCGCCGGGCAGCTCGGCTGCGAATTGGCGCTGGCGCTCGACGAGGGCGCGGCGGAGCTCGCCCATGACGGCGATCTTCGAGGCTGCCTCGCCGATATCGTGCGCGGCAAGGCGGTCGCGCTCCATCGTCGAAAGATCGAGCCGGGACGCTGCGGCGACGGCCGCGGCGACATCCGGTTCGTCCTCGCCCGAGGCCAGAAGCTCGGCCGCCACGGCGCGGTAGGTGAGGCCGGTATCGAGATGGCGCAGGCCGTAATGCGCGGCGAGCCGGCGCGCGAGCGTTCCCTTGCCGGAGGCGGCGGGGCCGTCGATGGCGATGATGAGAGGTTCGCTCATGAGAAGGCCGGCTCCTGATCTTTGAGGTCGGCGCCGAGCTTTCGCAAAGTCTCCTCGAAATTCGGGAAACTCGTTGCGATCATGTTGGCGTCGTCGACGGTCACCGGCTTGTCCGCCACGAGGCCCAGAACGAGGAAGCTCATGGCGATGCGGTGATCGAGATGGGTGGTGACGGTGGCGCCGCCCGGCACCTTGCCTCCGGTGACGGCGAGGCTCGCCTCGCCCTCTTCGCAGGTGACGCCGTTCGCCGCGAGGCCGGCGGCGACCGCGGCGAGACGATCGGATTCCTTGACGCGCAATTCCTCAAGCCCGTGCATGACGGTCGTTCCTTCGGCGCAGGCGGCGGCGATGGCAAGGATCGGATATTCGTCGATCATCGAGGGTGCGCGTTCGGCCGGGACCGTGACGCCTTTGAGACGCGAGGTGCGGGCGCGCACGTCGCCCAGGCGCTCGCCCCCGGTCTCGCGCTCGTTTTCGATCGACAGGTCGGCGCCCATGTCGTGAAGCACCTGCAGGAGGCCGGTGCGGCGCTCGTTGAGGAGAACGCCTTCCACGACGATATCGGAATCGGGGCAGATGAGGCCGGCGACGATCAAAAAGGCGGCGGAGCTCGGGTCCGACGGGACCTCGATCGGCTGCGGCTTGAGCTCGGGCAGCCCTTGAAGGCGGATGACCGCTTCGCCCGAGGCCGTCGTCTTCACCTCGATATCGGCGCCAAAGCCTTTGAGCATCTTTTCGGTGTGGTCGCGCGTCGGCACCGGTTCGATCACCGTCGTGGTGCCGGCGATGTTGAGGCCGGCGAGAAGGACGGCCGATTTCACCTGCGCCGAGGGGACGGGAACGCGGTACTCGATCGGCGCCATCGGGGAGGCGCCTTTGAGCGTCAAAGGCAGACGGTCGCCGGAGCGGGCGATCACCTCGACGCCCATTTCCCGCAACGGGTCTAGGATGCGGCCCATCGGCCGGCGCGACAAAGAGGCATCGCCGAGGAAGGTCGTGGCGAAGGGATGGGCGCCGGCAAGCGCCATGGTGAGGCGCGCACCGGTGCCGGCATTGCCGAAGTCGAGCGCGGTTTCCGGCTCCAGAAAGCCGCCGGTGCCGAGGCCGTGGACGCTCCATTCGCCGGTCGAATGCCGCTCGACCTTGGCGCCGAGGCTGCGCATCGCCGCGGCCGTGGCGAGAACATCGGCCGCTTCCAGCAGGCCCGTGATCCTGGTCTCGCCGAGAGCGAGCGCGCCGAACATCAACGAGCGATGCGAGATCGACTTGTCGCCCGGCACCGTGACGCGGCCCGAAAGGCTGGAGGAGGCGCGGGCCGTCGACGGGCGTGGAACGGCTTCCGACATGGGCGATGTCCTCATATGGTGCTGCGACAAGGTGGTCTCGCGGATGCTTTCCGGAGCGCTTTCGGGGCATGCCCCGGCGCCCTCCCGTTAGCATCCTCCCCGGCGGGGGTCATCCCCGCGGGCGCCCCGCGCGAGACAGATGCACAGAGAAGGCGTTTGACAGGGGCAGCACCGGCCGGTAGTGGGACCGCGATTTTCTGACATTCGAGGATTAGCCGACGTGGCCAAGCCAGAACTTGGAACCAAACGCGTTTGCCAGGAATGCGGCACCAAGTATTACGACCTCAATCGTGATCCTATTGTGTGCCCGCATTGCGGTACCGTCTATGAGCTGTCCGCCCGCGAAAAGGCGGCAGAAGCGGCCGCGGCCGAGCAGGAGGAAGAGGTCGAGGACGTCGTCGAAGCGGAAGACGACGAGGATGAGGACGTGGATGTCGTCTCCCTCGAAGAGGCCGAGGACGAGGAAGAAGGCGAGACGAGCGATTCGAAGTCTTCCGATGAAGACAGCGATGACGACGACGTTCCGGAGATCGACGACGACGGGTTGGAGATCGACAACGACGACGACGATGACGCCTTCCTCGACGACGACGAAGACGAGGATGAGGACGTCTCCGACATCCTCGGTGACGTCGACGAAGACGAGGAGCGCTGAGGCGCTGCAAAATTCGCATTTTTCGGGACTTGCAAAACGACAAAGTCGCGCATAGTTTCCGCCCGCTTCGGTCGGAGAGCATTCGCTCCCCGGCCGAACAAGGTTCCCGCCTCCAAGGCGGCAGCCTGAAGGCCGATCTCCTCGTTTGATCGGTCATTCCCAAAGAATGGGGCCGTAGCTCAGTTGGGAGAGCGCGTGAATGGCATTCACGAGGTCAGGGGTTCGATTCCCCTCGGCTCCACCATTTTTCGATGTGATTCTCTTTTAAGCGCTTCATAGCCTCCGCTCCTGCCGCATCGGCCGCGCGGACTGTCTGTGAGAATCCCCCCGAGCGTTCTCGGGCATATCGATCGCGGGCCTTGCCGTTTTTCGCCCGCGTGATGTCGACAGGACAGGAGCTGCTTCGACATGGACAAAAATCTCGCCGTTTTCGCCCTTCCGATCTCGCTGCGAGAAGTCTGTTTCCATGTCCGTGTTTCTCACCCTTTCCGATCTTTCCTGGTCCAAGCCTGACGGCGCGCCGCTTTTCAGCGATGTTGATCTGAGATTTGGCCGCGAGCGTGTCGGCCTCGTCGGGCGCAACGGCATCGGCAAGACGACGCTCCTGCGGCTCATTTCCGGCGAACTGCGTCCTACATCGGGTCATGTCGACATTCGTGGCACGGTCGGTCTGATGCGCCAGGAGATGGCGGTCGCGGGCGGCGGGACGATCGCGGACGTCTTCGGTGCGGGCGCGGCCTTGGACCTGATCGATCGCGCCGAGGCTGGCCTTGCGGGCGTCGACGAGCTTGGTCACGCCGATTGGACGATTTCCGAGCGCATCCGGACCGCACTCTCCCGCTGCGGTCTCGACGTCGATCCGCGCACACCGCTTGCGGCGCTCTCAGGAGGCGAGCGGACGCGTGTCGCCCTTGCCGCTCTCGTCTTCGAGGCGCCCGATTTCCTGCTTCTCGACGAGCCGACGAACAATCTCGATCGTGCGGGGCGGCAGGCGGCGATCGAGCTCATCCGCGGATGGGGGAGCGGCGCCATCATCGTCAGCCACGACCGCGAGCTTCTGGAAGAGATGGATGCGATCGTGGAGCTGTCGCAGCTCGGAGCGGTGCGCTACGGCGGCAATTACAGCGCCTTCAGCGAGCAGAAGGCCGCGGAATCTGAGGCTGCCGAGCGCGAACTGGCGGATGCGGAGAAAACTCTCGCCGAAGCGCGACGACGGACGCAGCAGGCGGCGGAGCGCAAGGCGCGCACGGACAGCCGGGGACGAAAGGCCCGTGCCAGGAGAGACCAGCCCAAAATTCTGATGGATGCGGCAAAGGAGCGGGCCGAGGCGACAGGCGGGGCACATGCGCGTCTGCGCGATGCACGGCTTCAGACGGCGAAGAACGCGCTTGCCGAGGCGCGGGCGTCTGTCGAGATCCTGCGGCCCTTGTCGATGGAGCTTGCGCCGACCGGTCTGCCCCGCGGCAAGACCGTCTTGCGGGTCGATGGGGTGACCGGCGGGTATGAGCGGGCGAGGCCGGTCATTCGCGATTTTTCCCTGACGATCACCGGGCCTGAGCGTGTCGCCATCGCCGGGCCGAACGGCTGTGGCAAAACCACGCTGATCAAATTGATCACCGGGCGGCTCGAACCGCTAAGCGGTCATGTCGATCTTCGCGTGCCGTTTGCGTTTCTCGATCAGCATGTGAGCCTGCTGCGTCCCGACCTCTCGTTGCGGGAGAATTTCCGCCGCCTGAACCCGCAGGCGGACGAGAACCAATGTCGCGCGGCCCTGGCGCGGTTTCGGTTTCGGGCGGAAGATGCGCTGCAGGAGGCGGTGAGCCTGAGCGGGGGCGAGCGCCTGCGCGCCGGTCTCGCCTGCACCATCGGCCAGGCCGAGCCGCCCCGCCTTCTCATTCTGGACGAGCCGACGAACCATCTCGATTTCGATGCGCTTCAAGCTCTCGAGAGCGCGCTTCAGGCCTATGACGGCGCGCTCATCGTCGTCAGCCACGACACCGCATTCCTTGCACGCCTCGGCCTCGACCGGGTGGTGGCGCTCGGCGGAGGCTGAGCGATCGCGCGCAGGGTGCGGCGCCGATAATATTCGAAGAGGAGGAGAGAGTTTTTGGCCGACCATATGCACGTGGTGACCGGTGGCCCAGGCTCGGGGAAAACCGCGCTCATCGAAGCCCTCGCGCGGGCGGGGCTGCGCACCATGCCGGAGGCGGGACGCGCGATCATCCAGGATCAGGTTCAAATCGGCGGATCCGCTCTGCCCTGGGCGGATCGGGCCGCTTTTGCGGAGCTCATGCTCTCATGGGAATTGCGCTCCCACCGTGAGGCGCTCGCCATCGCCCGCCCGCTGGTGATGGATCGTGGCGTGCCGGACGTGATGGGCTATCTGCGGCTTTGCGGTCTTCGCGTTCCCGATCATGTGCGCAAGGCGGTCGAGCTCTACCGATACAACCCGCGGGTTTTTCTCGCGCCCTGGTGGCCAGAGATCTTCGCGCAGGATGCGGAACGCAAGCAGGACGCCGCAGAAGCGCAGGAAACCGGCGCGGTGATGGAGAGAACCTATTTGGAGCTCGGCTACGAGGTCGTGCACCTGCCTTACGCCAGCATCGAGGAACGTGCGGCCTTCGTGCTCGAACGCGTGGCAGCGTGAGGGCGGCGGGTTTTCGCAAGCGCGCCGGCCTTTGAACGCGCAGCGTTTGAGACGAGGGTCGTTCCCGCCTTCGTGCGATCGTCTTGGCTGGGTTTTCTCGCTCGAGTCCGCTCTCCGTGCCGTGCCGACATGCTTTCTTGCGTCTCCCGGGCACAAGAAGAATGACCAGTTTTGAAATCACGCGGAAAGGCTGGGGAGTTCTGTAAGAAGGGTTATTGAGCCTATTAGAAGTTTTGCGCGCGTGCGAGATGCAAGCTGTGCGCAAGGTATTCGGTATATTCGCGATCGATCTTCTACATCTTTATGCGCGCCTTGGTCGGAAGCGCTGAGGGGGGTCTTGGGGAAGACTATGCTGCGTTCTGCCAAAGCCAAGAATGCCGAACTGATCGTGGAGGCTCTCGATCGTTCGCTCGCCATCATCGAATTTACGCCAAGCGGAGAGATCCTCACGGCCAATCGAAACTTCCTCGATTGTGTCGGCTATGAACTCAGCGAGATCGTCGGGAAACATCATTCGATGTTCGTCGACGCGATCTATCGGCAGAGCGAGGCGTACGAGCACTTCTGGCGCGATCTGGCGGCCGGTAAGTTCATGCAGGCGGAGTTCAAGCGTGTCGGCAAGGCGGGCGCGCGTATCTGGCTGCAGGCGACCTACAATCCCGTCATGTCGAAGGGAAAGGTCGTCAAGATCGTCAAACTTGCGACCGACATCACCGAAAAGAAGCTGCAGACGGAGACCGATGCGGCCTGGCTTTCCGCCCTCAACCGCTCGCAAGCGGTCATTCAATTCGATCTCTTCGGGACGATCGTCCACGCCAATGCGAATTTCCTGGAGGCGACCGGGTATTCTCTGGAGGAGATCGTCGGCAAGCATCACTCCATGTTCCTGGAAGCCAAGGAGCGCGAGAGCGCGGATTATCGCGAGTTCTGGAAAGCGCTGCGCAACGGCGAATTTCAGGCCGCCGAATACCGCCGCTTCGGCAAGGGTGGCCGGGAAATCTGGATCCAGGCGACCTACAATCCGATTTTCGATGAGAATGGCGACGTCTGCGGCGTGGTGAAGTTCGCCACCCAGACCAACCGGGTCAAAGAGCGGCTGGAGCGGGAGGCCATTCAGAAGTCGATCGACGTCGATCTGGAGGCGATCCTCAAGGAGATCACCGACGCCAGCCAGCAGGCGACCTCCGCAGCGAGCGCCTCCACGCAGACCTCCACCAACGTCCAGGCGGTCGCCTCGGGCGCAGAGGAATTCGCCGCCTCGATCGAGGACATCGGTCGGCAGGTAGGTCATGCGCTGGAGATCACGGCAGCCGCCGTCGGCAAGGGCGATCGCGCCAATGCCATCGTCGGCGGGCTGTCGGAAGTGACCCAGAGGATCGGCGACTTCGTCGGCCTCATCAACAGCATCGCCGCCCAGACGAACCTTCTTGCCCTCAATGCGACGATCGAGGCGGCGCGTGCCGGCGAGGCGGGCAAGGGTTTTGCCGTCGTCGCCTCCGAGGTGAAGCATCTCGCGGGTCAGACCGCCAAGGCCACGGACGACATCACCACGCAGATCGCGGCCGTTCAGGCGGTGACGGGCGAGGCGGCGGATGCGTTGAAGGAGATCACGGCGCTGGTCAGCGAGATCAACTCCATCTCCATCAGCATCTCTTCGTCGATGGAGGAGCAGTCCGCCGTGACCCGCGACATGGCCTCGAATATGGAGACGGCGTCCTTCGGCGTTACCACGATCACGGACAATATGGCTGCGATCGCCGCGGCGACGCAGGGCGTGCGAAACTCCACCTATCAGGTCCGCGAAGCCTCCCGGATGATTGCCTGACGATGTCTCTAGGCTCCCTGGCGGAAACGGCCGGAGAGGATGTGGCTGGAGCCCGGATAGACGAAGTTGGCGAAGGTGATCATGGTCTTGCCGCGCCAGGTGCGGCGTTCGACACTGAGGCAGGGCTCGTCATCGGCGATCTGAAGCAGACCGCCGGCCGTGCTGCCTGCGCGGATGGCGGCGATGCGGTGCTCGCCTTCGGTGTAGGAGACGTTTTCCAGAAGCCAGGGGCCCGGCGGAATATCCTCGAACGGGATGCCGCGGGCTTCCGGTACGATGGTGAGATTGATCCAGCGGTCTTCGAGCGCGGCGGGCTTTGAACTTGCGAAATGCCGGCAATGGAGATGCAGGATCGGCGTTTCGGCTGCCACGCCGGTGGCAAGGCTCATCGCCGCGGACACGCGCGCTTCCTGGCGCTGCATCAATTCGTAACCATAATCCTCGCCCCGGGCCTCGATTTCGTGGCGGATGTCGCCGATCGAGGTGACGGCGTGTTCGCCGGCGCGCGGGGCGACAAAGCTGCCGACGCGGCGGCGGCGGGCGATCAGGCCCTGATCGGCAAGGGCCCTGAGCGCGCGGTTCACCGTCATGCGCGACGCGCCGAACGTCTCCATCAGGCTGACTTCCGGGGGAATGCGCTTTCCCGCTTCCCAGGAGCCGGAGAGAATCGGATCGGCGATCGCCCGGCGGATCTGGTCGTGGAGCGGGCCTTCGCCGTCGAGCTTCAACTCCGCCGTCATGAGACGAGCCGGCGCATCGTCTCGGCAAAACGCTCCCGGATTTCCGTGCGGGCGACGTGGCGGCCGGATTCCACCTTCTTCTCGCCGCCGACATAGACGTCGGCGATCGCGGCGGGACCGCCCGCAAAGATGTAGCTGTCGAGAAGGCGATCCTCGTCGCGTCCGACGAGGGTCGGATGGTCTTGGTCGAGGACCACGATATCGGCGCGGCATCCGACTTCCAGACGACCGATCGGGCGGGCGAGCACCTGCGCCCCGCCTGCGGCGGCACCCTCATAGAGACGGCGGCCGGTGGAGAGGGCGGGGTCGCCGAGGACGTTTCTCGCGCGCTCCTTGAGGCGCTGCGAATATTCCAGCATGCGCAGTTCCTCGGCCGCACTGATCAGGACGTTGCTGTCGCTGCCGACGCCGAAAGCGCCTGAGGCGGCCAGAAAACGGGTGCCGTCGAAAATGCCGTCGCCGAGGCTCGCTTCGGTGATCGGGCAAAGGCCCGCCACCGCGCCAGATCGTGCCAGCCCTTCGGTTTCTTTCGGCAGCATATGCGTGGCGTGGACGAGGCACCAGCGGCGGTCGAGCGCCACATTGTCGAGGAGCCATTCGACCGGACGGGCGCCAAGGGCCGCCACGCATTCCTCGACCTCTTTCGTCTGTTCGGCAGCATGGATGTGGAACGGGCCGGAGGGACAAAGTGCCAGAACGTCGTCGAACATCTCTGGCCTGATGGCGCGTAGCGAATGTGGCGCGATGCCGAGTTGGGCATCCGGGAGCGTCGCAAGATGGGTGCGGGAGGCTTCGAGAAGCCGGGCGAAGCGTTCCGGGTCGTTGCCGAAGCGAAGCTGCGCCGGGCTGAGCGGCTCGCCGGCAAAACCGTTCTCGCCATAAAAGACGGGGAGAAGCGTCAGGCCGATGCCGGTCGCGCGCGTCGCCTCGACGATGCGGCCGGCCATTTCGGCGATGTCGTCATAGGCGGACCCGCCCGGCGCATGGTGGAGATAATGGAATTCGCCGAGCGCTGTGAAGCCGCCTTCGAGCATTTCCACGCAGGCCTCCGCCGCGATCGCCTCCACGTCGTCCGGCGTCAGGCGCTCCAGGAAGGAATACATCACCTCGCGCCAGCTCCAGAAGGAATCGGCTGTCTCGCCGCGCCGTTCGGCAAGCCCCGCCATGCCGCGCTGGAAGCAATGGCTGTGCAGGTTCGGCAGGCCGGGGAGGGCGATGCCGGAGGCGGGGCTGCCGTCGCTTTGACCCGTCTCGATTTTTGCGATGGCGCCATCCTCGGCGACGTCGATCGCGACATTGTCGGCCCAGCCGGTCGGCAACAGAGCCTTGTCGAAACGGAGCTTGATCATCGGCATTGTCCTCGCTAATCCTTATTTGTATAGACAAATGATGAGAGCGAGGGAAGAGCTTGGCTGAACCTGTCGATCGTCTCTGGCGCAATGCGCGCATCGCCACGCTGGAACCCGGATCCGGCGCCGGATCGGGTGATGGCGCGCTCGGCATCATCGAAGGTGGCGCGCTCGCCACGAAAGACGGCAAGATCGTCTTCGTCGGCCGCGAGGGCGACATGCCTGCCGTCGCCGCCCAAGAAACGATCGACTGCGAAGGCCGGTTCATTCTTCCGGGCCTCATCGACTGCCACACGCATCTCGTTCATGGCGGCAACCGCGCCGCGGAATGGGAAATGCGGCTGAAGGGCGAGAGCTATGAGGCGATCGCCAAGGCCGGCGGCGGCATCGTCTCGACAGTCTCCGCGACGCGCGCCGCCTCGGAAGACGATCTCGTCCAATCGGCGCTGCCGCGCCTCGACACGCTCCTTGCCGAGGGCGTGACCACGATCGAGGTGAAATCCGGCTACGGGCTCAATCCGGACGACGAAGTGAAGATGTTGCGGGCCGCAGGCCGGCTCGCGGAGCTCCGGGACGTCGATGTGGTCCGCACCTTCCTCGGCGCGCATGCGTTGCCGCCGGAGGCGGAGGGCGACAAGGATGCCTATATTGCCGAGGTCTGCGAGCAGCAGCTGCCGCAGGTGGCGGCGGAAAAGCTCGCCGATGCGGTCGACGGCTTTTGCGAGGGGATCGCCTTCTCGCCGGAGCAGATCGCCAAAGTCTTCGACGCCGCCAAAGGTTTCGGTCTGCCTCTGCGCCTCCATGCCGAACAGCTTTCCGATCTCGGCGGGGCCGCACTGGCCGCAAGCTATGGCGCGCTCTCGGCCGACCATCTGGAATATCTGGGCGATGACGGCATTGCCGCGATGGCCAAGGCGGGCACGGTCGCCGTGCTCCTGCCCGGCGCCTATTACTTCCTGCGCGAAAAGCAGTCTCCGCCGGTTGCCGCCTTGCGCGCGGCGGGCGTGCCGATCGCGATCGCGACCGATTGCAATCCCGGCACCTCGCCGATGACCTCCCTCACGCTCACCATGAACATGGCCTGCACGCTCTTCCGTCTCACCCCGGAAGAGGCGATCGCCGGCGTCACCCGCGAAGCCGCGAAGGCCCTCGGGCTGGCGGCGCGGATCGGCACGCTGGCCGAAGGAAAGGACTGCGATCTTGCGATTTTTGACATCGAGCATCCGGCCGAGCTCGCCTACCGCATCGGCTTCAATCCGTTGTGGCAGCGTGTGAGGCAGGGACGATGACAAAGCTTACTTTGACGCCGGGTGCCGTCACCCTCGCCGAGCTTGAACGCCTTTACCGCGACGGTCTCGATGCCGAGCTCGACCGGGCCTGCCGCCCGGCTGTGGAAGCCTCGCAGGAGCAGGTGCAAAAGGCGGCCGCCGGCGAGGCTGCCGTCTATGGCATCAATACGGGCTTTGGGAAGCTCGCCTCGACGCGGATTGCCCCGGCGGACACGGCGCAGCTGCAGCGCAATCTCATCCTGTCGCATTGCTGCGGCGTGGGCGAGGCGCTGCCGGCGCCGATCGTGCGGCTGATGATGGCGCTGAAGCTCTTGTCGCTCGGACGCGGCGCCTCCGGCGTGCGCTGGGAGATCATCGCCTGTCTCGAAGACATGATGGCGAAGAACGTCGTTCCCGTGGTGCCGCGGCAGGGCTCGGTCGGCGCCTCCGGCGATCTGGCGCCGCTCGCCCATATGACGGCGGTGATGATCGGCGAGGGCGAGGCGGTCTATGACGGTGCGCGCATGGAAGGCGGCGCGGCCATGCGCGCGGCGGGGCTTCAGCCCGTCGTGCTCGGTCCGAAGGAAGGCCTCGCGCTCATCAACGGCACGCAATGTTCGACCGCGATGGCGCTTGCGGGTCTCTTCGGCGCCTGGCGCGCGGGTCTCACCTCGCTGGTGACGGGCGCGCTTTCCACCGATGCGGCGATGGGGTCTGCCGCGCCCTTCCGCGAAGAAATGCACACGCTGCGCGGCCAGCCGGGGCAGATCGCGGCGGCTGCGACGCTGCGGGCGCTGATGGCCGATTCCGAAATTCGCGAATCGCACCGCGAAGGCGACGAACGCGTGCAGGACCCGTACTGCCTCAGATGTCAGCCGCAGGTCGCCGGCGCCTGTCTCGACCTTTTGCGCCAGGCCGGCAATACGCTCAGGATCGAGGCGAATGCCGCGACCGACAATCCGCTCGTTTTGACCGAGAGCGGCGACATCGTTTCCGGCGGCAATTTCCACGCCGAGCCGGTGGCATTCGCGGCCGATCAGATCGCCCTAGCGATCGCCGAACTCGGTTCGATCGCGCAGCGGCGCATCGCCATGCTGGTCAATCCGACGCTCTCCTTCGGCCTTCCCGCCTTCCTGACGCCGAAGCCCGGTTTGAATTCGGGCTTCATGATCGCCGAAGTGACGGCGGCGGCGCTGATGAGCGAGAACAAGCAGCGCGCCAATCCCTGTTCGACGGATTCCACGCCGACGAGTGCCGACCAGGAAGACCATGTCTCCATGGCCGCGCATGGGGCGCGGCGGCTCGGACCCATGAACCACAATCTTTCGCGCATCATCGGCATCGAATGGCTGGTGGCGGCGCAGGGCGTGGAACTGCGTGCGCCGCTTCAGACCTCGCGCGCTTTGCAGACGGCGCTGGCGCGGCTGCGTGATGCGGTGCCGGCGCTCGACGATGATCGCTATCTTGCGCCCGATCTCGGTGCGGCGGCGGGCCTCGTGGAAGCGGGCGCGGCGCTCGATGCATGCCGGGACGTGGCATTTCCCGATCTGGAGGCTTGATCCTTGCGCGATTTCATCACCGTCGGACGCGGCGGCTCACCGCTCATCCTGTCTTTCCCGCATACGGGAACGGCGATCCCGCCCGAGCTCGAGACGCGGCTCGTCAGCCGCGAGCGGGCCATCCTCGACACCGATTGGTGGATCGACCGGCTCTATGGCCCGATCGCCAAGCAGCTCGATGCGAGCATCGTGCACACCGTGATGTCGCGCAGCGTCATCGACGTCAACCGCGACCCGTCGGGCGTCTCGCTCTATCCCGGGCAGGCGACGACGGGGCTGGTGCCGACCGAAACCTTTGATGGCGAGCCGCTTTATCGCCCCGGCGAAGAGCCGGATCCGGCGGAGATCGACGTGCGGCGCGAGAGCTGGTTCGCGCCCTATCATGCAGCTCTCGAAGCTGAGATCGCCCGCGTGAAGAGCCGGCACGGCTTCGCCGTCCTCTACGACTGCCATTCCATCCGCTCCGTCATCCCGCGGCTTTTCGAGGGCGAATTGCCGGTCTTCAATCTCGGCACCAATGAAGGGGCGAGCTGCGCGCCCGAGATGCAGGCGGCCGTCGCCGATGTCTGCGCCGCTTCGGATTTTCCGAGCATCGTCAACGGCCGCTTCAAGGGCGGCTGGATCACCCGCCATTACGGCCGGCCGGACGAGCGCGTGCACGCGCTGCAGATGGAGCTCGCCTGCCGCGGCTACATGGACGAAGACCCCGTCGCCTGGAACGAGGAGAAGGCCGAGGCCATGCGGTCGGTCCTGACCAAAGCCCTGACTGCCCTCCTCGTGGCGGCCAAAACCAAGGAACAGAGCTGAGCACATGAACCGTCTCGACAACGCCCGCAAGATTTCGAGCCCGCGGGGAACCGAGCTCACGGCCAAATCCTGGCTGACCGAAGCGCCGATGCGCATGCTGATGAACAATCTCGACCAGGAGGTCGCCGAAAAGCCGGAAAGCCTCGTCGTCTATGGCGGCATCGGGCGCGCGGCGCGCGACTGGGAGTCCTTCGACCGCATCGTGTCGACGCTGAAGGAGCTCGAAGCCGACGAGACGCTGCTCGTCCAATCGGGCAAGCCGGTCGGTGTCTTCCGCACGCATGAAGACGCGCCGCGAGTTCTGATCGCCAATTCCAATCTCGTGCCGGCCTTCGCCAATTGGGAGCATTTCAATAAGCTCGATCGGGCCGGGCTGATGATGTACGGCCAGATGACGGCCGGCTCGTGGATCTATATCGGCACGCAGGGCATCGTTCAGGGCACCTACGAGACGTTTGCGGAGATGGGCCGCCAGCATTACGGCGGCGATCTCTCCGGCCGCTGGATCCTGACCGGCGGGCTCGGCGGCATGGGCGGCGCGCAGCCGCTCGCCGCCACGATGGCCGGCGCCTCGATGCTCGCCGTCGAATGCCAGCAGAGCCGCATCGAGTTCCGCAAGCGCACCGGCTATGTCGACGAGATGACGCAGGATCTCGACGAGGCGCTCGCGATGATCGAGCGCGCCTCCAAGGAGAAGAAGGCGATCTCCGTCGGGCTTCTCGGCAATGCCTCTGAGGTGTTCCCTGAGCTTCTGCGCCGCGGCGTCCGCCCGGATGCCGTCACCGATCAGACCTCGGCACATGATCCGCTCAATGGCTATCTGCCGGCCGGGTGGACGCTCGGCGAATGGGAAGAGCGGCGCGAGAGCGACCCTGAAGCCGTCGAAAAGGCGGCGAAGGACTCCATGCGGGCACAGGTGGAAGCCATGCTCGGCTGGTGGGACCAGGGCGTGCCGGTCGTCGATTACGGCAACAACATCCGCCAGCGTGCCAAGGAAGTGGGGCTCGAACGCGCCTTCGACTTTCCGGGCTTCGTGCCGGCCTATATCCGCCCGCTCTTCTGCCGCGGCATCGGGCCGTTCCGCTGGGCCGCACTTTCCGGCAACCCGGAAGACATCTTCAAGACCGACGCGAAGGTGAAGGAGCTCCTGCCGGACGACAAGCACCTGCACAACTGGCTCGACATGGCGAGGGAGCGCATCCACTTCCAGGGTCTGCCGTCGCGCATCTGCTGGGTCGGGCTCGGAGACCGCGACCGACTCGGTCTCGCCTTCAACGAGATGGTGGCGAAGGGTGAACTGGAAGCGCCGGTCGTCATCGGCCGCGATCATCTCGATTCCGGCTCCGTCGCTTCGCCGAACCGCGAGACGGAATCGATGCGGGACGGCTCGGACGCGGTCTCCGACTGGCCGCTCCTCAATGCGCTTCTCAATTGCGCTTCCGGCGCGACCTGGGTGTCGATCCATCATGGCGGCGGCGTCGGCATGGGCTGGTCGCAGCATTCCGGCCAGGTGATCGTCTGCGACGGCAGCGAGGCCGCGGCGCGGCGGATTTCACGGGTTTTGTGGAACGACCCGGCGACCGGCGTCATGCGTCATGCCGATGCGGGCTATGAAGAGGCGCTCGCCTGCGCCCGCGAGAAGGGCCTGAAGCTGCCGGGGATTTTGGGCAGCTGAGGTCTCAACTCACGAGAGATCGAAAAGGCGGGCTGCGGCCCGCCTTTTCTTTGCGTGCGGTTTCGTGGACTCCAGCCGATCGTCACTCCACCCAGAGGTCGCGGCTCTTGTGCCAGCCTTCGAGCGATTCCTCCGGGTACACGTCGAAGGTCTGATCGTTCGGGCCGATATCGGGCACGACCCAGTTCGCCTTCGAGCCGAGCATCAGATGCACGCGTTCCGGCGGGATCGGCAGTTCGCTGTCGATTGCCGAGGCGAAGGGATGGATGAGTTCCGGCCAGGTCGGGTCGAACAGCCAGAGGGCGGTGGCGCAATGGCGGCAGAAATTGCGTTCCCCGGTCGAGATCTCGCAATGGCCGCCGCGATCGATTTCGGCGCGGAAGATCTCAATCGCCTCGCGGCCTTCCACTTTGAGCGTCGCGGCAATGCCGCCGAGATTGATGGCGTAACCGCCGCCGCCCGCCGTCTTGCGGCAGATGGAGCAATAGCAGAGCTGATAGGGCTGAGGCGTGTGGCTTTCGACGGAAAAGTGCACCGCGCCGCAGCGGCACGAGCCTTTCAGGGTCATTGGCATGGCGGTCTCCTCGTAAAGGGCCTTGTTTCACTCCGGCATCTAGGACGGCGCGGCGCCGTCGCGAGGGGAGGGCATGGCGCCGCCGCCTTTGAGCGCCCTGCGCCCCCGCCACGCCTCGTGCCTGCAGGCCCGACCGCTGCGGCTTGATGCGTCGCGTTGGGGGCTCCGGTTCGGAAGCCGGCAAAGTCAATGATTTCGCGGCGTTTGGCGCCTTGCCTCCTTGCAACTCTTGCCACAATCATTTCATAACGACGCGTTGCAGCACCCCAGAGGACGGACCTCATGCAGCCTTTGCCGGTGACGCTTTGATTGTCCGCAACCTCGTTGTTCCATTCAGGATGATGACATGTCGCTAGTCGCCAACACCGCGCCCCACCTTCCTTATCTGCGTCGCTTCGCCCGCGCATTGACGGGCGGGCAGAAGAGCGGAGATGCCTATGTGGTTTCCGTGCTGGAGGCGCTCGTCGAGGATCCCGATTCCTTCAATTCCGATAACGACCCGCGCGTCGAGCTTTTCAAAGCCTTCTGCCGCTACTGGAATTCGGTCGATATCAACCTGAAGGAAGACACGGTCGATCCGGTTGGCGACCCGTCCGTGCGGCGGCTCGAGGCGATCACGCCGCTGCCGCGCCAGGCCTTTCTGTTGATGTCGGTGGAAGATTTTTCCGCCGGCGAGACGGCCGAAATTCTCGGCAAGTCGGAAGAAGAGGTCTCCCGCCTCGTCGACCAGGCCGGTCGCGAAATCGCCGAGCAGGTGGCGACCGACGTCCTCATCATCGAGGACGAGCCGCTGATCGCCATGGACATCGAAACCCTGGTGAAGACGCTCGGCCACAGCGTGACCGGTGTCGCCCGCACGCATTCCGAAGCGATCAAGGCGGTGGAAGAGCATCGCCCGGGACTGGTTCTCGCCGATATTCAGCTCGCCGACGGCAGCTCCGGCCTCGATGCCGTCAATGAAATGCTGCAGTCGTTTTCCGTGCCCGTCGTCTTCATCACCGCCTATCCGGAGCGGCTTTTGACCGGCGAGCGGCCGGAACCGGCCTTCCTCATCACCAAGCCGTTCCAGCCGGACACGGTCAAGGCGGTGATCAGCCAGGCTTTGTTCTTCGAGCGCCGCGCGAGCTAGGTGCGAGGCGGCCGGAGGGGGCTCAGAACCCCGTCCGGCGCGAGGGCGCGCGCGCTGCAGGCGGCCTTCGCGAAAAAAATCGCAGCCCGTCGTTTTTTTTCGGAACCTTCCTTCGAACCCGCCGTTGTGGGTCCATAAGTAAGAGTTACGGAAACGGCGGGCGCGCCTCCTCTTCCCCCCTTTGCCCCAGCGTCCGCTGTTTCCGTCAACTTTCCAAGCAGCAAGAACAGGCCTCCTCCGGGAGGCCGTTTTTTTATGGTTCGGCTTTCTCTCCTTCGTACCGCCCGGCTTTTTCGAGGTCCCGTCGGACACAGCGAGATGGGTGCCTGCGGTGTAAGGCCGAGGGCTTTTTTCTTGTGGCGAATTATCGCCGCCATGGACGGGAACTTGATGCGCCGCCTATCGTTGTGCCGAGGACCGACCTCCGGTATGACCTGTCTCATGTATTTTCGGTGTTTTTGGCCGTGACAGCTTCACCGCCTCGCGACAAGGAAGGACGCCCTCTCGGGGCGACGCACGTCGCCAAAGCGGCGCTATGGGAGCGCTGTGCCAAGCTCCTGCGCGGCTCGCAGATCTCATTGTTTTCTCAAGACGCCGAAGGCCATTTCAACTGGGTCTTCAATTCGCCTGCGGGCTTGAGCCCCTCCACCGTGCTCGGACGCACCGATGAGGAGGTGCTGCCGCTCGCGGCGGCCGAGCAGCTCGGAGCGGCCAAGGAGGCGGCGATCCAGGAGGGCGAGATGCAGCAGGTGGAGCTGTGTCTGCCTTACGGTGACGATCCGCGCTGGTACGACGTGATGCTGGTGCCCGAAGAAGACGAGGACGGCTCGCAGACCGCGATCATCGGCGCGGCAATCGACATCACCGAGCGCAAGATCCAGGAAGAGCATCTTCGCATCGTCATGCGCGAGCTCGCGCACCGCTCCAAAAATCTGCTTGCCGTCATTCAGGGCATCGCGCGGCAGACGGCGGAAAACGCCTCTTCCACGGAGCAATTCGTCAGCCGCTTCAACGGGCGCATCTTTTCCCTGTCGCGCGCGCATGACGTGCTGACGGAGGCCGACTGGCGCGGGGCGCGCATCTTCGATCTCGTTCGCTCGCAGATTTCGCTTTATGCCGAGCCGCGGCTGAGCCAGGTCGAGATCACCGGCATCAACGGCTTTCTGCGGCCGAACGCCGCGCAATATCTCGGGCTCGCTCTGCACGAGCTCACCACCAATGCCATCAAATACGGGGCGCTCGGCACCGACGAAGGGCGTGTCGAGGTCAGCTTCGAGCGGGTGCCGGAAGATGCCGGCCGCTACCGCTTCACCTGGTGCGAGCGCAAAGGTCCGCCGGTGAAGGAGCCCAAATCGCGAAGCTTCGGCGTCGTCATGCTGTGCAATGTCGTGCCGACGACCGTCGGCGGCGAGGCAGACCTCGTCTTCGATGGCGACGGGCTGTGCTACGAGCTGACGCTCGCCAAATCGCAACTTATTCCCTGATCGCTCGGTCATGGGCAGTTGGCACGGACCCGTCGGCCTGACAGGCCGGCTCGGCCGTGAGCACCGGCTGCATCGTCTTCCGACCGGACCGAGGATCTTCTCGCGTCCCTTGCCGCCCGGTGGAACGCGCCTATCGCAAGCGCCCGAGCGGAAGGCGTGACATCACGGCATGGTCGCTTCCACGCCCGGCATTTGTGAGATCGCGAGCGACCCTATATGCAGGGTCGATAAGAAAACCCCAGGCATTCAGGACGATTTCATGGACCAGACGGCGGCGACCGCCATCGACCCGAAGCTTTTCCGCAATGTCATGTCGCGCTTTGCCAGCGGCGTGACCGTGGTTGCCGCCGAGACGGAGAGCGGTGTGCGGGCCATGACGGCGAACGCGTTTCTGTCGGGTTCTCTCAACCCGCCGCTCACGGTCGTTTCCGTTGCCAAACGCGCCCATATGCATCCGGTGCTGTCAGAGGCCGAGATCTATTCGATCAGCTTTCTCGCCCGCGAGCAGGAGGATCTGAGCAACCTTTTTGCGGGACGCAAGGTGGAGGGCGCGAAGGCGGAGTTTTTCGATTTTCACGGCGCCCCCGCGCTCGAGGGCGCTCTCGCCCATATCGCGCTCACGCCGCATGCGGTGCATGAATGCGGCGACCATTCGCTCTTCCTCGGCGAGGTCCGCGGCATGCAGGCGAAGACCGGGACGCCGCTTCTTTATTACGCTTCAGCCTATCACCACCTTGCGACCGAGCCGGAGAGCGCGACGCACAAGGTGGCGAATTTCTGGTGACACAAGGCGGCTGAAGCAGTGGGTTGGCATGGGGAAAGGTCTGTCCGGTAATTTCCCTGCGCAACTTTCCCGTGCCGCCTTGCCCTTTCTGCCGCTTTCCTCCAATCGGAAGCCGGCATGAGCCCGAAGGAGATGTTGATGAGCGACTGGCCCGTCCACGGCAAGATTACCGGCCCCATCGTGATGATCGGCTTCGGCTCGATCGGACGCGGGACGCTGCCTCTGATCGAGCGGCATTTCGAGTTCGACAAGGACCGCTTCGTCGTCATCGACCCGGTCGACACGGACCGCAAGCTCCTCGACGAGCGCGGCATCGCTTTCATCCAGAAGGAAGTGACGGCGGACAATTATCGCGAGCTTCTGACGCCGCTCCTGACCAAGGGCGAGGGCCAAGGCTTTTGCGTCAACCTTTCGGTCGATACGTCTTCGCTCGACATCATGAAGCTCTGCCGCGAGATCGGCGTGCTTTATATCGACACCGTGGTGGAGCCCTGGCTGGGTTTCTATTTCGACCGCGGCATGGACCAGGCGCAACGCACCAACCATGCGCTGCGCCAGACCGTGCGCGACGAGAAGGCACGTTCGCCGGGCGGCACGACGGCCGTCTCCTGCTGCGGCGCCAATCCGGGCATGGTGTCTTGGTTCGTGAAGCAGGCGCTCGTCGATCTCGCCGAGGCGCTGCAACTCACTTATGAAGAGCCGTCGCAGGACGATCGCGCCGGCTGGGCGAAGCTGATGCGCGATGTCGGCGTCAAAGGCATCCATATCGCCGAGCGCGACACGCAGCGTGCCAAGCATCCGAAGCCGATGAACGTCTTCTGGAACACCTGGTCGGTGGAAGGCTTCATTTCGGAAGGCATGCAGCCGGCCGAGCTCGGCTGGGGCACGCATGAAAAATGGACGCCCGAGAATATGCGGGCGCAGCAGACGGGCTGCCAATCGGCCCGTTTCATGCTGCAGCCGGGCGCCAATACCCGTGTCCGCACCTGGTGCCCGACGCCGGGCGCGCAGTACGGCTTCCTCGTCACCCACAATGAATCGGTGTCGATCTCCGATTATTTTACGATCGGCGAGGGGCTCGAACCGGAATACCGGCCGACGGTGCATTACGCCTATCACCCGGCGAACGACGCCGTTCTGTCGCTGCATGAAATGTTCGGCCAGGCCGGTCAGGCGCAGCCGAAGCACCATATCCTCGACGAGGATGAGATCGAGGACGGTATCGACGAGCTCGGCGTGCTGCTCTACGGCCACAAGAAGAACGCCTATTGGTACGGCTCGCGGCTTTCCATCGAGGAGACGCGCGATATCGCTCCCTATCAGAACGCGACCGGCCTGCAGGTGACCTCGGCCGTGCTCGCCGGCATGGTGTGGGCGCTGGAACATCCTGAAGCCGGCATCGTGGAGGCCGACGAGATGGATTTCCGCCGCTGCCTCGAGGTGCAGCTTCCCTATCTCGGGCCCGTCGAAGGCCATTACACCGACTGGACGCCGTTGACGGACCGGCCCGGGCTCTTCCCGGAAGACATCGACGACAGCGATCCCTGGCAGTTCCGCAACGTGCTCGTGCACGGATAAGCGGCACGCACTCTTCGGCAAGAAACAAGGCGGTCGCTCCGGCGGCCGCCTTTTTGTTTGGTCGGGGGCCGCGTTTCGGCGAGGCGCAGGAGACTTGTTCTGTAACACTCAGGGTTATATATCGTTTCCTGGTTGGGGGATGGCCGGGTGTGCCGGCATGAAGGTTTTCAAGAACAAGTGGTTCGCTCGATTTGCTCGGAATGAAGCGATCGAAGACGAAGTCCTTTGCGCAACGGTTGCCTATCTGGAGAGGGGTTTAATCGACGCTGATCTGGGGGGCGGGGTGATCAAGCAAAGGCTGGCTCGTCCGCAGGGAGGCAAGTCTGGAGGCTTTCGAACGATCCTCTTATTTCGTTGCGGTGATCGGGCGATATTCGTTTACGCTTTTGCCAAGAGCCGTCGTGCCAACCTGCGGAGAGACGAAGTCGTTGCTTTCAAGCGGCTTGCTTCCGAGTTTCTGAAATATGACGCAGCAGCCCTGGCAAAGGCCGTCGCGTCCGGTGCCCTGATCGAGGTTCTTTGTGATGAAATCGGCTGACGACACGTATCGAAGCGATGCTTTCGCTGCCGTGCACGAGACGGCGTCGGACCTTCATGAGGCGGGCCTCATGGACAAAGAGACCCTGCGTGGTTTCGACATGCTTTGTCTGACACCTGTGAAGGCGCTTTCTCCCGACGAGATCAAAGCGCTGCGCGAGCGTGAACGGGTGAGCCAGGCGGTCTTCGCGCGCTATCTCAACGTGACGGCGGGTCTCGTCAGTCAATGGGAGCGTGGCGAAAAGAAACCTGCAGGTCCATCTCTCAAGCTCCTGAGCCTCGTTCGAAACCGCGGTCTGCGAGCGATCGCTTAGCCTGGCGGAGAGCTGCGCGGCGGCTTTCCTATTGCAGGAAGACGCGGACGGAGGCGCCTTTGCCGGTTCGGTCGAGCACCGTGACATCGGCAAAACCCGGACCGTCCGGCTCAAAGAAGAGCTCGCGACGAAAGGCGGTGCTGCCGACCGGGCGACCATTGACGAACCAGGTGAAGGGCGGCGCGCCGTCGCGGAGTTTCACGGCGAGCGCTTCGCCATGGCCCTTACCATGTTGGTCGGCGAGGCCGAGATCGATGCGGGCACCGTCGGGCGGAAAGGCGATTTCGGGCCCTGGCGTGCCCGGACGAGCGGTGCGGGCGACATGGCGGAGCGGCGGCGGGAGATCGGCCGTCGCCACATCGAGAAGGTTCGGCGGGGCGGCGCGCAGGCGTCTGGTGGGCCCGAGGCGGGCGAAGGCTTCCAGCATGATCGGGGCCGCAGCCTCGATTCCGACGAGGCCCGGAACGGGGGTCGCATCGGCGCGGCCGGCCCAGACGCCGATCACGTGGTTTCCGTCGAAGCCGACCGCCCAGGCGTCGCGGTAGCCATACGAGGTGCCGGTCTTGAAGGCGATGTTGTCGGCCTTGGCGCCGAGCGGCGTCGGCGCGCCGGCGAGGATGTCTGAGACCTGCCAGGCCGCTGCCTCGGAGAGGACCCGGCCGAGCGGTTTGCCCGTCGCGGCTCCCGTCTGGCCCTTTTCCTCCGTCAACGAAATGGCGCGCCCGCCGCGGGCGATCGCCGCCGACAAAGTGACGAGATCGCGGAGCGTGACGCCGAGCCCGCCAAGGCCGATCGCAAGGCCCGGCGGCGAGACGTCGGACAAAGCGGGGCGCACGCCGGCGCGGCGCATGCGGGCGAGAAGCCGCGCCGGGCCGACCTCTTCCAGAAGCGTGATCGCCGGCACATTCAGAGACAATTGCAGGGCGCGGCGCACGGTGACGGTGCCCCGGTATTCGCCGTCGAAGCTCGACGGCGTGTAGCCTGAAAAGGCGCTCGGACGGTCGTCGATCAGGCTTTCGGGATGGGCGAGACCGAGCTCGAAGGAGAGGCCATAGATCAAGGGCTTCAAGGTGGAGCCCGGCGAGCGCTCGCGCTCCGTCATGTCGATGAAGCCGGCGCGGGCGAAATCGAGCGGATCGGAGGAGCCGACAGAGGCCAGAATCTCGCCGGTGCGGTGGTCGGCGACGAGGATGGCGACGCTCGTCTTGCGCCCGAGTGTCTTTGCCGCCTTGTGCGCCAGAGCCTCAAGGCGCGCCTGCGCATCCGCATCGATCGAAAGCGCGACGACGGGAGGCGCGTCGGCGCGATGGGCGAGGCGGTTCGCGAGATGGGCCGCGAGCATCGGGAAGGGATGGCGCGTGTCCGGCGAGGCTTCGGTGCGCGCCTGGCGGGCGATTTCGGGGCGGAGTGCGCCGGCCTTGGCCGCGCGGGCGAGCACACGGTCGCGCGCCTCTTTTGCCCGCTTCGGAAAACGGTCCGGCCGGCGGGCTTCCGGCGATTGCGGGATGGCGACGAGAAGCGCGGCCTCGGCCGCGGTCAGACGGCGCGGCTCCTTGCCGAAATAGGCGAGCGAGGCGGCGCGCACGCCTTCGATATTGCCGCCATAGGGGGCGAGCAGGAGATAGAGGTCGAGGATCTCGTCTTTCGACAGGCGCGTCTCAAGGGCGCGCGCCAGGAGGATCTGGTGCGCCTTGCCGGCGAGGTTGCGCGTGTCGTCGCCGCCGAGAAGCCGTGCCACCTGCATGGTGAGCGTCGAGCCGCCGGAGACAATGCGCCCGTGGCGCAGCATCTGCCAGAAGGCGCGGCCCATCGCGGCCATATCGACGCCGTGATGGGCGAAGAAGCGCTTGTCCTCATAGGCGAGAAGGAGACGGGTGAAGAGAGGGTCGACATCACCTTTCACTGCGTCGAGACGCCAGATGCCGTCCGCCACCGGGAAGGGGCGGAGCAGCGTGCCGTTGCGGTCGACGACGAGCTGCGAGGTCGGCGGGTAAAGGTCGGGCAGAGGCGTGAGATGCACTGCGAGCCGCAGGCCCGCGGGCGCTGCGAGCGCGAGGGCGCAGGCAAGCGCGAGGCCGATGCCGAGGCGGCGTCGTCCCCGGCGACGGCCGCGCGTATGGGGGCCGTTCTCGCTCAGCGCAGCGGCCCCTCCACATGCACGCGGCTGGCCTCGGTGCGGGCACGAAGCTCCGGCTCGTACATGTCTTCGATGGTGGCGGCCGGCTGCACGAAATCGCCTGGCGAGACGGCGCGAACCATGTAGGCGAGGCTGAAGCGGGTTTGATCGTCGGGCTGGCGATCGAGGGCCGCCACGAAGCGATCGGAGCGGAATTCGACATGCGCCGGCTCTGTCGACAGATCGAGCCAGTCGAGGGTGCCGACATCGCCGGAACGCAGGATGTTCGGATTGTCGATCTCAAAACCCGCCGGCAGCGGATCGTCGAGGATGAGATGGCCGGAGCCCGTCTTTTCGGCGGTGACGGTCAGAACGACGACGAGGCGGTCGCCCTGCGCCACATGGCTCGGATCGAGAGGATCCCCTTCGAGCGTGAAGGTTTCGCGCGCGATCAGATAGCCATTGCCGGAGGCGGGTTCGGGCGAGGCCGGCTTGCCGGTCGCACTGATCGCCACATCGACGGGCGAGTCGGCGAGATTGGCGATTTTCGGTCCCTCGCCTTGCAGGGCGTCTTCCTCGATCATCGTCGACATCGGCCCGTCATAGCGTTTGCCTGCGACCTCGAGTTCCGGCCGGGCGGCGCTTTGCATCAGCGCATGGGCGGCCATCAGCGACCAGGCGTCTTCCTGCGTACTGGTGCGCTTTTCCTCGGCGCGCCGGTCGGCGACGAAATTGGCGAGAAGCGGCAGATCGACGGAATCGGCGCTCGTCTCGGAGGCGAGGGTCAGGATTGCCGCGCCGTCGCGGAGCTTGGAGCCGTAATCGCTGCGCCGCTGATCCGATGCGGCGTACTCAAGCTCGGACACCGCGCGCCGGAAGACCGTCTGCGACAGGCTGCGATCGCCATAAAGGGCAAGGCCCGCGCCGATCTGCGCCTTGGCGAGCGGGGTGGCGAAATCACCGAGCTTCGTCTCGGCGTAATAGCGGAGGTCGCCGATCGCGGCGCGGCCGTTTTGCGCGAGCACATAAAGCGCATAGGCGATGTCTTCGCCGCCATCTGAGAAGTCGGAGGCATAGGCGATGCGGTTCTTCAGATTGTCGAGCGCGATCGTGAAGGCCGTCTCGGGAACCTCGTGGCCGGCGCGGCGAGCGCGGGTCAGGAAATCGCTCACATAGGCATCGAGCCAGAGATCGTCGGAGCCCGGACCCCAGAGGCCGAAGCCGCCGCTGGCGCTTTGATAGGCGAGGACCGATTCGATCGCCTTATCGATGCGCTTGTCGGTTTCCGCATCGCTGCCGAGGCCGGCGGCAACCGCGACGTCGTTGAGATAAACGAGCGGCAGAGCGCGGCTCGTCAGCTGTTCGGCGCAGCCATAGGGATAGCGGTCGAGTTTTCGCAGGATCTGCGGCACGTCGATGCGACCGGCTCCGGAGGCGGAGACGCGCACCTTGCCCGAACCCGGGACGAGGCCGTCGAGAAGATCGGACGAGAGATCGACCGATCCGCTCGGCGCGAGCGTGACGAAGGAGGTGCGGACGACTTCCGGCGTCGCATCGCGAACGGTGAGCGCCAGATCCTTTTCCAGAACCTCGCCCGACGGTGTGGTGAGGCGGACCGAAAGGGTCGCATCGCCTTCCTTGCCGGCCGTCACCGGCAGGAGGAGCTGGCTGCGGGCGCTCTCGGCGAGGTCCGTCTCGACGGGGGAGCCTGCGACGCTCACGATCTCGTCGTCGCTGCTTGCGACCTCGACCGAAACGGGCCCGGCGGGGCCTTCCACATGGGTGAGATCGAGCGCGAGGCGGGACTGGTCGCCCGGCGCCATGAATTGCGGCAGGGCGGTCGAAACCACCACGGGGTCGCGGATGAGGACGTCGTTTTCGGCATGGCCGACGCCCTTTTCACCCCAGGCGAGGGCCATCAGGCGCACGGTGCCGTTGAAATCGCCGATCGGCACGGAGACCGTTACCTTGCCGTCCGGCCCGGCTTTCACGATGCCGGAATGCCAGGCGACGAGGTTCTCGGTCGGCGCGGGGCCCTCGAAGCGGGCGAGTGCCGCATCGCCACCGGTGCGGACACGGCCCGGTGCGCCCTGGAAACGGTCGATCAGGGACGAATAGATGTCGCGGATTTCAACGCCGAGACGGCGCTGGCCGAGATAATAGCTTTCCGGATCGGGCGTTTCGAAGCCGGTCAGGTTGAGGATGCCGAGATCGACGGCGGCGAGCGTCACATAGGCTTCTTCGCCCTCGGCAAGGTCGGCGATCTCCACGCTCGCCTCGAAAGCCTGGCGCGGTTTGGCGCTTTCGGGCGCGTCGATGGTGACGGCAAGCCGCTGCGCGGGATTTTCGACGCCCGCCCAGGACAGGCCGAGGGCACGCGCCGGCATGCGCTTCGCTTCGAGATCCATCGGGCGGTAGAGCGCGGCCGTCACATAGGCGCCCGCACCCCAGTCTTCCGTCACGGGAAGTTCGATTTCCGTGGAGCCTTCTGACACCTCGACGGATTTCGTCGTCACGATGCGGTCGTCGATCACCATCACCTGGGCGATGCCGGCAAAGCGCGGCTCCAGATGCACCGTCGCGGTGTCGCCGATGCGGTAGCGTTCCTTGTCGAGTGAGAGCTTCAGGAATTCCGGCGTTTCGAGCGTCTTCGGGGCGGAATACCAGCCGGCCTCGAAGGTCATGCTGGCGGGAAGGAGCGAGCCGTCCGCCTTGGCGATTTCAAGCTCGTACTTGCCCCATTCGACATCGGCCGCAATCTTGGCCGGGTCCTCGGCGGAGATCGAGACATTGCCGCTCGCCACGCGCTGGCGCGTCTCGATCGTCTCGTAGTTCCAGCGCCCGCCGGACCGGTACCATTGGTAATTCGTGTCGATCTTGGAGAGGGTCCAGCTGAGGCCGTCGGCGGCGATCCGCGATCCGTCCTCAGACAAGGCGATGACGCTGAAATTCGCGGTCGAATTCTCGTCGACCTCGTCCTCGAAGGCCGGCTTGATGCCGAGCCTGGGCCTGTCGCCTGCCAGGGGCAAAGTGAGGCTGCGCTCGACCGGGCGGCCGCTCGTATCGATGACGCGGACATTCACCGTCGTCTTAAGGGGATGCGAGGAGACGCCTGTCTCGGGCAGCTGCGGCCGAAAGGCGAGATGGCCGTTCTCGTCGGTTGCAAGGCCCGACTGCGGTGCGGTCTGCGTGTCGAAAGTTTCGTCGGCAAGGCCGAAGCGGTAGCCCGCCCAGCCGTCAAGCTCGCCGGCGGTGGAGACGATGGTTTCCGCCTCCACGTCTAGATCCGCGGCCGGTGCGCCATAGAGGAAGCGGGCATCGGCGGTGATCTCGGGCGGGTTCGCCGGCTCGAACTGCGTCGCCTCCGTTTCCAGCGTGAAGTCGAGACGTTCCGGCTGGAAATCCTCGACCAGGAAGGTCGTCTCGGCGATCGCCGGCTTTTTCGGGTCGGTGTGGACCGAGACGCGCCACTGGCCGCGCATGGCATTGTCGGAGAGCGCGATCTCGGCGAGCGCGCCGCCGAGGCCTTCATCCTCGAGAAGCTCCTGGCGGTCTTCCTTGCCGTCCGGGCGGGTGATCTTTGCCGTCAGCGGCAGATCGGTCAGTGCTTTTGAGCGGGAATCGCGGGCGAGCGCCGTCAGATAGACGGTCTCGCCGACGCGGTAGATGCCACGCTCCGTCGTCAGGAAGACGTCGACGGGACCGGGCGCCGCACGTCCTTCGACGCCGCGGTCGGTGAGGTCGAAGGAGGGTTTTGTGAGATCGAGGAAATTGTAGTCGCCGTCTTTCGTCTCGGCGGCGAGAAGGGCCGGCGCCATGCCACCGGTGCCGCGAATGAGGCCGGGGGCGAAATTCGCCTTGCCGTCCGCATCGGTGTCGGCTTCTCCGAGGATTTCGTTGCTGGTGGCGATGAGGCGGAGATGCACGCCTTCGACGGGCTCCGCACTTGCGAGCGAGCGGAGGCTGACATTGAGCCCGTCATTGCCGGCGAAGGTCGCAAGCCCGAGATCGCTTGCGAGGAACCACTGCGTCGCCTTCGCGCCCCAATCCTGGGCGTTGTTTTCCGCGCTTGCGACGAGGACATAGATGCCGGGCTCAAGGTCGTCGACGAGTTCGCCGATCGGAATGGCGCTCACGACTTCGCGGTTGAGACGGGTCTCGACGTCGACACTGCCTTCCCAGATCTTGCGGCCTCTCTCGCTTTCGATCTCGGCCGCCTGCCATTGCGAGAGCTGGTCGAGGAAATTGCCGTTGCGCAGCGTCTCGGCGATGCCGCGATCGGCGATCCAGTAGAGCGAGGCCTTGACGGTCGAGGTGTTGACGGTGGTGACGGGCAGAGAGGCGCTGCCGCCGGCCGGCACGACATAGGCGTTGCCGGAGAAGCGCACGGCGGGCGAGCGGTCACGCACATAGATGTCGAGGGTCGCCGATTTCAGAAGCGCCTCGCCATCGGCGGACGGCAGGCCGGCGCGGGCGGTGATGCGGTAACGGCGGCCATGTTCGACGCCGCTGATGCAGATCTGCTGGCCTTCCGCCTCGACGGCTAGATTGTCGGCGTTCTCGATCGAGACGAAATCGCTCAGATCGGAGCGCGTCGCGGGCAGCTGGTCGGAAAAGTTGAGGCAGATGCGCGGGTCGGCGGCGTCGGAATCGACCTGATGGTCGATGATGCGAAAGCCGTGTTCGGCCACGGCGCTTTCATAGGCGCTTCGCACATCGGGCAGTTCTTCAAGCGCGAGGCTTGCGCGGTAGGCCTTGATCGCCGGCTTCCACTCGTCACGCTCGCCGAGCGAGCGGGCAAGAAGCACAAGGGCTGCGGCGCGGTCACGCGAGCCGCGGGCGTGGAGGTAGGCGTTGACGGCGGCGGCTGTGCGCTCTTCGGGGAGGCGTTGGCGCGTCTTCCAGTCGTCGGAGGTCGCCTCGGCGCTGACGGCGGAAAGCCGCAGCCACAGATCGACGCGATCCGGTGCCATCTTGAGTGCGCTTTTGAGTTGCGTTGCCGCGAAGAGATAATTGCCGTTGGCGGCGGCCTCGTCGGCCACGGCGAGTGCGGCGTCGAGCGAGGGGGCATTGTCGGCCCGCGCCAGATCGCCGGAGAGGCGGCGCGCCTCGTCGATGAAGCGCGAGGGCAGGAAGGAGAGCTCGGCCGTGCGCTCTTCGGCAAGCGACAAGGTCGGCAGATCGGAGGTGACGATGCGGCCGGAGATGGCGGCCTTGACGGCGCGGAGATCGCCGACCTCCTCCTTCAGGAAGCACCATTTGGCGTTGGTGTTGTAGGTGAAGGCGGCACAGCGGCCATCGACGACGCAGGCGCGTTTGCAGCCTTCGAGCTCAACATCCTTGATGACGTCGTAATCGCCGCCGAAATAATCGGCGCCTTCCGTGGTCAGAAGCCGGCGCTCCTGTGCCTGGGCGCTCACAGGCTCTGGCTGGAGAGTGAGAAAGACGACGGCAAGGGCGGCAAGGGCCGCCGGAAATCCGCGAAACAGCGCAAACACCGCACGCTCCCCAACACTTTTTCTGCGTCGGGCGAGCATAGGGGGCGCCGCTATGTCGGTAAAGCAGCTCCTGGCGAAACCTCGCGCATAGCGGGCTTTCAGCGCGCCGCCGTGCGATGTGGCAATTGCGTCCAGTAGGCGCGATCCATGGCGGCGATGGCGCCCTCCAGCCGGTCGATCACCTTTGCGAGAGACTCATCGACGGCCTCCAAATAGTCGGCCCAATCGCGGAAATGGCGGAGGTCCGCCTTGCCGTCGCTGATGCCTTTGAGGGCGATCGTCGGCAGGTCGAAAGCATGGCCGGCGCGCATCACCGCAAAGCCTTCCATGTCGACCATGTCCGCATCGATGAGATCATAGGCGGCGCCGGAGACGATGTTGGAGCCGGTCGAGAGCCTGGCGGCGGCGACGTCGCCGATCTGCTGCGGGATCGCAATTTCCGCCGGAAGATCGAGGAAGGGCGTGCGGCCCTTCTCGAAGCCGAGAGGCGAGGCATCCATATCGCGGAAGCTGATGTGGCTCGCCTGATAGACCGCGCCCTGTTCGAGCGCTCTGGAGCCGGCACTGCCGATGGAGACGAGGAGATCCGGGCGTTCCTCGGGCTTCATTCGGGCGAGGAAGGCCGTGGTGGCGACGGCGGCTTCCACCGGGCCGACGCCGGTGATCAGGGGGCGAATGCGTGCCCGCAGCTCGCTGCGATATTCCTGCTCAGTCGCCATGATGAAGAGGAGGCCGAAGCCTCCGACCATTTCGATTTTCGGCTCTGACACCTTCGAACCCCGCCTTTCAGCCTTTCCGCCAGTTTGACAGAATGGAAAATTCCTTAGATCACACGGCAACAACACCATGCTCCGGACGTTGGCAAGCGACCGGAGGGCGAGAACAGGGGGATGCGTCATGAGTGACCGTGTCGAGGCCGGGGGACTGAAGGTTGCCCGCCCGCTTTATGATTTCATCAACAACGAGGCTCTGGCCGGCACAGGCATCGCGCCGGAGACATTCTGGGATTCCTTCGCGGCGATCGTGCGCGATCTCACCCCGAAGAACCGCGCACTCCTGGCCGAGCGCGAGCGGCTGCAGGCGCGCATCGACGACTGGCATCGCCAGCGTCGCGGCAAGGGTAGCTCAGCGGCCGAATATACCGCCTTCCTGCGTGAGCTCGGCTATCTGCAGCCGGAGCGCGGCGAGGTCACCGTCGAGACCGACAATGTCGATCGCGAAATCACCACCATCGCGGGCCCGCAGCTCGTCGTTCCGGTGATGAATGCGCGCTATGCGCTCAACGCCGCCAATGCGCGCTGGGGTTCGCTCTACGACGCGCTTTACGGCACCGATGCGATCTCCGAAGACGACGGGGCGGAGATCGGCAGCGGTTACAATCCGAAGCGCGGTGAGAAGGTGATCGCCTACGCCCGCGGTTTCCTCGATGAATGCTTCCCGCTCGACGGCGATAGCTGGCGCAACGCGAAGGGACTGTCCGTGCAGGACCAGGCGCTCGCGGTCTGGATGGATGAGGGCCGCTCCGTCCGCCTCAAAGCGCCGGAGCAGTTTGCGGGTTTCCGCGGCGAGACGGGTTCGCCCTCGGCCGTCCTTCTTGCGAATCACCATCTGCATGCTGAGATCGTCATCAACCGCGATCACCCGATCGGCGGCACCGATCAGGCCGGCATCGCCGACGTGATTCTCGAATCAGCCGTCACCACCATCCAGGATTGCGAGGATTCGGTTGCCGCGGTCGACGGCGAGGACAAGACGCTCGTCTATCGTAACTGGCTCGGCCTGATGAAGGGCGATCTCACCGCTTCCTTCCAAAAGGGCGGCGAGACGAAGACCCGCGCGCTCAACGAGGATCGGCGTTATACCGCGCCCGACGGATCGGAGCTCGTCCTGCCCGGCCGTTCCTTGATGCTCGTGCGCAATTCCGGGCATCTGATGACGACGCCCGCGGTGCTCGACGCGAACGGCGACGAGGTCTTCGAAGGCATGCTCGACGCCATGTGCACGAGCCTGATCGCGCTGCACGACATCGGGCCGAACGGCAAACGCGGCAACAGCCGCACGGGCTCGGTCTACATCGTCAAGCCGAAGATGCACGGCCCCTTCGAGGTCGCTTTCTCCGACACGCTCTTCGGGCGTGTGGAGGATGCGCTCGGCCTGCCGCGCAACACTTTGAAGATGGGCATCATGGACGAGGAGCGGCGCACCACCGTCAACCTCAAGGAATGCATCCGCGCCGCGAAGAACCGCGTCGTCTTCATCAATACCGGCTTCCTCGACCGCACCGGCGACGAGATCCACACCTCGATGGAAGCCGGCCCGATGATCCGCAAGGGCGACATGAAGGGCTCTGCCTGGATCCGCGCCTATGAGGATTGGAACGTCGATGTGGGCCTTGCCTGCGGGCTTCGAGGCCGCGCGCAGATCGGCAAGGGCATGTGGGCGATGCCGGACAAGATGGCGGCGATGCTGGAGCAGAAGATCGGCCATCCGCAGGCCGGCGCCGACACAGCCTGGGTGCCGTCGCCGACGGCGGCGACGCTGCATGCGATCCACTACCACAAGGTCGACGTGCTCGAGCGCCAGGCGGAATTGAAGAACCGCGAGAAAGCGAGCCTCGACGACATCCTCACCATTCCGGTCGCCGAGAGCCCGAACTGGACGGACGAAGAGATCCAGGCCGAGCTCGACAACAACGCGCAGGGCATTCTCGGCTATGTCGTGCGCTGGATCGATCAGGGCGTCGGCTGCTCGAAAGTGCCGGACATCAACGATGTCGGGCTGATGGAAGATCGCGCAACTCTGCGCATCTCGTCTCAGCATATGGCGAACTGGCTTCACCATGGCGTGGTCAGCGAAACGCAGATCGTGGAGACGCTGGAGCGCATGGCGAAGGTCGTCGACCGCCAGAACGAGGGCGATCCGAGCTACCGGCCGATGGCGCCGAATTACGACGACAGCGTCGCCTTCCAGGCGGCCAAGGATCTGGTGCTCAATGGCCGCGTGCAGCCCTCCGGTTACACCGAGCCCATCCTTTATCGTCGGCGCATCGAGGCGAAGGCGAAACAGAGCTGAGCGCACCGCGGTAGATTGAGGGATGAGGAAACGGCAGGTCGAAGGACCTGCCGTTTTCGTTTCGGGCGCTCTGCCGGTCGATGGGCGAGGCAACCGGAGCGCAAGACATGTGTTCGCTTCCTGTCTGAGGAACGGCGAGGAGGAGCGGCATGGAGGAACTGAGCCTGGCCCTGAATGGTCTGTTCGAGACCACGACGACGCCTGTCGCGGTCATCGCGGCACGGCTCATTTTGGCGGCCGTGCTCGGGGCGATTCTCGGTCTTGAACGCGAGTGGCAGGAAAAGCCCGCGGGTCTGCGCACGCATATGGTGACGGCGCTTGCGGCTGCGACGTTTGCGGTTTTGACGCTGGAGATCGTCGACCTTTTCGAGGGGGCGGGCGACAATGTGCGCTCAGACCCGATCCGGCTCATCGATTCCATCACGGCGGGCGTCGCCTTTCTTGCCGCCGGTGTGATTTTGCATTCGCGCGGCCGGGTCGAGGGGCTGACGACGGGCGCGGGCATGTGGCTGTCGGGAGCAATCGGCGCCGCAGCCGGCCTCGGTTACGGCATCATCGCCATGCTTGGGGCGGGGATCGGGCTTTTCATTATCCTGGCGCTCAGGATCGTCTCTGCGAAAGTGCCTGGCGATGAGGGTGATGGGGACAGCCGTGCCGGCGGGGAAGAAAAAAGGGAGGCCTGAGCCTCCCTTTCATTGTCATGCGCGCGATGTGACGTGAGCCCGGCTCACATCTCCTTCATCTTGTCGGTGACCTTGGTCGTGTAGGCGCCTTCCGGCTCCTTGGTGATGACCGGGTCGGAACCGCCTTCGAGCAGCGTCTTCACGGTGCGGTCGTAATCTTCGACATTGAGCGTGCCGTCGGAGCCTTCGGTCAGCTTGTTGATTTCGCGCATCATGCGCTTCTGGTGCTTTTCCGTCTGGGCGCCGGTGTCGTCGTTGTCGAGCACGATCTCGGCCGCCTCGTCCGGGTGCTCTCGGGCATAGTCCCAGCCCTTCATGGAGGCCTTCACGAAGCGGGCCATCTTGTCGACGAATTCGGGATCTTGAAGATTCTCCTCCATGACGTAGAGGCCGTCCTCGAGAGTCGCCACGCCCTGATCCTCGTATTTGAAGACGACGAGTTCATCTTCCGGGATGCCGGCGTCGATCACCTGCCAGTATTCGTTGTAGGTCATCGTGGAGATGCAATCGGCCTGCTTCTGGATCAGCGGATCGACGTTGAAGCCCTGCTTGATGACGGTGACGCCGTCCTCGCCGCCCGTCGTCGGGATGTCGAGATGGCTCATCCAGGACAGGAACGGATATTCGTTGCCGAAGAACCAGACCCCGAGCGTCTTGCCTTTGAAATCCTCCGGCTTGGTGATGCCGGTCTCTTTGAGGCAGGTGAGTTCCATGCCGGATTTCGCAAAGGGCTGGGCGATGTTGACGAGGGGGACGCCGCGCTCGCGGGCCGCAAGGGCGGCCGGCATCCAGTCGACGATGACATCGGCGCCGCCGCCGGCGATCACCTGTTCGGGCGCGATGTCGGGGCCGCCCGGCTTGATTTCGACATCAAGGCCGGCCTCTTCGTAAAAGCCCTTGTCCTGGGCCACGTAATAGCCGCCGAACTGGGCCTGCGTGACCCATTTAAGCTGCAGGACGACATTGTCGTCCGCAGCCGCGGGGCCGGCGGCGACGGCGGACATGCCGACGGCCAGTCCGAGAGCTGCCAAAACTCGCTTCATACCATTCTCCCTCTCTTTTTGGGGCCGCCGCCCTAATGGCGATAGGACGGATGCCAGAATGTCAGCGCCCGCTCGATCATGGCGACGAGGCCGTAAAAGAGCGATCCGGCGATCGCCGCTACGGTGATCTCCGCCCAGACCATGTCGATGTTCATGCGCCCGACTTCGGTCGAAATGCGGAAACCCATGCCGACGATCGGCGTGCCAAAAAACTCTGCAACAATCGCGCCAATGAGGGCGAGGGTGGAGTTGATCTTGAGGGCGTTGAAGATGAAGGGCAGCGCCGCCGGCAGGCGCAGCTTGATGAGCGACTGGGTGTGGGTCGCCGCATAGGTGCGCATGAGGTCGCGCTCCATGGCGCCGGCCGCGTTGAGGCCCGAAACCGTGTTCACCAGCATCGGAAAGAAGGTCATGACGACGACGACGGCCGCCTTCGACGGCCAGTCGAAGCCGAACCACATCACCATGATCGGGGCGATGCCGACGATCGGAAGTGCCGAGACGAGGTTGCCGACGGGCAGGAGCCCCCGCTTCAGGAAGGGCACGCGGTCGACGAGAAGGGCGAGGAGAAAGCCCGCACCGCAGCCCATCGCATAGCCGGCAATGACCGCTTTCAAAAACGTCTGCCTGAAATCGGCCCAGAGCGTGGGAAGCGAGGAGGCAAAGGTGACGGCAATCGCGCTCGGCGGCGGCAACAGCACCGGCGGCACGCCGAAGCCGCGCACCAGGCATTCGCACAAGATCAGGAGCCACAATCCGAAGACGACGGGTACGGCGAGCGAGAAGGCGCGGCGCAAAGGCGTCGGCCGGCCTTCCGTCAGGCGCGCGAGATCGCGCATCACCTGCACGGTGAGAAGCGCGCTCGCCGTCAATGCCGCCCAATAACCGAGGCCCGCCCGCCCTTCGACGGTCGACAGAAGCGCCAAGAGAAGGCCGAAAGCGGCGGTTGCGATGACGGCGTTGAGAAGAAGGCGCAAGCCCACGATGCGCGGCCAGCCCGTCGTCGGGACGACGAGGAGGAGGGAGGCGAGCAGGAGCGAGGAGCCGGCGACGCGCGAACCGCCTTCCGCAACCGGCAGCGGCAGCGCGACGATGGCAAAGATCGCCGCCAGAAAGGTGAGAAGAAACGCACCCTGGCTTTGCGGCCGCTCGGCGGTGACATGGGCTGCGCTCACGCTTTCACCCCCATGCGGCGCAGCACCATGCGGTCGGCGATACCGACGATGGTGACGAGGATCGCTGCCATGAAGGCCGCGACGAGGAGGGCGGACCAGATCTGCACCGTCTGGCCGTAATAGGAGCCGGAGAGGAGGCGGGCGCCGAGCCCGGCGCGGGCGCCGGTCGGCATTTCGCCGACGATCGCACCGACCAGCGAAATAGCGATCGCGACTTTGAGGCTCGCAAACAGGAAGGGCATCGCGGCCGGCAGGCGCAGCTTCGCCATTGTCTGTGTCGGGCTCGCCGAATAGGTGCGCATCAGATCGAGCAGCATCGGGTCGGGCGATCTCAGCCCCTTCACCATGCCGACGGCGACGGGGAAGAAGGCGAGATAGGCGGAGACGGTGCCTTTCGCCCAGATCGGCGGGACGTCGAGCGATCCGAGGACGACGACGATCATCGGCGCGATCGCCAGGATCGGGATCGTTTGCGAGGTGATGATCCAGGGCATGAGGCTCTTGTCGAGCGTGCGCGAGGAGACGATGCCGATGGCAAGCACGATGCCGAGAAGCGTGCCGATGCCGAAGCCGGTGAGGGTGGAGGCGAGCGTCACCCAGCCGTGATAGACGAGGCTGCGCTTCGAGGTCGGCTTCACCTCGACGGTCGTCTTCCAGATTTCCGCGGCCACCTGATGCGGGGCGGGCAGGACCGGGCGCTCCTGGGCGTAGGTCGCGGCGGCGAAGTCGATGAAACTGCGTTCGATGCCGGCGCGTCGGTCGCGGTCGATCTGCTGCGGGGCGTTGAGATAGATCGCGCCCGCATACCAGACGAGAATGAGCGCTGCGACGACAACGAGAACCGGGCCCGTCTGGCCAGCGAAGATGCGCTGAACCCAAACCCGCGGCGCATAACCGACCCCGCCACCGGGCTCCGCGATCTCACTCATAGGCGGGGCTCTCCGACTGGGCTTTCGGGCGGACAAGCGGCCGCCTTCAGGTCTTCGTTCGACCCCCACCCCCGTCCCCTCCCCACAAGGGGGAGGGGGACGCCAATTGCGTCGCCGCCGCCCCGCTGTTTCAGGCCGGCTTGTGAGCGCAAAAACGCTCCGGTCGGATCGATCTCAAGGTCGCTCTCCGACATCTCAGTCCTCATAGGAATGGCCGGCGCGGAGGCCTTCGCGGACGCGGTGGGCGATTGCCAGGAATTCCGGCGTTTCGCGGATGTCGAGGCCGCGGTCGCGGGGCAGGCCGCAATCGATGACGTCGTAGATGCGGCCCGGGCGCGGAGACATGACGACGATCTTCGAGGACAGGAAGACCGCTTCGGGGATCGAATGGGTGACGAAGACGATGGTCTTGTTGGTCTTGGCCCAGAGCTGCAGGAGCTGTTCGTTGAGGTGATCGCGGACGATCTCGTCGAGCGCGCCAAAAGGCTCGTCCATGAGGAGAAGATCCGGCTCCACGGCGAGCGCGCGGGCGATGGAGGCGCGCTGCTGCATGCCGCCGGAAAGCTGCCAGGGGAATTTGCGCTCAAACCCCGCCAGGTTGACGAGATCGAGGTTCTTTTTGACCCGCTTCTGCTGTTCCGCCTTCGGCAGCCCCATGATTTCGAGCGGCAGAGCGACGTTCTTGGCGATGGTGCGCCAGGGATAAAGCGCCGCGGACTGAAAGACATAGCCGTAGGAGCGTTCGCGGCGCGCCGCATCGGGCGAGACGCCGTTGACGGTGATCTCGCCCGAAGTCGGCTGTTCGAGATCCGCGATGACGCGCAGCAAGGTGGTCTTGCCGCAACCGGACGGGCCGATCAGCGAGACGAATTCGCCGCGATGGATCGCAAGGTCGATGTCGGCAAGCGCCTGGACGGGGCCGTCGGCCGTCTGAAAGGTGAGCGAGAGACCGGACGCGGCGATGACCGCGCCGGTATGCGCCGGTTTGGGGGGCGCGCTCCTTGCGGCCGTTGCGGGTGTGGTGTCAGCTTCGACCATGGGCCTCTAGGCTCCCGAAGGCGTTGATGGGATGAAAGAGGCGTTGTGCATGTGGCTCCTCAAACACCGGCCGGAATGCCGGCGCGCTCCACGCGGCGCGGGGCCGTGAGCTCTTTCCATGTCGACAGCGCTTTCGCAACCGGCGGATTGGCCGGGCGCTCCACGAAGCGACCGTCGCCGGTGCCGGCCTTCACCTCACCCTCCTCGTAGGCGACGCGGCCGCGCGACAGGGTCATCCGCGGCAGTCCATGCACGGGCATGCCCTCGAAGACCGTGTAGTCGATCGCCGATTTCTGGCTCCCTGCGGTGATCGTCTTCGTCGCCTCGGGATCCCAGATGATGATGTCGGCATCAGCCCTTTCGACGATCGCGCCCTTCCGCGGATAGATGTTGAGGATCTTGGCGATGTTGGTGGAGGTGGCGGCGACGAATTCGTTCATCGTCAGCCGGCCCGTCCGGACGCCATAGGTCCACAGAAGCGGCAGACGCTCCTCGATGCCGCCGGTGCCGTTCGGGATTTTTGTGAAATCGCCGAGCCCCATGCGCTTCTGCTCCGTGGTGAAGGCGCAATGGTCGGTGGCGACGACCTGGAGAGAACCCGCGGCAAGCCCCGCCCAGAGCGAGTTCTGATGATCCTTGCTGCGGAAGGGGGGCGACATCACCCGGCGGGCGGCATAGTCCCAATCGTCGTTCAGATATTCCGTCTCGTCGAGGAGAAGATGCTGGATGAGGGGTTCGCCGAAGACGCGCATGCCCTTCTGGCGCGCCCGGCGGATCGCCTCATGCGTCTGCTCGCAGGAGACATGCACGATATAAAGCGGCACGCCCGCCTGATCGGCGATCATGATGGCGCGGTTGGCGGCCTCGCCCTCGACTTCCGGCGGGCGCGAAAAGCCGTGGGCTTCCGGGCCGTTGTTGCCTTCGGCGAGGAGTTTTTGCTGCAGGAAGGCGACGACATCGCCGTTCTCGGCATGGACGAGCGGCATAGCCCCGATCTCCGCGCAGCGGGAGAAGGAAGCGAACATCTCGTCGTCGTTCACCATCAAGGAGCCCTTGTAGGCCATGAAATGCTTGAAGGTGTTGATGCCCTGCGCGACGACCTTCGGCATCTCGTCGAAGACCTGCTTGTCCCACCAGGTGATGGCCATGTGGAAGGAATAGTCGGTGCGCGCCTTGCCGGCCTTCTGGTACCATTGCTGGAGCGCGTCGATGAGGCCCTGGTTCGGCGCCGGCAGGCAGAAATCGACCGTCATCGTGGTGCCGCCGGCAAGCGCCGCGGCCGTGCCGGAATCGAAATCGTCGGTCGAATGCGTGCCCATGAAGGGCATTTCCATATGGGTGTGCGGGTCGATGCCGCCCGGCATCACGTAGCAGCCGGTCGCATCGATCACGTGATCGGCGTCGTGATTGAGATCGGGGCCGATCGCCACGATCTTGTCGTGCTGGATGAAGACGTCGGCCTTGTAGGTGCGGTCAGCGGTGACGACCGTGCCGCCCTTGATGATCTTGGTCATGGCGCTCTTGCTCCCCTAAACTCTTTTCCGGACTTGCACTCCGAAGACCCCCACCCTCATTCCCTCCCCACAAGGGGGAGGGATGACCACTCTGCCCCGCCCAGCTTCTGCAATCGAGGCTTTGTCTGTGGCTGGGGCTCTCCCTCGAGATCGGCGCTTCGCGCGGAAAACGGGATCTCTCTTCTCATGCAATCCCCAGCTCCCGCAGGATTTCCTCCACGCATCCGTCGAAGGCTTCATCGATCTCGGCGGTCGAAAAGCGCAGGATGCGATATCCTTGAGTTTTCAGCCACGCATCTCTCGTGCGATCTCTCGCAGCGGTTCTGCTGTGGAGATGATGGTGGCCATCCACTTCGATGACGAGCTTCTCGGAGTGAACGGAAAAGTCGGCGATATACGGCCCTATCGGTGCCTGCCTTCGCACGTGAACCCCATGGAGCCGGCGAAGCTCGCGCAGCTCGTTCCATAGCTTCCTCTCGCCGAGCGTCATGTCGCGCCGGAATGCGCGCGCCAGGCCGATCGTCCGAGGTTCGATCGTGGAGGGTGTCATCGGCATGACCCGACAAGCACGGCATATCCCCCTCCCCCTTGTGGGGAGGGGATAGGGGTGGGGGTCGAAGGAGACCGTACCGAACATCTCATCCGATCCTCCCTGAGCCCGAACGCTTCGGCAGTGAGTGCCGCTCAGCTCACAATCTCCGCCGTTTCGAGCACTGCGTGGAAGAGGACATTGGCGCCGGCCTCGGCCCATTCCTTGGAGATGTCTTCGTCTTCATTGTGCGACAGGCCGTCGACGCAGGGGCACATGACCATGGTGGCGGGGGCGACTTTTGCCGCCCAGCAGGCGTCGTGGCCGGCGCCCGACACGATGTCCATGTGGGCGTAACCGAGCGTTTCGGCGGCCTTGCGCACGGTGGCGACGAGCTCGGGCGTGAAGGTGACCGGATCGAAATGGCCAACCGCCTCCACCTCGCAGCCGACGCCGATCTCGGCGCAGATCGCGGCCGCCTCCTTCTCGATGCGGGCGCGCATGCCGTCGAGCTTTTCCTGATCGACGGTGCGGATATCGACGGTGAAGACGACCTTGCCGGGCAGGACGTTGCGCGAGTTCGGCTGGAACGTCACCTGGCCGACACCGCCGACGGCGTTCGGCTGGGCGTCCATCGCCACCTTCTGCACCATCTCGAAAATGCGGGCCATGGCGAGGCCGGCATTGACGCGCATCGCCATCGGCGTGGAGCCGGTATGGGCCTCCTTGCCGGTCAGCGTGAATTCGAGCCACCAAAGACCCTGGCAATGGGTGACGACGCCGATTTCCTTCTTCTCGGCTTCGAGGATCGGGCCCTGCTCGATATGCAATTCGTAATAGGCGTGCATTTTGCGCGCGCCGACTTTTTCGTCGCCCTTCCAGCCGATGCGGGCGAGCTCCTCGCCGAAGGTCTTGCCTTCGAGATCCTTGCGGCCATAGGCGTAATCGAGCGTGTGCACGCCGGCGAACACGCCGGAGGCGAGCATCGCCGGGGCGAAGCGCGCACCTTCCTCGTTCGTCCAGTTGACGACGACGATCGGGTGCTTCGTCTTGATGTTGAGATCGTTGAGCGAGCGCACGGCCTCAAGCGCGCCGAGCACGCCCAGAACGCCGTCATAGCGGCCGCCAGTCGGCTGTGTATCGAGATGCGAGCCGACATAGACGGGCAGGGCGTCCGGGTCCGTGCCTTCGCGACGGGCGAACATCGTCCCCATCTCGTCGATGCCCATCGTGAGCCCGGCCTCGTCGCACCATGTCTTGAACAGGCGACGGCCCTCGGCGTCGTCATCGGTCAAGGTCTGGCGGTTGTTGCCCCCGCGCAGGCCCGGTCCGATCTCGGCCATTTCGTGAATGGAATTCCAAAGCCGGTCGGCATTGATCCGCAGATTGGAGTCCACAGCATTCCCCCCTGTGGTTTCTGCCATGCGGGGCAGAAAACTTGACTAAATGGTCAAATCTCACGCTAGGTGTGGCTTAATTTACGGTCAAGGCGAAAAGCTGGACTGACTGCCTAGCAAGTAGGCATCCGTTCGGGCGGGGCAAAGATGCTGGATGATGCCATCTCCAAGAGGAAGAGAACGCGCATTCAGACCGTCAATCGCGAAGCCATTCTGCAGGCAGCGCTTTCCGTCTTTTCCGCCTATGGTTATCGTGGCGCCACGCTCGACGAGATCGCCGAAAAGGCCGGCATGTCGAAGCCCAATCTTCTTTATTACTTCCCGCGCAAGAAGAGCCTTTACGTGGCGGTGCTCGAAGAGACGCTGACGCAATGGCTCGCCCCGCTTGCCACGATGAAGGCCGACGGCGATCCGGCCGAAGAGCTGTCGCGCTATATCGACGCCAAGATCGCCATGTCGCGCGACAATCCGGCGGCGTCGCGGCTTTTTGCGAGCGAGATCCTGCAGGGCGGCGGCGCCATCACCGAATTCCTTCACGGGCCGTTGAAGGCGATCGTCGATGAAAAATCGCGCATCATCGCCGATTGGATCGCCGCCGGCCGCCTCCGTCCGGTCGATCCCCGCCATCTCATTTTCATGATCTGGGCGACGACCCAGCATTACGCCGATTTCGATGTCCAGGTGCGTGCGGTGCTCGCCTCCGACGACGAGACGCGTTTCGACACCGCGGCCGAGACCGTGCGGCGGGTGGTTCTCGAGGGCCTCCTGCCACGCTGACGGGGTGGGCTGACCGGGGCGCGCCTCACCTCCGCCTCCTTGTGGTCGTCAGAAAGACGCCTCGCGCAAATATGACTGCACCCATCGAACGGGTTCCGGCCCGCGCCGTTGATCCCGTAACGAGGGAGGATATCGTGCGCAATCATCTGAAAATTCTGGCCGCTGCTGCTGTTGTCGGCCTCGGGCTTCAAAGTGCGCCTGCGCTTGCCGCCGAAGCGGATCTGTGGGGTGCGATCGAGACCCGGCCGGAGCTTTCCTCTCTGGCAGAGGCCATCGAGACGGCCGGCCTCAAGGAAACGCTGCAGGGCGATGAGCCACTGACCCTGCTCGCGCCTGACAATGTCGCCTTCGAGCAATTGCCGAGCGAGCTTGCAGAAATGCTGAAGAAGCCGGACAGCAAGGAGACGCTCGCCGCTCTCTTGCGCCACCATATCGTGGAGGCGGCGCTGCCGACGAAATCCTTCGACGGGGAGACGGAGGTCGAAACCCTCGATGGCTCCAAGCTGACCGTGACCTCGATTGGCGATCAGCTGATGGTCGGCGAGGCGCGCATTCGCAAGGCCGATATCGCGGCCAGCAATGGCCTGATCGACGTCATCGACAAGGTGCTGGTGCCGGAAGGGCTGATCGTGCCGGCCAGCGGCGCGGAATAGAAGCATTCCGAGCGGCTTGCCAAAAAAAGTGCAGTTCATGGGCGCCGTTGTGACAGCCGGATAAAGAAAATCGGGCGGCGTTTGCCTTTGTCCTGTTCTCGGGGGCGCTAGTTAACTTTGCCGAAGACGGCAATTCGATCGCATCGAGGGCATTTTGGCCGAAGCCTATATCAACCGCATTGCGACGGCGGTGCCCGCCAACGACGTGCACCGTTATTTCCTTGGCTTTGCCGCGGCGCAGCTGAAGGACGCTCCGCGCCAGCGGGCCATCTTTTCGCGGATGGCCGACAAGGGCGGTATCGAGCACCGCTATTCCTGTGTAGCTCCGGCCGAGGACCCCGAAGGCATCAAGGTCGATGCGGGCGGTATTTTCCTGCGCGGTGCGTTTCCGGGAACGGCGCAGCGCATGGACCTTTATGAGAGCCATGCGCCGGACCTCGCGGAGATTGCCGTTGAGCGGCTCGATCTCGAAGAGGAGCGCGACCGCGTCACGCATCTCATCGTGACGAGCTGCACCGGTTTTTCCGCGCCCGGCATCGATCTCGAAATTGTCGCGCGCTGCGGCCTTGCGCAATCGGTGGAGCGCACGCTCGTCGGCTTCATGGGCTGCTATGCGGCGCTCAACGCGCTGAAACTCGCCCGCCACATCGTGCGCTCCGAACCGGAAGCGCGGGTTCTCGTCGTCAACATCGAGCTCTGCACGCTGCACCTGAAAGACACCGTCGACATGGAGGCGCTTCTCTCCTTCTGCCTCTGGGGCGACGGCTGCGCCGCCTCGCTCGTCTCGGCTGATCCCACTGGCCTTCGGCTCGACAGTTTTCGCACGCTCCTTGCTGCCGACAACCGCGAATTGATGACCTGGAACGTGCGCGACGACGGTTTCGACATGGTGCTCTCGGGCCGTGTGCCGGCGGTCATTCATGAATTGCTCGGGGGCCGTCAGCGGGAGGTTTTGGGCAACACGGCGGTCGATGAGATCGACCTCTGGGCGGTGCATCCGGGTGGACGCTCCGTGCTCGATGCGGTGCAGCGGGCGCTCGCTCTGGACGCGCATGCCCTCGATCGCTCGCGGGCGGTTCTGCGCGACAATGGCAACATGTCTTCGGCGACCGTCATGTTCGTGCTGGAAAAGATGCTGGCGACGGCAAAGGCCGGGGAGCGGGGCTGCGGCATGGCCTTCGGCCCAGGTCTGACGGCGGAGACGATGCGCTTTGAAGCCGTCGGACGGCAGCCATGAGCGGCCTCGCCCTTAGGCAGATCGAACCGGAAATCCTCGACCAGCTTCCGGAGACGGACCCGCGGGCGGTTGCCTCGCGGCGCGACCTGAAGCGGGTCAATGCGATCATGGCGCAGGCCCGGATCACCGCGAGTTTGTTGCGTGCAAACCTCGTAAAGCCGCCGCGGCGCATCCTGGAGATCGGCGCCGGCGATGGGACGTTCATGCTGAAAGTCGCCGAAAGGCTCGCGCCCGATTGGCGGGATATCGAACTCGTTCTCGTCGACCGACTGCATCTCGTGAGCGATACGAGCGTTGCCGCCTTCGGCGCGCTCGGCTGGAAGGTGCGGCCCGTCCAGGCCGATGTCTTCGCCTATCTGGATGAAAATGCGGACCAGAGCTTCGACGCGGTCACGGCGAACCTCTTCCTGCACCATTTCAACGACGGCGAGCTTTGCCGTCTGTTTGCCGGTCTTTCCCAGATCGCGCCGGTCTTCGTCACGACGGAGCCGCTCCGCGGTTCGCTGCCTCTCCTCTCGGCGGGGATGCTTTGGGCGATCGGGGCGAACGACGTCACGCGCCATGATGCGGCGGTGAGTGTGCGGGCAGGTTTTGCAGGTGAGGAGCTTTCGGCGCTGTGGCCGCAAGAGCCCCCCTTCGAGCTTCAGGAAAGGCGGCGTGGGCTCTTTACCCAGGCCTTCGTGGCGCGACGGAGCGAGGTGGCGGCCGCATGAACTTCGATGCGATCATCCTCGGCGCCGGACCGGCGGGCTCCACCGCGGCGATTGCGCTATCGCGCCGGGGCTGGAAGGTGGCGCTTATCGAAAAGGCGGAATTCCCGCGCCGAAAAGTCTGCGGCGAGTTCGTCTCCGCAACCAGCCTTGCGGTGATCGACCGTCTGGGCCTCGGAAGCACATGGCGATCGCTCGCCGGACCGGAGGTGCGGCGCGTCGCCCTGTTCTCTGGCGAACGCGTCGTGGCAGCACGGATGCCGGCCGCGCACGGGGAAGGATTCGGCAGGGCGCTCGGTCGCGACGTGCTCGACGATCTTCTCGTGCAGGAGGCGTCGCGTGCCGGCGCCACGCTCTTCCAGCCGTTCCGCGCCACCGGTGTGCGTCCGAGCGGGGACGAGAGCACGGTGACGATCGCCTCGCGGAATGAGGAGGCGACCTTGTCGGCGCCGGTCGTCATCGCTGCCCATGGTTCCTGGGAGCCGGGCGGCCTGCCGAGCCAGCTTCAGAAGACCAACGCTCCATCCGATCTCCTCGGCTTCAAGGCGCATTTTTCGGGGGCGAGGTTGGAGCCGGACCTGATGCCGCTTCTCGTCTTTCCCGGCGGCTATGGCGGCATGGTGTGGGCGGATCGTGGCCGGCTTTCGCTGTCGCTCTGCATCCGCCGCGATGCGCTCGCAGCACTTCGCAAGGAGACCGGCGGCGGCTCGGCTTCGGATGCGGTGCACCGCCATCTCCTCGCCTCCTGTCGCGGTTTGCGCGCGGCGATCGGCGAGGCGCAACGTCAAGGGCCGTGGCTTTCGGCGGGGCCTATCCGACCGGGGATGCGCGCCCGCTACGGGGACGACGTCTTTCGCATCGGCAATGTGGCGGGGGAATCGCATCCGGTGATCGCGGAGGGGATTTCGATGGCGATGCAATCGGCTTGGCTTCTCGCCGAAGAGCTTGAAGCGATCGATCCGGCAAAACGTGCCGAACGTGATGCGGCCGGCCGCCGCTATTCCCGCCGCTGGCGCGACCAGTTCGGCGCACGCATCCTTGCCGCTTCCGCCATCGCCGGGCTCGCTCTGAGGCCGGCTGGCGCGCGGCTGATGGGAGGCGCGATCGAAGCGCTGCCCGCCCTCCTCACGCTCGGCGCGCGGCTTTCCGGGAAGACGAAGGTGCTGCCGGGGTTTCCCGCGCGTTTAGTTCCAAGAGCTGGCGAATAAGCGTCTCTGTTTCTGAGATCATCATGTCGACGGAACGTGCCTCTACCACCAGTCCCGGCACGTCCTCGCTGACCGCGACCCACACCCTTGCCTCAGCGTCCCAGTCTGCCGTGATTTCGATCGAATGGGTTGAGCTTTCAGTCATCCGTCGATCCTCGCTCTTGGTTGCCCGAGAATATCACGACGATGCGGCAAGCGCAGCCGGCGTGGGCGCTACTCCGCCGCGTCCGGGACGATCTTCTCGATGTCGGCGTCGGGCTTCGCCATCGGGTTGTTCGGGTGGCGCGTCCAGTTGCCGTATTCGGCCGGGATCGGCTTTTTCGTGCGGGGATCGTAATCGGCGATCTGCTCCATGGTGATGCAGTTCTCGACCGGGCAGACATTGACGCAGAGATTGCAGCCGACGCATTCGGCGTCGATCACCTCGAAATGGCGTTTGCCGTCGACCATGTGGGTGATCGCCTGGTGCGAAGTGTCCTCGCAGGCGATGTGGCAGCGCCCGCATTTGATGCAGAGCTCCTGGTCGATGCGCGCCTTCGTCACGTAATTGAGATTGAGATACTGCCAGTCGGTGACGTTGGGCACGGCACGGCCGATGAAGTCGTCGAGGGTCTCAAAACCCTTCTCGGCCATCCAACGCTCGAGCCCTTCCACCATCTCGCGGACGATCTTGAAGCCGTAGGTCATCGCGGCCGTGCAGACCTGCACGTTCTGCGCCCCCAGCGCCATGAACTCGGCCGCATCCTTCCAGGTGGTGATGCCGCCGATGCCGGAGATCGGCAAATTGCGGGTTTCCGGGTCGCGGGCGATCTCGGCCACCATGTTGAGGGCGATCGGCTTCACCGCGGGACCGCAATAGCCGCCATGCGAGCCCTTGCCGTCGATCGTCGGTTCCGGGGCGAAGAGGTCGAGATCGACGCCGGTGATGGAGGAGATGGTGTTGATCAGCGAGACCGCGTCGGCGCCACCCTTCTGCGCCGCCCTCGCCGGGTAGCGGATGTCGGTGATGTTCGGCGTCAGCTTGACGATGACGGGCATGCGGGTGTTCGCCTTGCACCAGCGGGCGACCATCTCGATGTATTCCGGCACCTGGCCGACGGCTGAGCCCATGCCGCGCTCCGACATGCCATGCGGGCAGCCGAAATTGAGCTCGATCCCGTCGGCGCCGGTTTCTTCCACGCGGCGCAGGATGTTGACCCAGTTACTCTCCTCGCAGGGCACCATGAGGGAGACGACGACGGCGCGATCCGGCCAGTCGCGTTTCACCTGCTTGATCTCGCGAAGGTTCACCTCCAGCGGCCGGTCGGTGATCAGTTCGATGTTGTTGAGGCCCAAGAGCCGCCGGTCCGGCCCGTGAATGGCGCCGTAGCGCGGGCCGTTGACGTTGACGATATGCGGGTCCTCTCCGAGCGTCTTCCACACGACGCCACCCCAGCCTTCGCGAAAGGCGCGGACCACGTTGTACTCCTTGTCCGTCGGCGGTGCGGAGGCGAGCCAGAACGGATTCGGCGATTTGATGCCGAGGAAGTTCGAAGCGAGACTGACCATGAGAAGAACCTCTCAGGCTTGGGAGTTTCGGCGAGACGGGATAAATTCGAAGCGGCCGCACCAGAGCGGGAGGGTGTGTTCAGTATGGTGGACGAGCGGAGATATACTGTCCTTCTCCTGCCGCAGCCGGAGGGCGGATACACCGTCCTCGTCCCGGCTCTTCCGGAAGTCGTGACTCATGGTGACACTGAGGAAGGAAGTCTGGCGATGGCACGCGAGGCCATCGAGCTTGCACTCGAGGTGCGACGTGATCGCAGCGAGGGCATCCCGGACGATATCGAACCGATCTTCAGAAGCGTCGAAATCTCGGCTTAGCGATCCGGCACCGAGCCCTTGCTTTTCCCTCACGTGAAACGGCGACTGCATTTGGCGTGTAGCATTGCGGCTCAGCTCCGTTCCTCTCCCCCCTGGGGAGAGGTGCCCGCGTAGCGGGCGGTGAGGGGGCTGCCTTTCCCCATTCAGCTCTCCCTGCGACCGGCTGAGACGCCGCCCCCTCACCGACCTCGCGCCGTTGGCGCGCGGCCACCTCTCCCCACGGGGGAGAGGAGTGGAGCCTGTTGCGACTGATAGCGCCCCGATCCGAGGGGCGAGGCTGTTTGAGAGGCTCGGCATGACGCTTACCCCATCAATGCGCGGTGAATGCTCTCGGCTGCGACCTTGCCGTCTTCGACGGCGGCGACTGTGAGATCTTCGCCGCCGAGGACGCAGTCGCCGCCGGCCCAGATGCCGGCAACCGAGGTGCGGCGTTCGTCGTCGACGCCGATGCGGCCGTGCGCGAGCGCGATGGCTTCGGCCGCGCCGTCGAGCGAGGCGGGAAGAAACGTCTGGCCGATCGCCTTGAACACCATGTCGGCGGCGAGAGCGAACGTCTCGCCCGTGCCGACGAGGCGGCCGTCTTCCTCGCGGGTGCGCTCCAGCTCGATCCCGCTCAGATGACCGTTCTGGGCAATGAGGCGCTTCGGCTTGGCCCAATGGCGGATGCTGACGCCCTTCGTCTGGGCGAGCTCCTGCTCGAAGCCGGAGGCCTTCATGGCCTCGGGGCCGCGGCGGTAGACGATGGTGACCTCTTCGGCGCCGAGAAGTTTCGACTGCACGGCCGCGTCGACGGCAGTCATGCCGCCGCCGATGACGACGACGCGGCGCCCGATCGGTAGCGTGGAAAGGTCGAGCGTCTGGCGCAGGTCGGAGATCCAGGTGATGGCGTCGGCGGAGCCTGAGGCGTCCTCACCTTCGGCGCCGAGCGCGTTGACGCCGGCAAGTCCGAGGCCGAGGAAGATTGCGTCGTAATCCGCCTTCAAGCCGTCGAGGGTGAGCTCACGCCCAAGCGCCCTGCCGGTCTCGATCGTGATGCCGCCGATCCTGAGCAGAAATTCGACTTCTTTCTGCGCAAAGCCGTCCGGGGTCTTGTAGGCGGCGATGCCGTATTCGTTGAGGCCGCCGGGCTTGTCGCGCGCTTCGAAGATCGTGACGTCGTGGCCGTGCATGGCCAGCCGATGGGCGCAGGAGAGGCCGGCCGGTCCCGCACCGACGATGGCGACGCGCTTGCCGCTTAGCGCTGCGCGTTCGAAAGGATGCTCGCCTGCCGCCATCATCGTGTCGGTCGCAAAGCGCTGCAGGAAGCCGATCTTCACCGGCTTGTCTTCAGCGAGATTTCTGACGCAGGCTCCCTCGCACAACGTCTCGACCGGGCAAACGCGGGCGCACATGCCGCCCAGAATGTTCTGCTCGAAAATCGTCTCGGCCGCGCCCTTCGGATTGTGCGCCTGGATCTGGCGGATGAAGAGCGGAATGTCGATCGAGGTCGGGCAGGCCTCGGTGCAGGGGGCGTCGAAACAGAAATAGCAACGGTCTGCCTCCACCAGCGCCTCGTGTGGCGAAAGCGGCGGGTGCAGGTCAGAAAAATTCTTCAGGTAATCTTCAACATTTAGGCGGGCGGCACAAATGTCCGGTTCGCCGACCGGTGTTGCTGCCGGCAGGCCTGACGAAATCTGGTTCACGGCTTCTTTCTCCCGTGAATATTGCTGTTCCCACGGGAAGAATGCGCATTTTCGACCAGTTGGTCAAATTTTTCATTTGCGCAACACTTTGAAGTGCCTGAAAAGCAGGCGCGAGCGCTTTTTGTTCAATGGGTTGCGGGAGGGCGGACGCGCTCGCCGCACCCCGGCTCAGCGGACCGTCGGCGATCTCCCAACGAGATGCGGTGGCCGTGCGGGCCTACCGCATGACGTCGCGCACCGCCGGATAGAGCGCACGCCAGCGCTCATAGCTGTCGCGGTAGGCTTCGCTCAGGGCCGGAACCGGATCGATGGTGTCGGCCAGCGGCGGATGCGTGAGGATCTCTGCGGTATCGCCGCCCTCTGCGGCCAGGAGGCCGAGACGAGCCGCCCCAAAGGCGGCGCCGTAATCGCCTTCTTCGGGAATGCCGATCGGGGTGTTGAGGGCGCTCGCCATGATCGTCAGCCAAGTCTTGGAGCGCGAGCCGCCCCCGACCGCGAGATAACGCGGAATGGTGGTGCCGGCGGCGGCAAGGACTGCCTGGCAATCGGCGAGTGCGAAGGCAACGCCTTCCAGCACCGCCTGGGTGAGTGTGGCGCGGTCGCTTTCCTGCGCAAGGCCGATGAAAACGCCGCGCGCCGCCGCATCGTTGTGAGGCGTGCGCTCTCCGGAAAGATAAGGCAGGAAGAGGACGGGCGCCGGGTAATCCGGGGTGGTGCCAAGATGGCCGATGAGATCGGGCACGGGCTCCTTGAGAAGCCGACTCAGCCATTCGAGCGAGCCTGCGGCCGACAGGATGACGCCCATCTGGTGCCACGTGTTCGGCAGGGCATGGCAGAACGCGTGAACGGCACTTTCCACGTTGGGCGCGAAAGCCTCCGTTGCGGCGAAGACGACGCCCGAGGTGCCGAGCGAGACGAAGGCGGCGCCCGGATGGGTGACGCCCACGCCGCAGGCGGCCGCGGCATTGTCGCCCCCGCCGGCGGCGACGACCACTTCGCCGGTCATGCCCCAGAGGCGGGCCAGTGCCGGGCGCAGCGTGCCGGTTGCCTGCGAGCCCTCGTAGAGCTTCGGCATCTGGCTTTCGTCCATGTCGGTTGCCGCCAGGAGCTCCGGCGACCAGCAGCGCTTGCCGACATCGAGCCAGGAGGTGCCGGAGGCGTCCGACATGTCGGTTGCCGCATCCGCCGTCAGATAAAGGCGCACGAAATCCTTGGGCAGCAGCACCTTGGCGGTCGCGGCGAAGTTTTCCGGCTCATGCGTCTTCACCCAGGCGAGTTTCGGCGCAGTGAAGCCTGGAAAGACGAGATTGCCGGTGATCTCATGGAAGCGCGGATCGGCGTCGAGCCGGCGCGCTTCCTCGGCAGACCGTCCGTCGTTCCAAAGGATCGAGGGGCGGATCGGCGCGCCGTCCTTGGCAACGAGCGTGGCGCCATGCATCTGACCGGAGAGGCCGATCCCTTTGACAGCGGCGACCTCCGCCGGACGTTCGCGCTTCAAGGCGTCCATCGCCGTGCCGAGCGCGGCGATCCAGGCGTTCGGATCCTGCTCCGACCATCCGGGTTGCGGCCGCATCACGTCGAGCGGCGCGGTGGCGGAAGCGAGAACGTCCTGTGCCGCCGTCATCAGGATGACCTTGATGGACGACGTGCCGATATCGATGCCGAGATACACGGAAAAAACCCCTTGCTGCCTCGATTACCTCTTAGCGGCGGAGGGGGCTGAGGTCGAGATCGGCATGCCCGGAAGGATGGTGCGCTGGGGGCGCCGCAGGCCGGGGAGACCAGGCCGGCGGGTGTCAGCTCGTCAGCGTTTGAAAGATGAAATCGCTTTCGTCGAGAGCGCTGACGGCGATGCCGTTCAATGTCAGAACGTCGCCGCCGCCGAGATCGATCAAGGCGTTGCCCGTGCCGTCCTGGGCAATTGTGAGCTCTGAGAAGCTGCTGAAGCCGTTGTCGGAGACATCGATACGGTCGCTGCCGTTCTCGAAGCCGAAGACGGTGTCGTCGCCGTTGTTTGCGACGGTGGCGTAGATGTCGGCGGCGCCGTCGGACGTCCCGAGATAGATCTGGTCGTCGCCCGTGCCCCCGAAGAGGAGGTCGGCGCCATTGCTGCCGTAGAGCGTATCGTTGCCGGCCGCGCCATAAAGCGTGTCGTTGCCGTCGCCACCCTGTAGCACGTCGTTGCCGGCGGCGCCGCCCAGCTCGTCGTTGCCGGTGCCGCCCTTCAAGGTGTCGTTGCCGGCGCCAGCGTAAAGGGCGTCGTTTCCGGCCTCGCCGTTCAGATCGTCGGCTGCCGCATCGCCGCCGCCGAAGAGAAGATCTGCGCCATCGCCGCCATGGATGTGATCGGTGCCGCTGCCGCCGCCAAGGGCATCGTTGCCGCTGCCGCCGTAGAGCGTGTCGACCCCGTCGCCGCCATATACCGTGTCATTGCCGGTGCCCGCATCGAGGTAATCGGCGAAATTGCCCTGGCCGCCGAAGATGAGGTCGGCGCCGTCCCCGCCGCGCAGATTGTCTGCTCCCGTGCCGCCGAACATGGTGTCGGCGCCGGCGCCGCCGGAGAAATTGTCGGCCTCGGCGGTGCCAACCAGATAATTGTCCCCGCTGTCCGGTCCGTAGAGGGACTGCAGCTCGGTGATGTTCGCGGCATTCAGCGTGATCACGCCCATCGAAAAGGGGTACATGATCGAGGTGGGATCATCGTCGTGGTCGAGGCCGATGGCGTGGCCGATCTCGTGGGCGAGCACCGACAGGTGATCCTGATCCGGATCGGCCTCGTCGATGGTGATCTCGGCGCGCGTGATGGTCGTGCCGCTCATATAGGTCACGCAACTGCCGAGCGTGCCGCCATAGCCGTCGATCGGACCCTGAAAAATCTGGATGTCGGCGGACATGAAATTGGCAGCGCTGACGAAATCGGGTTCCATCCACGGATCCCAGATCGCGAAGGCATCAGCGATGTTGAAGCCATAATCGGGCGCCGTCGACGCGAAGGTTATGATCGCCTGGTCGAACGTCGTTCCGTAATTGGCCATGGTTCAATTCCTCTGAGGTCGCTGTCAGCTCGTTACACGAGATTCGTAATATTCTCCTGAGAGGACGAAACGATTGCGGCTAAAACCTGAAGGAAGTTTTGCCGAGGGACGTTTAAGCTTATCGCGTCTGTCTTGCGCGAAGCTTGCAAGGGTCAGTTGCGGCACAAGTCAGTTGCGGCGGAAGCGTCCTTGCAGGCGGTCGCGGACGGCCCGCGCCTGCTGACGGAGAAGCCAGCGCCCATGCTCGGCCGAGCGGGCAAGCCGCGCCCTTGTGGCGGACGGCGTCACCTCCAGAACGGCTGCTTCATAAGGCTCCGAATGGTGCCAGTAATGTGTGAGCAGCCTGGCATCGGTGGTGTTCGAAACGGGATCGATCCGGGCGATGGTGGGATCCGAGAGCCATAGCCGGGTGTTGCGCAGGATAAGCTGAACACCCGGCGAAAAGCGCGAAAAGCTCTCGTCGAAGGCGATCTTCCAGGGGATGAGGAGCGAGCCGGAGACCAGCGTGATCGAGGATGCGGCCAGCTTGCCGCCGACCGTCAGGCGCTCGATTCTGGCTGCATCGCGGGCGCCTGGCGCGAGGATCGCATCTTCGGCGAAGCGTCTGCCGGCATGGTTGAGGATGGCGGTGCCGCGGCGGCCCTTCCAGCCGGCGGCCTCCAGCGCGAGGAAATCCTCGAACGCCGCGGGTAGCGCTGGGCCGGTCGCCGTTGAAAACTCCACCGGGCCCTCGTCCTCCAGCCGGCGGCGAAGGCGGCCGATGTCCTTGCGGCGCTGCGACGAGATGCCGGCTTCGAATTCCTGGAGGGCATCCGGCTCGGCGGTGAGGATGGGACGTTCTTCGCGAAAGATCGTGTGAACCCGACCCTCGGCCGCACGCCGCAGACTGATCCAGGTGTCGCAGAGGACGGGCGTGTCGCTCAGCATCAAAAGCTCGATGCCAGCGTCTGCGAGATCGGCGAAGAGCGCCCGGGCGACGGCGTGTCCGCGGGCGCGATCAAGCAGCGGCACGCCGAGAGGACCATAATTATGGCTCCAGATCTGAGCCATGCGCAGCGCGCCGCGGCGAAAAGGTGCGCATAGGATCGGCGCGAAGAAGACGAGGCGGGTGCCGGCATAGAAAAGCGCGAGCTCGACCTCTCCGTTGCCGAACGCCCTGATGGCGGGGCCGAGGAAGGCCGGAAGATAGAAGGGATTGGCGTCGAGGCTTTCGCCCGCCAGCCTTTCGATCTCGTCGGCATGGACGCTCAAGGCTTCCGGCTTCTCGATGAGAAGGCGGAATGTCGGCTCTGTGGCAGGGCCCGGGGTTTTCACCCAGCCGGCGTCGCTCTTCAGGGGCATCATCTCCATTATACAACGCTAGCAGAGGCCGAGCAGCGGGGAGGAAATTAGGTAAAATTATCCCTAACAAGGCCGCTCAATTTCGCACAACTCACCGCAGAATCGGAGCTCGCTTCAGCCGGAAAAACCGCCTTCCTCCAGAAACCTCCGCTCTGCGGGGCTCGTGTGCCGGCCGAGCACGGCATTTCTGTGGGGAAAGCGGCCGAAACGGCGAATGATGTCCCGATGCTCCAGGGCAAAGGAGAGCGTGCCGGCCTTGTCGAGCCGGTGGCTGAGCGCGACGCAACGGTCCTGGTCGGGAAGGCTTTCGGAATGCATGAAGGGCATGGCGAAGAATTTCGCGACGTCCGCCGGCACCTGGTTCTCGTAGCCCTCAGACAGGGCTTTCCTGGCCAGGCGAAGGGCCGCCGCGTCGTTGGCGAAAGCCTCCGGCCGCTGACGGCAGAGATTTCGGGAGAATTGATCGAGGAGGAGGATGAGGGCGAGAGCGCCGTTCGGCGTCTCGGCCCAGTCCTCGAGCGCGCCCTTCGATGCGGCCTCATGCAGGGCGCCGAAGCGCTCGCCGATCTCGCGATCGAAGGCGTCGCTCTTCTTGAACCATTTCTCCGGGCCCGCCTCGCGCCAGAAGGCGATCACGTCGTGCGGGTCCGGATTTGTCTCTGACATCTCTTGCCTCAAAGCCGGAGATCACCGCTCTCGACCTCTTCATAGAGGCCGGTGTCGAGCGGCACATAGGTCTGCTTTTCCGGGTGCAGCATATAGAGCGGATCGGCGATGCGGTTCGGGTCGAAGCCCTCACGCACGAGGTCGACCTTGCGCTGCTTGAAGGTGCCGGTCATCTCCATCGATTGCTGCAGGCGCAGGAAGATCGGCCGCGCATACCGCGGCAGATGCCGTTCCACATGGACGTAAAATCCGTTCATATCGAAGGTTTCTTCGACGACGAGCGAGGCCATGCCGGCGCGCCCGTCGGTGTTGGGCACCGAAACGCCGAAGACATTGGCATCCTTGACGCCCGGATAGACGGTGATCGCCTCCGCCACTTCGGAGGTGGCGACGTTCTCGCCCTTCCAGCGGAAGGTATCCCCGATGCGATCGACGAAATAGAAATAGCCCATTTCGTCCTTCTTCATGAGGTCGCCGGTGCGGAACCACATATCGCCCTTCTCGAAGACGTCCTTGAGGATCTTCTTCTCGGTCGCCTTGGGATCGGCGTAGCCTTCGAAACGCTGGCTCGGACGGCTCGGATCGTCGATGATCTGCGAGATCACCTCGCCGATCTCACCCGGCGCGCATTTCATGCAGAAGCCATCGGGACCGCGCTCCGGCTCTTCGGAGGAATGGTCGAAGCGGACGATCTCGGTGACGAAACGCTTCTCCGCCCATTTCGGAATGCGCCCGACGGAGCCGACTTTGCCGTCGAAATTGAAGAAGACGGCGTTGCCTTCCGTCGCCGCATACCATTCCAGAATCTTCGGGATGGCGAAGCGGTTCTTGAAATCTTCCCAGATGTCGGGGCGCAGACCGTTGCCGCAGGCAAGCCGAAGCTTGTGCTGACGCTCCTTGGGGTGCGTCGGGCTGTTCAAGAGGTAGCGGCAGAGCTCGCCGATATACTGGAAGATCGTGCATTCGTAGTCGACGACGTCGTCCCAGAACTGGCTCGCGGAGAATTTCTCGCGGATGACGACACTGGCGCCCGCTGTCAGCGCCGCGCCGGAAGCGAGCACGCTGCCGGTCGTATGATAGAGCGGCAGGCAGACATAGATGCGGTCGTGCGGCTTCATATCCATGGCGCCGTTGAAGCCGAGCGAGATGGCGAGCACGCGGTAATGGTTGATGTTGGCGGCCTTCGGCATGCCGGTCGTGCCGCTCGTATAGATGAAGAGGCAGCGGTCCGACGTGGTCAGCTTCGGTCTTTCGGAAGCTTCGAGCGGATCGCGGCTGAACTTGTCGAGCGCCTTGTCGAGCCGTTTCCACGCGTCCACGCCGCTGCCATAGGCCCAATATTCCGCTTTCGTCTGGAGAAAGGGATCGGCGGTGTGGAAGCCGTCTGAGATCGCCGTGTCGACGATGATGTGCTTCGGCTCCACGATGTTCACGCAATTGGCGAGGACCGGCCCGCGCAGATTGGTGTTGAGGCAGGCGGTGACGCCGCCGGCCCGCGCAATACCGAGCCAGGCGGCCATGTATTCCGGCTTGTTCGGCATCATCAGGGCGACGCAATCGCCCTTTTTGACGCCGTTGGCGATGGCCCAGCGGGCATATTGGTTGGCCCGCTCGTTGTATTCGCGGTAGCTCATGCGCTCGTTCTCGGCGATCATCGCCGGCCGGTCGCCATGCTCTTTTGCGATGTCCTCGATCAGATCGGGAAAAGTGCGGTTGCGGTTCTTTGCCGCCGAGCTGACTTTGCGAAGTGCACGCAGGGCGCCGCGTACATAGGCGAGTTCGCTCTTGATTCTTTCGATAAAGCCCATCGTCTCCCCCGCCGCTTCAGGCAGAAGAGCCCGCGGCATTCTTGCTGTTTCTGGCATCTCTTCCCATACCAGGGACGGAAATTGAAGAGGTCAAGCCTGCAAGGAGGCCGATGTTGGCCATTCATTCAGGGGATGAAGAAAACAACTGCCACGTCATCGATGTGCGCGGGCTGAAATGCCCCCTGCCGGTTTTGAAAACCGCCAAGGGGGTCGCGTCTCTGCCGCCGGGCGTACGGGTCGTGGTTCTGGCGACCGACCCGATGGCGGCGATCGACATTCCGCATTTCTGCAACGAACGCGGCCACCGCTTTTTGGGGCGTCACGACGACGAGGGTGTCAGCCGCTACGAGATCGAAACCGGCGGCTGAGAATCCCTGTCGAAAGGCCGCCGGGCCGGGCGGCGCTTATGCCTACCGGTCGGGCCGCGGGCGCGGCATCAGGGCCGGGGCTGCAAGGAGCAGGACGGGATCGACGGGCGCTGCCTTGTTCGCTTCTTCGCTCGGCGCGAACGCCGTCGCAAGCTGCGGCCGGGGCGGGATGGCGATCGTCGGGCGCGGCCGTGGCATGACGCCGAGCTGTGCCGTCAGAATCTCCTGCGCAAGGTCGTCGACACCCGGGCCTTCGACGCCGCCGGTCGCCACCTCGATCGGGGTCACAGGGCCTTTGCGCTGGCCGATATGGGAGGGTTTGAAGCCGTCTCCCTCGTCGACCATGATGAGGCCGCCCTTCATGGGCTTGTAGATCGGGTTCGACTTGGAGGCGACCTGCTTGCCCTTCTGCGGGCTGCACACCTGATCGCGCATGTCGTAGGGCTCGGTGTAGCGGGAGCCGGAATTGATGCGGGTGATGTCGGGGCCGCCTGAGAAGAGCCCTCCGCCGCGGTCGAAGCCTGCATCCAGCAGACGGGCGGCGCGTTCGGCGCGGTCGATACCGTTGTCGGCGCCCAGAACGACCGCAATCAATTCGCGCCGGCCGCGCTGCGCGGTCGCGACCAGGTTCCAGCCGGAATCGCAGATATAGCCGGTCTTCATCCCGGTGGCGCCGCGGTAGCGGCCGATCAGAAGGTTGGTGTTGCGCTTCACCGCACCCCCAACCTTGATGGCGGGGACGTTGAAATAATGCCGGTAGCTCGGGAATTCGTCGAAGATCGCCCGCGTCAGAAGCGCGAGGTCGCGCGCGCAGGTGACCTGGTGCGGACTGTAAAGGCCGTGCGGGTTGACGAATTGCGTGCGCGTCATGCCGAGACGCTTCGCCTCGAGGTTCATGCGCAGCAGAAAATTGTCATAGCCGTCGCCGACCGATTCCGCGATCGCCATCGCCATGTCGTTGGAGGAGCGCGCCAGCATGACCTTGAGCGCGTTGTCGACCGTCAGGACCGAGCCGGGTTTGAAGAAACGCGCCGCATAAGGCTGGTTGTAGGCGTGCTGCGACATCACCACTGGCGATTTCAGCGTGATCTCGCCGACTTGGAGCGCGCGGAAGACGACGAAGGCCGTCATCAGCTTGGTCGTGGACGCCGGATACCAGGGGCGGAGCGCATCATGCTCCTCGTACACGTCGCCGGTTTTCGCATCGACCAGGAGGTAAGGCCCCAGGACGTCGCCATCGCCAGCCGCTTCGTTGGCGGCGGCGGCAAGGGGAGCGGTCACAAGAAACAGGAGAGCGAGCAGCAGGCGCGCCCCTGAAAGCATGCGAAGCGGAGATGTCAAGGTTTCGGCCCCACAGTTGTCCGGGTCAGACTTACGCGACCGCCGCTCCGTAACACAATTCGGCTCACTTTCACAAACGCGCCTTGCTTGAGTTTCCGTGAGCCCTCGCGCGGGCTTTGCTTTCCGGCCGATAGCCCATAAGCTCAGTCTTCCAAAACAATAAGACTGCAATGGTGGGAGGAACAGAATGCTATTCCAGCGCAAAGTTTTACGCTCCTTTGTCATGGCCGCGACGAGCCTTGCTCTCGTTGGTGCGATTGCCTGGCCTTCTTCGGGGCGAGCCCAGGAAGAACAGAATTACCTTCTGGCGACCGCTTCAACGGGAGGAACTTATTATCCGGTGGGTGTTGCTCTTGCCACGCTCATCAAGGTCAAGCTGCAGCCGACTGAGAAGATCGGCCTGTCGGCGATCAACTCGGCGGGCTCGGCCGAGAACATCAAGCTGATGCGCGACAACGAGGTTCAGTTCGCCATCCTGCAAGGCCTTTATGGCGCTTATGCGAAGAAGGGCTCCGGCCCGTTGGAAAATGAAGGGCCGCAGGAGAACCTCCGCTCCGTCACCATGCTGTGGCCGAATGTGGAGCACTTCGTCCTGAAATCCGACCTCGCGGACACCGGCACGATCGCCGATGTCGCGAACGCCAAGGGCAAGTCGATCAATCTCGGCGCGCAGAATTCCGGCACGCTCGGCTCCAACCGCACCATCCTCGGCAATCTCGGCTACGACATCGATCAGGATTTCACCCTGGCCTATTCCGGTTACGGCCCAGCGGCGGAAGCCCTGCAGAACGGACAGGTGGTGCTGATTTCGACGCCGGCGGGCCCGCCGGTCGGTGCGATCAGCCAGGCCTTCGCCAATATGGGCAACGACATCACCGTCCTCGATTTCACCGACGAGGAGATGCAAGAGGCGAACGGCGATTTCGAAGAATTGTGGACGCGCTTCACGATCCCGGCCGAGACCTATCCGGGGCAGGAGAAGGAGATCAACACGATCGCGCAGCCGAATTTCCTCGCCGTGCGCGACAATGTGCCGGAAGAGACCATCTACAAGATGACGAAGACGATCTACGAGAACCTGCCGTTCCTGCAGGGCATTCATCCGGCGACGAAGAATATGAAGCTCGAAGCGGCGATCGCCGGTCTGCCGCTGCCGCTGCATCCGGGCGCGGCGCGCTATTACGAAGAGCAGGGGATCACGATCCCGGACCGTCTCAAGGTTTCGGCCGAATAAAAGGCGCGTGCGAAACGCCGCTTCAGGCCTGGTCACGGGCCCCGTGCGCTGGCACGCGGTCCGCTCGGCTGGGACGGCGTCTTTCACTCTCCGCGAAAGTTTTCCAGTTGCAGGGATCGGACGATGAGCGAGGCGCAAGACGCGTCTGAGCAGGCCGCGCCTCAGAAGGATGTCGACGGCGAAGTCGAAACCCATGTCAGGAGCCTCGTCTCCTGGCCCGCCCGGGTTTTCGCCGCCTGCGGCATTGCCATCTCGCTCTTCCATATCTGGGCGAACATCGACGGGCGCGTGTCGACCTTGTGGCTCGTCGGCATTCACTTTGCCGGTTTCGCCTTTCTTGCCTGCCTGCGCTATCCGATGAAAATCGGCCGCTTCGTGGCGCCGCTCTGGCTCGATGCCATCACCGGGGTCGTGATCGCCGGTGCGACGCTCTTCATCATCGGCTCGGAGACGGCGATCTACGCGCAGGGGGTGCGTCTTTCGCCCGAGCATTGGGTGGCCGGAATTCTCGTCATCCTTGGCGCGATCGAGCTGACGCGGCGCACGACGGGGCCGATCATCCCGGTCCTCATCGTCCTGGCGCTCTCCTATGTCTCGTTTCTCGGTGCCTATGCGCCCGGCGTTTTCCGCTTCGCCGGGCTCTCCTATGAGACGGTTCTCTTCCGCTCGATCTTCGCCGATGAGGGCATGTTCGGCACGATCGGGCGGATCTCTGCGAGTTTCGTCTTCATGTTCATTCTTTTCGGCGCGTTTCTGGTGCGCTCCGGAGCGGGTGATTTCATCATCGATCTTGCCCGCGCGCTCGCCGGCCGTCTCGTCGGAGGCCCTGGCTTCGTCGCTGTCTTTGCCTCGGGACTGACCGGCACGATCTCCGGCTCGGCCGTCGCCAATACGGTGTCGACCGGCGTCATCACCATTCCGCTCATGAAGAAATCGGGGTTTCCGCCACGTTTCGCTGCCGGCGTGGAGGCCGCGGCCTCGACCGGTGGGCAACTGATGCCGCCGATCATGGGGGCGGGTGCCTTCGTCATGGCGTCGAATACGCAGATCCCCTATCTCGACATCGTCGCCGTCGCGACGCTGCCGGCGATCGCCTATTTCCTCACCGTGGCCTTCTTCGTCCGGATCGAGGCGAAGAAGCACCATATCGTCGGCGTCGACGACGAAAGCCGCAGCGCCTGGGAGGTGCTGAAGGCGGGCGGCCCGGCCTTCCTCGTCCCCGTCGCAACCCTGATCGGACTTCTGATCTACGGCTTCACCCCGGTCTATGCCGCCGGCTGGGCGATCCTCTCCGTCGTTGCCGCCTCCTGGCTCACCAAGAACCGCATGGGACCGAAGGCGATCCTGGAGGCCCTGGCGCTCGGGGCGCAGAACATGATCATGACGGCGGTGCTTCTCATTGCCGTCGGGCTCATCGTCAACGTCATCGCCATGACCGGCATCGGCAACACCTTCTCGCTGATGATCGCCGAGTGGGCGGGCGGCAATCTCCTGATCGCGCTCCTCTTGATCGCGCTCGCCTCGCTGGTGCTCGGGATGGGGCTGCCGGTGACGGCCGCCTATATCGTGCTCGCGACGCTCTCCGCGCCCGCCCTTCAGGGCATGATCGAGAACGGCTATCTTGTCGATCTTCTGACTTCCGGTACCTTGCCGGAGGCGGCACGCGGGCCCTTCCTGCTCGCCGATCCCGAGGCGATGACGAAGCTTGCCGCACCGATGAGCCGCGAGGCGGCGAACGCCTTCATCGCCGCGGCCCCCGCCGAAGTCCTGCGCCTCGTCCACGGCCAGGCGCTCGATCCGGCGCTGATCACGGCAGCACTTCTTTCGGCCCATATGATCATCTTCTGGCTGTCGCAGGATTCCAACGTCACGCCGCCGGTCTGTCTCACCGCCTTTGCGGCCGCGGCGATCGCTCGCACGCCGCATATGGCGACGGGGATGACGGCGTGGAAACTCGCCAAGGGGCTCTACATCGTGCCGATCCTCTTCGCCTATACGCCGTTCCTGCACGGCAGCGTGCCGGAGGTGCTTCTCGTCTTCGCGCAGGCGGTGATCGGCTCCTATGCCGTCGGAGCCGCCTTCGAAGGCTACATGGAGGCGCCGCTCGCCTGGCCGCTCAGACTTCTTGCAGGTGTTGCGGGTGTCGTCGTGCTGTGGCCGGGCCTGCCGGTCGCGACGGCGATCGGCGCGGCGATGACTTTTGCGCTGCTCCTGTGGACGATCCGGCTCGACCGGCGCGGCCGAGCGGCCGAAGCACTCGCCTGAGCGCCGACCCGAAGCCTGGCAATTTCTCTGTGCTTGCCAGGTGCGGCACAGGCGCTAGCATCGGCTCTTTCACGAGAGAGCCGCGTCATGCCCGTCATCAACTCCCTTGCCGAAGCCGCCGACGAGATCACGCAATGGCGGCGCGATTTTCACCGCCACCCGGAGCTCCTCTACGAGGTGCCGCGCACGGCCAAAGTGGTGGCGGACAAACTGCGCGCTTTCGGTTGTGACGAGGTGGTGGAAGGCATCGGGCGAAGCGGTGTCGTCGGCATCATCCGCGGTCGCGGAGACGGCGATCGCGGCATCTGCCTTCGTGCCGACATGGACGCGCTGCCGATCGAGGAGGAGAGCGGCAAGCCATGGCGTTCCGAAACGCCCGGAAAGATGCATGCCTGCGGCCATGACGGGCATATGGCGATGCTGCTCGGCGCTGCGCGCTATCTCGCCGAAACGCGCAATTTCGCCGGTCGCGCGGTGATCGTCTTCCAGCCGGCCGAGGAAGGCGGTGCGGGGGCGCGGGCCATGATCGAAGACGGGTTGATGGAGCGTTTTGCCATCAGCGAGATCTATGGCCTGCACAATATGCCGGGCATTCCCGTCGGCCAGTTCGGCATCCGCCCGGGCCCGCTGATGGCGGCGACCGACAATTTCGTCATCCAGATCGAAGGCAAGGGATCACATGCCGCCAAGCCGCATGCCGGGGTCGATCCCGTTCTCGTCGGCTCGCAGATCGTCAATGCGCTGCAATCGGTCGCCTCGCGCAATGTGGATCCTTTGAAGAGTGCCGTCGTCTCCGTGACGACCTTTCACGCCGGCGACACGTTCAACGTCATCCCGCAGCGCGGGACCTTGAAGGGCACGGTGCGCACGCTCGATCCGGCCATCCGCGATCTGGTCGAGCGGCGCATGAACGAGCTCGTGCCGACGATCGGTCAGGCTTTCGGGGCGCGCGCCCGTCTCGATTACCAGCGGCATTACCCGGTGACGGTCAATCACCAGGAGCAGACGCACAAGGCGGCGGCCGTCGCGCGCGAAATCGTCGGGGAGGGGGCGGTCACCGAAGAGACGCCGCCGCTGATGGCGGGGGAGGATTTCTCCTACATGCTGGAAGCGAGGCCCGGCGCCTTCATCTTTCTCGGCAATGGCGATTCCGCCGGCCTTCACCACCCGGCCTATGATTTCAACGACAGTGCAGCACCTTACGGGGCGAGCTATCTGGCGCGTCTCGTCGAAACGGCGATGCCGGCGTGAGGCTCGGAACGCTGGGATCGCCCGAGCGTTGACCGGCCACTGCACCCGCAACACTTTTAGTCGATATATTCCGTGACCCAGAGCTTCTTATTCGAAACGACATGGGGCGCATTCATGCGCCCGGAAGGCGGCGCCCGTTTCCGCTTGTGGGCTCCCGCTCAGAATGCACTGACGCTGCGCCTCGCCGGCCAGGATCTGGCGATGAACAAGGCCGATCGCGGCTGGTTCGAGCTCACCGTGCCGGAGGCCGAGGCGGGGCAGGATTATCAATTCGTCCTGGAAGACGGTTTTGCCGTTCCCGATCCGGCCGCAAGGGCGCAGGCGGGCGACGTGCATGGGCCGAGCCGGCTCGTCGATCCGAAGGCGTATAGCTGGCAGAGCGCCGGCTGGCGCGGGCGCCCGGTCGAAGAGCTCGTCACCTACGAATTGCATGTCGGCACGTTCAGCCCGGCCGGCACCTTTGCGGGGGTCGAGGAACGGCTCGATTATCTTGCCGATCTCGGCGTCACCGCGATCGAGCTTCTGCCGGTCGCGCAGTTTTCCGGCAATCGCGGCTGGGGCTATGACGGCGTTCTACTCTATGCGCCGCACAGCGCCTATGGCGGGCCGGAGGGGCTGAAAGCGCTCGTCGATGCCGCTCATCAGCGAACTCTGATGGTCATCCTCGACGTCGTCTACAATCACTTCGGGCCGGACGGGAATTATCTCCACATGTATGCCCCGTCCTTCTTTGACCCGGAGCGGCACACGCCCTGGGGCGCGGGCATCCATTACGATGATGCGGCCGTGCGCTCGTTCTTCATCGACAATGCGCTCTACTGGCTGGAAGAGTTCCGGCTTGACGGCATGCGCTTCGATGCGATCGATCAGATTAAGGGGCCGGGCGCCGAGACGCTCCTGCCCGAACTTTCCTCCCGCATCCGCGAAAAATGGCCCGACCGCCATATCCATCTGACGACGGAGGACGAGCGCAACATCGTCTCTCTGCACGAGCGCGACGCGGAAGGCGCGCCGCGCTATTTCACGGCGGAGTGGAACGACGATTTCCATCACGCCGCGCATTGCGCGGCAACGGCCGAGCATGAAGGCTATTACAAGGATTACGCCGACGATCCCGTCGGCCATCTGATGCGGATCCTGGGCGAGGGTTTTGCCTATCAGGGCGAGGTGTCCGAGCATTGGGGCGGGCCGCGCGGCGTCGCGAGCGCCGGCCAGCCGCCGACGACCTTCGTCACGTTCCTGCAGAACCACGATCAGGTGGGCAATCGCGCCGACGGCGAACGGCTCGCCGTTCTCGCCGACGAAGAGATGCTCAGGCTTCTGACAGCCATTCATCTGCTGCAGCCGCAATTGCCGCTCCTTTTCATGGGCGAGGAATATGCCGAGACGCAGCCCTTCCTGTTCTTCACCGATTTTCATGGCGAGCTCGCCGATCTCGTGCGCGAGGGCCGACGGCGGGAATTCACGGCCTGGGAGAGCTTTCGCGACCCCGCGCGCCGGGCGGCGATCGCCGATCCCAACGACGTGAAGACGTTCGAGCGCTCGTGCCTCGACTGGTCGGGTGCGGCGCGCGGCGAGGGGCATGAACATCTCGCCTTCACCCGCGAGCTCCTGCATCTGCGCCATCGCGAGATCGTGCCGCGCCTTGCCGGCATGCGGGCGATGAACGCCGAGGCGGAACGTCTTGGGGACCACGGCTTCCGCGTCACCTGGACGATGGGCGACGGAGCTCGGCTGACACTTCTCGCCAATCTCGGCGATACGCCCGTTTCCACCGACAGCTACAAGCCGTCGGCTCCGATCTTTGTCTCCGGCCCGGGGGTCGATGCGGAGATCGCCGACGGGCTCGTGCCGGCGCTCGCCGTCGCCTTCTTCATGGAGGCGTCCCATGCGTGAGGCAGGTCCGCCGCTCGAGGCGGTGCCGACGGCCACCTATCGCCTGCAGTTTCGCGAGGGGATGGATTTCGACACAGCGGCCGGGCTCGCGCCCTATCTGAAGCGCCTCGGCATCAGCCACCTCTATGCTTCGCCGATCTTCACGGCGGTGCCGGGTTCGACCCATGGCTATGACGTCGCCGATTTCGCCGAGCTCGACCCGGCGCTCGGCGGCGCGGAGGGGTTTGCCCGCCTCGCTGACGCTCTCAAGGCAAATGGCCTCAAGCTTCTCCTCGACATCGTGCCCAACCATATGGGCGCGTCGACGGCCAATCCCTATTGGGCGGACGTGCTCGAATGGGGCGAGGAGAGCCAGTATGCCGGCTATTTCGACATCGACTGGTCGGCGGCGAAGCTGCTCATTCCGGCGCTCGGTGCGCCCTATGGCAAGGTTCTCGAAGACGGGGAATTCGGGCTGCGTTTCGACAAGGACGAAGGCCGCTTCCGCTTCACCTATTACGACATCGCGCTGCCGCTGGCGCCGAATACCTATGGCCGGATTCTGGGCGAGATCGACGAGCCAGATTTTCAGGAGCTGTCGCTGACTTTCGCCACGGGTTCGGCCGACGGGGCGGGGCTTCTCCAGGAGCGGCTTGCGACGCTTGCCGAAGATCCCGAGGCGCTCGCCAAGATCGAAAGAGCGGTTGGCGAGATCGCGGCAGATCGAGAGGCGCTGCACGATCTGCACGAGGCGCAGAACTGGCGGCTCGCGCATTGGCGCATGGCGCGGGAGACTTTGACCTATCGCCGGTTCTTCGAGATCACCGATCTCGTCGGCGTGCAGGTCGACCGTCCCTCGGTCTTCGAGGCGACACATGCGCTCGTCAAAGAGCTCGCGGAGAGAGGCGACGTGGCCGGTCTCAGGATCGATCATATCGACGGGCTTGCGGACCCCAAGGCCTATCTCGCGCAGCTCGCGGAGATCGAGAATGCGCCCTATGTCGTGGTCGAGAAGATCCTCGGCCCCGACGAAAGGCTGCCGGAAACCTGGCGGACGGCGGGGACGACCGGCTACGAATTCGCCCACGCCTTGACGGCGCTGCAGGTCGATACGGAGGGGCTTTCCCGCCTCGATGAGGCGTGGCGCGAGGAGACGGGCGAAACGCGGCCGTTTTCGGAGATCGTACGCGAAACCAAGCGCCGCATTCTTACCTACAATCTCGCCGGCGAGCTCGCCTATCTCGTCGAACGCGCCCGCGAGATCGGCAAGCAGGATCCGACGACACGCGATTATGGCCCGGATTCCTTGCGCCGCGCCTTGATTGAGATCGCCACCGCCTTTCCGGTCTATCGCAGCTATGTCGATCTTTCGGGCGCCTCGCAGCAGGACCGGGAGCTCGTCGTCGCAGCCGGCGAGGAGGCGAAGCTCTCGCCCTTCGTGGAGGATCCGGGGGTCGTCGATTTCCTGGTCGGTCTTCTGCTTCTGGAAAACCTCTCCGATCACGAGACGATCGCAAGCGCGCTTTATCTCGCCCGCCGCTTCCAGCAGACGACCGGTCCGATGATGGCGAAAGCGCTGGAGGACACGGTCTTCTACCGCTTCAATCGGCTGATTGCGCTCAACGAGGTGGGCGGCGAGCCGGAGCCCGGCCCGCAGGCGAGCTTTCACCCCGCGATGCAGGAGCGGCTCGAAACGCAGCCGCAGGCGTTGTCGACGACGGCGACGCACGACACCAAGCGCGGCGAGGATGCGCGCGCCCGGATCTCTACGATCAGCGAAATGGCGGAGGAGTGGGCGGACGCGGTGAAGCGATGGAACGCGATCCTCCTGCCGCTCGTGGCGGAGATCGACGACGGGCCGGCGCCCGAGCCGAATGTTGTCTGGCTGTTCCACCAGGCGCTCCTCGGCGGCTGGCCGCTGGAGCTTCAGCCGGACGATCATGATGGCATGCGCGATCTCGTCGAGCGGCTGGAAGCCTTCATGCTGAAGGCCGTGCGCGAGGCGAAAGAGCGGACGAGCTGGACGGCCGCCAATACGGCCTATGAGGAAAAGCTCTCCAACTTCGTGCGTTCGGCGCTCTCCAACGATTTTGCCGCCTATCGCCAGGATTTCCTCAAGGTGAGCGCTCCGCTCTTTGCAGCCGGTGCGGTCAATTCGCTGGTTCAGACGGTGATCAAGTTGACGGCGCCCGGCGTGCCGGATGTCTATCAGGGCACGGAATTATGGGATCTCTCCTTCGTCGATCCCGACAATCGCCGGCCGGTCGATTTCGACAGGCGCCGGGCGTTGCTCGATGAATTCGGGCTCGATGAATTCGGCGAGATGAGTTTTTCGGATGCGCTCTCCCGATGGCGCGAGGCGGTGCCGAAGGCATGGCTCGTGCAGCGTCTGCTTCGCCTGCGCGGCGAGCACCGCGGGCTCTTCCTCGAGGGCAGTTACGAACCGCTTGCCGTCGAAGGTCCGATGGCGGCGCAGATCACCGCCTATGCGCGCCGTGTGGAGGGCGAGACCCTCGTCGTGATCGTGCCGCGATTGCCGCTTTCGCTGCTCGAGCGGGACGACGGGCTCACTTTGCGCGCCGACGCCTTTGCCGACACGTTCGTGTCGCTGCCCGGCGGGGCGGCCCGGTTCGCCGATCTTCTCGGCGGTGGCGATGTCGAGGGCGATCGGATCGCGGCTTCGGAGCTTTTCCGCCGCGCGCCGCTGGCACTCCTCTTCGGCTCGGTGTCCTGAGATTTTGCACGCGAGCGGGGTCGCGCCTAAACCTCCGGCATGGATGATGAAATTTTTGGAACCTTGGCATGGGTGCCGGTGTTGTGAGAACGGTTGACCGCACCCGGACACGGAGAGGATGGACGCATGAAAATTAAAGCCATTGCCATTGCTGCTGTTGCTGCTCTCAGCATCACTGCCTGTACGCAGACGGATAAGAACGCAGCGACCGGTGCTGCCATCGGCGGCGTCGGCGGCGCAGCGATCGGCGGGCTTGCGACGAAATCGGTTGGAGGCGCCGTGGTCGGTGGCGCGATCGGTGCCGCTTCTGGCGCCATCATCGGCTCGGTGGCGAGCCGCCCCGGCTATTGCTACTACCGCGATCGTTATGGTCGTCGCTACACCGCGGAGTGCCCGGCGGGCTACTGATCGCGCGCAGCTGAGTTGAAAGAGAGGCCTCCGGCGCAAGCCGGGGGCCTCTTCATTTGCGTCGCCGAAAACCGGCCGGTAAGAAAGTGCGTTCTTGCAGAGAGAGGGTGGCCTTGCGGAAAGTTTCTAAGCTCCTCGTCGCCAATCGTTCCGAAATTGCAATCCGCGTTTTTCGCGCGGCCAACGAGCTGGGGCTGAAGACGGTCGCCGTCTTCGCCGAGGAAGACAAGCTCGCCCTGCATCGTTTCAAGGCCGACGAGGCGTATCTGATCGGCTCTGGATCGCATCTGCCGAACCAGATGGGTCCGATCGAGGCGTATCTGTCGATTGACGAGATTCTGCGCGTCGCCAAGGCGAGCGGTGCGGACGCCATCCATCCCGGCTACGGCTTTTTGTCGGAAAGCCCGGAATTTGCCGAAGCCTGTCGCGAGGCGGGCATCACTTTCATCGGCCCGTCGCCGGAGACGATGCGCCGGCTCGGCAACAAGGTCGCGGCGCGCAATCTCGCGGTCGAGGCGGGCGTGCCGGTGATGCCGGCGAGCGAGCCGCTGCCGGACGACGAGGGCCGCTGGAAGGAAGTCGCAAGCGAGATCGGCTACCCGGTCATGCTCAAGGCCTCCTGGGGCGGCGGCGGACGCGGTATGCGCGTCATCGCCAACGAGAAGGAACTCGTGGAGACCGTGCGGCAGGCCAAGCGCGAGGCCAAGGCCGCCTTCGGCAAGGACGAGGTCTATCTGGAAAAGCTCGTCGAGCATGCGCGCCATGTCGAGGTGCAGGTTCTCGGCGATCGGCACGGCAACCAGGTGCATCTTTTCGAGCGCGATTGTTCCGTGCAGCGGCGCCACCAGAAGGTCGTGGAGCGCGCGCCGGCTCCTTATCTCAGCGCCGAAAAGCGTGAGGAATTGTGCGGCTATGCGCTGAAGCTCGCCAAGGCCGCCGATTATGTCTGTGCGGGGACCGTTGAATTCCTGCAGGATTCCGCGACGGGCGAGTTCCACTTCATCGAGGTCAATCCGCGCGTGCAGGTGGAGCACACGGTCACCGAAGAGGTGACGGGCATCGATATCGTCAAGGCGCAGATCAAGCTGATCGAGGGCGAGAAAATCGGCGATCCGGCGTCCGGTGTGCCGGCGCAGGAGAAGATCTTCCTCAACGGTCATGCCCTGCAATGCCGCATCACGACGGAAGATCCGGAAGAGAATTTCATCCCCGATTACGGGCGTATCACCGCCTATCGCGGCGCCACCGGCTTCGGCATCCGCCTCGACGGCGGCACGGCCTATTCCGGCGCGGTGATCACCCGCTATTACGATCCGCTTCTGGAGAAGGTGACGGCCTGGGCGCCGACGGCGGAAGACGCCTTGAAGCGGATGCACCGGGCGCTGCGTGAATTCCGCATTCGCGGTGTGGCGACCAATCTCACCTTCCTGGAAAACATCATCACGCATCCCTCTTTCCAGGATAACAGCTACACCACCCGCTTCATCGACGAGACGCCGGAGCTCTTCGATACGGTGCGGCGCCGCGACCGCGGCACCAAACTGTTGAATTATATCGCCGACGTCTCGGTGAACGGGCATCCGGAGACACGCAACAGGCCGCGCCCGCCTGCCGATGTGCCGCCGCCCGTGCCGCCTTTGTTCGAGGCGAAGGCGATGCCGGAGGATTTCGTCGGCAGCCGCCAGCTCCTCGATCGCGAGGGGCCGGAGGGGCTGGCGCGCTGGGTGCGTGCACAGAAGCGGACGCTCGTCACCGACACGACCATGCGCGACGGGCATCAGTCGCTGCTTGCCACGCGCATGCGCACGCACGACATCGCGGCGATCGCGCCGGCCTATCAGGCGGCGCTGCCGGAGCTCTTCTCGCTCGAATGCTGGGGCGGGGCGACCTTTGACGTTGCCATGCGCTTCTTGACGGAAGATCCGTGGGAGCGGCTGAAACGCATCCGCGCCGGGGCGCCAGGCATCTTGATGCAGATGCTGCTTCGAGGCTCCAATGGTGTCGGCTACACCAATTACCCCGACAACGTCGTCCGCTTCTTCGTTGCCAAGGCGGCCGAGGCGGGTGTCGATGTGTTCCGCGTCTTCGACTGCCTCAACTGGGTCGAGAACATGCGGGTGTCGATGGATGCCGTCATCGAGAGCGGCAAGATCTGCGAAGGCACGATCTGCTACACCGGCGACCTCTTCGATCCGGACCGCTCCAAATACAACCTCGCCTATTACGTCGATCTCGCCAGGCAGCTGGAAAAAGCCGGCGCGCATATGATCGCCGTCAAGGATATGGCGGGCGTTTTACGTCCGGCCGCGGCGAAGGCGCTGTTCAAGGCGCTGCGCGAGGCGACCGATCTGCCGTTGCATTTCCACACGCATGACACGTCGGGCATTTCGGCCGCTTCGGTGCTCGCTGCGGTGGAGGAAGGCGTCGATATCGTCGATGCGGCGATGGATTCCGTCGCAGGTCTCACCTCGCAGCCGGCACTCGGCTCGATCGTGGAAGCGCTCGCTTCGGGCGAGCGGGCGACGGGCCTGACGCGCGATGCGATCCGCAAGATCGCGTTCTACTGGGAGGCCGTGCGCTACCAGTATGCGGCCTTCGAAAGCGATCTCAAGGCGCCGGCTTCTGAGGTCTATCTCCACGAGATGCCAGGCGGGCAGTTCACCAATCTCAAGGAGCAGGCGCGGTCCCTCGGGCTTGAATCGCGCTGGCACCGGGTGGCGCACACCTATCACGACGTTAACTTGATGTTCGGCGACATCGTCAAGGTGACGCCGTCCTCGAAGGTCGTCGGCGATATGGCGCTGATGATGGTGAGCCAGGATCTCTCCGTCGACGACGTCCTCGATCCGAGCCGTGAAATCGCCTTCCCGGATTCCGTCGTCAAGATGATGCGCGGCGAGCTGGGTCAGCCGCCCGGAGGCTGGCCGGAAGCGATCCAGAAAAAGGTTCTGAAGAACGACACGCCGATCACCGTGCGGCCGGGCTCCTTGATGGAACCGGCGGATCTGGAGGCGGAGCGCGCGAAGGCTACGGAAGCGGCCGATCACGAGATCTCCGACGAGGAGCTCGCCTCCTATCTCATGTATCCGAAGGTCTTTACCGACTTCGCCAGGGCGCAGGAGGATTATGGGCCGACGGAAGTTCTGCCGACGCCCGTCTACTTTTACGGCCTTGAAGCTGGCGACGAGGTGATGGTCGAGATCGAGCGTGGCAAGACGCTCGTGATTCGCTGTCAGGTGGTCGGCGAGCCCGATGAAGAGGGGCAGGTGCGCGTCTTCTTCGAGCTTAATGGCCAGCCGCGCTTCGTGCGCGTGCCGGACCGGGCGCATGGCGCGGCCGATGCGGCGCGGCGTCCGAAGGCGGAAGCGGGCAATGCCGATCAGGTGGGCGCACCAATGCCGGGCGTCATCTCCCAGATCGCGGTCAAGGCCGGCGAGAAGGTGACGGCGGGCGACGTGCTCTTGTCGATCGAAGCGATGAAGATGGAGACGGCGATCCATGCCGACCGCGACGGCACGATCGAAGCGATCATCGTCAAGGCTGGTGATGCCGTCGACGCCAAGGACCTTCTGATCCGCTACGAGGCGGCCGAATAGGCTGTTGGATTATCGGCCCGGGTGATCGGCCCGGGCCTCTTCGTCGGCGATCTCCGCCTCCTGGCCGATTTCGGCGAGGGCGCGGCGATGCTGCTCGGCCGATTCTTCGGAAAAACAGCAGAAGATGATCTCCGACAGCGCGCCCGGATGGCCTTCCGAATAGCCGACGCAGGTGGACGTCGCGATCGTCGCCGCGCGATCGGCGGGAAAGCCGTAGATGCCGGTCGAGATTGCCGGAAACGCGATTGTCTCAAGGCCATTCTCTACCGCGATATCGAGCGAGCGCTTGTAGGCTGACGCGAGAAGCTCCGCCTCGCCATGACCGCCGCCTTTAAAGCGCGGGCCGACGGCATGGATAACGTGGCGGGCCGGCAGATCATAGCCGTCCGTCAGGCGCGCCTCGCCTGTCGGACAGCCGCCGAGCGTGCGGCATTCTTCGAGGAGTTGCGGGCCGGCGGCGCGATGGATCGCTCCGTCGACCCCGCCGCCGCCCAGAAGCGACTGGTTGGCGGCGTTGACGATTGCATCGACCTCAAGCGTGGTGATGTCGGCGATGATGATCGAGAGCGTCGTCTCGGCGATTTTAAGCGTGTCCATCTTCCGAGAAGGCCCTTCGAGCGGCTTCTGTTCCTTTGCCCTTTAAAGAGCCGTCCAGCCGCCGTCGATTGACAACGGTGTCCCGGTGATCTGGGCGGCCGCGTCGGAGCAGAGAAAAACGGCCATGGCGCCGATATCCTCGACCTTGACGAATTGCTTCGTCGGCTGGCGCTCCAGCATGACTTCGCGGACGACGGTCTCGCGGTCCATGTTGTGGGTCTTCATCTGGTCTTCGATCTGGCCTTCGACGAGCGGCGTCTTCACATAGCCCGGGCAGATGGCGTTGCAGGTGATCGGCGTCTCGGCAAGCTCCAGCGCCACCGTTTTCGTGAGGCCGACGACGCCGTGCTTGGCGGAGATATAGGCGCTCTTATAGGGCGAGGCGGTGAGACCGTGGGCGGAGGCGATGTTGATGATCCGGCCCCAGCCGGCTTCTTTCATCCCGGGCACGGCGGCCGCCGTGGTGAAGAAGGCGGAGGAAAGATTGATGGCAATGATCTGGTGCCATTTCTCGGCCGGAAAATCTTCCACCTTCGCCACATGCTGGATACCGGCATTGTTGACGAGGATCTGAACCGGGCCGATCTTGGCCGCCTCTTCGATGAGGCCGCGGCATTCGGCATCGACCGACATATCAGCTTTCACATATTTTGCTGTCACGCCGTATTCGGAGGCGATCTTCTCGGCGAGCTCGTGGTCTTCGGGGCGATCCGTGAAGGAATTAATCACGACATTGGCGCCTTCGGCGGCGAGCGCCTTGGCGACGCCGAGACCGATCCCGGAATTCGATCCGGTGACGA